>NZ_CP071445.1:2400000-3133930 GCF_017352195.1 Sedimentibacter sp. zth1 | reverse complement strand
GTCTAAATTTTTAAGAGCTACTCCTAAGTTAATTGTTGTGGTAGTTTTACCAACTCCACCTTTCTGATTTGCTATTGCTATCACTTTACACATAATACTTTCTCCTCTCTTTTTTCATAAAAAAAGAACAGCTAATCAAAAACTGTTCTATAATTTAAAATTTACTTTTAGAAATATGGCTTGTTTTACAGGTTTCTTTATCATAGCATATATTAACCATGCATGTGCATGGGACTGGGCTGTAACGCTGCAGGTATTATAGGATGTAGAATTATTGATTCACCTCGTGAAAAGATGATTGCAATACTTACCAACAACTTTATGCCGTGTAACGGAAGATTTCCAACTTTAATTGCTATTTCAAGTGTTTTCTTTGCTGTTACATCATATAAGGCTCTAAACAGTTTTATTCCGGCATTTGCTATAACACTTTGCATTATTTTTGGTGTTGGTGTTACTTTGCTTGTTTCATATATTTTGTCTAAAACATTATTGAAAGGTGTTCCTTCTACATTTACTCTTGAACTTCCTCCATACAGAGTGCCTAAAATCGGGAGAGTTATATATTCATCAATAATTGACAGAACCCTATTTGTTTTGGGAAGAGCTGTTATGATAGCTGCTCCTGCTGGTGCTGTTACATGGTTACTTGCAAATATTATGATTGGTGATATGAGTATTTCAAATCATGTAGCAAGCTTTTTACAGCCATTTGCTAATTTGATGGGACTTGATGGATTTATACTTATGGCTTTTATAGTTGGATTACCTGCAAATGAGATTGTTTTACCAGTTTTACTTATGGCATATTTATCCACAGGTTCGCTTATAGAATTTGATAGTATTTCACAGTTAAAGGAAATCCTTGTTGGCAATGGTTGGACTTACCTGACTGCACTTAATACTATTTTATTCAGCTTACTTCATTGGCCTTGCTCTACAACTCTTATGACTATTAAGAAAGAAACAGGAAGTCATAAATGGACTTTTGCAGCATTTATGATACCTACTGTTATAGCTGTTGTGGTTTGTATGTTTACTACTGCTGTTTATAGGTTGATTTCCTAAGATATAATTATATTAAATTTGTATCAATTACAATATATTTATGCATGTATGCATATAATCAAAAACCAAGTACGTATATAGAAACTCTGTTGTTTTGTAATTAAACACTTACATTCTAATTCTTTCACAATAGCAGTTTTAGAACATATTATTATAGTCAAAAAACCACAAAGAAAATACTAAATTTGTATCTTTGTGGTTTTAAATTTTACATATTTTATAGCTATTTTAGTTCTATAACAAATGTGAAGTCAACCAAATATTAGACAAAAAATTAAAATACAAACTAATACATCATGTGGTGCTTAATTAGCATCACAATAATTTACCTCTTGTTAAAGATTGTATATTAACCTAGAGTATATATCTCCATTTTCTCTTTATATTTAACCAAATAAACTATTATTATTAAAGTCGTTACACATAACGATAGAACCATATCACAAATTGTGCCATGAAAGATTACATAAAATGACAAGAAACTAATACCTAACTCCATATAAAAACTTACATGATTTTTTATTTTTAAAACACTACATATAGCATCATATTGTTTTAATATAGTAATACCAATAAATATACTTACTAACAACATCAATATTAATAAATTTACAATCAAGATAAATTCACCTTTTAAATTAAGTAAGAAAATAAAATATATACTTGAAAAAAAATTTAAAATTGAAGGAGTAAACAAATACCCTTTCAAAAAATCTGTAGAACTTAATGGCAAACATTTATTTATTTCTCTATTTTTTATATCCTCTATAAAAAATCCGTTAATCTTTGAACTTAGCTGCATAATTAGAAAAACAAATAATGCTAAAACTATATCCTTCTCATCAAAAAAAGATATTAATATGGATATTATTAACATATCTATACAAGAGTAAAATTTTTGAACTATATTAGTCGATAAAATTGAATTAAGATTTTTAAATGTTATACATTTATACCCTAACTTATAAAAATCATTTATAAATTTGCTTTCCTTTCTTTTAAAAGTATTATTAGAAATTAGCTGTACATCTAACGAAACATCCATTCCTAAAAAAAGTTTTCTATAAATATTACTTAGCCCAGATTTAATGTTTCC
The DNA here is from genome assembly GCF_017352195.1 of Sedimentibacter sp. zth1. Classification (NCBI taxonomy): domain Bacteria; kingdom Bacillati; phylum Bacillota; class Tissierellia; genus Sedimentibacter; species Sedimentibacter sp. zth1. The sequence continues at coordinate 3,131,766 of NZ_CP071445.1, read as the reverse complement.
ATAAAACATTAGCATTTCCTTATTATCTTCAGAAATTAATTTATTTAAAATAAAAGCACTAGCTAAAATAAAAATAAATAACAAACTTCCAAGGATCAAATTACTCATATCAATATATATATATATATTGAGGTACCTAAAGCTTATTAATTTTGAACATATCAATAATATTAAAAAAACTATAAGCATTGTACCTACTGAATAAAACATCATAATTTTCTTCTTCAAGTTATTTTTCTGATATAAATAGCTATTTAACAATTCACTAAATATAGATATTACAATCAATAATACTGCCCCTAAATAATTTATTTGGTCGTGAGTGATATAAAAATATATCCCTATTAATAAAAAATTGGTAACTATAGTTTTTAATAAAATAGTCAAAACTTTATATTTAATCATAATATCATTGCTAAAAAAAGAAAAGATATAAAACTCTTCAAGATTACTAAGACATAACCGAGTTTTAAATGTGCTACATAAAATCCAATAAATTTTAAATAGTAGAAAAAGAGTAATTAAATATCCTTTCATTGCGATTAGCCAAGTAAAGTTTGTAGCATCTATTGTAATTATTCCAAATATTGAGAATATACAGAACACTATAACGGAGCAAAGCGCTAAAATATTTCTTTTAAAATAACTTATAATTCTTTGTAACATTTTATTAAGAATATAAATTTTAATCTTAATAATTTTACACAAATCTTCATTATACATACTCACTTGTGTCCTTCAACATAATTTTTTTAAAAATATATTCTAAATCATTAGTCTTATATTTAATATGCAAGTTGTGCACCGAATCATATACTATTTGATTACTATCCTTTAATATTAAAAGATAATCTGAAACTTCACTAACTATATCCATATTATGAGATGTAATTATTATTGAAACCTTATCATCACGTAATTCTTTTAAACAATCGATTAATTTATCAACTGTAAACACATCTAATCCATCAAAAGGTTCATCCAAAATTAATAAACTACTCTTTTTCATTAATGTCATAATTAAAAAAATTTTTTGTTTTGTCCCCTTTTGTTTATGGCATAATAAAAGTACACAGTATAGCCGCCTAAAAATGCATAGTATAAAATGTTAAAAAAAGACACTTGCTAACAACCAAACAATCCGTTATCGTTATGTTTGATAAGAACTAACGAAGGAGAACGAAAGGATGTTAAAAGTGCCTCAACAAGATTATATCAAATATTTAAGAGAATTTGAAGACCTAAATATTAACCAAATTAAAGAAAAGCTAAATATTAATTGGAGAACAGCAAAAAAATATGCTGATAAAGATAATTGGAATGAGCCAATAAAAAAGAGAACAAAAAAATCACCAGTAATGGAACCATACAAAGAAATAGTTGATACATGGTTAAATGAAGATAAATTAGTACCTAAAAAGCAAAGGCATACAGCGAAAGCAATATATAATAGATTATGTAATGAACATGGATTTAAAGGTGGATATAGAACAGTATGTGCCTATGTAGAAAAAACTAAAGCATTAATGAAAATTGAAAGTTCACCGTCATATGAAAGGCTTGAACATGAACCAGGAGAAGCACAGGTTGATTTTTACACAATGCAAGTTAGTAAGGAAGCAAATTTTGTCGATGTAAAAGTATTGGTATTAAGCTATCCATATAGCAATAATGCTTTTGTACAACCAGTTCCATCAGAAAACCAAGAGTGTTTTTTAGAAGGATTAAAAAAGCTATTTAAGAAATCAGGTGGTGTGCCTCAGTCAATATGGTTTGATAATTTATCAGCAGCAGTAGTAAAAATACAAAAAGGTGATGAAAGAATATTAACCGATAGCTTTTTAAGATTTAAAAGTCATTATGGCTTTAAATCAATATTTTGCAATGCAGCAGCTGGAAATGAAAAAGGAAATGTAGAGAATAAATGTGGATATGTAAGACGAAATTTTTGTGTTCCAATACCAATATTTAAAAGCTTTGAAACATTGGAAAATGAACTTGATAAGAGAACTAAAAAAGATATGCAACGTGTACATTACGCAAAAGATCAAAAGATACATGAATTATGGGAAGAAGATAAAAAGAATTTAAAAAAGTTACCAGATACAGAATATGAAATATATAGATTAGAAAGTAAAACTGTTAATAAATACGGTGAAATCAAGGTAGATAATACAGATATAAAGATATTTGGAGTCAATATAGGTACAAGCCTTCCTGTAAAGGTTACATGGGACAAAATAGATATATTAGACACAAAATATAACATGATTACATCAATACCAAGACCATATACAGATAAAATCCATGAGGTTCCATGGATAGAAGTATTTAAAGGATATAGTAAAAAGCCAAGAAGTGTAATACATTCACAATTTACAAAGATGTTACCAAAAGAACTAAAAGAATATATAAGCATAGAAAATTTAGATGTTCGAAAAGAAAGAATATCAGCCTGTATTAATTGGTTAAATGTATACAATATCAAGGACATATCAGTATGTATAGGACAATATAATCATAACAATAGTATTTCAACGATAACCGCTGCTTTATACGATAATTCTGAACATAGTGGAATTTACAAAAGTGATATAAATGAAAATTACACTCCAAAGGATATAAAAGAATCATCAATAAATTTATGCAAATATAATAAATTATCACATGGAGGTGTAAGTGTTGAATAATGAAGCAATAAAGGATATATGTAAACAGTTAAAAATAGCATATATAGATGATTTAATTGAAACTAGTACAACTAAGCAAAAAGAATATATTTATGAGGTTTTAAATGCTGAAATAGAAGGCAGAAAAAGAGCTAAACTTAGCAAATTATTAAAAACATCAAATATTCCTCAAATTAAAACATTTGAAGGATATAAATTTGACGAAATAATCTTTCCATCAACATGTAACAAAGAAAGATTAATATCATTAGAATGGATAAAAAATAAGGAAAACATAGTTTTAATGGGTAACGTAGGAACTGGTAAAACACATATGGCTACGGCCTTATCAATAGAGGCTTGCAGGAAAGGACTAAATGTACAATTTTTTAGGGTTTCTGAACTCGTTGAAACTTTAGTATATAAATATAATCAGGGTAACATACGTCAATTTAGAAACAGATTGAAGAAAAATGAATTGTTAATTTTAGATGAAGTTGGGTATGTACCATTTGATAAAATAGGATCAGAATTATTGTTTAATGTAATATCAGAATGTTATGAAAAGCAAAGTATAATTGTAACTACAAACCTTGAGTTTGGTCAATGGTCATCGGTTTTTGGAGATACAAAACTTACTGCTGCCTTGATTGATAGACTTGTGCATCATGCGAGCATTGTTTCTTTCCCAGGTGAAAGCAACAGGCTTGCACAAGCACTAACTAATCAAAAATAATATATAAATTTGTAGCAAGTGCACTATGCAAAAAAAAGAAGCTACATTGTGTATTTTTTACTTGCAAAACACACCTTTGACAATTCATTAAAATAACAATGTAAATAATTTTCAACTTCATACTTACTAGCGTAAAACTTAACCTTATTCTCAAATTCCTTATAATCTAATTCATAAGCCATTGCAATAAACTTCAAATGATCATAAACCGTCAACTCATTATAATAAATAGGAAGTTCTGGTATATATGAAATGCTTCTTTTATATTTTTTGGAATCCATAAGAACACTATTTCCATTAATTAATATCTCTCCTTGGTCTGGAATTAATAAATTCATAATGCATTTTAATGCAGTTGTTTTTCCAGCACCATTATTACCTATTATACATAATATATTACCTTCATCTAAAGTAAAACTAAGATTTTTTATTCCCCGTTTATTCTCATATAACTTAGTTAATTTTTTAACTTCAATGATTTTCATAAATTTTCTCCTAAATGACTACTTTTACATTTGATATAACGTATGGTAAAATTCGTACTTTCAATTAATAGCTCAGGTACTTTATTGTTTTTCTTTTTTAACAAATCATTATTAAGGTATGAATTTATTGCTATAATATTCTTGAAAACATCAAATATATTTCCTTTAATAAAACAGAAACAAACTATATTTTTATACTTCAATTTTGCTTTAAATGAAATGCTTCCATCAAAGATACTTAAGTTAATAGTTTCAATATATATTTTTTCTATAGTAATATATGCGTATGAAGCTAAGGTTTTTTTGAAATGCTCACTGTCCCCCTCAGCTTGAACTATAAAATTAGGTCTTATAAATGGTAAAGTATTATAGTTATTACGATATGAGTTATTAGTGTTCTTATTCAACGAATTTACAACAGTTCCATCTTTAACTAAAACAGTAGTGGTTTTCAAATTCCCATAACAATCATATTTTCTATACGATTCTTGATAACATTCATTACTTACATCTTCTAGTGTTAACAATTTACTAAATTTAACATTTCCCATAATATTCGAATTTTCTTCGATAAAGTAAAAAGTTAAGATATTTATAAAAACACTGTTCACTTCTTCGTTTATTTTTATGTACTTATAATTATAATCTAATATATTTTTACATATTTCTCTTCTTAAAGTTATACGTCTCAATGGTATCTTATTTATTGATTCTAAATTAGGCAATTTATAGATATATTCCTTATTATAAACTGTATCAACTACTAATAATTCAATATTTAAAATATTGTCTTTAACATTTTTTTGTTCTGTAATGACTTGAATTTCACTTTCAATATATTTTAAATTGATAATATATTTATTTGAACTAAATCTGTTTTTTAAACTAGATACAATTTGTTCGATATTTATATTTTTAAATAAATTATTTCTAAATCCTTCTTCATCTATAATTATATTTTGTTTTTTTAATTTTAAATAGTCTATTGTATTTTGTTCACTATATGGTAATGACTTAATTTCATGAAATGATATGTCACCATGCTTACTAAAAAAATCAAATCCTTTTTCTCTCTAAAATGTATCCTTTGTCAAGGACACTTTATAATACTATCAGGCTATTATATTATTTTTTCTAAACATAAATCCTTAAATACACGAGTTTTTTTACATTTACTCTCACTTACTGTTTTACAAAAACTGACTTATATATTAATATACATAATGATTTTATTATGCTGACAACTGTTATTAAGCACATTGCCAAATACACAATTACTATTTTAAATACCATCACTTCATAATATGAAAAGCCGTATTTGAAATTAAGCCTTGAAAATTCTTTGAAAATATCCACTAAATTAGTTATATTTTTTATTGATGTAATATTTATATTTAATAATACTTTTGTAGTAAATATATAGTTTATGAAATATCCACAACATAATACTAAGATAGCTGTTACTACTACACATAATATTATTTTCAACAAATTTGACACATTATTTTTCTGTTTTATATATTGCGAAAAATAGATAGATTGTTTTTGTTCCCTATAACCGTTTTTAAACATTTTGATTTTACTGTTAAGCCATTTGATTAATATGATTATTAAAATAATAAATGTTATTGAAATCAAAAAAAACAATATAATTATAAGTGTTTTATATAAATTGTTATAATCATATAGTTTTGTAGTATTAATATATTTATACCCCAATACAGTTTGTATTCTGTCTATATCCACATAACCATCTATACTACTTTTTTCTATGTACAGTGTCTGCTCTGTTATCGGATTATCATTTAACAGGTTTAAATCTCTATATATGATATCTTCTGTATCTAATAATACTCCGTTTATATCATAGGTATTTGAACAGATAGTTAATGTTTTTGGTGGAACACTGTATAAAGACTTATGTTCTATATATTTTTTTCCTACCAGCACCTCATTATCTGAATAATTCAGCTTCAAATCCTTAAATTTGTATTGTTCAAGTAAAATATTGATATTTCCGTCGCAAACCTTCATCTTCTGATTATTTATCAAAATATCATAAACATTTACGAAATCATACGCATACATGCTTTCAATTAAATTATTTACTTTTTCAGGTGATTGTGGAATATCAAAATGTACTTCGACTAAATTTAAATCAAGATTTGTTTTTACATATGACATAATTAACAAAGTTATAAGAATAAAGATGATTAAAAATCTTAAACTTTTTTTCATTTTATTCTAACCCTCATGCCATCTTCTAATTTTGATGTTGGAAATGCAACTACACCTTTTACCTGCACTGAATATGCTTTGTGCATATCAAACTTTAAACCTATTTGATATTCATTTATAGCACAAACTTCACATTCTTGCTCTATCAAAACATTTTGTTTACCAAGTATTGTGTTTTCTTCTACAACATAATATATAACCCCACTACTGTTTATTGCAATTTCTCCTCGTGGTAATAAAACTTCTTTATTTACCACAAGATCACATTTCATTTCTTTATATGTATTTAGGTTTACTTCTTCAAATGGCACTAAAATATTTATCGCTGCATTTTTTACTTCAAGAAACATATCACAATATTGAGGAAATTCATCATAATCAACAACTTCTAACAGTAGTGTATCATTATTTTTAAATTTTATATCTGGCTGATAGTCAGTCATATAATTAAATAAATTTTTATCAACAGATGCTTCTATACATAAATTTTCATCATAATAGCAATATCTGCAAATCATATCACCCTTTTTAATTTGAGCTGTATCAGATATATAGTCTATATATATTTTTTTGTTTACTTGTATTTTGTTATTTTCATTGATTATTAAACACTCTTCATCGTTTCCTTTGTTTGGAGACACTACGTTAAAAGCACTTTTATCTAAAACTTTATCGTCACTTTGTTTTAGCGCAAACAACTCTTTATCTTCAACAATTTGAGTATTTTCCACATTAATATCTGTTAAGTCTAAATCTCTGTTTGCATAAATTTCAACATAATTTTTAGGTTTTACTACACCATTAAATTCATATAACTGATTAACATTGGTAATTTTACTTTCCGAATATACTTGTACAGGATATAATGTGCTGTTATGTACGATAAGCATAAAAATACCTATTACAACTATAACAAGAATAAATATTCCAAATATTTTTAAGAATTTTTCTAATAGTTTATTCATTACTTCCTCCTATTTAACGTAACTAAAACTTTTAACTTATCAATGTTCTTCACGACTAATCCCAGAACAGGGAACATGAAAATAACAGATGATGCATAAAAAATTTGCTTATTTGTAGTATATAAAGTGTTTAAATATATTGAAGCAGGCATTTTAGCTGTTGAATTTAAAAATATTAGCGGTTGTTCTATCATGTTCCAATTTTCTACAAATATAAGAAGTACTAATGCCCATATAGCACTTTTTGAGTAAGGAATTACAACTTTATACAATATTTGAAAGTTTGATGCACCATCTAATTTTGCCATATCTATAAGATTTCTAGGTATATTTTGATAAAATTGTTTTAAGAAAAATACTCCTAACGTACTAAAAATTCCTGGTAAAATTATAGGCAAATATGTATCAAACATTTTTATACCAAATTTAATTTCTAAATTATTAAAGAATACTACATTTGGAATTAATGTAATTTGCAAAGGTAAAAGCATTAAAAAAATGTATATTACAAAGATTATATTTGAAAATTTTCCTTTATGAAATGCAAAATAATATGCTGTCAATGCAGACAATACTATTTGACCAACTATTATTGTAAATACAATAATTATTGAATTTATTATCATTCTAAAAAACTCTTGATTTTCAAATGAAAGTGATATGTATTGCTGTATATTAAATACAAAAGGAATAAAAGATTTACTTTTAGTTACTTCAATAGAATCCATAAAGGAATGTGATAAAGTATAAAACACAGGTGTAAAAAATAATACTATTATAACTATTGAAAAAACATATTTTGATATCCTTTTCATACTATCTTCCCCCCACAGTTTATTTTATTAATTTTTTATTTCTGTGATTACCCCAAGAAATAACTACAAGTAGCATGACTAAAATAATTATTAAAAATATATCCGCTGAAACAACTAATACGTCCGGATGAAATTTTTTTAACTTTATATACAAATAGTTTTGTATAGTAAGTAATTCAAGTTTTGGAATTTCTCCGAATATAGCATATGTATATTTAAATATTCTTAGTGAATTATAAATGCTTAAAATTATTGATAATACTAATGCATTTGAGTGTAATGGCAATATAATTTTGAACAATACTTTAAACTGACTTGCTCCATCTAACAATGCTGCTTGCTCTATAGAAACGTTCCTACTTTTTAGGGATATGAGCATAATAAGGTAAGCATATCCTGTACTTGCCCAAATAAATATAACTCCAAGAAAACCAATACTACCAAGCTTTTGATAAAAGAACGTATACATTATTTCTTTAAAAAAACCTGAAACCGATAGAGCAGGTAAAACTATGGGTAAAATTATAATCATTTGTACTATCATTGAAAATTTATAATACTCTGTCAAATATGCTAGTACAAAACCTAAAATTACAACTATAGGTATAAACACTAACATAAATGCAAGTGTATTTTTTACTGCAATGATAAATGATTGATCTGCTAGTATACCTTCTTTGCTCAATAAACTCACATCAAATTGCAATTGCAATAGTATAAATGGAATAATAAATAGAACAAAAACTCCGATTATACTGAGAAATGAATATTTTACTAGCCTATCTCCTTTCATAGTATTATCTTCCTTTCGGTTTGTTTGTCAAATATATGGATATCTTTTATATTAAAGTATATATCATAATTTTTGTTTTTGGCAATATTTTGAGATGCATCAACTTTAGTAATAATATTGGTTTCACCACAATTAAAATATATAAGCTTTTCAGAACCTAATAACTCTATTGCTTCAACATCACAATTTTTGATTATTATTTTATCATCTACGTTCATGTCTAAAATGTCATCTTTTATACAAACTTTTTCTGACCTTATACCTAAAATTACTTGCCTATCTGTTATTTCTTCGTTCGTATTGTTTTTTGAAATTAAATTAGTTATAGTTTGTCCATTTATATCTATATTTAATATATCATTTTTATCTTGTGTGCTTAACTGCCCATCTATGAAATTCATCTGAGGTGTGCCTATGAAACTTGCTGTAAACAAATTATCAGGGTTATTGTATAAATTTTCTGGAGTATCAATCTGCTGTATTTTTCCGTTTTGCATAACAACTATTCTATCAGCCATAGTCATGGCTTCAGTTTGATCGTGAGTTACATATATAAAAGTTGTTTGGAGTTGCTTATGAAGTTTTATTAGTTCAATTCTTGTTTGCATTCTTAACTTTGCGTCTATATTTGAAAGTGGTTCGTCAAATAAAAACACTTTTGGTTCTCTTATGATAGCTCTGCCAAGAGCTACCCTTTGCTTCTGTCCTCCTGAAAGCGTAGCTGGTTTTTTATTAAGGATGTCATCAATTTTTAGTTTCTTTGATACAGCTTCTATTTTTTCGTTTATTTCAGCTTTTTTATATTTTTTCAATTTAAGAGAAAATGCCATGTTGTCATATACGCTTAGATGTGGATACAATGCATAATCTTGAAAAACCATTGATATATTTCTATCTTTTGGAGAAACGTTGTTAACGTTTTTGTCACCAATTATTACTTGACCTTTGCTTACACCTTCTAAACCAGCTATAATTTTTAAAATAGTTGATTTACCACATCCTGAAGAACCTACTAATACAATAAATTCTTTATCATTAACATCCAATGTTAAATCTTCCAATGCAGTAAATCCATTTGGATAAATTTTTGTTACATTTTTTAAAGATATCCCCGACATAGTTTTCTCCTTTTAATATTACCATATGTTTTAGATTGCTACTAAAATTATAATAATTATATATAACACCAAACACAACAATAAATTGTTGTGTTATATATGTTTTATTCTTCTATATTTTTAATTATTTCCTCTATGCTTTTATATGTAAATGTTTTTACTAATCCACAATCATCAAATGTATATTCATATAATTCAAATGTATCCGCTCTGTCAAAATACAAGCAAACCAAATATTCTATAAAGTCATAATCTCCAGGTTCTTCAAATGTATATGTTCTATTGGCATCCTTGCCTTTTGATTTTACATTGTCCCCTAAAAAATCATAGAAGTTTTTGTAGTCTTCTAATAAGTTATTATATATTCTTTCAAAACTTTCTTCCACTATTATTTTTTTTTGTTCATATGTATGGTAAAATATAGTTGCTTTATTATCAAAATTTGCAAAATTAATATGTGTAAAATCAGTACCATAATTTTTCTCTAATTCATCTATTAAATATTTAATTTTTCCTTCCCCAATACTACCACCATAATATGAATTACATAATTTTATTTTGTATATTTCATTGTATCCAATTGCATAAAACCACTTTTCTACATTAGAGAATTTACTAAATCCATCAATCTCATCATACATTTTATTAAGCATTTTTATATATGCTTTCTCTCTAATAGATATATCTTCTTCTGTGTATTGTACCCATTCAACCTTATTATCTGGATTATCTTGGTGTTCTTTATTCATTTCTGGTATTGTTAATCCACATAAATACTTATCATTTCTATTCATAAAATTAGTATATTTAAAGCAAAAATATTTAAACCCTTTATCCATAAATATTGAATTAAACTCTAGAACTTTATTTACACTGCTATCTGCCACAGGACGTTTGAAATATAAATAATTATAATATTTATATGTATCGCTTATCAAATAATTAAATATCTGCTTTTGTTCCAAATTAAATTGATCAAATTGTAAAACCAAATTTTGTTGTTCCTCAGTTAATTCGATTGTTTGACTATCTTTATAATTACATGATGTCTGTAGAATTATTAAGCATATAAAAATAGATAATAATATTTTCTTTAGCATGTTTCCTCCTTATTATTACATCCTTAATTTGATATTTGTCAAAAAAAAGTCCAGTTTTTTATCTAAATAACCTTGTACGTCTTCATCCGAATGTTGTATACAATACAATTTAGCATTAATAAAAAAAGTTTCTACAAATAAATTTATATCATATGTACTTATCATCAGTTCATTTATAAAATCTTTATTTATATTGCCATTAAGAATATTATCTTTTAAAATATTCTCTATTCTTACAAATTCTTGAGCATTTTCTATATAATATTCTTTTTCATCTTCAACAGTCGCTTCTGTACTTGACATACTGTACATCTTATCTTCGCAATCATTTTTTAGAGTTAAACGAGAAGTTGAAATACTATTTTTTACTATATCAGTACTCATCATATAGTTTACTACATTATATGTATCTTGATTTGTAACGTTTTCTCCAACATATATCGCATATCTAATATTGTTTGGTTCAAACATAATTATTGTATCTTTCAAACTTTTTATTAGCGTTTGCCTATTATCATCAGTATAATAGCGATTATCATCTGGATATCGACAATCAAAACCAACATTTAGTCCTAAATTTGTATTTTCATCTATAACAATATTATTTCCACATGCATCATTATTTTTTATTTCTTTTTTATCTTTATTAATATCAACAAATTCTTGTACAGCCTTTGTTAGATTTTCTTTATATGTATCATCTATACTATTTTCTGAATTGGTATTATTTAACATAAGATTATATTTTTCCATTAACAACCTTGCATAGGATTCATATATTACAGTATCACTGTTTAGCTTTGCTCCTTTATTTATTAATTGCTGTATTAATTCGTAATACTCTTTTTTATTAATTATCTCTTTATCATATTCAATATCATAAAAATTTAGCAGTTTCTTATTAATAAGTGTCATATCATCCGAATAAGATATCAGTATATACGGTAAATCTTTGCATGAATCTGCAATATTGTTAAATGAACTCACATTTGAATAATCTGCATGTTTAGTATTTAAATTCTTCATTTCATTAAAACCACCGCACACTATAGTATTAGCTTTACCGAGATTTATATTTCTTTTTAATATATAATCATCATACGTGATTTCAGACTTTAAGTAGCAATGAATCTGAAGAGGTATGTTATTTTGTTTACAATAATTTTCAATTTTAGGAATTAATCTTTCCGCATCACTACATTCATCTTGGTACATCCAAATGTGTACAACATCAGGTGTTGAATTATATGCTTCTTCTGTAATATTTGATTTGCTATCATTTTGCTCTTGATCTATGTCTTCTTCTTCGCTCTTACCTAATTCTAAATCGGTTGTATCTGTTGTATTAGAAATACTACAACCGCAGAACATACTTAACGTTAATGAAATTAAAACTAGGATAGATGTATTTATACATGTCTTTTTTTTCATAATTTCCCCTCTTTATTAGAGTATTTAAAATGATTGGTGTTTACTATAACTTTTATAACATTAAATTATAACTCTTGTACATTATAACTACTTATAATATTAAACTATAGCTCCTGTCCACTTTATTATTTTAGAGCTTGAACATATATAATCATAATCTGGTGCTCCAAATTCACCACAAGCACAAACACATCTTGTTTCCAAATATTTATCTGTAATTTCAAAAACTACACGCTCCATATAGCCGTCTGAATTTAACGCTGTACCACTTTTAGTATAAATATTATACCAATTTTGTGGTGGACAATCAACATATCTATGTACCCCATCTGTATAATAAGTACATGTTGAAGCATATGCAACCACTGATACTAACATTGATAAAACTAACATCATTAAAATAACTTTTTTTATATTTTTCATTTTTACCCCCCTAAAAATTTTATTATTTGTTTCTATCGAAAGATGTTAAAACACCAATTATTTTTTAATTACCACACTAACACTTTTTAAACATAGATATATAAATAAGACTGTATTTAATTTCATATTTCCTTGGCTATATAACTGTTATAGTTTTGATAAATTCTAAATAATATCAATTTATATAAAATTTAATTATTTTGTAATTATTTGTCATACTTTGTATTTTAACATAATATGGTGTTTTTGTAAATAGTCACAATAAATTATTTCCGACATATTATTTTCTTTTGAAACAAGCTTATCATATGATACAATTCTATATAACACCAAACACAACAATAAATTGTTGTGTTATATATGTTTTATTCTTCTATATTTTTAATTATTTCCTCTATGCTTTTATATGTAAATGTTTTTACTAATCCACAATCATCAAATGTGTATTCATATAATTCAAATGTGTCCGCTCTGTCAAAGTACAAGCAAACCAAATATTCTATAAAGTCATAATCTCCAGGTTCTTCAAATGTATATGTTCTATTGGCGTCCTTGCCTTTTGATTTTACATTGTCCCCTAAAAAATCATAGAAGTTTTTGTAGTCTTCTAATAAGTTATTATATATTCTTTCAAAACTTTCTTCTGTTATTATTTTTTCTTGCTTATATGTAGGGTAAAATATAGTTGCTTTATTTTTTAAATTTGCAAAATTAACATTTGTAAAATCAGTACCATAATTTTTCTCTAATTCATCTAATAAATATATTGTTTTCCCTTCCCCGATCCTACCACCAAAATATGAATTATATAATTTTATTTTGTATATTTCATTGTATCCAATTGCATAAAACCACTTTTCCACATTAGAGAATTCACTAAATCCATCAATCTCATCATACATTTTATTAAGCATTTCTATGTATGCTTTTTCTCTAATAGCTATATCTTCTTCTGTGTATTGTACCCATTCGACCTTATTATCTCGAAGTCTTTTATTCATTTCTGGTATTGTTAATCCTTCTAAATATTTATCATTTCTATTCATAAAATTAGTATATTGAAAACCCAAAGCATTAAACGCTTCATCAACAAAATCGGAATAAAATTCTAATGCTTTATTTACACTGCTATCTGCCACAGGGCGTTTGAAATATAAATAATTATAATACTTATATGTACCGCTTATCATATAATTAAATACCTGCTTTTGTTCCAAATTAAATTGGTTAAATTGTAAAACCAAATTTTGTTGTTCATCAGTTAATTCAATTGTTTGACTACCTTTATAATCACATGATGTCTGTAAAATTATTAAGCATATAAAAATAGATAATAATATTTTCTTTAGCATGTTTCCTCCTTATTATTACATCCTTAATTTAATATTTGTTAAAAAAACGTCCAATTTTTTATCAAAATAACTTTGTACGTCTTCATCCGGATGTTGTATACAATACAATATAGCATTAATTAAGAAAGTTTCTACAGATAAATTTATATTATATGTACTTATCATCAATTCATTTATAAAATCTTTATTTATATTGCCATTAAGTATATTATCCTTTAAAATATTCTCTATTCTTACAAACTCTTGAGCATTTTCTATATAATATTCTTCTTCATCTTCAACAGTCGCTTCTGTACTTGACATACTATACATCTTATCTTCGCAATCATTTTTTAGAGTTAAACGTGAAAGCGAAATATTATTTTTTACTATATCAGTACTCATCATATAGTTTACTACATTATATGTATCTTTATTTGTAACATTTTCTCCAATATATATTGCATATCTTATATTATATGGTTCAAACAAAATCATTGTATCTTTCAAGCTTTTTATTAGTGTTTGCCTGCTGTAATCAGTATAATAGCGATTATCATCAGCTACCATTGAGCCAAAACCAACATTTAGTCTTAAATTTGTATTTTCATCTATAACAATTTTATTTCCACATGCATCATTATTTTTTATTTCTTTTTTATCTTCATTTATATCAACAAATTCTTGTACAGCTTTTGTTAGATTTTCTTTATACGTATCATCTATACTGTTTTCCGAATCGATGTTACACAACATAAGATTATATTTTTCCATTAACAATCTTGCAGATGATTCATATATTGCAATATCACTGTTTAGCTTTGCGCCTTTATTTATTAATTGCTGTATCAAATCGTAATACTCTTTTTTATTAATTATTTCTTTATCATATTCAATATCATAAAAATTTAGCAGTTTCTTATTAATAAGTGTCATATAATCCGAATAAGCTATTAGTATATACGGTAAATCTTTGCATGAATCTGCAATATTGCTAAATGAACTCACATTTGAATAATCTGCGTGTTTAGTATTTAAATTCTTCATTTCATTAAAACCACCGCACACTATAGTATTAGCTTTACCGAGATTTATATTTCTTTTTAATATATAATCATCATATGTGATTTCAGACTTTAAGTAGCAATGAATCTGAACAGGTATGTTATTTTGTTTACAATAATTTTCAATTTTAGGAATTAATCTTTTTGCATCACTACATTCATCCTGGTACGCCCATATGTGTACAACATCAGGTGATGGATTATATGCTTCTTCTGTAATGTTTGATTTGTCATCATTTTGCTCTTGATCTATGTCTTCTTCTCTCTTACCTAATTCTAAATCGGTTGTATCAGTTGTACTAGAAATACTACACCCACAGAACGTACTTAGTATTAACGAAATCAAAATTAGAATAGATGTATTTATACATGTCTTTTTTTTCATAATTACCCCCCTAAAAATTTTATTGTCTTTTACTATAAAAAGAAATTTTATTCTTCTATATTTTTAACTATTTCCTCTATGCTTTTATATGTAAATGTTTTTACTAATCCACAATCATCGAATGTATATTCATATAATTCAAATGTGTCCGCTCTGTCAAAATACAAGCAAACCAAATATTCTATAAAGTCATAATTTGCAAAATTAATATTTGTAAAATCAGTACCATAATTTTTCTCTAATTCATCTAATAAATATATTGTTTTTCCTTTCCCGATCCTATCACCATAGAATGAATTATATGATTTTATTTTGTATATTTGATTGTATCCATTGTTTGACTATCTTTATAATTACATGATGTCTGTAGAGTTATTAAGCATATAAAAATAGATAATAATATTTTTTAAAACATGTTTTCTCCTAATAATTACATCATTAGTTTAATTGTTGTTATAAAATCATCTAATTTATGATCTAAGCAACTTTGTACATCTTGATCAGGATATGCTGTACAATACAAAAGACAACTACTTATAAATGCATTTATAAAATAATTAGGTAAATATGAACTTATCATCAATTCATTTATAAACTCTTTATTTATATTTCCATTGTAAATATTATCATTTAAAATGTTGTCTATTCTAACAAATTCTTGAGCATTTTCTATATAATATTCTTTTTCATCTTCTAATTCTGTGTCTGTAGTTGACATACACAATAAATTCTCTTTGCAATCATTCTTTAACATAAAAGTATGACTACCATAATTTTTTCTTATTGTATCAGCACTCATCATATAGTTTACTAAATCAAAAGTACCATTGTTTGTAACATTTTCTCCAATATATATAGCATAATCTATATATTTTGGTTCAAAAAATATTATAGTATCTTTCAAGCTTTTAATTAATATTTCATTATTTTCATCAACATAATATCTATGATTATCATATGATAAAGGATTAAATCCAACAGTCAATTTTAAATTAGTATATTCATCTATAATTACTTTACTAACTTTACCATCTTTAAACTCTATTCTATCTTTATTTATATTAACAAATTCTTGCACTGCCTTTTTTAAATTTTCAATATATGTGTTATCTATACTACTTTGTGTATCATTATCAGATAATATAAGTTCATATTTCTCCATTAATAACCTTGCCTTCAATTCACACATTAAAAAATCGTTATCAAACTTAGCGCCTTTATCAATTAATTGCTGTATTAATTCATAATACTCTTTTTTGCAAATTATTTCTTTATTACATTCAACTTCGTAGAGATTTAAAAGGTTTTTGTTTATAAGCGTCATTTTATTATGATAAGATATTGGTATGTAAGTTAAACACTTGCAAGAATCAGCTATGTTACTAAATGCACTTACGTTTGAATAATCTGCATGATTAATATTCAAATTTTTCATTTCTTCTTTGCCACCAAATACTATAGTATTTGCTTTATCTAAGTTTATATTTCTTTTTAGTATATAATCTTCATATGTCATTTCTTCTAATGAATAGCAATGCATTTGATAATTTATGTTTTTTTCTTTACAGTATTTTTCAATTGCAGGTATCAGTCTTTTTGTATTAGGAGATTTATCTTGATACATCCATATATTTATAACATCATTCGAGTAATCAGTATTTTGGTTGTTATTTACACCTGAATCAGTTAAGTTAGAGCGATTACAGCTACAGAACATACTTAACATCATTGATAATAATATCATTATACATATACTTTTTCTTAAACTTTTCATTTGACTTTACCCCTCTCATATGATTTGTAACAATATTACTAATTATAACATATTTACTTTTTTATACAATATATAGTAGTTATAATTTAATTATAATTATTTGCTTGAGAATACCACAATTCTTTATAATAATTACAATTTTTCAATAGATTGTTATGATTATCAAAAGCATGTACTTTGCCATTTTTCAAAACTAAAATTTTATCAACATACTTAATAGCTGCTAATCTATGCGTAATTAATATGCTTGTCTTTCCATTTATTATTTTAGAAAAACTTCTATATATTGAATCTTCTTCTAAAGGATCAATTGCTGATGTTGGCTCATCTAATATGATTAAATTACTTTCCCTATAGAAAGCTCTTGCCATTGAAATTTTTTGCCATTGACCTCCAGATAAATTAACGGTTCCAAATTCTTTTGAAAGCATTGTATCATATCCTTCAGGGAAAGTGTTGCTTGCAGAATCAATGCCTACTTGTTTCAGTGATTTTTCTAGTAACTCGTTGTCTTTTTCATTATCTGGATCACTAATTACAACATTGTCCTTCAAAGTCATATCATACTTTTGAAATTTCTGAAAGACTTGAGATATTTTTTTAAACGAAACTTGTTTTATTTTATCATCATTCCATACAATACTACCGCTATTCGGTTTATATAAACCAGTTAAAATTTTTGCTAAAGTAGTTTTTCCAGAACCATTTTCTCCAACTATCGCAATGCTTTCACCTAATTTAATATTAAAGGTTACATCTTCTAAAGCTAAATTTTCTGTGTTTGGATAAGCAAAACTTATATTTCTCAAATCTATATTACCATTAACAATTGATTCAGAATTTTCTTCCTCTTCTAGTTCTAAAAATTCTAAGTAATTATTAATTTTTCCGTAACTCATCGCATAACCACCTAATCTGGAAACTACCGCCTCTTCCATAAGTGAATAAACTTCATCTACTGTAGTAAAAATTGCAGCAAATGAACCAATAGAAATCTCACCTCGCATCACTAATCTATATAGTAAAACCAAAATACCCAAATATCCAATTAAGGATAGAAATCTAGCTGATAATTCATAAATGTCATTTTTTATTTCAGTTTTCCATCTAAGTTTTTGCATAATTGTTATAGTTTCCATAACAAGATTTCTAAAATGTTTAAATGCTCCTAAAGATCGAGTATTTATAAAGTTCTTTTGTCCAACTGCTGCGTCTTCATAATATTTATATTTTCTTCTATAAGGAGCTATTTCTTTTTCAAGTTTGCCATGAATTTTCGCCTTAACAAATTGAGAATACAAAACTGGAACGAATATTAACACAAGTACCAAAATTAACATTTTAGATATACTTGCTAAAAAGATTCCATAAGTAATGAAAAATGATAAATACATGAAAAACAAATCTAGAATACTATTAATAAACTGAACAGCACAATTTATTCCTTGATAGCTTTTGTTTATTTTATCAAGATTTTCTTTATCCTCAAAAGCTATTACTCCAAGTTTGTTTATTTTTCTATGAACTTCATCAAATAAACTCTGACTAGCTTCTAAATCATAGTTTTCGCCTAGAAAGTTTCCTATGTAATTAAATACAATTTCAATTAATTTGAAGAAAAATAGAGCTATAATCATGTAAATAATAATACTAATTCCAATATTACCATTTGCAAACTCTAATGCATTATCAAATACCATTTGTTTCTGCTTTACAACTATAGTAAACATAATTCCTGAAAATAAAAACGATGCATATATTCCTATAAATTTCAAAGGACTAACCTTTGCAATTCTTATAAACATTCTTAAAAATTTCATATTATTAACAGTACTTTTATTTTTCTTCATCATACCAACTCCTCTGAGCATCAAACATCTCATAATATACTCCATGTAAATTCATCAATTCATCATGTGTTCCTTGCTCTTTTATAACTCCATCTTTTAAAAGTAATATTTCATCAGCTATTCTCGCTGCGCCTAATCTATGTGTAATTATTAAACTTGTTCTATCCTTAATTGCTTTTGAAAATAACTTATATAATTTCATCTCACTAATTGGGTCAATTGCCGATGTAGGCTCATCTAAAATAGTAAATGCCTTATCATTAATTAAACTTCTAGCAATTTCGATTCTTTGCCATTGACCGCCAGATAAATCGACTGCGTCTTCATCTAATTTTCCTAAATTTGTATTAATACCAAAATTTAATTCATCGACTTTTTTACGCATTCCAACCTTTTCTAATACTTCTAATATATCTTTTTCTAAAATATTTTTTGTTGTTCCTAAACATATGTAATCTTTTATGCTTATTGAATATCTAGAGAAATCTTGCAAAACAGCATGTTCAAAATTTACTAAATCTTTTTTACTAAACTTTCTTATGTCCACTCCATCAATTAAAATTTCACCTTCGTAGTCTTCATACAACCCTAACAACAACTTGACTATTGTTGATTTACCTGAACCATTAGCACCAACTAGCGCATATCTTTTACCAAAATCAAATTTTAAATTTAATTTGTTTAGTATCAATTTTTCAGTTTTTGGATATGTAAAAGTAACATCTTTCATCTCAATTGTTTTAAATTTAGTTAGTGTGAAGTTATTAAAAGGAATATCATCTATTTCTTCTAATTGTAAAAACGATTTCAACTTATTATAAAAAACCATGTTTTCTGTTAAATTTTCAATATTACTAGATAATTCTCTTGTTATAATATCTACAATTTTAAAACTTCCTGAAATCAACGAAATATATATACCTACACTCATGTTTCCAACACTCAATGGATAAAGGAGAATTACTCCTAATATTAATATCAGTAAATTTGCAATGCCTTCTGAAAATCCTAACTGCAAAAACACTTTAACGTTAGCGTTATATTCGACATTTCTCATTTTTTCATATTGATTTTTCCACATCAAATTAACTTTGTCAAAAAATCCAAACAATTTACGTTCTTGAGCATGATCTCTAGATGATAAAACCTTTTGAAGGTATTTTGCTCTTCTATTATATTTTGCTGATTCCTCATAAGCGTCATATTTTATTTGTCCACTTTTATATGATATTAAGGTAACAATACCTACTACAAATAATACTATTAAACCTATCCACCATAACTGCATAATGATTATTGCTACAAAACCAACAATTCTAATTATAATATTGATTATTTCTAATATACTTGTTACAACATTTAATAATTTATTTGCTGGCTCATCTTCAATTACTTGAATATCATCACAAATATCTTTATCCTCAATATATTTATACTTCAACCTACTTCGTTTCGATAATATCTTATCCTTTATTTTTATATCATATTTTTGTATATAATATATTTTACTTAACTTAATTAATTCTGAAAAAACTAAATTGCCTAATAAGCATAAAAAAATATATACACATGCAATATATACTTCATCCTTTGATGCTGAACCATTAAAAGATAAAGTAACCTTATCTATAAAATTTGCTACTGCAATAATTTGAATTGATGGAATTAATGCTAATAAGACATACAAAATCCCTAATTCAATTTTCATTGAATAGCTATTTATTTTTTCTTTCATTATTATTACTGACATATATATTTAAACACACAAAAGACTATTAAAAAATTATTGTTTTTAATAACTGTGGGTTTAATATACATGTCTCCCTCCTATAAATTTAATTAGTGTCAATTAGATACACCGATTTTTATATAACTTATTTCATACAGCACACTGTCAAATTATATCACAATTTGTAATATTTTAACAGTTAACTTTTATTTTTATACTTATTTAATTTATTTATATGGAATCGAGTAGGAGATAATTAATTAATTTAACTATCGTCCTCTCACACCACCGTACGTACCGTTCGGTATACGGCGGTTCAATAGAATTAACATACTGCTGTGTAAGTTTTAAGTAAAGACACTAATCCAGCTTTTTTAAGTCTGGCATTAGTTATAGACACAGATAAGATAGGGCTGTTGGAAATTCTCCAATAGCCTTTTCTAGTATTAGAAAACTCCCATGCTTTCTGTTTTAGAATACCAAGTCTCCGTAAATTATTAAATTTTGTACTAATCTTTTTCCATTGTTTCCAATAGCACATTCGAATTCTACGTCTAAGCCACTCATCAAGTTTACTCATTATGGATTTCATGTTTGCAAGCTTGAAGTAATTAATCCACCCTACTACCAATTGTCTAATCTTTTCATAGGTTAGTTTAATGTTTCCAATTCTGCTTCTTCCTGTTAAGAATTTTAGCTTATCCTTAAATTTCTTTATTGATTTTCCATGCACTCTCATTCTAATTCCATCTTTTGATGTATAGAAAGAATATCCTAAGAATTTGCACCTCCACGGTCTGTCAACTTTGCTTTTATCCGTATTAACTTTTAATTTAAGGTCTTGCTCAATATACTTTGTAATGCTTTTCATTACTCTATTAGCAGCTTTTCTGCTTCTAACATATATGTTGCAATCATCTGCATATCTCACGAAATTTAAACCTCTTCTAGTCAATTCTTTATCAAGTTCGTTGAGCATTATGTTACTAAGTAGCGGTGATAAATTTCCACCTTGAGGTACTCCTAATTTTGTTGCTTTCACAACTCCATTTATCATTACCCCTGCATTAAGATACTTTCTTATGAGTGATATTATTCTCATATCTTTGATTTCTTTGTATATCAATCCAATTAGCTTGTCATGATTTACTGTATCGAAGTATGAGGCTAAATCAATATCTACTAACCAAGTATAGCCTTCATTCATGTACTTTTGACACCTTTTTAAAGCGTCATGCGCACTTCTGTTTGGTCTGAATCCAAAACTACTATCTGAAAATTTCTTCTCAAATATTGGACTTAATACTTGTGCTATTGATTGTTGTACTACTCTGTCTACTGCTGTTGGTATTCCCAGTAGTCTTTTCTTTCCGTTATCTTTTGGTATTTCTACTCTTCTAACGGGTAACGGGGTATATGTCCCATCAAGTAACAATTGCCTTAGTTCTGCACCTTTTTCTTTAAGATACGATAGAAGTTCATCTGTCGTTAACCCATCAATTCCATGGCTTCCTTTGTTTTTCTTCACTCTTTTAAATGCTTCATTCATGTTGTCTCTATGAAGAATTCTCTCTAGCAAATTGCTTTTATACACACTTCTGTCGTTTTGCTTCTTATCAGACGTCAATGAAATACTATGCACTTTTCCATTATCCTCGAGTTCCACTCTACTTTTATGGAAATAGTCCTCAATATGAAGTTGTCTGCTTTCAACGTATTTCTTTGTTTCTTTCAATTCTTCAAAACCTCCTATTGTTCAGTCCTTCCTAAATGTATATATCCATTTAGTACTATGACTTCTGCTGACTTCTCATGTCTCAGCTACACATCACTGTATAGGTTGTTATTTCTAAATTCATATCCACAACTTGCACATGAGACCTCCCCAGGTAAGAACGACCGCCTTCATCTCATATATCTGCCACATTTACTGTATACACTTTGGGTAGTATTGGACTTTGTTTTGTTGCGCAAACTCATCCAGTGTAATTCAGCCTTTTATGTGGTTCGTGTTCCTCAGACCGAGATTTTGCCTCCGACTTCCTTCAGATTCCACCTCGCGATGGACACCCTTGTCTTTGGCTAATGGTTGCTACTACCAAGCCCCATAACGGACTTTCACCGTCAAGCTGTCGCCCATGCTGGGCGCACGCAAAAAATAGCTATATATTTTATCAAATACATAGCTATCTATATTACAATTTTTACTCAATATTTTTTTTCATAATTTTATAAATTCTTCTTGGAGTGTCTTATTATTATTGTTCAGTTTAATAATTTACAGTTCCCCAATATACTCAAGAAGTCTGTAAAGAACTACCGCTACTTCTTGTCTGGTCGTACTGCGTTTCGGTTCAAAACTACTACCGTCACCTATCATAATTCCTGCGTTTGCAACAAATTTTACAGCCTCTTTAGCATATTTCGATATATCCTGGTTATCCACAAATATATAGTCAACACTGTCTGTGGTTCTGTCACCGTTTTTGTATTGATATAGACGATATGCTATTACTGCCAGCTGTTCTCTGCTGATTTTTGCGTTGGGCTCAAATCTGTTATTTCCTATTCCATCGACAAGCCCCAAATTATATGCTGTTTCTACTACATCAGCATACCATGATCCTTCTGCAATATCTTTAAAAGTACCTTTGCACTTTAAAAGTTCTGTATAAAGTGACCTTACTATTAAAGCAGTAAATTCTGCTCTTGTAATATTGCTCTTAGGATCATAGGTTTTATCTGTTTTGCCATAAATCAAGCGTCGGGATGCAAGTATTTCTACCTTTTCCTTAGCCCAGTCACTTGTAACATCTTCAAAACTTTTGACAATCTCAAAGGCAGCGTAAGATGAAAAATGTTCTGCTTTGAAAGTCACTGTACCTGCAGCTGTATCAGCTACACCACCAACTGGCTGCCAGTTCTTTGTTTCTTCGTCGTACCTGCAAACAATAACTCTTTTACCATTCTTAACTACGGACATATTAAGAGGAATTGTTACAACCAGTTGCTGGTCAAATTCTGTTACTTGCTTACCTCCAACTGTAATTGTAAAATCAAATATTCCGTCTGAAACAACATCATTTTGAACTTCATTATTTTTTTTGCTAATAGCTATTGTAATAGTAATATTTCCGTCCTTACTTACAGATTCTATCCAATTTTTAGGAAATCTAATATCTCCCTTGCCTGTTATAATCTTAAGATCTAACTTATCCGATATAAGCTGTTTTATAGCATCTTCAGTCAGGTTTATCCGAATAGTACCATCATTCTTAACTTCATTGGTAAGGTCAACTATTGCTGTTACTATACCATTAGATTCAGTCTTGATTATAAACTCACCTTCAATCAGTATGTCCGCAATACTTGTTCCATCCTCCAATGTTTGACGAGATATTGTGTAACTACCCTGTTGACCTAAGTCTTCTTCAACATCATCATTATCTTCTACATTGTCTACTGTCGTAAAACTTAACGTATAGTCTTCTTCCAATGCTTCAGTTTTGTCATTTATAACTGCACCCCTTGGAATAATAATTGAATATTGAGTATTACCGTTTGTATTCCCTACTGGATGAATATATAGCCATTCTCCTTGTATTGATACTGAAGAACAAATTTCCTTTGCATCAGAACCATACATTGCTATGCTTCCAAAGTTAGGACCCTCTAATATTGCCTGACTAAATTGCATTTTAATTTCTGAATCTAGAGCTATATATTTCATTTCATCGCCAGGATATGCAAAAATTATCTCTGGGCTGCTTGATGTTGTAACAAAACTCATGTTATATGGTTCATCCATTGTGTGCCCATAAGAATCTCCAATAGCATCCACGGGTATTGTAAGTACGTAATGTGTACTATATGCCATTTCGTTTTTAGGAGTTACTGTTAATGTTTTACCATCCAGTGTTGTGTTAATATCTATTACATTAAAGTAATCATCCTCAAGTTTTATTTGATCAAATCCTGTTCCCTTTTCAACGTTCATATTAAAGCCAAAGGTTAATGACTTTTGAATCCCTACCTGAGTTTCACCCTTTATAGGATCTACTCTATCTACTACAATTGAATCAGGCTCGAGTATAAATTTATAAATATTGTTGTCTGTGGAAAACTCTTCTACTCCGACAGATGGCATGACAGACAACATCATATTTATTTTTCCATCCGCATCCTCCGCTAAACCAGCGGAAGAAATTAAGAATCTAATACCAGTCTCCTGTCCCGGTCTTAATTGTTCCAAATCAGCAGTTTTTAAGACCTGACCACTCACATCACTACTAAGCTGTACTTTTATCCCTTCAAGCAACCTGCTTCCACTGTTTGCAATTGTTGCAATTATTAGATAATCATCATTTGCCAAATTCTTATATTCTAAACTCGTAACTGCAATATCTGCTGTTGAAATCGTATGGTTAATTATATTGTTGCTTATATCAATTTCTGTTACTCCATCTTCAGGCTGAACAACAGCATAAATAGTGTATTCATCTCTTAATCCAGAATTCACAAGCCATTCAATCTCTACCTTAGCAGATGACCGAGCTGGTATAGGCTTAGTAGCAGTTACTTCTCCTATTTTCACACCGTTTTCTGGGCTTCCATCGTATATATATAGGGTTGCACTTTCAGCAAAATCCCCTTGATTTATAATAGTAGCCGATACAGTTGCCATAGTTTTCTGCAATGGATTTTCAGGTGATACCTGTAAACCATACTCTTTATCCAAAGCCAAGTCATGTACTGGTGTATAAGTCAGCATTTGCAAGTCAACCTTATTACTAGTATTTTGATATTCAACGCCTTCAATCACTTCAGTGATTAGTTTCGGCTGGGTATAAGCAATGTTTAGCTTTCCATCCTCCGTAAATACTGGACTGAATTTACGTATGTATGTTTCGCCTTCTGTTAATGGAATTTCATCACTCCAAACGTCATTATTTACATCATAAATAGATGTGGAAAATGTTCTAGTATTACCTTCACCTGCTTTTTTATAAACAAGTGCAATCTGTGATTTTACTCCATCCTTAACTGCTATTTCATAATTACTTTGCACTTTCAGAAGGAATTCTTCGGTTTTGTTTTCTCCATTCAATCCATTCTGATACATGATACTTCCATTTTGATACCATGTTATAAACCATCCTTTATTGCCATATACTGCCTTGGGATTGGAGTCCTGTAGTTGATTGTTAGTTATACATATTTTTTCTCCCCATGAACTTCCGTTGTAAATTCTGGCAAAAATCTCCCTATCATTTTGAGTAGAAAGATTATTATCCATATCAATGGTATAAAGAAGTAGTCCTTCCTTTTCATGTATGGTAAGGCTTGAGTTCATAACTGTAGGCATGGAGGTTTCAATTTCTGAAGGTTTACTCCATGTACTGCCATTCCAACTTGAAAAAACCAAACGATCACTGTTATCCAATGAACGGTAGTTATCTATACCATCTCCCATAGAAAATGGCAATCCCTCGGATTTTGTCCACACAAGCAGTGCACTATCACCATTGGCAGCAAGCTTTGGTGAATGATCAAATTTGTCATCATCTGTCAACATAATTTCTTTCACATCACTGCTCGTACCTTCATAAACAGTTTCAGCAACACTTATTTCAGCATTTTTAATATACTCACCTATTTCAGTATCTTTCGGCATAGTTTTCTTCATATTTTGCCAAGCCATTAATATACCGTTTCCTGCTGATGCAGATACTGGGCTAAAATCAGCAGTTTTGTCCAATCCAAGCCATACGGGATCCGACCATTTACCGTCTTTTAATACCGAACACATCGTTTGTGTACGGTTCATTGCTGAGCGTCCCGGGTTATCATCTGTCCATACCATCCAAAGTTCATTGTCGTTTCGTACTAATTGGACGTCTGCGTCTGGAAAAATATTATCTTTCATTATCACTGACTTGGTATTAGTTTCATCTGCACGTACTGTATCCATAATACTCTTTCTTGCAGCCTTACCTGACATGCTTTCAGGCAGCCATTGTGACTCTTGGTTAATATAATTTCTTGGCAATGGTTCAATCTTTGCATTCTCCATGTCAAACTTCGTCGAAAGTAGCTGCAATGCTGGTGCACGAGCAGAGACATGAATTTTTTCTTTACCGTTGTCCCAGTGTTCATTCAGCAGTGACTTACTATAAAGATTTTCACTATATGTCATAAATGTACCTACTATACCAGCAGTTATACTTGGTTCAACCTCAATATACCCTGTTGGAATGTGAACTTCACTTCCGACTTTTCCTTCTACATATCCTTCAACGTTTACCCAATCTAGCCCAGCAGTTATCGAACCATAAACATAGGGTTCAAAGCGTATAATCCCACTATATTCTCTTTCGCTACCGTCACGTTTGTCTACAATCAAAGTTCCATTTACATTAGATCCCATCTCAAGTCTTGCATTTGCTCCAACATTAATTTTTGGAATCTTGTACCCCTTTTCCCAGAAATAATGACCGTGACCATCCAATCTATATATACCATAAGTTAATTCCCATTTGTTAGCGTATGAGTCATACATAAGGTATATACTTGCTCCCAAATTTGCACTTACGTTATAACCGGTTGAAACCATTTTTGCCTTCTTGGTTTCAACTCCATAAGAAGCACCCGCTTCAAAATCAAACTTTATACAACGTAAGCTATCCATTGAACTAAAAAGCGTATAATTATCGCTATCAATTCCAAAGCTCTCAGAATTATCTAGAAGTGGTACACCATCAAATATTGATAAACTATCACCTATTAATTTCTCTAGTCTCATGGGTGTATTCATACGATACTCCCCATTTACATAGCTGATATTTATTTTATGTTTGAAATCTGGTTGTGGAATTACAACTATTCCAGCATTAAACCAAGTAGATTTAATGCCCCCTTGTGAAACCATACGAACAAGCAAATTTTCTCCCGGACGTAGGCAATAAGCCGGTCTGAATAAAAAGCTAGATTCGTATACCTTAGCTATATCTCTTCCTGTATCTGTTTTTATCTCATAATATCCAGGTGTAAGATTATCCCAATCACCTTCAAATTCAAATAATGCAGGTGGCATTTCAACATTCTGAATAAAACTCTTTTTACGAATATTATTTGTATCTGAATACTGAGACTTAATACGATTAAGACCCGGTTGCTTAACTTTCACAGGCAATATTTCCGCATTTCCTACTCCATTGTGAAATATAATCTTCTCGTCGGAATAAGTTAATACTTCATTGGATGATAGCAATTTTAATTTATGTTCTTTCAACTCTACGTCATCAATCATATAACAGTATCCGTCTTCATCATCATACCATAATCTTTCAGCATATTTTTTTTCTCCATCAAGCTCAAAAAATAGTCCAAAATTATAGTCTACCAATTTTCCCGTATCTTCATTATACAACTTTATTCTCAAGGTTTGTTTAGATCTATTATCACTTATTGTAACTGGTACTCTAACTACCTTTCCATCTTCCAAGTTACCATATACAAAAACCAATTCATATGTTCCACATCTATAATTTGGATACCAAAAAGGAAAGAAAGCTGTACCTTTATCTGTATGGCTGAACCCCCGCTCATTAGTGTATGTTTTATCTCCTACACCAGTAGCTACAGTTCCAAAATCCTTTTTTAAAACACCATTTTTATATAGTAGCACCTTAACCTGTTCATTGGATATAAATAATCCGTTATAAGACATCTCAATTGTGTAAAGTTTAAAGTTTGAAGGATATTTATAATTATCACTAAGCATAAGTTCCATATTATCATTTGGCGATACTGACATTTTTACAAAACTTGAATTATAACCTGCTATAGTTACTATCTGCTCAATTTCATATAAAATGCCATTATTATCCTTTAACCTTAGTGTTACCTGGTATTCTCCTGTCGCACTATATGTATGGCTAGGTTTTTTATCGCTTACTGTACATCCATCACCAAAAATCCATTCACAAGAATCTATTTCATATCCCGCTGATTTAAAAACACTTTCAATCCCTTCAATACTAAATGTTACTGGTTTATTTACCAACCATTTTGATGATGGCTTTACTACAAATGAAGCAGTACCAAAATTAAGCTTTATAGCTGTAGTGAATTTGAATTTAATAGCATCATTTATAGCATTGTTAACATTTTCAAATGCTCCATCTGGTATATCCACAGTATAAGTCTCTGAAGTATTTAGCTTAAAATATGGTGTCAAAATCACTTCGTTATCCATTACATCTAAAATAAAGTCTACAGGATTATTCATAGAATCCAAAATTTTAATATTGTTGGCTTTTGAAGTTATTGCTACGGATGATGAAAAATCAATTTTCACAGAGGTATTAATAGGAGCACCATTATATTTATCTGTTGATGTAGGAAATATCTTTTCTATGCCTAGTAAATCTGCTCCAGTGGTAAAGCTCATACTATATTCAAATGCCATGTTGTCGGCTGAAATATTCTTAACAAAATTATATGGTACAGAAACAGTATATTTGGTGTTTGGCTTCAATGGTTCATAAGGTCGTATATTTACCCATTTTTGAGCAGAGTATATTTTATCTACACCAGCATATACTAAATTCCCTTTATCATCCTTCAGTGTAACCTTACCATCTGCAAGACTCACAGCTTCTGAAAAGTTAATTTCAATATTTTGATTTATATCAACTGAATTTTGACCATCAAATGGATAAGTACTGATTACTTCAGGTCTTGTATTGTTTCCTTTGATTATAAATAGGATTGTTTTTACACTGCTGTCATTTTTGAATCTGTCCTGCACAGCACCCTCAGGAATAAATATTTCATATGTAGCACCTGGTTTCATTTCAACTCCAGTTTCAAGGCTCAACGTTACTGTATTTCCGCTCAGTTTTCTTTTGATATCGACCTCATCGCCATCCCTAACACGTAGTGAAATATCATCAAATGCCCTGCCCTCAAAAATGTCATTGTAACTATAGCTAAATGATATTTCAGAACCTACAGGAAATTCCTTCTCTCTATCTTTAGGGCTAGAGGAAATAACCTCTATTTTATTTATTAGCTTCTGTTCAACGCTAAATGACAACCTGAATTCTTCCTTCATCAGATTACCTGACATATCAGTAACAGCACTAGTTGGAATAATTAGTTCATGCTCTTTTCCAGGATCCATATCACTATTAAGAGTGATGATTAGTTTATTGTCATCAATTTGTACATAAAAGTCCGATGTTTTAGAACCTAAAAGTTTTATTCCATATGTTTTGCTGTCCTGATTTCCTTTTTTTATATTTTCATTGAATGTTATTGTTATCTGCGTAGTATCATAAGCAACACCTCTACTGTTGTTTGCAGGCGTACTACTCACTATTTCCGGAGGTTCAGTATCCGGTAAGGAAAGAACAGTGTATTTTAATACTTTTATTATCTTTTCGGTTCCTTTTACAATTGTTGCAGTCATATTAACTGATTTATGTCCCTGAATATATTCGGATCTAGTTACAACACCACTATCAGATATTACCTCCGGCAGATCAGACATCCACGTTATTGAAGAACCATTGGGAGCTGAAGCAGGAAGTGACAAATTATAGCAAATTGAATATTGCGACAAATTTTCGCATAAAGTAAGAGAAGCATTAAGCCATGCATTATCTGCTATTACAACTTCTCTATCTGTTTGGTTCAGCGCTATTACAGTCACATTAAATATTTTTTCAACAAACTCTGAACCTTTAGTTATAGTTGCAGTTAATATGACTACCGCATTTCCACTAGTGTAATTTGGGCAATTCACTGTTCCATTTGTTGCTATTACATCTTCATTTGAAGATGTCCAGGTAATGATGGATTTTTGAGGTCCAAGAACTGGAAGGTTCAGATTTTTTGTAACATTTTTAATCGTACTTTCATCATCATTAAGTATCAAGCCATCTGTCAGCCATTCCATGTCAAAAGCCACAGCTTCGGCATCTGTTGGATCCAATGCCTTGACTATTATAGTGTATAACTTTTTAACCTTCGTTGAGCCATTGATTATGGTAGCAATAAGCTCACTTTTCTGATCTCCTTGAGTATATGTTTTTCTAGTAACTTTCCCATTTACGGATACTACATCCTCATTTAGGGAAGTCCAAATTATGTTGCTACCATATAAACCTAATTTAGGCATATTTAAATCTGTTGTAATACTATTGAAAGAGCTGTTACCGTTAAGTACCATCGTATCTGTTAGCCATTCCATGTCAGCTGTTGCTTTGTCCGCATCCGCAACTTTGACAGTTATATTGAATTCTTTAACAACCTTTGCAGATCCTTTAAATATGGTTGCAGTAAGCTTAACTTTCTTATCACCTTGTGCAGGTAACGGTGTAGTCACCTTTCCATTCAGTGCTACCACGTCAGTATTGTCTGATGTCCAACTTATTGTGCTACTATTAGGACCCGAGTCAGGCATATTAAGATCTTTTATAATACTATCAAGAGATGCATTTCCATTAAGAACCACCTCATTAGACAACCATTTACTATCAAAATTAACAATGTCATCATCGTTAATTACGAGCTGTACACTGGTTGATGTAGTTGCACCTCCTGCTGCAACCGCTTTGACAACAGCAATTCCGGATGCAGTACTACTTAATTGAACAGATACATTTCCGGATAAATCAGTAACTGCCGAGGATGATTTAAGCGACCCTAAGGAAGTTGAGAAATCAACCTTTATCCCAGCTGGAGTAGTACAAACACCAGAAACAGATGCGATTATCGTACTAGAGGATGCACCTGCCTGAGGGTTAGCAGTTAGTGTAATATTGGACGCATCAATAAAAGTATACGCGGCAAAATCAATAGGTGTAGAATCATTCTTGAAATACCAGCCCCAAATATCGGTTTTATCCTCATTAAGGGCAAAACCAGTAAAGCCTACATATACATCCTGAACATCCTCAATGCTTAAACTTTCTTCTCCATTTGTAAGGATTGCTCCAATATCAAAATCATTTAATTGCAAAGTCGGATTTTTGGGCCTATCACAATTTAAACTATATCTAATTTCTAGTATTTTTGATGAGCCATCATATTCAATCCATATATTATACACGGGAATGTCTTGTATCCTGCTGCTGCCTATACTCCTCCACCTTCCATTTTCATAAGATACATCATTATTTCCATTATATAAAACGGATACACTATTAGAAACAGAATATACTGTAGCTTGCCCAGAACCTTGTCCTTTATAATATTTTGAGTTAAAAGCAATGCTGATGTTTGGATTTATTTTCTCAATGTCACATAAAGTATTGTCAACCAACTGCAATGTAAATGCAAACCCACTGTTTCCCAATGAATAGTTAGGATGTACATTGCGGAAGGAAAAGGCTGTACTAAAGGACAAATCCTCACTCAGATGAAGCTTGTTTTTGGTAAAAGCACTTGCTCCTGTTAATGTATTGTTGTTGCTAAGTTGCAAAGCTTTTATGCTGTTTCCACTGCAATCCAAAGCATCAGCAATTTCGGAGTTGCCATTCAACCGAAGGTGGCTTTCAGAGTCACTGAAATCATCATACTTAAGTGCCAAAGGAAATTCTTCAACCTTTGTAACTATGAAATTAAAGATTTTCTCAGTAATTGCTTCTCCATAGGACATGGTTGCCTTTAAGGTTACCGGCACATTAGCCTTGTCTATATCTGGTCTGGTTACAGTTCCGTCCAGAGCAACCGCATTAGTGTCCGTTGATTCCCAGTATATTTCGACAAAGTGTTCACTCCAATTAGGAACTTCAACTATTACCTTTTTTACATCTGGCATGTAGAGATTTGTCTTGACATCTACGGAACTATTTCCGTTTAGCACAAGCTCATCAGTTAACCATTGCTTTACTATTTCTACCTTTTCCTCATCATTTGGTTCCATAGCAATAATCGTAAAATAAAATTCTTTTACTTTCTTTGCATCACCTTTGGTTATAGTTGCCGTAATAATTACATCTTTATTCGGCAAGCCATATGCAGGTCTAAAGACTATTCCTACTGTTGGGTCAGTTTCACTTTGTTTCACCACTGTTTCGTCTGAAGAAGCCCATGTTATAGTACTGCCGTTATCGCCCTTAGAAGGAAAGTACAAATCACCAGCTACATTACCTGGCATTGCACCTTTAGACACAGTAGAATCCGACAATGCATAATAGTCATCCTCTACTGCCTGTTCATCCGATTTATACTGAATTGCTGAATTAGTTGTTGCAAGCGTTGTTGACATTGCGTCTAACGTACTCAATTCTGTACATTCTGTAAGTTCACCATAGTTTTCTGATACATCAGCCCATGCATCCATTTCACTATTTATATAATTGGGCTGTGAAAATAAAATCAATAAAACCATAATGGAACTTATTATTTTATTATATTTTTTCATAAAACCTCCATTTTAAATCTACCTTTTATAGTTATTATACATTAATTTTATGATTTTGCAATATATGGCATTTTAAAAGTCAAAAAAATTACAGTTTTTATTTTAATAGATTAAATTTATTGTCAAAACACATGTATAACCCAATACAGATTCTTCATTGTAATTTGTATTGGGTTATTTATAATTACTTCTAATAATTATTTAATAATTAATTAATAATAACTAAAAACTTTTTTAATATCTTGCTTTTATAATTAAATACATACTATATGTCAAAATTGTAAGGTTACGTTTTAATTTGTAAGGTAAAGTTATGGCATGAAAATTTACATAGCTTATAATTAACTAGTAATAATAAATAGAAGGTGAAGTGATTATTCAATGAATGTAATAATTTTAACAGGAAGATTCGGCATGGGACATATTTCAGTAGCTAACGCAATAAAAAATAATATAGAATCACAATATATAAACTCAAATGTTTATACAATTGATATTATAGAATATTTAGCTCCAAATTTGAGCAATCTTATATATAATAGTTTTAATATTTTAGCATCTAAATGCTGCGATATATATAATTTATGTGCTAAAATAAATAATGATAAAAATGTTATTCCAATGAAAAAAACATGCTTGCGAAAAATTGATAATTTAATTAAAAATAAAAAAGCAGATATTGTAATTTCAACATTACCAATTGCAAGTCAATATATATCTGAATACAAAAGCATTTATAATAAGAATTTACCGTTGTATACCTATATAACGGATATTAGTTATAGTTCTGAGTGGATATCAAAAAACAATAATATATATTTTGTAGGTACTAAAGAAGTTAAGGACGGATTAGAAAAAAAAGGTATTGAAAGTGATAAAATTAAAATTGTTGGAATTCCGGTAAAGTCTAATTTTAAAACAGAGCATAATACAACATCAAACTATAAATCAATAAATTCAAAAAATAAAAAACAAATATTGATTATGGGTGGAGGTCTAGGATTATTTAACTTTAGTGATAGCTTTTTATCATCTCTTGATAACAATGATACTATTGAAGTAACTATTATCACTGGAAAAAACAATCAACTATACAATCTTATAACTACTAATTATAAAAACATACATGCTCTAATGTACACTAATAGAGTTTATGATTATATGAAAAAAGCTGATTTATTGGTATCAAAACCTGGTGGAATAACACTTTTTGAAGCTATAAATTCTGAAACACCTATTTTTATTTTCAATCCATTTTTAAAGCAGGAAATAAATAATGCTGAATATGTTGAGAGAAATAACTTAGGTATAGTAGAATGGAAAAACAAGTCTTACAAAAATAAAAATAATGATAGCATAGACGTTGTGAATGCATTATTGAATGTTGTGCATAATGATATTTTGTTAAGAAGCATGAAAGATAACATGAAAAAAATAAAAAAACAATTTGATGATTCATGTATCATACAAGAGATTAATGACATAAACAAAAGGAAGTTAGCATATGTTTAGAACTTTAATTACTATTTTAATTGTTTTTATTATTATATTTTGTATATATAGTATTTTACCAACTTTATACTTTAAGGTATTTAAATATAACCCAAAAAATATACAAAGAAAGCACAAATATTTATGTTTAACCTTTGATGATGGTCCAAGTGATATATATACTGAAAAGATTGTTGATTTACTGAATAAATATAACGTTAAATCAACATTTTTTATGGTTGCTGATTTTGCAATTGCTAATCCAGAGGTAGTTAAAAAAATCATTAAATCTGGGCACAGTATAGGACTGCACTCTCAAAAACATCACAATGCACTTATTCAAACTCCCTACGATGCTATTAATGACTTTAAACAAAGTATGAAAATATTTAAGAATTTAAATATTGATATAAAATATTGCCGTCCTCCATGGGGACATGTAAATCTCTTAACAATTCTCATGAGCAAAATATATAATCTCAAAATGGTATTTTGGAATGTTATGGCAGAAGATTGGTTAAGTGATACAACACCAGATATTATTCAAAACAAGTTGTTAAAAAGAGTAAAAAACGGAAGTATTATTTGTTTGCATGATGGTAGAGGAAAAAATCATGCTCCTATAAGAACCTTAGAAGCACTCGAAAAAGTTATACCTATTTGGTTGAAAGAAAGTTATGAATTTATAGGAGTTGAAAAATTATATGAAAGATAAAATGTCTAATAAAAAAATATTCGTCAATATAATATTCTTTATGTGTTTAGTTTTTGCTACATTTTTTTTATTATTTAGAAATAGTGATATAAAAAACATATTTGATTCACTGAAAAATGTTAATAGAATATATATATTCATAGCATCTCTATGTATGCTTATTTTTATGTCTTCAGAAGCACTAAACATAAAAATGCTATCATCTATATTTAACTATAAGCTTAGCTTTTTAAAATGTTTGAAATACTCTTTTATAGGATTTTTCTTTAGCTCAATAACGCCTTCAGCTTCTGGAGGTCAACCGATGCAAATATATTACATGAAAAAAGACAAAATAGACATACCACATTCTACGCTTATATTGTTGATTGTTTTAGCTGTTTATCAGTTAGTATCAATTGTTCTGTCATTAATATTATTTTGCATACAGCCAAATTTATTTTTACACATCAGCAATAATTTTAAATTAATTTTAATATTTGGTTGTTCATTAAATATTATAGTACTTGTATTTATTACTTTTGCTTTATTTTCAAAAAATATAATTAAAGCTATTATTAATTTTGTTGTTAAAATACTTACTAAATTTAAAATAAAAAATATAGATAATATAGAAATAAGCATGATTGAGGGTGTTGAAAAATACCAACAAGGAGCAATATATATAAAGAAAAACAAAAAATTAATTTTGCGTATAATGCTTGTTACAATTGTTCAAATTTGCGCAATGAATATAGTTCCATATTTTATATACAAATCATTTTCTCTATCAGGTTATTCAATTTTAAGTGTATTATCATTGCAAACTGTTTTGCAAATGTGTATTTCTTCTATACCACTACCTGGAAGTGTTGGTGTAAGTGAAAGTGGATTTTTAAAGCTATTTTCATTATTGTATCCAGTATACTTAATTGATACTGCAATGCTTCTTTCAAGAGGTGTAAGTTTTTATCTATACTTAATTATTACTGGAGTTGTAGTTTTTATAATTCAAACAAAAACCCTAAGAAATTTGAAGATAAAAAATAAAGTATCCTAATATAAACTTTAGGATACTTTATTTTTTATTATTTAACTATATTAACCAATTCAAATTCAATAATTTTTTTTAGCCCTTCAAGTGATGTCTCTACTTGATAACCTATTTTACCAGCACTAAATATTATTGTTTCAAAATTTCTAGCACTTATGTCTATAATAGTTACAAAGTTTTTTTTCATTCCTATTGGTGAGCATCCACCATGTATGTATCCTGTTGTGGCTAACAAATCTTTTGATTTAATCATTTCTATTGATTTTTCATTTACGGCTTTTGCGGCTTTTTTTAAATCTAATTCATATGCAACTGGTATCACAAATACATAGTTTTTGTTCGTTTTACCAATTGTTACTAACGTTTTAAAAACCTGTGAAGAATTCTGGTTCAATGCATTTGTAACTTCTATTCCACTAATTGCATCACTTTTGGTATAATCATATGATTTATATATTACTTTGCTTTTATCTAAGATTCTCATTACATTTGTTTTGTATTTCATAGCTTATAACTCCAAAAAAATTTTATAAAGCAACTTCCTTTTGTTCAAGAAAATTATTATCATTTAAAAAATTCTTATATTGACATATCTCTCCTTCATAAACCAATTGTTTGTTATCTAATTCTTTAAAGTACTCAGGTCTATAGGTATGTATGTCGTTTTTGATTTTACATATTTTAAACTTTAACAGTATCTCAGCAATAAATTCTGAACAAAAATAACAATGCTTTCTATTTATACCTATACCAAAATATGTTGTAAATACTCCTAAAAAGTTATATTTGTATTTATTTCTTACTTGATATATATATTCTAAATAGTTATTTAAATTGTTCCACGTTCGATACGATATAGGTATTCTATATACATAAACATAACTACTAAAATATTTAGTGTAAAAATCACCATCTAAATCTTCGCAAATAAATCCACCACATAAAAAATTATTAACTTTTTTTCTGCCAAAGCTATACATACTGTGTAAAGACATATCCATTGATATAGAAACATGACTTATTTCACTTTTTGTACAAAATCTAATTAGCTTTGCTGGTGCAGTATTACTTCTAGACAATATTAAGTATATATAATTATTCATAAGTAGTAAACTCCATTAAGATTTTAGTTCTAGTCAATTTTATTATGTACTTTTTATAAATTTTTCTAAAGTATTAAATAATATTTCTGAATCAATTGGTTTTATCAAACACTTATTCATACCTACAGCATAAATTTCTTCCATACCATCACTAAAAACATCAGCAGTCATTGCTATAATTGGTACTTCTTTTGCATCATCCTTATCAAGCTCACGAATTAGTTTAGTTGCAGTTAATCCGTTCATAATTGGCATTCTGTTGTCCATTAGTATTACACTGTAATAATTGATAGATGAATTTTTAAACATCTCTAATGCTAATTTACCATTCTCCGCTTGTTCAACAATCATGCCTACACTTTCAAGTATACTTTTAACTATTTGAGAATTCAATAGATTATCTTCAACTAATAATGCTCTTTTGTTATTAAGATTTATATGATCATTTGCTTCATTTATACTTTCATCTCTTTTTTCTGTGCTTTCTATTATTTTTGTTGGTAAAATAACAGAAAATTCTGTTCCTTTGTTTTTTTCACTTTTTACATATATACTTCCACCCATTAACTCAACAAGATTTTTTACTATAGTTAACCCCAATCCAATACCATTGTTTGATATCATATTATCCGTATTTTCTTGTTTAAATGAATCATAGATATATGGTAGAAATTCTTCGCTTATTCCAATCCCATTATCACGAATAATAAACTCTATATCATATTTGCCATTTAATTTTCTCAATGCTAATTTATTAATAATAAATTCTACTTTTCCACCATTAGGAGTAAATTTAATAGCGTTTGTCAATAAATTAATACATATTTGCATTAAATGAAGTTTATCAAACATTGCATAACCATTATTATAATTGTTAAAAGACATATTAAAATCAATGCTTTTTTCTCTTGCTTTTACTTCAACTATATTTTTGATATCTGAAACAAAATCTTTTTGAACTAAAGGTTCCAATTTCAATTTAATTTTTTTACTATCAATTTTACCTATATCCAAAGTATCATTTAAAACACCCAACAAATATTTACAGGTATTGTTTATTTGTTTAAAATATGAAGCTGAGGTATCACTATTCTTAGTTTCTACACCTAAATTAGAAAGACCGATAATTGAACTCATTGGTGTTCTAATATCATGACTCACTCGTGAAAAAAATTCATTTTTTACTACATTTGCTCTTTTTAACTCTTTATTTTTTTTCGTAATCAATCTGTTTGTTACGAACAACATAACTAAAAACATGACTAACGCTGCAAAAATAATTGCTATAACGGTACATAAAAGTGAATTTTCATATATAAATGACTTTAGTGTGTTAGAATTATGTTTATATAAAGTGTTTTTTGCTATTATGTCATTCATTTTTTCCTTTGGTATACTGTTAATCACTTTATTTATTATTTGCACAAGTACTTTGTTTCTGTTTTTCGGAACTGCAAAGCATAAATCATACTCATAATCAATATTTGACATAGATAAATTTTGATAATCATATGAATTTAAATAGTACTCAGCAGTAAATGTATTTGTATAGGTTATATCCGCCTTACCATTACTTACAGCCTTAAGACATTCATCATCATTTTTATACCATAATATTTGATATCTATTATATTTAGAAAGTACATATTCATTTGTCAAATTATTATTACGTACTGCAGCCACAATAAGTTTTCCTTTGTCCTTATATCCAAACTCTTTCCTTTGTATTTTGTAATGATTAACCTGTAAATATGGAAATGTGACATGCATTCCTAAATCTTCAGCATAATTTTTATTATATTTAAAACTAGGATATACATCTACTATGTCAGAGTTGATTATTTTCTCAAAATCTTTAACTCCTATGATAGAACTATTACTATAATTATTTATTACATTAACTTTCCACCCCAATTTTTCTGCAACGTAGTTAACTATCTCAACTTGAATTTCAAAGTTTTGTTTATTAATTTCATCTAGTGAGAATTCTCCGTTTACACAATAATAAACATTAATAGAATGTCTGTTTTTTATATATTCCTGCTCATTTAGAGTAAAAATATTGTTACATACTTTATTATTTAAATATTTTTTATTCAATTCACTATTAAAGTTTACGTCTCTTAAATAGATTTGCTCTTGTGCGTTTTTAATACCTGCATATATGTGACGATTGTGAAAGCTTGAAGCGATATATAACAGTTTAACATTGAAATTGGCTATAACAGTATAATTCGAATTATAACTAATATCGTTTATCAATACCGCATCAATTTTACCATTTTGTAGTGCCTTATACATTTCTTTTTCATTATCATACAATACAAATGTTGCAAAGCTAATATTTTTTTGTATGTATGCCTGATTATCTTTTTGAACCTTTGAGTTTTTGACTGCTCCAATTTTTATACCTTTAAAATTTTTGAAATCATTATAGGCATAACAATTTTTATCATTTATAGCACATAACATATCCGTACTATAGCCCATATCAAATTTAGAGAAGTAGAATAAATTTTGATTATCTTCTGTATGTGGCATTCCAACAACAATATCAACTTTACCTTCAGCCAATGCATTCTCAGCTTCAATCATTGACATTGGTATGTACTCATAATCCCAATTTGTATATTTCTTTATTTCATTTAAGTATTCAACTGCATATCCATATGGATTGCCTTCATCATCTATATCAATATAGTTTGGTATACTTAACATTGCAACCTTGACGGTATTTGAGTTTTGGGCATTAATATTAGTATTCGAGCTTATCATTATCAACATAATTACCAATAATATCACTATTTTTTTTGTTTTCATATTAACTCCATTTTAGCCGTAAAATAAAATAAATTATACTATATTGTAACATATTTTGCATCTTAAAAATATGTTTTTTAAAAAAAAATAGAGCTATCGCTTTCATTCGTTAGCTCTATCCTTTAATATTTATATATTATTTAGATTTTTAAATTTTTGCACCTTACTATCGTAAGCCTTTAACCCTAATCCATAATTATAGTCAACATCAATTTTTATTCCTAAATCATCTTCACAGTCTAATTTACTTAAAATTTGTCTTTTTTCATTAGCATATGTAACTGGATTTACCGTATTTACAATTCCATCTACCAACGAATCAAACATTCCTATTGGAACAGCTACTCCTATTTCACCTTTATCAAATTGACCATTAGCTCTAGTACCTTTACACATAAGTGAAATATTAATATCATTATTTGAAAAAGGCTTAGAAATTAAATCTGCACACATAGCTTGATTTCCAAAAAAACTAAGCTGTTCCGGATTTCCAAACTTATAAGCATAGCCTTGCATTATTCTCATAACTGTTTCAGCGTAATCTGCAATAATTACTACATCTGCATCATCCATTAAATTCAATGGACCCATCACCATGCCATATATATCTTGATTAATATATTTCATACTAGTAACTATATTTTTAGATATAGAATTGCTTTCGTATAATCCACAATATTTATAACTTCTACCTTCAACTATTGTATTATCAGGCTTCGACAATCCAATTGCATACCTTGCATAATCACATGTAACATAATCTTCAGTAGCTTTAAATAAATTTCCATCCATAGCTTGTCTTGCATGATAACAAAGCGGACCTTTTTTTTGCGGTAAAGCAACATCAATTATATCAAAATCTTCTTTAAAATCTATAAATTTAATTCCAATAATATTCCTCATCAAATTTAATGCTAATGTTGCACGCATCACATTTTTATTTTTCATTGTAATTCTCCTTATTTAGATACCCAAACATTCCAAAAATATGGTTGTCCATATCCAGCATAACCTTTTAAACTGTCATTAATACCATATACTCTTTTGTCATTGAACACTTTTATGTAAGGTACACTTTTCCAAAATTCATCATAGAATTCTTTTACTATTTCATATCTTTTATCGTAGTCCATTTCACAAACCATTCTATCAAATATCTCATCCATTTTCTTTGAATCAGCATCATTCCAGTTTGTAATCCATCCATTTGTACCTGTCCAAGGTTCAAAAACTTGTGGATCTGGATTCATATCGCTCCAACGAGAAATATTTATATCCCATTTTCCAGCTTTTAAATAATCAAAATAAGTAGATTTATCATAAAGTTCAACTTCAACATTTAATCCTATTTCTTTTAGTTGGCTTTGCAACACTAATGCACCACTGCTTGTAAACAAATCTGCTTTAGTACCTAGAATAATAATTGGTTCTCCATTGTAGTTTGAATTTTTTACATAATCCTTAGCTTTTTCTATATCCTGATTGTTATATATTCCATCTCCAGCTGTTTCGTCATACCAAATAGTCCCTTTTTTGAACCATGAACCATCTTCAACACTCCAAAGTTTACTATCACCAACTTGTGCTGTTGCCATTTCTGTTGGATTTATTGCATAAGCAACTGCTCTTCTCAAATTCACATCTTCAAATGGTTCTTTTCCGCAGTTAAAAGCCACAATACCCATTGTTCCGAAGTTACAAACAGTTGGAGATACTTTTGGAAATTGTACAAGTTCATCATATCTATCATTTGAGACTTCATCAACAAAAGAAAATTGTTCACTTTCTAATCCAGCAACTCTTACACTTTCTTCTGGCACAAATTCTATTGTTACCTTATCTAAATAAGCAACTCTCTTACCAGCTAAGCCTGATGAAGTAGAATCTACTGGTGAGTATTCTTCATACTTTTTCAAAACTACTTTTTGACCCATAGCTATTTCGTCAAAATAGAAAGGACCTGTTCCAATATGTTCTGTAATTATTGACGAACCAAATTTATCAATTATTTCTTTTTTCTTCACTAGCATCTTTTGACGAGATACTGGTGATGCTAAAATATTGATAAATGGAGCATATACCTTTGAAAATTTAACACTTATTTCATAATCATTGATTATATCTACAGAAATTAAATCTTTTGCTATAGCAATTCCAGCTGGATTAACCTCAAACCATCTATCCATAGATGCCTTTACATCTTCTGCTTTCAATTCATCTCCATCTTGAAATTTAACACCTTTTCTTAAAACAATATCATATGTTTTTCCATCATCAACCACTGTATATGACTCTGCCAATTGTGGAACTGCTTCATTATTTGCATTAAACTCGAATAATCCCTCATATACATGATTTGTAACCGCTGTTACTACCCAATCTGATGAAGAATGGTCAGGGTCAAAATTTTCTGGAGCTGATTGGAATGCTACAGTTATTTCTCCACCATATACCGGTTCATCACTTGCGTTATTATCAACATTAGAATCAACATTTTTATCTGTATCATCAACTTTTGACCCGCAACCTGTTAAAGATGTCATAGCAAATGATAATACCATTGCCAAAACAATTGCTTTTTTTAAAATACTACTTTTCATTTTTCCTCCATGATGTTTTAATTTAATTATCAATATATATATTTGTTGATTAATTAATACTGTTCTACTTAAAACTTGAATATTGTCTACATGAAACATAATGAGTGTCACTAACCTTATA
Source organism: Sedimentibacter sp. zth1 (assembly GCF_017352195.1). Classification (NCBI taxonomy): domain Bacteria; kingdom Bacillati; phylum Bacillota; class Tissierellia; genus Sedimentibacter; species Sedimentibacter sp. zth1. The sequence continues at coordinate 3,088,541 of NZ_CP071445.1, read as the reverse complement.
TAAATTATTATTAAGATTCAAACATTCTTCAGTTGCATATGCGCAATTATTTATGTATTTACAGCAATTAATATCATCGCTAAATCTATCATTATTATATTCAATTACATTCTCGTTCTCATTGTAAATATCATTGTTAGGCTTTATATTCAATGCAGAATTCAATAGTAAACGTGTATAAGGGTGCAACGGTGTTTCAAATATTTCTTGTGTTTTTCCTATCTCAACAATCTGTCCAAAATACATAACAGCTATCCTGTCACTCATATGTTTGACTACTGACAGGTTATGAGATATAAAAATATATGAAAATTGAAATTCCTTTTGTATGTTTTTAAGTAAATTTAGCATTTGTGCTTGTACCAATAAATCTAATGCTGAAACTGGTTCATCACAAACTACTAAATCTGGTTTAGTAGCTATCGCTCTCGCAATACCAATTCTTTGACGTTGACCACCAGAAAATTCATGTGGGTATTTTTTTAAATCATTTATTTCCAATCCTACACTTTGAATTAACCTTTCACACTCTTGTTTTACTGCTAACTTATCTAGTTTTTTATTTATCTTTACGGGCTCAGCAATAAGTTTTCCTACTGTCATACGTGGATTTAAAGATGCATATGGATCTTGGAAAACTATTTGCATTGACGGTCTAATTTTTCTAAAATCCTTTTTAGACATATTAACTATATTTTTTCCCTTGAAATAAATTTTTCCTGAATCTGAATCAATTAATCTTAAAATCAGTCTCCCTGTTGTTGATTTACCGCATCCCGATTCTCCAACAATAGCAAAAGTTTCACCTTTGTACACTTCAAAACTGATATTGTCTACCGCTTTAACAGAGCGTCCATTTGATGTAAACTTCTTGGATATATTTTTAACCTCTAGTAAATATCTACTTTCCATTAGATTAGTTTTCCTCCGTTAGACTATACTTGCTATCATACTTCCAACATTTTATTAATCCGTTACTTGTTGATTTTTTTGTGAGTGGAGGTCTTTGTTTTAGACATATATCCTTGCAATATTCACAACGTGCTGAAAACTTACAACCAACAATTTTTTCCTCTGGTCTTGGTACTGAACCATTTACAACTGATAAATACTCGCAATCACTTGATAATTCGGTTGCTGCACTTAAAAGCTTTTGAGTATATGGATGTAAAGGATTATTAATAATATTGTCTACTGTATCATTTTCAACTATCTCACCTGAATACATAACTATTATCTGCTCAGACAATTTAGATATAACCCCTAAATCGTGTGATATCAGCAACAATGACATTCCTCTATCTTTAATTAATTTCTTTAATATTTGCAAGATTTGTGCTTGTATAGTTACATCTAGTGCAGTAGTCGGCTCATCTGCAATTAGCAGCTTAGGTGTGCATGATATTGCAATAGCAATCATAACACGTTGACGCATACCACCTGAAAACTGGAATGGGTAACATTTTAATACACCTTCCGGATTATTTATTCCAACTGTATTAAGCAACTCTATGCTTCTTTTCCTAGCTTCTTTTTTTGACAATTTTAAATGTATTCTAAGTGGTTCTATAATTTGTCTGCCTATTGTAAACAAAGGATTTAGGGCTGTCATTGGTTCTTGAAATATCATTCCAATTTCATTACCGCATATATCCCTTAATTTTTCTTTATTCATAGTTGCTAAATTTGCATTTTCAAAAATTATTTCACCTTTTGTTATGGATAATTTATTTCTAAGCAACCCCAAAATACTTAGGGCTGTTATACTTTTTCCACATCCAGACTCACCAACTATTCCCAAGGTCTGCCCATATTTTAATTTTAAAGATATATCATCAACTATTGTAATATTTTCATGCTTTTCTTTAGCTTCAATAGTCATATTATTAATTTGTAATAAATCTTCCATCTTTACCTCTCTAATATTTATTATTAGTGCTTGGGATCAAAAAAATCTCTAAGTCCATCTCCAATTATATTAAGTGCTAATACTATCCACGAGATTGTTAACCCTGGAAATACTATAATCCAAGGCGCAATCATCATATAATTTCTGCCGTCATTAACCATGCCACCTAAACTTGGAAGTGGCACCTGAATTCCTACTCCCAAAAAACTTAAAATCGATTCATTTAATATGGCCATAGCAAATGTAAAAGTCGTTTGCACTATAATCGGAGAAATAATATTGGGTAGTATACATTTAAAAATAATATACAAATCATTTTTTCCTATTGAAATAGTTGACTTAACATATTCCATTTCTTTTACTTCTAAAACTGCATTTCTCGTTATTCTTGTAATCATTGGGAAATATGATACTGCCAACGCTACTATTATATTTGTTATGCCTGAGCCCAAAACACCTGCCAATGCAATAGCAAATATTATTGTCGGAAATGCCATGATTCCATCTATAAATCTCATAATAATTCCAGATGTTATTGGATAATATGCTGCAACTATACCAGTAAACACACCAATAAATAGGCTTATAAGAGTCACAGCAAAACCAATTATCAAAGATGTTCTTATACCAAACAATGTCCTAGAAAAGACATCTCTACCCAAATCATCAGTTCCCATTAGATGCTCTAATGATGGCGATTGCAATCTATTCAGAGGGTTAACTACGCTTGGATCATATTTTGCTAAAACTGGTACAAATATTGCTAAAAATATAGGAATTATTATCAAAACTATTCCAACTCTAATATAAGGATTCGTAAATTTCAAATACTTTTTCATCATACTATTCACACCTTGTCTTTGGATTTATTAGACCGCAAATTATATCCACAATCATATTCATAATTATAAATATTACTGCAACAAAAAGCAGTGTCCCTTGTATTAGTGGATAATCTCTGCTTAGTATTGCTGTAATAGCAAGATTACCAGTACCAGGTATGTTAAACAATTGTTCAATAACAGCAGCACCACCTAACAAATTTGCAAAGCTAAAACCAACAATCATTACTATAGGTAATAGCGCATTTATGAATGCATGAATGTTAATGACCTGTTTTTCTTTTACTCCTTTGGCACGTGCAGTTCTCAAATAATCCTGTTCTAATACATCTAGCATTGTAGTTCTAGTCATACGAGCTATTTGACCGCTATGCATAATACCTAAAATTATTCCCGGAAGTAACAGTTCATAAAGTGAAGTTAGTAATCCTACATCTGCAATTCTATGATAACCTGAAACAGGGAAAATACTGATTTTTACACATAATAATTGTATTAATATTATTGCAATCCAAAAAGCAGGTAATGAGATTGAAATTAATGATAATACTGAAAAGAATTTATCAAAAAATTTGCCATGCTTTTTAGCTGCCAACAAACCAGTTGGCAAACCAATCAATATGCTAATAACTATAGCAATTAAAGCTAATATCATTGTTGGTTCAATTCTTTTTAATATTATATCAATGATTGGCTCTTTCCAAAAAATTGAAGTACCTAAATCAAAGTGAAATATTTGATTTGTCCATATGAAAAATTGTTGGATTATAGGCTTATCCAAATTCAACTCTTTTTGCATCGATAATATTTGTTCTTGAGGAGCCTTATCACCTAACATAGTTCGTATAGGATCACCTGGCATTAGGTGTATTATAAAAAAAGATAAAACCATTACAAGAATTATAACTGGAATTGACCGAATAATTCTCTTGAATATAAATTTAATCATAAATTTCTCTCCTTATGTAATTTCAAAGCACAAATTAATCCCAACAGTTAATTACAATACCACATCATATTTTAAAATTCCAATTCAATTTTTTTATAGTATTTATATCTATTATAAAAATTATTTTAAATTTAAATTTTTTTCTATAACATTTACATATAATAAAGAAATTTATAACACAAAAAAAGCACTTGTAAATTTTCCAATTTCAAATGCTTACTTAATTCTATTATTTATATTTACTTAAATCATTAATCTTTTAACAATGGTACTATAAATTTAACAGGTATTTGGCTTTGTGCAAATGACTTAACATAACATTCGCCAACATTTTTTAACTCTGTGCTTGAACCAATGCCTGATTTTAGTAACCTACTTGAGAGTGACGTTGAACTTTTGAAGCCTATTCTTAGAGTAAATAAAGACTCCAATTTATCATCTATTCCTTTAAATGATCTAGGTGACATTATAATATTTATACCAGCAGTTCTACCTAACATCAAAATGTACTGCAAATCATCATATACCTGCTCTATGTACTCACCATTTACCTTTTCACTCTCCATGCTAAAATCATCATGAAAAACAAATATTCTTGGCATCATTTCTTCTGGTTCTAATGCTGCCTTAACAGTATTATAATCATAATATGTTGCAGCTCCAACACTTTTAAATTTATCTAGTCTTTTTTCAACTTCTCTTTTAATCTGGCTGTAAAAAATTACAGTATCTCTAAAATCATTTATTTTTTGATATCTGGTAACAAATTTATTATTTTTAAAATACTCTTTACCATCTGCTACATAAATTGATAAATCTTCTTTTGTATGCTTGCTTCGTAAATTTCCTATAATATATTTTATCAAAGTAGTTTTACCAGTACCTGAATTTCCATATATCAGTCCATGCACATCACCATCATTGCTAAACTTAAATGAATTATTTACACCCTCGATTTTCTCACTAATACCAATAATGATATCAATATCTTTTAGTATTTTCACTATTGCCTCCTAAAATATAACTATATATTTATAACAGTTATTAATTGATTTATACCATATATACTTATTCGGCACAAATAAGTATTTATTAATACTTTATTTGATTAGAAATAATTTTTTAAACTTTTTTTATTTTATCGACTAATGTTTTTATAATATAAGTAACTGTATACATACTTACCAACACTATTATTATAGTTGCACCAGATGCTATGTTATTCAAGTACGATATCCATAATCCTATAAAACATACCAATATGCCTATAAGTATTGCATATATCATTCTATTTTTGAAATTGTTCGATAATAGTCCTGCAACAGCTGCCGGAGCTGTTAAAAGTGCAATGACAAGTATTATTCCTGCTACTCTTATTAAGACCACAACTGTTAGAGCCACTAAGACAAGCAATAGATACTCCAAAAAGGTAGTTTTTATTCCTATAATTGTTGCAAATTCTTCATCAAACAAATATGCCTTCCAATCATTATAAAACACTAAAATCAGTGTAGAAACAATAATTGTCATACTTATCATCAATTTCAAATCTAATTTTGTAACTGAAAGTATGTTTCCAAATAAATATGAGTTCATATTTGGTGGATAACCTTTCACTAAACCAATAAAAATTATACCAAGTGCCATGCCTAAGGACCAAAACATTGCTATAATAACATCTGAAGCTGAACCACCTTTTCTATTAACAAACCCTATTCCAAACGCTGCTAATACCGAAAATCCAATAGCACCAATTATCGGTTCAAATCCTAGTAAATATCCTAATCCTACCCCACCATATGCTGTATGAGCAATACCTCCACTCATCATTACAAGTTTTTTTTCAACTATTATAACACCTATCATTCCGCATACTATACTTACCAATAGAGAAGCTATAACTGCATTTTGTAGAAACTGATATTTAAAGATTGCATCTATCATTGTTCATTTCTCCTTCGTGAGATTCAAGAACTCTATGAGGAACGCCATGGGCTATCAAATCAACAGGACAACCATAAAGTTTATTGACAACATTTTGTGTTAATTTCGGTTCACCGTGATATACAATTCCTTTGTTAATGCATGCTATTCTCTTGATTTTAGAAGATATAGCTAGTAAATCATGAGTAACCAAAACTATAGTTATATTTTCGTTTAATTTCTCTAATAGGTTGTAAATTTTTTCTCTTGAACTTGGGTCTACACTAGCCGTTGGTTCATCTAACAATAAAATCTTTGGTTCAACAGCTAAAGCTCTTGCTATCAACATACGTTGAAATTCTCCACCTGAAAGTTGTGATATTTGGCGGTTATAAAGTTTTTCTATACCAACTGTTTTCAATTTGTCCAAAGCCGTATCTTTTTGACTTTTTTTATATCTGTAAAATGGATGTAATCCACCCTTAATCATGCCAGACATAACCACTTCCACGACAGTAATAGGAAATTTTTTATCTATTGCTGAGAACTGTGGTACATAACCAATCATATTCCTATTTCCATTATTTTGTTTGCCATAAATTGAAATATTACCTGAGGATATTGGAATTAAGCCTAATATTGACTTTAATAATGTAGACTTTCCACCGCCATTAGGACCCATTACACCTAAGAATTCACCTTCTAGTACTTCTAAGCAAACTCCTGTTAAAGCTTGTGTTTTTCCATAATCAACATACAAATTTTCTACTTTTATAGCATTTCTCATTATTTCATTGCCTCTGCCATGGTATTCGCCATGCTTTCTAAATTTTCAATATAATTTGGTGATAGTGGCTCTAGCATCATTGTTTTACCATTGATTTCTTCGGCAAATGCTTCAGATTGACTACTATCTATTTCAGCTTGATAAAATATCACTTTTATGTTTTCCTTTTTTGCAAAATCAATCATCTTTTGAAGATGCTGGGGAGTTGCCTCTTTACCTTCTTCTTCTAAGCTGTACATATCCATATTATAGTCATCAGCTAAATAATTAAATGCTGGGTGAAAAACTATAAATTTTCTATTCTTTATATTTTTTAATGTTTCAGAAATATTTTTATCAAGTTTCTCTAACTCTTGTATATATTTTAATGCATTTTCATCATAAAATGATTTATTTTTACTATCTATTTTACCTATTTCTTCAGCTATTGCATTAACCATAACTATAGCTCTTTTGGGAGACATCCATATATGTGGGTCTCTTTCTTCACCGATTTTCAAATCGTTATATACATTAGAAACTTTATCTTCTAGCGATATCACTCGCGTTTTATCAGATACATTTGACAATATATTGTTACTTTCAGTTTGAACACCTATAGTAAAATAAATTGTTGCATCTTCAAATTCAGCTTTTTGCTGTGGTGTTGGTTCATAGTTTTCAGGACTTGCACCTGGCGGTATTATGGTAATTATATTTACCTTATCCTTACAAATTTTCTCTACAAATGTTTTTTCAGGTACTAATGATACTGCAACTGTAATCTTATTTTCAATATTTTCATTTTCTGTATAACTTGAAGTATTACTACAACCAGTAATAACTATAAAACTTAAAAAAAGCATTATGTCTATTAACAAAATCTTTATTTGTTTCATTCTTTCCTCTTTCTTTTCATAACCATATTTATAATAAATAATCTAATTTGCAACTTACTTGCAAATTAGATTTTAGCACTATTTACTCTGTTTGTAAATATATATTTAAAATTTCAAGAATATTACTTAGACATTTTTTCTTTTTTCTCTAAGTTCACATTGTTTGCATTTACCAAAAAGAATTGTGTTTTCAAATTTTATTTTAAAATCATGATTATTTGAAATATGCTGAATCATTTTATCCATATATTCACAATTCAAATGAATTATTTTACCGCACTCACTACATTGTAAATGTAAATGCTCATGGCAAGCTGAATCCGTACCTACATATCTGTAAGTGGCTTTTTTACCCAAATCACCAGTATATTTCATAATGTAATGCTCTTTAAATAATTTGTTTAAATATCTATATATAGTCGTAACATTTACTGAATTTTCTACTGAATCTAAATATTCTTTTATATCATCAACTGTTACTGTGTTTTCTGTATTACTTTTTAAATATTGCAAAATTATCTTTTTAGACTTTGTATTATAACTATTACTTCTCATAAAAACCCCCACTTATAAATTGTTTACTTATAGCTAAACAAATGTTAATATATTATATATTATGTCATTTACATTATTGTAATAACTAAATACATTATATAACACAAAGTTAATTATTCTACAATTATTTTTTAATTAATACATTATTTCTACATTTTATCAAAATTGTGTTATAATAATTATTGTTACACAATTTTCTAATTTATATGTATTTGAATTATCACATTTTCTAAAAAATTTGTTAAAATATTAAGAGATTTTTAATATATTATTATTACAATTTGAAATTATCATTAAAATACAAAAAGGATTTTATTTACATGGAAGATTTAATTTATTATAAAAAATACTTAAAAATACTGATAATAAGCGGTTTAGTTTTGATATTCTTAACTGCTAGCAATGAAATGTTTTATATAACATTTGTCCTAATATTCGCTTTTATGGTTATTAGAACTTTAAGAATTAAAACTAGTGTTTTTTCTAAATTGTATATATTGTTAAACTATTTACTTTTATGTATTGCAGAGCTAGTTTATGTGCGTCAAAATCTAATATTAGATAGCAAAGTATATTTTTATTATCTAAATAAACTTCTATGTACTGTTGCTATTATTTTACCATTCATCATAGAAAAAATATTGACTGTAAAGAAATACATTTATTTTAATCTGCCATCACTTGGCGAGCTTTCTACTGTTAGCTTTAATGAACTAAGACAATATAAAGACAGAATAGCAAGCTCAATTAATAGTATACGTGGAATTAGTGACAAATTATCTATCAGCAATTTCAAAGATATTGTGACAGACTTACCAAGACATAGCTCATTTAAATATATTAGCAATGGTAATTTGACAGATGAATATTTTGATGCTGCTTCTAAAGCACTTGATGACCCTCATTTATATATTATTATATCTAGAACAGGTAGCGCTGCTAGTGAATTCATTTCTGTGTTTACGAGAAAAAGCTTTAACCATTCCTCTATCGCATTTGATAAGGATCTAGAAACCATTGTTAGCTATAATGGCGGAGAGCGTGTTTATCCACCTGGATTAAACTATGAATTAGTTGAACACTTTATAAAAAAAGATGATTCTTCAATATTGATATATAGTATTGATGCAACCAAAGAACAAAAAAAGATTATTCTTAATAAAATAAACGAAATAAATACAGAAGGTAGTGCTTATAATATTTTAGGGCTGTTGTTGAAACAATCATATAAACCAAATATCATGTTCTGTTCACAATTTGTATATAAAATGTTAGAAATAAGCGGTCTTAATTATTTTGATATGGAAAGCAAGCATGTTAGACCTACTGATTTTATTGAAAAAGATTATTATAGAAAAGTAAAGTTTGAATATAGTTTATTCGGTAAAAAATCAAAATAATATAAAAAGTAAATTTCTTAACTCTATAAGAAATTTACTTTTATACTTTTGCTAATTATTTGAATCTTTTTTTGATTTTTATAATGTATATTATCAATATAATAAGTAATATACTAGAAACAATAATTATTAATATACTTACTGTTCTAGATTTTTTTTCACTTAAATCACTAATATTTATAACATTAACTTTATCTAATATTCTATAATCAAGTTCTCCACCCATAACATAAAATTCATTGTCCAGTAAAGTTCCAAATATACCTCTCCTTATACCACAGCAAACTCTATCACTATATTGCATCCATTCATCTTTATCAACATCATAGCTTAGGCCGTTTATATCAACTATATCGCCTTCGGTTAAAATATACATTTTTTCTCCACCGCTAAAAACACAATTTTCATTATGAAGTCCAATGATAGGCAATTTACTACCGTCATAAATGTTTAAACCATCAAAAATATACACTTTATCAGAATAATCAATATCTCCAATTCTACCACCTAAAATAACTAATTTATCTTCTACTTGTGCAGCTATAGCTCCATAAATAGGTGTACCTAATTTTCCACTTACATTCCATGTACTTCTATCCTCCGATAAAGACCATATATTAACTGCTAAATCGTTTCTTCCATAATACTTAGCTTTTGGAATACCACCTATAAAATAAATTGTATCATTGTACGATGAAATAGTCATAAAAGCTCTAGGCTCAGGCGTATCATCAAATAACATTTCACTCCAAGAATTGTTTTCTACTGAGTAATTCAAGAAAATATTTTTATCATGCATATTATCCATAACGACCAAAAGAATACTATCATCAAACGTTGCAACACTCATACCATATGAATAACAACCATTAAATTCTTGACTAGGTAAACTACTCATTGTTTTCCATTTATCCTTTGATGGATCATATCTATAAACTCCTAACGATGGCTTATCTTCATAATCAGCACCACCCATAACATAAATCATACCACCTAGTTCTACAGAAACTGCATCTTTTAATCCTATGGGTAATGGTGCTTTTTCTAACCAATTGACATTTTCACTTATAATTATCATTTTTTGTTCAGATTCAAGACCATTTTTAGTTTTTATATTTATATTGATAAAACCGTCTTCATAGTGTTTATCCATAATAATTATTTTATTTTCACTCCAAGAATTAATTTCTGTCATATTTGAAGCTATAGTTATACTTCCACTGCTATTTCCAAAAAAGAAACCTGAAATTTCAATTTTTCCATCCTTTCGTCTTATATAATCTATCACAGGATAAGGATTGGTCTTTGCTTTATTAATATCAATAACTCCATCTGATACAACTATATTTTTGAAATTTTTATTTACTCCACCAATAACCCTTGCTCGTATTTTTTCAATAGGTTCATCTGGAAATAATTCTCTTAAATATAATGTTTCAGCAACTACGCTCGTAACAGCCTGTGGTGTTCCATTAAGTCTAATATATTTGCCTGATGTTTCTCCTATTCCTAAATTATCAATATACATACTAGCCTCGTCTAATACACCCGTACATATAATTTGAATCTTAGTAACTCCATCTTTTAACTTAAAATATCTATTGTTCCAAAAATTGATATTTTCTAACATAAAAGAACCAGCTGTAGTCCATATATCGTTATCATACATTAGAACATAACATGCCATAAGATTATCAGGCTTAGATTTCACCTTGTAACTCATCCCAAAATAAGTATTGTCTACTTTTTTTTCTAAATCTATAGTTAACATGTTAGTATACGAACTTTCTTCAAGTTTCTCTATATAAAATTCATCTGTTGGAGTAATTTTTATATCCCACCTAAGTGAGTTTTTATCTTCAAATGCTTCTTCCTCTGAAATTCTGATATTATTGCCCCAATTTGGCAACTCTTTATTTTCAAAATCAAAATACTTATAATTACTATTTGCAAAACTGGGTATATAAGCATCTTGATTGTATGCTGCTATCCTATTTGTTCCTAGTGTTGCTACATGAGACGTTAATTTGCCATAATTTGAGAAAGTAGCTAACATATTTTCCTCCGTTGAAGCAGAAACTACAATATTATAAGGCAATTGATATCCAGCTGGAAAACTTTTTTCAACGTCCAAATTTTGAGCTGTATTGCCAGCTGAAGAAATAGATAATATACCCATTTTACCAGCTTCAATAATTATATTTTCAAGCTCTACTGGATTATCTGTTCCACCCCAAGAATTACTTATAGCTACGATATTTACTCCTTGTTTTTTTGCAGCTATCACATACCTATATGCATCTATTGCATTTTTAAACATACCACCACCAGATTCATCCATGTATTTTAGAGCCATAATCTTGACTTTTTGCTTCAATCCATATTTTTCAGCTTCGCTAAGTATCAATGAAGCACAGTGAGTTCCGTGCCCAAGATCGTCATATGGATCATCATCATCATTCATGAAATCATATCCGTGAATACCATCTAGTGTAGTATTGTTTTGCCACATATTATTTTTTAAATCTTCATGATTATAGTCAACTCCAGTATCTATAACTGCAACAACATATTCTTGTATTTCTTTATTATCAACCGAGGCACATGAAATGTTTTTACTAAATATTTCTATAATTATACTAACAACAATATAAAATGAAGCTATTTTTTTCATTGTAAGAACTCCTGTTTATGATTCTCTATTTTACTTATTGTTAGCATATTTTTGGTAATTATTAATATATAAATATATTTATATATTAAAAAAGCACTACATAAATTTTGAGTGCTATTACCAAACTATAATTATTTATTGTACATTACTGTCCTTTTAAATTAATATCTAGATTTTTATTTGTTAAAAATCCACTAACTAACGTATAATACTCTAAAATTTTACCATCTTTGGACCACTTTATCTCTATTCCTAACAGCTCTAATGCGGTTTTTTGCACATCACATCCGAGTGATTCTAATGAATATCTCATTTTATCTTTATGAATGCATACATTACCATTTAATCTTGTACAGGTTTTGCATAACAAACAACTTCCAGCATTTAATGAAATACTATCCTTGTAAATATGTTCAAACTCTAGAAGCTCTTTCTCCTGATTTCTTCTAACGTAATTCAATATCTCTAAAATATCTTTGTTATGTTTATCGTTTTGAAAATTATCCTTACTAATAAATACTTTAGTTCCAAAAACATGTAGATACTTATAATTTAAAATATAATCTTTTGTTGAAAAGTTATATGGTGGACAAGACCATAATTTAGAAAATAAATTACAGCCTTGACAATACCCAAAAAAAACTTCAGAATCATAATATTTTTTTATATAATCTAACACATCTATTCTATTTTTTATTACTTCTAATTTATATAATTTCTCAATATTTTTCATTAATTTTATATGTAATATGATTAGCCACAACAGCTCCCACATACATCTCCTACTTTTACCATAGTAATAGTTGTATCTACTTTTTCTTCTTGCTCAAAATCAACTTTTTTAAATAGTTTTTCATATTTATCATCTACATATGCATAAGTTTTTTCTGCACCTATATTTACAGCTTTTCTTACTAACATTCTAATTATAAGCTCGCCATAACTATTTTTCCTATTTTCCTTTAATACACATATTTTATCTATAATATACTTTCCATTTTTAAAATATAATCTTCCAGTTCCAACTGGTTTGCCACTGTCATATACTAAAACATTTTTTGCAAAACTATCATATTCATCATGAATAAAACTACTTCCATACTTTAACTCATTTGCAAAAACTATATTTCTAATTTTAAAAACTTCCTTTAAATTAATACCCTGTACCCATTTAGTTGATACCAAATTCATCCACCTCTTTAAAATTTATATAGTATTGTATAGATATTATTATAACACAACTACAGCAAAAAACAATATATTGACTTATAAAACAAATTATGTTATCTTGAGAATAAGTCTAAGCTTAAAGAATATCTAAGAGCAAGGAGAAGTTTTAAATTAATGAGTTTTTTCATATACTTCTTCTTATTTGATTATCAAATAAGTTTTTTTTTTGGAGGTTATTAAATGGAACAAGAAAAAAGAATTGGAGTTGTTGGTATAGTTATAGAAGATTTAGATAAAGTATCTATAATTAATGATATTCTGCATCAATATAGTAATATAATTATTGGAAGATTAGGTTTGCCATACAAAGAAAAAGAAATTAGCATAATATCTTTAGTAGTAGATGGTACTACTGATGAAATTGGTGGGCTCAACGGTAAATTAGGTAAAATACATGGAGTTAACATCAAAAGTGCACTTTCTAAAAAAGTTTTTTAAATTATTAGGAGGAAAATACAGTGAAAAAAGTTTCAACAATTGTTAGTTTAGCATTAGCCTTATGCTTAATATTTACAGCATGTGCTACTACTTCTAACGATCAAAATCAAAACAATAGTGAACAAAACGGGGTAAATAACGAAAATAAACAGGTTGTACAACAAACAGTAAATGTTGTTGGATTAAAAGGTCCTACATCTATAGGTATGATAAAAATGATTGATGAAAAAGCTTTGAATAGCGATTCATATAAAGTTGACTATCAAACTGTAGGAGCTGCAGACTTATTGACAGGTAAATTAATTAACAATGAAATACAAATTGCTGCAGTACCAACAAATTTGGCAGCAGTTTTATACAACAAAACAAAAGGTAAAATTCAGTATTTAGCTCAAAATACATTAGGTGTATTATATGTAGTAGGAAAAGAAGATATTACTTCATTAGCGGATTTAGAGGGTAAAAAAGTTGCTATAAGTGGTAAAGGCTTAGTTCCTGAATATGTAATGAATTTTATGCTTGAAAAAAAAGGTTTAACAGATAAAGTTGTCTTAGACTATTTACCTGACCATGCTACAGTTGCTCAAGCAATTTTAGCTGGAGATGTTGATTATGCAATATTGCCACAACCTTTTGTTACAAAAGTTACTATGAATAGTGAAAATGTAAAAATAGTTATAGATCTTAATAAAGTTTGGGAAGAAGCTTCAAATGGAGAAAGTGTTCTTTCTATGGGATGCTTAGTTGTAAATAAAGAATTTGCTGCAAATAATAAACAATTTATGAAAGATTTCATGACTTCATATGAAGAGTCAGTTAATTTTGTTAATGCAAATCCTAAGGACGCTAGTGTATTGGTTGAAGAAAACGAAGTAATAACTAATGCTAAACTAGTTGAAAAGGCAATACCAAATTGTAGTATAGTTTATAAAAGTGCATCTGATGCTAAAAGCGAAATCAATGCATTCCTAAATATATTATTTGAATCTAATAACGCATCTATTGGAGGAAAACTACCAGGTGAAGACTTCTATTATGAAGACTAATTTAAAGAAAATAATAATATTAGCATTTTGGTTAACTATATGGGAGATAGTTTCTTTAATTATTAATAGGGAGATTTATCTCCCTTCTCCTATTTGTACATTTAAATCGTTAATTGGATTATTGGTTGAAAGCGAAACATATTTAATATTAATAGCAAGTACGTATAGAACTTTATTAGGTATTATATTATCATGCATATTTGGTATTTTATTAGGATTTATTTGCGGTATGAACAAGTTTTTATATGATATCATAAATCCAGTAGTGTTGGTAATACGTTCAACTCCAATTGTTTCAATTATTATTTTAGCAATAATTTGGCTTAAATCAACATATGTTCCTATATTTTCATCATTATTAATGTGTTTTCCAGTTATATTTACTAACATTTCTACTGGTATAAAAAATACTGATAAAAAACTATTAGAAGTATGTAACATATATAATATTACTGGTTTTAACAAAATCAAATCAATTTATTTTCATTCAATTATTCCATACATTCATTCTGCAATTATATCTACTATAGGCATAGCTTGGAAGGCAACATCCGCAGCAGAAGTTTTAAGCATGCCCAAATATTCAATAGGAACTAATCTGTTTTATGCAAAAGCATATTTAGAACCACAATTATTATTCGCATGGACAATACTTATTGTTGTATTAAGCTCTATATTTGAAAAAACATATGTGAAGGTGTTTAAGTATGATAAAACTAAATAATATAACAAAATCTTATAATAATATCAATTTGTTTGAAAATTTCAATATAGAAATAGAGGAAAACAAAATCACTTCGATTTTAGGTCCTTCTGGAATCGGAAAAACCACATTAATAAATATATTATGCGGTATCACTAAACCTGATGACGGTCAAATAATATTACCAAATGATTATAATTTTTCATATGTTTTTCAAGAACCAAGACTACTTGATTGGTATACTGTTTATGAAAATATTGATTTTGTATTAAAAAAGGAATATAAGCATGAAAAGAGAAAAGAAATAGTAAATAAATATATAAAACTTGTTGGATTAGAAGAATATGCACATAGCAAAATTACTGCTTTAAGTGGTGGAATGGCTCAAAGAGTTGCATTAGCTAGAGCTTTTGCATTCCCATCAAATATATTAATACTTGATGAACCATTCAAAGGTTTAGACTTAAAACTCGAAGAAGAATTATTAAAAAAATTTCTATCATTATGGAAAGCAGATAAAAGAACCGTTATATTCATAACACATAGTATTGACCAGGCAATACTTTTGTCGAAGAAAATCTATGTATTAAATGAAAAACCTATAAAAATTGTAAAAGAAATAAGTTCAAATGAGTTTACTGAGAATACTAAATATGTTATTAAACAATTACTCTGAAACGGATTCATAAAAATTCTATTAACTATGTACACTTTGCGAATTTTGTCATATATTGTAATAAGTGTAGTTGATAGATTATTATTTACTCCCCCTACTTAATAATTTATCATACACTAAAATTAATCCCCTTAAAAGTGAAAGGAAGATGTTTATGCGTAAATGTTTGAATCCTTGCAAAAATGTACCAGGTCCGTACGAAATAGGATGCTATAAGTCTGGAAACGAATATTGCTTATATTTTAATCCATATTCTTATATATACAGAAATTGCTGTTATCGTTGTCGTTGCCGTTGCTGTTGTTGAGGATGTAGAAAAGTAAATAAATGTAATTAAGTTTCAATGAAACTAATTATTATGTAATGTATTAATGTAACTGCTATTTAATGTGTTTTAATATAACAAATCAATAATTAGGCCTGTAGCTTTCTCCCCCATTTGCTACAAGCCTAATTTTAATCTTCTATATCAAATTTTAAAAATTCCTTTTCCTTATATCCAAATAATTTAACAATTAGATTATGAGGAAAAGTCTGAATAAATCTGTTGTATAACATAACGGTATCATTATAAAATTGTCTATATATAGCAATTTTACCCTCACTAACTCTTATCTGTTTTTGAAGTTCTATAAATGTTTCATTAGCTTTTAAGTCAGGATAGTTTTCAGCTACTGCAAATAACTTTTCCACATTTCTGTTTAATTCAGAATTACTACTTATGTTTTCATTTGCAGATTCTGAATTTATCAATTTTACTCTATCTTTTGTAATAGTCGAAAACAAATCTTTCTCATACTCTGCATATTTAACAGCTATTTCAAGCAAATTAGGTATTGTACTTATTTTAGCTTTTATTTGAATACTTATTTGACTCCAACTATTATCAACCTTTAAATCCCATTTTAGAGCCTTATTATATACATATATAATATATATTCCTATCAAAATTATTATTATTGCAAATATTTTCATTATTACCTCCTATTTAGCTGCAGCCGCCACCGCCGCCACCGCCACCGCCGCCGCCACCTGATGAGAATCCCCCACCAGAACCTGAAGCAGAACTATTTGAAGAAAATGCGCCTTTTATATTTGTACTTATTTTGTCTATTGAATCAAATATTGAAGTATTAAATGTAGCTTTACCATTGCTTACATTATACAATATATATAAGTTCACAGTGTTGTTATATCGGTAATAAGATTCATTATTAAGCTCCGGATACTTAATTGGAAGCTCTTTTAATATTTTTTTACCCATACCAACCGCAACTGCATATACTATATACTTTTCCCACAATATAAGGTCAGGTAATTCTTTTTCATTGAATGATGTAAATTCCTTTAAAAATCTTTTGTAACCTTCCCACAATGCCAGCTCATCTTCACCCTTTTGTGTAAGTCTTCTTATACAACATAAACATATTAATGAAACAATAAATAATATAATAAAGCACACTCCTAAACCAATTTGTAATAAAACAAATGAAAGTATAGTTAGCGCAACGCAAACAATCATTGTTATTATAAAATATTTCATGTGTTTATTTACACTTTTATCAATAAAATTATTAATTCCAAGTTGTTTTTTTGATTGGACTTTAAATTCGTTAAATATTTCAATAACTTCATTTGCATGTTTATCTATGTATTTTTTAATTTGTTTTTGCGTAATTTCTGTATCTCCATTTGCAACAGTACTTAAAAATGTTAACATCTTCTTTTCATGGCTTTTTAATTTAGAATCATTCTTATCTTTTATTTCAATAATTAAATCATTCTTCTTCTTTCTATACAAATCATCATCATTTTTAAATGATAAAAAGCCTTTTAAATTTAAATCTAACAGCGTTGAAGTAAATCTCTCATCATCTTTATATACATTTTTGTAAAATCCCATTAAATCAACAACTTCAGATGGTGTTAAATTTGTTTCAGAAATTTCTCTATAATACTCTGGTGCAAATGTTGGAACAAGTCTTTTTGTTATCTTTGCACATTTTTTTATTAACAAAAAAGATGCTATAACTAATATAAGTAGAGGAAAAAACAAATCTTTATAAACATCAAATCTTAGTGCTTCTCTTTTTCTATTTGCATCATCTGCAAAACCCTTTTCTTCTTTAAGAATTTCTTCTAATTTGCTATTGTTTACTTTGTTTGTTGAACTAATAAATAATTCATTAGGCAACAAAATTCTTGCTTCTACAAATGTATGCTTATGTACTTTATTAATCTTTAATGTTACAAGTTTTTCATTTTCTATTGTAATTAATCCTTCTAGCGGTCCATGTGCCCAAGCTCTAATCTGTTCTTTTTTACAACCGTCCGGCATGTTAATGTTTATAGTCACATTATTAATTGGTATCTGCCACTTATCCCCAATAACTTTCCAATAAAATTCTGCTATATCATTATATGATGTTACCGCATTTTCTATATTATAGCTCATCTTAAATTGCTTAGTTTCATTAGTAGCTCTATAGTATATTTCAGCATTTATTTCATCACCAGTATTTGATATTGCATAACAATTTTCTGGTTTGCTACTATCAAAGCTATCTAATTTTGTATATTCACCACTTTTACTTTCATATACATTAAATTCTGTTATTAAATAATTTTTGTCAAGTGGTATATTCCTTTCAAATTTAGTAAATGTGCCACCCTTGTATGTCATAGTCCATAATTCTTCAAACAAAGCACTACCATCGTCTTGCAATGTTATGTTTACGTTCAGTTCATCACAACTATACGTTTTATCATCAGCATATACACTTGTTACAAAACAACTAGCTATCAATATTATAACTATGAGTAAAGATATTTTTTTCATATTAACTCCTTGATAAATATTATGACTCTATTATAATATATCATGGTATTAATTTCAATAAATAACATTGTTAATGTATGAGTGTATATTTTTATATTTTATAATTCAAGCTTATTTAAAATATCCTTTAGATTTTTAAGATCTTCTCTAGTCATTGTTATACCTTTGCTCATTTTTTCATGTTCTATTGACCAATCTCTAATATCATACTTAGCTTTGGCATTATTCCAACTAATTAAATTTATTTCTTTAGTCCAACCCTTTGCATTTTCACCAATCACGCCTATTTCTTCTACTATTTCATATTTTATTTCAGCCATTTTTTCTCCTTTGTTAATTATAGAATTTTATAAATTTATTAATTGCTACATGATTCTATTATACTACAAAACTAAAAAATTTAAATAAAAATAATCTGGCGATGGCTGCTTGACCTAACCCCATTTGCATACTTATATACTATCTTTCAGAGCAAATGGTGGTAGGTCAGCCGCAATGAGTACCAAATCTATGTGAGCATGGTCTTTTCGAACAAATAGATTTGCTGTACGAAACTGCGCTTGCTCCTAACCCCATTTGTTGTCTTAGTATACTCTCTTTCTTTACAAATGGCTGGTAGGTCAAACAGCAATGAGTACCAAATCTATGTGAGCATGGTCTTTTCGAGCAAATAGATTTGCTGTACGAAACTGCGCTTGCTCCTAACCCCATTTGTTGTCTTAGTATACTCTCTTTCTTTACAAATGGCTGGTAGGTCAGACAGCAATGAGTACCAAATCTATGTGAGCATGGTCTTTTCGAGCAAATAGATTTGCTGTACGAAACTGCGCTTGCTCCTAACCCCATTTGTTGTCTTAGTATACTCTCTTTCTTTACAAATGGCTGGTAGGTCAGACAGCAATGAGTACCAAATCTATGTGAGCATGGTCTTTTCGAGCAAATAGATTTGCTGTACGAAACTGCGCTTGCTCCTAACCCCATTTGTTGTCTTAGTATACTCTCTTTCTTTACAAATGGCTGGTAGGTCAGACAGCAATGAGTACCAAATCTATGTGAGCATGGTCTTTTCGAGCAAATAGATTTGCTGTACGAAACTGCACACTTTCTCTATTCTTAAGAGCCAGATTATTTTTTCCTTGCATAAAAATAATCTGGCGATGTCTTACTTTCCCAGGCAGTCACCCACCAAGTATCATCAGCGCTAAAGAGCTTAACTTCCGTGTTCGGGATGGGAACGGGTGTGTCCTCTTTGCTATTATCACCAGATTATTTATAACTCGTTCTTTTTCATCAACTCTACGTCATTACTCATTCTTTCGTATTTCTTGATTTGATAAAAAATTACTTCGTTATATTGTATATTAAGTTATCATTAAATTGAAAGTTTGAACTTTCAAAATTATATAGGAAAAACTTTTCGAGATTTGGATTTCGCTGGATCTGACCTACCATCCATTTGAGAATCAAATGGGGTTAGGATCATTATTGGTCAAGACCTCGACCTATTAGTATCACTCAGCTGAATACATTGCTGCACTTACACCTGTGACCTATCTACCTGTTAGTCTTTCAGGGGTCTTACTTACTTACGTAATGGGAAATCTTATCTTAAGGTTTGTTTCGCGCTTAGATGCCTTCAGCGCTTATCAATTCCAGACTTAGCTACTCAGCCGTGCTCCTGGCGGAACAACTGATTCACCATAGGTCTGTCCATCCCGGTCCTCTCGTACTAAGGACAGCTCCCTTCAAATTTCCTACGCCCACGACGGATAGGGACCGAACTGTCTCACGACGTTCTGAACCCAGCTCGCGTGCCTCTTTAATGGGCGAACAGCCCAACCCTTGGGACCTGCTTCAGCCCCAGGATGAGACGAGCCGACATCGAGGTGCCAAACCTCCCCGTCGATGTGGACTCTTGGGGGAGATAAGCCTGTTATCCCCAGGGTAGCTTTTATCCGTTAAGCGATGGCCCTTCCATTCGGCGCCACCGGATCACTAAGTCCAACTTTCGTTCCTGCTCGACATGTACGTCTTGCAGTCAAGCTTCCTTCTGCCTTTACACTCTTCGCACGATTTCCGACCGTGCTGAGGAAACCTTTGAGCGCCTCCGTTACTCTTTCGGAGGCGACCGCCCCAGTCAAACTGCCCAACTGACAGTGTCCATATACTGGATCACAGTATCATGTTAGAAATTCAGTATCAATAGAGTGGTATCCCAACAGCGACTCCACACATACTGGCGTACATGTTTCTTAGTCTCCCACCTATCCTGTACAATTAATACCGAATTCCAATGTCAGCCTGCAGTAAAGCTCCATGGGGTCTTTCCGTCCTGCCGCGGGTAACTCGCATCTTCACGAGTACTACAATTTCACCGGATCTATTGTTGAGACAGTGCTCAAATCGTTACACCTTTCGTGCGGGTCGGAACTTACCCGACAAGGAATTTCGCTACCTTAGGACCGTTATAGTTACGGCCGCCGTTTACTGGGGCTTAAGTTCACTGCTTCACTTACGCTTACAGCTCCCCTTAACCTTCCAGCACCGGGCAGGTGTCAGCCCCTATACTTCATCTTTCGATTTAGCAGAGACCTGTGTTTTTGGTAAACAGTCGCTTGAGCCTGTTTTCTGTGGCCCACTAAAGCTCCAACCGTTCGGTCTTCACTTCCATGGGCACCCCTTCTCCCGAAGTTACGGGGTTATTTTGCCTAGTTCCTTAACAATAGTTCTTCCGCTCATCTTTGGATTCTCTCCTTGACTACCTGTGTCGGTTTACGGTACGGGCACCTTGATCTCGATAGTGGATTTTCTTGACAGCGTAGACTCAGTTACTTCACTACTTGTTTTCGCTCCCATTCGTATCTCAGGATTTTGAAGAAACGGATTTGCCTATCTCTTCTCCCTACTTACTTAGACGTACTATTCCATCAGTACGCTAACTTATCTTTCTGTGTCCCCACTTCTCTTTTAACGATCTTCGGTGGTACTGGAATTTCCACCAGTTATCCATCGCCTACGCCTTTTGGCCTCGGCTTAGGTCCCGACTTACCCTGAGTGGACGAGCCTTCCTCAGGAATCCTTAGTCTTTCGATGGGTGAGATTCTCACTCACCTTTCGCTACTCATGCCAGCATTCTCTCTTCTGTACAATCCACAGCCTCTTTCGATGGCGCTTCGACTCGTACAGAATGCTCCTCTACCGATTGTATTAATACAATCCCACAGCTTCGGTGATAGATTTTAGCCCCGGTAATCTTCGGCGCAGGTCCACTCGACCAGTGAGCTATTACGCACTCTTTGAAAGTGTGGCTGCTTCTAAGCCAACTTCCTGGTTGTCTGTGTAGTCCTACATCCTTTTCCACTTAATCTATCTTTGGGACCTTAGCTGGTGATCTGGGCTCTTTCCCTTTTGACTATGAAACTTATCTCACATAGTCTGACTCCCAACGCTAATTTTATGGTATTCGGAGTTTGATAAGTTTCGGTAACGTATAACGTCCCTTGACTATTCAGTGCTCTACCCCCATTAATCTTACGTTAAGGCTAGCCCTAAAGCTATTTCGAGGAGAACCAGCTATCTCCAGGTTCGATTGGAATTTCACCGCTATCCACAAGTCATCCCATAGCTTTTAAACGCTAACGGGTTCGGTCCTCCACCAGATTTTACTCTAGCTTCAACCTGCTCATGGATAGGTCACCTGGTTTCGGGTCTACGACATGCAACTTTCGCCCTATTAAGACTCGCTTTCGCTTCGGCTCCTAACCTCTCAGTTATTAACCTTGCTGCATATCGTAACTCGCTGGCCCGTTCTACAAAAAGTACGCGGTCACACTCGTAGTGCTCCCACTGCTTATAAGCATAGGGTTTCAGGTTCTTTTTCACTCCCCTCCCGGGGTTCTTTTCACCTTTCCCTCACGGTACTATTTCTCTATCGGTCACTAAGTAGTATTTAGCCTTGGGAGATGGTCCTCCCTGCTTCCCACCGGATTTCTCGTGTCCTGTGGTACTCTGGATCATATCTTGCTCTTTGACTTTTTCGTCTACGTGTCTATCACACTCTTTGGAGCTTCTTTCCAGAAGTCTTTGACTATCGTCTCGGATACTTTGTTGATATGTCCGCAACCCCATGCCGAAACATGGTTTGGGCTCTACCGATTTCGCTCGCCGCTACTTTCGGTATCGTTTATTTACTTTCTCTTCCTAAGGGTACTTAGATGTTTCAGTTCCCCTCGTTCCCCACGTATGACTATTTATTCATCATACGTTACATACGGTTCTCCATATGTGAGTTTCCTCATTCGGACATCTACGGATCAATACTTGTTTGCAGTTTCCCGTAGCTTTTCGCAGCTTACCACGTCCTTCATCGGCTCTTAGTGCCAAGGCATTCGCCCTACGCTCTTTATATCTTGACCTCTTAAACTCGTTCTTTTTCATTTATGCTGTGTCTCTCGTCACTTCGAATGCTCACATACTATTCGTATGCTCCGCTTCTTAGCTCCTCGTTTCGTGCCTAAATAAAAAATCACTTCGTTTATTGTTAATCATCAGTTTAATTGTGCGTCTTCACACAACTATTTTTTGGTTACTCTTGTAATTAATATTTGCTTCCGCTTATATTTTTTACTTAGTTTTATTGTTTTTTTTGATGTTTTTCTCGTTTGTTTTTTCCTATACAATTTTCAAAGTTCAGCTTGCTTTGAACATTTTGTTGCCAAAATTTTCTCTGCATTAGTCTTAATACTCAAATTCTCACTTGAGTATCAATGAAACAGCATAAGTTCCTTGTTTCGAACATGCTTTTCTGGCGTTCAAACCAGAAAAGCGACATTGAAACAAAATGCAAACTAATACATTTTGTTTTCTGTCTCCTTAGAAAGGAGGTGATCCAGCCGCACCTTCCGATACGGCTACCTTGTTACGACTTCACCCTAGTCATTAATCCTACCTTAGGCGCCTGCCTCCAAATGGTTAGCTCAGCGACTTTGGGTATTATCAACTTCCATGGTGTGACGGGCGGTGTGTACAAGACCCGGGAACGCATTCACCGCGACGTTCTGATTCGCGATTACTAGCAACTCCGACTTCATGTAGGCGAGTTGCAGCCTACAATCCGAACTGGGATCGGTTTATTAGGTTTGGCTCCAGCTCACGCTTTCGCTTCCCTTTGTTCCGACCATTGTAGCACGTGTGTAGCCCAAGACATAAGGGGCATGATGATTTGACGTCATCCCCACCTTCCTCCGGTTTGTCACCGGCAGTCTCACTAGAGTGCCCATCTTTCATGCTGGCAACTAATGATAAGGGTTGCGCTCGTTGCGGGACTTAACCCAACATCTCACGACACGAGCTGACGACAACCATGCACCACCTGTCTCCCTTGCTTCCGAAGAAGAGAGCACATTTCTGCACTTGTCAAGGGGATGTCAAGCCTTGGTAAGGTTCTTCGCGTTGCTTCGAATTAAACCACATGCTCCGCTGCTTGTGCGGGTCCCCGTCAATTCCTTTGAGTTTCAGTCTTGCGACCGTACTCCCCAGGCGGAGTGCTTATTGCGTTAGCTCCGGCACTGACCTCTCGGCCAACACCTAGCACTCATCGTTTACGGCGTGGACTACCAGGGTATCTAATCCTGTTCGCTCCCCACGCTTTCGTGTCTCAGCGTCAGTTACAGTCCAGTAAGTCGCCTTCGCCACTGGTGTTCCTCCTAATATCTACGCATTTCACCGCTACACTAGGAATTCCACTTACCTCTCCTGCACTCAAGTTACGCAGTTTCAAATGCTTACGAGGGTTTAGCCCTCGCCTTTCACATCTGACATACGTTACCGCCTACTCACCCTTTACGCCCAGTAAATCCGGACAACGCTCGCCCCCTACGTATTACCGCGGCTGCTGGCACGTAGTTAGCCGGGGCTTCCTCCTTTGGTACCGTCATTTTTTTCTTCCCAAAGGACAGAGCTTTACGATCCGAAAACCTTCTTCGCTCACGCGGCGTCGCTGCATCAGGCTTGCGCCCATTGTGCAATATTCCCCACTGCTGCCTCCCGTAGGAGTTTGGACCGTGTCTCAGTTCCAATGTGGCCGTTCACCCTCTCAGGCCGGCTATTGATCGTCGCCTTGGTAAGCCATTACCTTACCAACTAGCTAATCAAACGCGAGCTCATCTCGTACCGATAAATCTTTGACTTATTAATCATGTGATCAATAAGTGTTATATGGTATTAATCCCAGTTTCCCGAGGCTATCCCTTTGTACGAGGCAGATTGCTCACGCGTTACTCACCCGTCCGCCGCTAATACTCGTCCCGAAAGACTTTCTTCGCTCGACTTGCATGTGTTAGGCACGCCGCCAGCGTTCGTCCTGAGCCAGGATCAAACTCTCGTTTAATATCTGTTCTCAAGCTTACGCTTGGCATTAACTCTCGTTAATTGTTGTTGTTTTTACTGTTTTTGTTCTATTTCTTATACTCTTGCGAGTACTGAAATCAAAGGTTGTTCTTATGCTGTTTTATTGTCTAAGGTTCTTATAAATTATCTTTTTTAGCACTTTCCGCGTTACTTTCATTTTCCAGTGCTCGTGTATTCTTTATACACTGTGCGCTTCAAATTTCAGTTGCCTTGAAATTATCTAAAAAATATTAATTTATATTCATTTTTAAATGCTTTGCTGTCTCTCGACTGCTTTATTAGTTTACCACAACTAATTTAACTTGTCAAGAACTTTTTAAAATTATTTAATATCTTTATTGCTTACTTGTAATAACTTTGTTAAGTATTCTTAACAACTTACTTAGTATATCACGATTATAAAACTTTGTCAACACTTTTTAAATTTATTTGTAATTTTGTTTAACAATATTAATTTAGAAAGCTATATTACTTAATTTTTGACTACTGTTTTTTTAAGCAGCTTTAGTATGTTAACACATACCAGTATCCATGTCAACCTGTTTTTACAAAATAATGATATTTATTATTTAACACACTATACTTTTGTATATAGTTTTATTATAAAAAAGTTGCTACGCAACTCCCTTAAAGGCAAGGACGTCCCGTCCTTTACAATCCTCTTTTTTTATATGCTAGGAGCAGAACTTTCCTAGTATATAAAAAAGACGTTAAGAATTATTACAATTCTTAAACGCCTTTTATTATAGTTATTATTAATCTAATGGTTTCATTGTTGGGAATAATATTATGTCTCTAATTGAAGTCTGGTTAGTTAAGAACATAATTAATCTGTCAACACCAATTCCTAAACCGCCTGTTGGTGGTAAACCAACTTCTATCGCATTGACAAAATCATTATCCATCATATGAGCTTCATCATCTCCGGCTTCCTTTTGTTTTAACTGTGCTTCAAATCTTTCTCTTTGGTCAATTGGATCATTCAATTCTGAGAACGCATTAGCAAGTTCTTTTGTATTTGCAAAAGCTTCAAATCTATCTGTCAATCTTGGATCTGCAACATTTCTCTTAGCAAGTGGAGAAATTTCAACAGGATGATGTGTAACAAATGTTGGTTGTTCAAGATGTTCTTCACAATATTCTTCAAACAATGCATTAATTACATGTCCTCTAGTCATTAATGGTTTTATTTCAATTCCTTTTTGTTTTGCAACCTCAATTGCCTCTTCATCAGTATTGATTAAATCAAAATCAACACCTGTATATTCTTTAACCATATCCTGCATTCTTATTCTTCTCCAAGGTGGAGTAAAATCTAGCATTTTGCCTTGATAGTTAACTTTAGTAGTTCCATTTGATTTCATAGCTACATGTGCAACTATGTTTTCTGTCAAAGTCATCATATCATTATAATCGGCAAATGCCTTGTATATTTCTATTGCTGTATATTCTGGATTATGTGTAGCATCCATTCCTTCATTTCTAAACATTTTACCCATCTCATATACACCATCAGCAAGACCACCAACTATAAGTCTTTTAAGATATAGTTCGTTTGCAATTCTCATGTACATATCAATGTCTAAAGTATTGTGATGAGTTATAAATGGTCTAGCGTTAGCACCACCTGCGATTGCACTCAATGTAGGTGTATCTACTTCTAAGAATCCATTATCATCTAAGTATTCTCTTATACCTTTTATTATTATACTACGCTTTTTAAACACATCTCTAGTTTCAGGATTAACAATTAAATCAACATATCTCTGTCTATATCTAATTTCTTGATCCTTTAATCCATGAAATTTCTCAGGTAAAGTTTGCAATGATTTACTTAATAGAACTACTTTTTCAGCTCTAACTGATATTTCGCCCATTTTTGTTTTAAACACTTCACCTTCAACACCTATAATATCTCCAATATCGTAACTTTTTAGATAATTATATTCTTCTTCACCTAAATTATCTTTTTTAGCGAACATTTGAATTTTTCCTAAAGTATCTTGTATATCATAGAAACCAACTTTTCCTTGACCTCTTTTTGACATTATTCTTCCAGCTATTGATACCTTTTTTCCTTCAAATTCTTCAAATCTATCTTTAATTTCTACGCTGTTATTTGTAACATTATACTTTGAAATCTCAAATGGATTTCTTCCTACACTTTTTAATTCGTTAAATTTATCTAACCTTACTTGTCTTAAATCACCTTGATTTTGTATTTCAGACACAGTGTACACCACCTTTTCATCTTTCTATATATTGTTAAATATTATACATCTAATATTTCATATTTTATATTTTCTCCCGCCGGAGAGTCAACCTCAATTATATCTCCTATTTTTTTTCCCATAAGTGTTTTGCCAAGAGGAGAAACATTTGATATTTTTCCCTTAAAAGGATCCGCCTCCGCAGAACCAACTAAATTATATTCCATTACTTCATCAAACTCTATATCTTTAATTATTACTTTCGCACCTAATCCAACTGTACCTTTTTGCTTATGTTCTTCTATTATTTTAGCATGTTTTAGCATCATTTCAAGCTTTGTTATTCTTTTCTCCACATGTGCTTGCTCATTTTTAGCTTCATCGTACTCTGAATTTTCACTTATATCTCCAAAAGCCAAAGCAATCTTTATTTTTCCAGCTATTTCTTTACGTATAACTGATTTTAAGTTATTTAATTCATTTACAAGTTCTTCATATCCCTCAGCAGTCAATAATATCACATTACTTTCCATATAAATTCTCCCCAATAATCATTTCTACTCTATTTGAGCAGTTATAATTTCACAATTTATTATGCCACTTTAAAACTGAAAACTCTTATTATTAAAAATAATAAAATGATACTATGCAATTTACTTTACACTTAGTATTATACTACTGCTAATAATATACTTAAAAGTTATAATTAAGTCATTATAATAAAGTTACTCTTATATGTCAACCCTTATACAAAATATTTTATCGACAAATAATTAATTTTCTATCAGTATATTAATGTTTTTATATAATTATCCAGACACTTATATAAATCCTCTAAATTATCTATTTTATTTATTTGGTTTCTTATTTCCGATGAATTTTTCAAGCTCTTAATATACCATCCGGCATGCTTTCTCATTTCTAATACTGTCAACCTATCTGGCAAGATATTGCTTAACATTTTTGCATGCTTTTTTAACATTTCTATTCTTTGTATCGGTGAAGGCATAATAAAGTTTTTCTCACCATTTAGTTCATTTATTGTATTGGTTATAAGCCATGGATTGCCTAAAACTCCTCTTGCTATCATTATTCCATCACAATTTGTTTCACTAAACATTTTGACAGCATCTTCTTTGGTAAAAATATCTCCATTACCTATTACAGGTATAGAAACGCTTTTTTTTACTTCCCTTATTATACTATAATCTGCTTTTCCAGAATAAAACTGTTCTCTGGTTCTTCCATGAACCGCAACCAAATCAGCGCCATTTTGTTCCATAACACTTGCAAATTCAACTGCATTGATACTTTTAGAATCCCAGCCAGATCTAAACTTAACTGTTACAGGTTTATTAGACACTTTTTTAATCTTATTAACAATTTCTCCTGCCAACTTTGGATTTTTCATAAGAGCTGAGCCGTCTCCATTTTTAACTATTTTAGGTGCTGGACATCCCATATTTATGTCAATAATATCAAAATCATTTCTTGCATTCAACTCATTCTCAACAACATATGCCATTGTATCTGGTTCGTTTCCAAATATCTGCATAGAAACTGGTCTATTGTCTTGATTGATTTTCATAAGTTCTTCAGTTTTTTTATCCTTATAATATAATCCCTTAGCACTTATCATTTCAGTTGTAACCAAAGATACACCAAATTCCTTGCAAATAGTTCTGAAAGTTATATCTGTTATACCTGCCATTGGAGCCAATATAACATTGTTTTTTAATTCTATATTTCCTATCTTAAGCTTCTTTATCATCCATCCACCATTCTATAACATCTTCATCTTTATTTAATAATGATTCAATATTATTTTTATCTTTAACCACAATTTGCCCATATTTGTTTATACTAATTGCTTTTACTTGTCTTACCGTCTTCTTATTAATTTTTTTTACACCTAACAGTTTATTTATGATTAAATTGTAATTTCTAAATATATTCAATGCTTTATCTATAGTTTCTTTGTTTAATAATTCATCATAGTATATTTCAATTTTATTTAAAATATTACTAATAAGTATCTCTTTATTAATATTAGCAAATAAAACATCACGCAATGAGTTAATGTTTTCTCTAATATCATTGTCTTCATCTTCATTTATACTAATATTCATGTATATGCTAACTATCAAACTACTGTTATCTTTTTTATTTATATATTCAGAAAAAGTACTACATATTTTTTTATCATCAACATATATATCATTTGGCCATTTAATAAAACAATTAATATTTTCATCAAGTGATTTTAATGTCTCTAAAACTGATACGTTTGCAATTTGCAACATTTGTGTTGTATAATCACTTTTACCATCCGTTTTAAATATTATACTTAAATAAATATTATCACCATTCAATGCATACCAATACTTATTATTTTTCAGCTTAACATTTTCCTGAAATTCTGACAAAACAAGCATTCCATCTGGGCAGTTACTGCTAATATTTTTAGCCTTTTGATGTGTAGACTTTAATTCTTCAAATTGTACAAATGTTTGCCCAACATATTTAGTTTCTAGACAATTTTGTATTTCATCATAATTGTACATTTTAACTCCTACTATTACTTTTTCCAAGCATCATATACTGCTTTTGCAACTACATTAGAAACTCTTTTATCAAATGGATTAGGAATAATATATTCCTCATTTAATTCATTTTCTTGAATTAGATTAGCAATTGCATATGCTGCTGCTACTTTCATTTCATTAGTTATTTTTTTAGCTCTTGCATCTAACGCCCCTCTGAAAATTCCTGGAAATGCAAGAACATTGTTAATTTGATTTGGATAATCAGATCTACCAGTCCCAATTATTCTAATACCAGCTTCTTTTGCTTTTTCAGGCATTACTTCTGGATTTGGATTGGCCATAGCAAAAACAACAGCATCTTTATTCATAGATTTCATCATTTCATCTGTCAATACATTTGGTACTGAAACACCTACAAATACATCTGCATTTACCATTGCTTCTTTTAGATATCCTCTAATCCTTTTCTTGTTAGTGTTTTTAGCTAACCACACTTTATGAGATTCAAGGCCTTCTCTATTCTCATCTAATATACCATTTTCATCGCACATTATAATATCATTCACGCCCAATGCCATTAGCATCTTTGCTATTGCAGTACCTGCGGCACCAGGTCCATTTATTACAACCGTAATATTTTTTATATCTTTTTTTACAATTTTAAGTGCATTTATTATTCCTGCAGACACTACTATTGCTGTACCATGCTGATCATCGTGGAATACTGGAATTTCTAGAGCATCTTGTATCCTCTTTTCAACCTCAAAACATTTTGGTGCACAAATGTCTTCTAAATTTATTCCTCCAAAGGTTGGCGCCATATTTATAACTGTATTAACTATATCATCAGTATTTTGTGATTTTAAGCATATTGGAAATCCATCAACACCAGCAAATTCTTTAAACAATATAGCCTTACCCTCCATAACAGGCATAGCTGCTTCTGCTCCAATATTACCAAGACCTAAAACTGCTGTACCATCAGAAACTATAGCTACCAAATTACCTTTTGATGTATATTTATATACAGTTTCTGTATTGGCATGTATTTTTCTACAAGGCTCAGCAACGCCTGGTGTATAAGCTATACTTAAATCATCTTTATTTTCTACTCTAACTTTACTTACAACTTCTAGCTTACCCTTATTTAGCTCATGAAGTTTCAAAGATTCCTCATTGTAATTCATATTAGTTCTCCCAAACAAAATTTAATTTCAAACAAATAATAACATATTTTTCTTTTTATCTCAACATTATATTTTAATTCAAAATTAGTTTAATATATATTAAAAATTCTATCCATAAAAAATCAAAAGCTCACATATTTATAAAATATATGAGCTTTTTTATGTAATTTAAAATAGTTTGCTTACTGCAATTGTTGCTTTCTTTTCTGACAATTCTTCAGACATCTTCACTATTTTTATATCTTTTGCATTAAAATTTATACTGTCAATTATAATTTCATTGCTCATTGCTTCATATCCATGAAGTTTCCACGAACAAATACATGTTCCTTTTAACATCCAAGCGAATTTAACATTTTTTATAACTTTATTATTAGTTAAAAGTCTTTCTTCGTATTCAGCTTCATTTTCTTCGATTTTCAAAATCAATACATTTCTAGTTTTCTGTTTATTATTTGCCTCATCTATGAATTTATAAAATTCTTGGTCATGAGTCAATCCAATCTCACAAAGAACTTCTATATCTTTGGGATTATCTAATATTGAATCAAATACGACCTCACTGTCAATATCTAAAAATTCCTTTATTAAGTCATTTTTAATTTTAATTTCTTTAAATCCGACTCCAACGGGTTCTTCGTCGTCATTAGAAATGGGTTCAACTATCAAATAATATTTATAGTTCCACATTGGATGCGTTTTAAAAATATTACGTATAATATCAATGTCAGAAAAACTTGAACACATAATACCAGCTCCTTTTAGAATTTAATAAATATACTATAAATATAATATAATATCTTTTTATTATTGTAAATGTATTTATTTAAATTTATTAATATCAATTATCTTATTACTACTTAAAACCAAGATATCATTTTCTAAAATTCTCGTTGAACCTCTTGGGACAATAACATTTTTACCCCTTTTAATCATCACCACAAGTATATCCTCTGGTAAATTTGAATGCATTATAGATTTACCTATAAATTCACTATTTTCGTCTATATATAACTCCATTAATTGTGTTGTAGATTCTTCTCTATAATCATTAAATGTCTTTAAAATAGAATTTTCCTTTTCGATTAGTCCTAATTTTCTTGCTAAAATCGGAATCATTGTACCTTGAATAGTAACTGAAAAAAGTGATAAGAAAAATACTATATGAAATATATCATTTTTTATAAAAACTTTTGCAGTCAAAGCATATATAGCAAATACAATTGAAGATGCTCCCCTCAATCCAACCCAAGAAATAAATATTTGTTCTTTAATTTTGAATTTAAACCAACTCAAAATGCTAAATGTAACTACAGGTCTTGCTACAAACAATATAAAAGCTAGCAAAACAAGTGCTTTTAAATAAATATACGGTATATGAGAAGGAAAAGATAACAACCCCAAAGTAAAAAAAAGCATAATCTGCATAAGCCATGATATTCCATCAAAAAATTCTACCAAGCTTTTTTTATGAAATATTTTGCTATTTCCAAGCCCAATACCAACAATATATACACTTAAATATCCATTTCCTCCCATAAGCTGACTCAATGCATATGCCATTATTGCTATAGATGCAACAAAAATAGGGTACAGTCCACTAATTTCGAAATCAATACTTTTCAATATTACAGAAGAAAATTTAAATAAAACATATCCTACAATTATTCCAAATAATATTTGGTTAACAATAAGGTTTAAAATAAAATTAACTGTAATAGCTTGGCTTTTCATAAAACTTAATATTAGAATAGTTAACATATAAGCACATGGATCATTACTTCCACTTTCAACCTCTAAAAGAGATGCAACCTTATTATTTAGATTCAATTTTTTAGAACGAAGTACTGTAAAAACCGATGCAGCATCTGTAGATGAAACAACAGCACCTGTTAGCATTCCTTCAAGCAATGTCATTTTAAAAGCATAATAACAGAATACTCCTGTTAAAGTTGCAGTAAATAAAACACCCAACGTTGACATTAACACCGATGGAACAATTACTGATTTTGCAACATTTAAATTAGTGCTAAAACCACCATAAAACATTATAAATATAAGACCAAAGGAACATATTTTATTAGTTAAACTATAATCACAAAACTCAATACCAATAAATCCATCAGAACCAAAAAGCATCCCAATCACAATAAAAATCACAAGTGTAGGAACACCACATTTATATAACAATTTACTTGAAGCTATGCATAGCAATATAATTACTGCACCTGCAACTAATAATTTATCCAAATTTTTACTCCTATAGATATTATAGTACCATTAATCAAACTGTAATAATATAGTTTACTATAAAATCATTTTTTTATTCATAAGCTCACAATAAATAACTTGTTCTATAATATCACAATTGTTGACAATCAATATTAAGTATTATTTTTAAAAATATGTTTACATATACACAAAATATTTATATACAATAAAAAGCTATTACAAACAATAATTTAGTGTGTAATAGCTTTACCTTAACTTTTAGAAATACAGCTAATTAACTTTTATGACCTTTGCCTTATTTAAAGGATACCATATAATAATAGAAATATAATAATCTATTAGACTATGTACAATTGTTCCCACTCCTACTAACAAAACTACTGTATACAAAAATCCTTTTGCATAGTATCCAGTTGGTAGTGAATTGCCAAAATAAAATGGAATTACAACTATAACCTCACATACTGCATGAATTATTGCAATAATAAAACCAAATAATATTGATTTTTTCTTTGTTGATAAAACATCTGGTATTTTCTTGATTATACATGAACCTATTACTGCAAAAACTATATGGCTTAAAGCTCTTAAAACAATTACTATTGGAAATCCTGCCATAAAAAATCCAAGTGTTGTGCCAAGTGCCACCGTTATACTAACAAAAGGTGATATAAACATTGATATAAATAATGCGACATGACTTGCCAATGTAAAAGACATTGGCTCTAAAACAATCCTAATTGGTGATATAATTGGAATTACAATACCTATAGCACATAATAATGCAGCAAGAACCATGCTTTTTAAATTTGTTGACTTATTCATTACTCCTCCAAATTAATGTCTTTACAGGTGTCTTTACACCTACATTGTCATTATATATTTGTAGGACAAATTTGTCAACAACTTACAACAATATATTATTATCTTTTAATACTTCTAATATTCTATTTAATACTACCTCATTAGGACAACTGATAGTGTGTAGATGTATACCATCCGTCAAAAGCGATAACGGCTTAACATTTTGTTCTCTAATTTTTTTAATAAATTCATCTGCATCATATCTAGAAAAAATATGTAATGGGCCAGTCAAGTCACCATATAACGGATGCTCTACTATAACATCAATCAAACCTCCACCATTATCTACAATGCAATAAATTTCTTTTTCTAGACCTGTTTTATCATGCTTACAAGCAATAGTTTTTACTATCTTATTGTCATTTTCCTCGTTACATTTTAGTAAATATCCACGTGGTGTTGCAAATACATCTATCCCAAAAGCTCTAATTAGCGCTATGTCGCCTACAATTACTTGTCTACTAACTGAAAATTTATTGGATAATTGATTTGCTGAAATTGGTTCTTTAGAATTTTTAAGTATTTCAATTACTTCATCTCTTCTTTGTGTTGCGTTCACAATAACTACTCCTTAATTTAATCTTACAATTTAATTATACTTCTGATTCTATAAATGTCAAACATTGATAAAATACTTTTGTAATATTGATTAAGTAAATAATTTTAACCACATTTTTTTATTAAAATAATAGTAAAAACTATTTACCTTTTATGAAATATGTTGTATAATAAAAAAAATACAAAAAGGAGTATATGTATGAACTTTAATAATTTTTTTAATAAGAAAAACAATAATGATACTAATGAATACAGCGATAGCAATCAAAACTATAAAAAAACTGTTAATAACATATCATCAAAATTCAAAATAATTGCTATCATTGTTATTATCTTAGTATTTGCAGTAAATGCAGCATATCAAGTAAAAGAACAAGAACAGGCAATAATATTAACATTTGGTAAACCTACGTCTACAGCAACATCTGGTTTACATTTTAAATTACCTTTTATACAAGCAGTCAAAAAAGTTGACACTACTACAAAAGGTTTAACTATTGGATACTCACAGAATAATAATCAAAGCATAGAATCTGAATCTTTAATGATTACAGGTGATTATAATTTTGTAAATGTTGATTTCTTTGTAGAGTATAAGGTATCAGATCCAATAAAGAATCTGTACTCTTCATACAATCCAGTACTTATATTAAAAAATATATGCCAAAGCTCTATAAGAACTATCATTGGTAGTACTGATGTTGATAGTGTTTTGACAACTGGTAAGGCTGAAATTCAAGCTAAAACAAAAGAGGATATTATCGAAAAGCTTCAAGAACATAATATTGGACTACAAATAGTTAATGTAACTATTCAGGATGCTGAGCCACCTACTACAGAAGTTATGGAAGCATTTAAGCAAGTTGAAACTGCTAAACAAAGCAAAGAAACTGCTATAAATAATGCCAATAAATATAGAAATGAAAAACTACCTGAAGCACGTGCTAATGCAGATAAAATTACACAAAATGCAGAGGGACAAAAACAAGAGAGAATTAACGAAGCTATAGGTCAAGTTGCAAGATTTAATAAAATGTATGAAGAATATATTAAATACCCTGAAATCACTAAGAAAAGAATGTTTTTCGAAACTATGGAAGAAATAATGCCTAATTTAGAGGTTATTATAGACAATGGTGATGGTTCAACTCAAAAGGTATTGCCACTAAAACCTTTCACTTCAACTACAGGAGGTAATTAATATGAAAAAAGCGGTAACTATTATTGCAAGTGTGCTTGTAATATTGATAATTTTTAGTTCTGTAACAGTAATTACATATGAAAACGAATACAATTTAATCAAACAATTTGGTAAGGTTAATAGAGTAATTAGCAATTCAGGTATAAGTTTTAAAATTCCTTTCATGGAAAGTGTTGAAACATTACCTAAATGTATAATTCTTTACGATTTAGCTGCATCTGATGTAATAACAAAAGATAAAAAAGCTATGGTAGCAGACAGTTATGTTCTATGGGAGATAAATGATCCACTTAAATTTGCACAATCACTTAGCTCATCAGTTTCTAATGCAGAATCTAGAATTGATACAGTAGTATACAATGCTTTAAAAACTTTAATTGGTAGTCAAACTCAAAATGATGTTATAAATAGTAGAAATGGTTCACTTAATTCTGATATTATGGAATTGGTTATGCCACCTATGAAAGAATATGGTATATCCATTTTATCAGTTGAAACAAAAAGATTAGATTTGCCTAACGACAATAAAAATGCAGTATTTAACAGAATGATTTCTGAAAGAGGTCAAATTGCTGCTGGATATATTGCAGAAGGTGAAGAGGAATCTCAAAAAATTCAAAATAGCACAAATAAGGAAATTAAAATTAGTTTATCTGAAGCTGACGCTCAAGCTGAAACATTAATTGCAGAAGGTGAAGCTGAATATATGAGAATTTTATCAGAATCATATAACAACGATGATAGAAAAGACTTTTATGAATTTATTAGAAGCCTAGATGCTGTTAAAAAATCTTTAAAAGGTGATAACAAAACTGTTATTTTACCAATTGATTCTCCATTAACTAAAATTTTACTAGGTCAATAAAACAAAGCTGTGCATTAGCACAGCTTTTATTTTATATACTCTTCAATAAAGAAAAATATTATATCTTCAATTTGTTCATCATCAATATCACTAAATACATTGTCTATTTGTTTATTTGTCTCTTTATCCCATAATGTCAAAGCATATACACACTCATCATTTTCAATTTTCTCATGCTTTGCCTTAATTTCATATTTATCATCTAAAGATAATTTATGATTTAAGTTTTCATCATATTGTTTATTTTTACTTATCAATTCTACGAATTCAATAATTTGTTCTTCTATAATCATTATTTTTTCTCCTCATAGCATTTTTCAGAACAATTTTTCTTGTTTTGACATTCATTATCATTATGGAAACAATTTGTATTTTTACAATTGCAATTTTCAGAATTATCTTTACTATTACATTGAGACCTAAATATAGATAAATCAATCCCTACCCTATTGAGTTTTTTAACCGAAATATCAGCATTACTTATCAACTCTTTTTTGCTAAACATTTTTTCAACTTCAACAACTTCCCCGTTAACCAATGTCACTGGAAATATGCTCTCTCCATAAGATTTTAATAATCTTTCTATTTTTAAGTTTTTATTAAATTCATCAGACTGTTCAAAGTAATTATAACAATTTATATCAACACCAGCAAGCTTTAATTTATCAACTAAATCCATTATATCATCATCAAGTTTTTTTGTATTATAAATTTGTATTATATTCATATGCTCTCCTATCTAAAATTTATATACAACTATAATATCCTAAAATACAATGTTTATCAATATATAAAATTAGTATATATCAGAAAACTCCATATAAAAATTATCACTTTTAACATCATAATTTTTATCAGATGTTTTTATAGACTTATCAACAATTTCACTTTTTCCGTAAAATTCTATAATAAATTCAGCTCCATCAGTTTTTTGACTATTAATACTAATATTGGCATTTTGCATTTGCAACAGTGCTTTGACTAAATATAATCCCATACCACTACCTTCTGTTTTTCTAGTCATAATATCCCCTAATTGCTTAAATCTATCAAACAAACAAGGAATTTCTTCTTCGTTAAGTCCTATTCCATTATCTAAAATTCTAACGTATAGTATGCTATTTTCTTCATACATCTTTATTAGTATATTTGTAGGAACATTTTCTTTTGAGTATTTTACCGAGTTAGATATAAGATTTAACATTATCCTTTCAATTTTATTTACATCTATGTACATATATCTTTCTTCTAAATCTGTAACAAATACTAAATTAACAGATCTCCCTTTTAAGTATGTAGTCATTGAAATTGTAATATCTTTAAATACCTTTACAATATTATGTATCCTGCTGTCTAAACTTAAACAACCCGCATCATAATTTGTTATGTCTAACATATTGTTTATTAGTCTTATAAGTCTAAATGTGTTTTTCTTTGTTGTTTTTAAATAATTAGTAATTTTTCCATCCTGAATATTAATGCTATTGTATCTATTTTCTATCATGTGAACGGAGCCATAAATAATTGAAATAGGGGTTCTAAGTTCATGTGCAACATTAGATAGAAATTCACTTTTTACTTTCTCAATATTTATATATTCATCAATTAACTTTTTCTTTTGCTCTAGTAATATCTTATCCGTCAAATTTCTTCCTGAGCATATATATATGTCTGCATCCTTCAAGAATTTGATATTCCAATCTATTGTTATATATCTATCATCCTTGCATCGAAATCTTACACATAACTCTCCACTCTCAAAATTTTCAAACAAATCATTCGTTTTAATATATGCAGAATCCTTTTCATGTATAAAATCACATACATATTTTGAACAAACTTCTTCTTCAGTCCAACCTAACTCATTAGTCATTCGCTTACCAACTTTAACGAACTTACCATTACTATCAATAATGCAAAAAAAATCTAAAGTTGTATCAAAATACAAATCTAATTTTTCTCTATATTCCATCTGAATTTTTAAATTTTTTTCTAATTTCTCATACATCATAGTAATTTTCAAAATATTAGCTACAGTATTAGATACTAATTCAATAAACTGATTATCCCAACTATATGTATATTCCACGTTTCTGCTACCATAATTTATAACTCCCATACACTCATCATTGTACAAAAGTGGATAACTAGAAAGGTATGTTACTCCTTCGAACTTAGCTAACTCTAAATCAACTAAGCACATATTTTCATTAACTTTAGACATTGGTATGGATTTTCTATTATTATAAATATAGTTTATGTAACTTAAATTTTTCTTTGTAAGTATGTATTTATTATAAAATCTTTTACTAATACCTTTAGAAATCAAATATTCATTTTCTTTAGAATCTTCATTATATAAATAAACTGTTATCCAATCTATATTAAAAAGTCCATTTAAAGTATCTCTTAAATAATCAAACAATTGTTCTACATTTAAATTTGTTGCTGTGCACATAATTTTATATAGAATTGATAATTGCTCATTTTGAATCATCAAATCATTTTTAAGCCTTATATCTTCTGTCATATCTCTTATAATGCCATACACACCAATAATATTTTCATTATTATCTTTTACTGGACTTTTTTGTATTTCATAATACTTGATATCATCATCTACTATCATACTCTCAAATGAAGTAAAAGTATCTTTCGTGTTTATAACGAATAAATCTTCTTTTTCCCATTTATATGAACGATCATCATTCCATACCTCATATGAATCCTTACCAATTATTTTTTCACGCTTTATTCTAAATAAATTTTCAAACTTACTATTAATAAAAACATATTTTCCTTTTGTATCCTTTATGAAACTAGCAAATGAATCACCATGCAAATTATTGTTTAATTCACAAAAATTAACTAATCCTTTTGCTTTTACTTCTTCCAATTTAAGCATAATTATATTACTATTTTCAGTATCAAAATATGTTATTTTCAAATTCAGTGGAATAATATGACCATTTTTACATATAAAATTTACACTTTGTTTTTTTATGTTTTCTTTAGATAAATTATCAAATATTCTATCTCGACATATCAAATACATTCCATTGTTTTGCAAATCACTTTTTTTATATCCTAATAAACTTAACGCTTGATTATTGATATCCAAAATAATGCCCTTATTGTTTATAAGTAAAAACATTATCTTCATTTCGTTAAATATTTCATTGTAATTAACTATGTTTTCTATATTAGACAAAATATTTCACCACCATATACTAAAATAATCTAACATATATTATTTTAAAATATAATTTTTAAAATTACTACAAAAAGTCTTCATAAAGCCCAGAATCACACTATTTTTTTCATACTATATTCGACAATTTACTCTACTGCAAAATATGACAAAATAAA
The DNA here is from genome assembly GCF_017352195.1 of Sedimentibacter sp. zth1. Lineage (NCBI taxonomy): Bacteria > Bacillati > Bacillota > Tissierellia > Sedimentibacter > Sedimentibacter sp. zth1. The sequence continues at coordinate 3,048,252 of NZ_CP071445.1, read as the reverse complement.
AGCTGTAATAGAAATTCCATTTATTTCTACTACAGCTTTTGATACTAATATAAAATATGTAATTTAAATAAGATTAATTTTTTTATTTACTTAATACTAATTTTTCTACAAAAGAATTTTGCCCAATTTCTTTTGCCAATTCTAAATGTTTGTTCATTTCCTCTAGGTTATTTTCATTTTTATATATTAAAGCTACACAGTAATTTGCCATAGCTTTTCTATAATAATTTCTTCCATTTTCACATAAATCTAAAAAGAAGTCTTTTCTTTCTTCGTATTTACCCTGATATAAATCATCTACAGCAAATAAAAATTCTATAGCAAATTTATTATTTGCAGTTTTTTTGATTGATGTTAACACTTCTGTTGCATCTATCAATGCTTTATGTCCTTCTTCAATCTCTCCATTAAATAACATTGAAAGAATTAAATTTTGATAAAATAAATGCTGTCCATTTGCTGGTATTTGCTTCATTTCAACATTTAGTACATGTTTAGCCTCATCAAACCTTCCAGCATAAAATAATCCTGTTGCCTTTTGCAATAGGTTTATATCTTTATCGTGTTTATTTTTCTGCTTACTTAATATTTTATCAAGCTCTTCAACATATCCATTAGGATTTCTATCCGTATATAATATTTTATTTAACTTATCTACCTGTTTTGATAAAAATTTATATCTTATCACTGTCCTTAAAATCAAGGCTATAACTGCTACTATAACTATTATTGTTGTTGTTGTTGAACTCATTTTTCCCTCCGTTATTAATATAATTTAACTCGTGTATATAAAAAGAATTATAACACTAACAGTATAAAAAGTAAATTAAAGTATTAACTTTTATAAAATCGCTTTAATTACTATAATTGCAACAAATCCTGGTATACCTAATGCACCTACCACACCAGTTGTTATCAAATTTATACCTATTGATCCATAGCCACCTGTCGTTGCTCCTATGTAATTATATAACATAATACATACTATACCCACAATTACATTCAAGGCTATTTTCTTTAGCAACTTAAATGGTACAATCAATATCCATGCAAATAAAAATACAAGCATTATTATTGCTGAATATAAGAAAACTACCCCAAGTTCAGCACCAAACATATCTATTCCCCCTCATAAATATTAATTTATTAAATTAAGTTGTTTTGCTTGCTTAATAAGATAAGCATATTTTTGTTCACATGCTTTTTGATTAAAAATAGCATAATCTACTAAATCAGGCTCACTGACAGAATCAAAATATTGCTGTGAAATTGCCCAATCTTGTTTTGCTTTTTGAATAGCATTTTTTATTTCCACAACATCTTTACTGCTTGTTTTCTTTATACTATCTAAAAAATTTCTAATAATATTTTCTTTTTCTTTTTCAACGTAAAACATAAAAAACCTCCCGTCTATTTTATTACCAATAAATTGAAACTTTACTGTTATTATAAATTATAGACAAAAGGTTGTTTTTTATTCATAAATTACTAAAAATATTAAATTTCTCTTCTACCTTCCATTGCTTTTAAAATAGTTACTTCATCAGCATATTCTATATCTCCACCAATTGGTATACCATGAGCTATCCTTGTTACCTTTATACCCATTGGCTTTATAAGTCGTGCAATATAAACTGCTGTTGCTTCCCCTTCTATAGTAGGATTTGTAGCTAGTATAATTTCTTGTGTCTTATCATCAAGTCTACTTATTAACCCTTTAATATTAATTTCATCAGGTCCTATACCATCAAGTGGTGAAATTGTTCCATGTAAAACATGATATACACCATTATATTCTCTTGCTCTTTCCATAGCTAGAATGTCTTTTGCATCCTCTACTACACAAATTGTACTTTTATCTCTCTTTTCACTATTACAAATTAAGCATTTATCATTTTCAGATAAATTACCACATATAGAACAAAATTTAGTTAGTTTTTTTGCGTTAACTATTGCTCTTGCTAATTCTAACACATCATTATTACTCATATCTAGTACATAAAAAGATAATCTCTGTGCAGTTTTTCTGCCTATTCCTGGAAGCTTTGAAAATTCTTCAACAAGTTTTGCTATGGGAGCTGTAAATTGCTCCATATATATCCACCTTTTTTAACTAGAATAATCCAGGGATATTTATACCACCTGTAACTTTTTTCATTTCTTGTTCGCTTACTTCATCAGCTTTTCTAAAAGCTTCATTTATAGCAGCAACAACTAAATCTTCTAGCATTTCAACATCATCTTTATCAACTACTTCAGGATCTATTTTTATAGATTTTAAAACTTTTTTACCTGTAATAACTACAGTAACTGCTCCTCCACCTGATGTGCTTTCTAATTCCTTATCCTCTATTTCCCTTTGAGCAGCTTCCATTTGTTGTTGCATTTTTTGAACCTGCTTCATCATATTATTCATGTTACCGCCTCCCATAGGTGGCATTTTTCTACCTTTCATACTTTCCTCCAATTTAATATATTATTTAAGCTCTACCTTATCTTCTCCAAAAGCAGTCTTCATATCTTCAAAAACATCATCCATAGATTTTTTTACATCTTGATTTTTTTTGTCTGTTTTTAAAATAAAATCAACATTATATTCTGCCTTTAAAAAACCTAACAGTATTTCTTTAAGCTTAGATTTATTTTTATCTTGATTAGCAGCTGTGTAATGAAAGTTAAATTTAGACTCATATTCAAAATAAATAGTTTTATTATTTATATGAGATAACTTACTCTCTCTAATTATAGCTGATAACCCAGCATTTTCACTTCTTATTACTTTCAAAAACTGATTCCAATTATTAGATATTTTTTTTATAACATCTTCATCAGTTAATGACGTATCTATTACAATATCATTATTCTCTGTCATTATTTCATCTGATGCTACTAATTTTCCCTTAGGTTTTCTACTTGGTTTTTCAATAGGTTTTTTATTAAAAACATGCTCATTTTTTGTATTTATATTTACATAAGAACTATTTTTTATAGCACTTTCTAAATATTCAACCCTTTTAATAAGATTATTAATATCCTCATTATTACTTATAGTATTTGATGATTCCATTAAGCTTATTATTTTAATCTCAAATATTATTCTAGGATTTATTGATTTTTTACATTCTGATAATGCTTCTGATAATTTTTGAATTATAGATATTATTTGATCTAGAGAAATCCTTTCTGCATGTGATTTTAATAGTTCAATATTATCTTCAGTCATTCTAACTAAATTATCAGTTAAAGCTGTAGTCTTATATAATAACATATTTCTAAAATATGTTATTATTTCTTCTATAAATAATAATAAATCCTTACCTTGATTCAAATTAATATTTATCAATGACATTATTTCTTTTAAATTCTTATCAATAATCGCATTTGATACTTTAATTATATTATCAAAACTAACTATTCCCAAAAGATCATTAACATCATCATATTCAATTTTACTAGAACCAAATGTCAAGCATCTATCTAGTATACTTAAAGCATCACGCATCGCACCATCAGAATTAGCAGCTATTAGCTTCAAAGCTTTTTCATCTATTTCTACTCCGATTTCATCGCATATGTTTTGCATGTTTTTGACTGTATCTTCTACAGTAATTCTTCTAAGATCAAATCTTTGACATCTAGATAAAATTGTTGCAGGAATTTTTTGTGGTTCGGTAGTAGCAAGTATAAATATTAGGTGTTCAGGTGGTTCTTCCAAAGTTTTTAGAAGTGCGTTAAACGCACCTTTTGAAAGCATATGTACCTCATCTATGATATATACCTTATACTTACTTTTTGAAGGCATAAATTTTACCTTATCACGTAACTCTCTAATGTCATCAACACCATTATTTGAAGCTGCATCCATTTCAACTACATCCATATTTGTTTCATTTAATATACTTTTACATATTTCACATTCGTTGCATGGATTGCCATCTGCATTATTTAAGCAATTTACTGCTCTAGCCAATATTTTAGCTGTTGAGGTTTTACCTGTACCTCTTATACCACAAAAAAGATATGCATGAGCTACATTATTTGATAATATTTGATTTTTCAAAGTTTTTACGACATGTTCTTGTCCTATAATTTCATCAAAGGTTTTAGAACGAAATCTTCTATATAATGCTTGATGTGACATTAACTCACCACCTTTATACATACTTTTATTATAATTATTATAAATAATTATAGCACATACAAATTTATTATACAATGGAATTTCATATTGCACAATTTATTATATGTTTATATATTTTTTTATATACTAGTAATAAAATTTTCTAGTATATAAAAAAGCCGATATATAAATATCGACTAATTATAATTTGATTAAATTTAAGATGAATTTTACATTCCGTATTTTTTCTTAAATCTGTCAACTCTACCACCTTTATCGATAAACTTTTGTTTACCTGTAAAAAATGGATGGCATTCTGAACAAATCTCAACTTTTATTTCATCAACAACTGAACCTGTTTCAAAAGTGTTTCCGCATGCACATTTTACTATAGCTTTTTTGTATTCTGGATGTATTCCTTGTTTCATCAAATTCACCTCTTTCTAAATCTTTATATTATATTTAATAATAACTTTTAATATCATCGTTTCATCAACGTACTAAGAGATTATAGCACATCAAATTATATATTTCAATATATTTTTTATCTATTTAATTATTTATTTATCATTTTTGTTTTTCTATGTTAAATATTGTAGCTGCTTCATGTATAAATTCGTTATTAGATTTAGTTTTTAATAATCCATCTAATAATCTTTCAGTTACATCTACAGTATGAAAATTACTAAGTGCTTTTCTAATTTGCCAAATTGTCTGCAACTCTTTGCTAGTCAATAATAAATCTTCTTTTCTAGTACCCGACTTATTAATATCAAGTGCAGGGAATACTCTTCTTTCAGATAACTTTCTGTCTAAGTGAACCTCCATATTTCCTGTTCCCTTGAATTCTTCGAATATAACATCATCCATCCTACTGCCTGTCTCTACTAAAGCAGTGGCCAGAATAGTTAAGCTACCACCGTTTTCAATATTTCTAGCAGCACCGAAAAATCTTTTTGGACTATATAATGCTCCAGGATCAAGACCACCTGACAATGTTCTTCCTGTTTGTGGAATTGTTAAGTTATATGCTCTTGCCAATCTTGTTATACTATCTAATAATATTACTACATCTTTTCCATGCTCGACTAATCTTTTTGCTCTTTCTAGAACAATTTCTGCCACTTTTATATGATTTTTTGGAAGCTCATCAAATGTAGAATATACAACATCTGCATTTACAGATCTTTTCATATCTGTAACTTCCTCTGGTCTTTCATCTATAAGTAAAATGATTATTTCTATTTCAGGATAATTATTTGATATATTATTTGCAATATTTTTCAACAATGTAGTTTTTCCTGCTTTAGGAGGAGCAACTATCATACCTCTTTGTCCTCTTCCAATAGGTGAAACCAAATCAATTATTCTCATTGCAATATCTTTGGAATTTGATTCTAACCTTATTCTATTATTTGGATAAATAGGTGTTAAAGTATCAAAATTTTTACGGTTTCTAGATAATTCGGGATCTAAATCATTAACTTTTTTCACATATAATAATGCTTTGAATTTTTCACCTTGTTTTGGAGAGCGTGTTATACCACTTACCTTGTCACCAGTTTTTAATTGAAATCTCCTAATTTGTGAAGGAGAAATATATACATCGTTTTCGCTGGTTAGATAATTATTAGTTCTTAAAAAGCCATATCCATCTTGATGAGATTCTAGTATACCTGAAATTTCAAGCACATCGCTACTATTTTCAACTTCTTCATTCAATCTATCAGGCAAATCCTTTTTTACTTTTTCTTTTTCTTCCTGTTTTTTAATGCTTTCTATTTCTTTTAAAATTTCTTCTATTAGTTCACTCTTTTTATACTTGTAAATATTTAAAATTCCCTTTTTTTGTGCTAATTCTTTTAATTCTGGTAACTTCATATTTGATAAATCAGTTAAATTCAAAAAAACACCTCCAAATTTTATAGGCCTTATTCATATTTAAAATCACCATTAATGGATTTTTGGCAAGATAAGTAAAACGGATAAGCAATTTAATAATATCATCCTAATATTATTAAGTCAAGGACAAATTAAATTGTATATATTAACTATTTTGTGCAAATTATTTCGTTAATAATTTAACATTTTAGATTGACAAACTATAGTATAGTAATTATAATTATTGTGAGCATATAATATATAATTACTAGAATTAATCTTCTTATATTATGGGGTGAATGTATGTTAGAGTTAAGTATTTGTGTTGGCAGTGCATGCCATTTAAAAGGTTCATATTGTGTTATAGAACAATTTAAACAATGCATTAAAGAAAACAATTTAGAGAATGACATCATTATAAAAGGCGCTTTCTGCTTAGGTCATTGTACCGAAGCAGTATCAGTTCAGTTTGAAAATGAAATATATTCTGTAGTTCCATCTACGGCTAAAGACTTTTTTAATAATACTGTGCTAGGGAGAATTAATAAATGAAAATTTTAGATTTTGTACCTGCGAACTGTAAGAACTGTTATAAATGTGTTAGGAATTGCACTGTTAAAGCAATAAAAATGGTTAATGACCAAGCTCAAATTGTTGAAAATAGATGTATTGCATGTGGCAAATGCTTTTTAGTTTGCCCTCAAAATGCTAGATATATTTTAAGTGATCTTGATAAAGTCATTAATGCTATTAATGAAAATAAAAAAGTTATTATTAGTATTGCTCCATCTTATCTTGGTATTTACAAAGATCCTTATAAATTAATTGGTGCTTTACGAAAAATGGGTATACATAGAATAGAAGAAACATCTATCGGTGCGAATATAGTTACAGAATTATATAATGATTATGTTGAAAAATCTAGCGGGGAAAACATTATTACAACAGCATGTCCATCTGTAAATTTAATGATTCAAACTTATTATCCAGAATTAATAAATAACATGATACCAGTTGATTCTCCTATGATTGCACACTGTAAAATGTTAAGAAAAGAATTTGGGAAAGATATTTATATTACTTTTTTAGGACCTTGTATAGCAAAAAAATGCGAAGCATATCCTTATCAGGTTACTAATATCATGGATGCGGTCATATCTTTTGAGGAATTAGAAAATTATTTCTCAGAAACAGGTATTGACATTAGTAAGTGTGAAAACAGTACTCCCGACAAAACTGGTAATAAGCTAGGACAAAAGTATCCCACAGAAAATGGAATTTTACCTGGCTTAAAAGATGTGTTGGACAAGAAAAATTATACAAGTATATCTGTTAGTGGTACTCAACAATGTAAAGATTTATTCGAAGAACTTAAAAACAACGATTTGAAAAATATTTTCATTGAAGCTAACAGTTGTGAAGGTGGTTGTATAGAGGGTCCTGCTGTACCAAAGGACTCTACTAATGTATTTATACGAAAAATAAATTTAAAGAGCATGCTTAAGCGTTCTGATTACTTTAGTAAGCAGGTAGCAAAAGATGTATATAATATAAATTTTTCTAGAAAATTTAGGGACAAACACCTTGTCACAAAGAAATATACAGATGAGGAAATCAAATCTGTTTTAGAAAAATTAGGTAAACACAATGTTAGTGACGAACTAAATTGTAGTTCTTGTGGTTACGAAACATGTAGACAAAAAGCTATTTCTGTTCTTGATGGCATGTCATATCCAGAAATGTGCATGCCTTATATGAAAGCCAAAGCTGAAAGAATCTCAAACATAAGTTTTGAATATTCACCTAATATTTTATTTATTGTTGATAAAGACCTCAATATTTTAGAATTAAATCCTCAAGCCGAAAAAGCATTTTGTACAAAAATATCTAATATGCGCGGAAAAAATTTATCTATGCTTATACCTACTGTAGAATGTGAGCAAGTTATTGAAACAGAACAAAACATACTCAATAAGAAACTACTTATTTCGTCCTATGGTATAACAGCTTATGGAAGTTTTATATACTTACCCAATGTAAAAATGATTTTTATTATACTATTGGATGTAACTGATGAAGAAAATAAAAAAGATAAATTGCTTAAATTAAAGCTAAATACTATTGAAACTGCAGATAAGGTAATTGAAAAACAAATGCGCGTTGTTCAAGAAATTGCTGGCTTACTTGGCGAAACAACTGCTGAAACAAAAACTACCTTGTTAAAGCTAAAGAAAGTAGTTACTGAAGAAGAGAGTGATATATAATGAATTATTTTCTTGATATAAACTATAGCAGCATAAATAAATACGGTGAAGAATTATGTGGCGATAAAGTTGAGATTGTACATAATGAAAATGGTTATATTGCTGTATTATCTGACGGGCTTGGAAGTGGTGTTAAAGCAAATATACTATCAACTTTAACCTCCAAAATTGTTGCTACTATGATTAAAGATGGTGCTAGTATAGAAGAAACTATAGAGACAATAATCAATACTCTACCTGAATGTAAAATTAGAAAATTAGCATATTCAACATTCACTATAATTAAGATTGACAATGAATATAATACATATATAGCTGAATATGATAATCCCGCTTATTTTTATTATAACGATGGAGTATTTAAAAATATACCCAAAACTATGATTACTGTTGGTAATAAAAATGTTTTTGAATCTAAATTCAAACTACAACTTGGAGACTCACTTAACATTATTAGTGATGGAGCTGTACATGCTGGAATTGGACAACTCCTGAATTTAGGGTGGGGTTGGAGTGAAATTAATGACTATTTAGAAGGATTAAATAAAATCAATAATACTTCTAAAATATTAAATGGAAACTTTATTGGTGTTTGCAATAACTTATATAACAATAAGCCGGGGGATGACACAACTATATTAACTATAAAACTTAGGAAACCTGAATATATTGATATTTTTATTGGTCCACCAGTTGATAAATCATTAGATAAGGAACTTGCAAAGTTAATGACAAAAGGTAATTCAAAAAAAATATTGTGTGGTGGAACTACTGCACTAATTGCTCAAAGAGAATTAAATAGAGAATTAAACGTTGATATTGATACAATGCGTGAAGGAATACCTCCAATAGCATATATCGATGGTTTTGATTTAGTAACTGAAGGAGTACTTACACTTGGTAAAACTTTAGAAATGATTAAAGAATTTAATAAAAATACATATGACAATTACATAGATGATAAGGATTATAACGGCTGTTCTTTGTTAACAAAAATGTTGATACAAGAAAGTACACACATAAATTTTTATATAGGAAAGGCTGTAAATCCGGCACATCAAAATCCAAACTTCCCTACGGGGTTTAATATTAAACTAAAAATTATATATGATTTAATTGAAGAATTAAAGAAAGCAGGTAAAGAAATAACTACTAAATACTTATAAAAAGATTAGAAAGGATTTAATAAATTATATGAGAAAATTTGACAGTCATGTCCAATACAGAAAATACAACCTATTAAAAGAAATTGTAAAATCAGAACTTAATGATACACTAGTAAATGACATTTTAGACATTCCTAAAGTCATAGTTGGTCCTAAAGCAGAAACAAGATGCTGTATATATAAAGAAAGAGCTATCGTTACTGAAAAAATAAAGAATATTATTTATGATGTTAAAGATAATGTTGTTAATACAATTGAAATAGCTTGTGACGAATGCCCAGTAAACAGATTCTCTGTGACAGAGGCTTGCAGAGGGTGCTTAGCACACCACTGTGTTGAAAATTGTCCTGTTGGAGCAATTTCTATTATTAATAAAAGAGCACATATAGACCAAGATAAGTGTATAGAATGTGGTAAGTGCCACGAATCATGTCAATTTGAAGCTATTTCTGACGTAAGGAGACCATGTATTAAATCATGTAAGATGGATGCTCTAAAGATTGACCCTAGCACAAAAAAAGCAATGATTGTTGAAGAAAATTGTGTTAGTTGTGGTGCTTGTGTTGCAAAATGCCCTTTTGGTGCAATCGTTGATAAATCTTATTTATTAAATATTGTTAAATTAATAAAAGAATCTAATAATAATCAAAATTATAAAGTATATGCAGTAGTAGCACCTGCTATTGCAGCTCAATTTGCTGAATATAAAATCGAACAAGTTATTGAAGCAATTAAAAAATTAGGATTTTATGATGTTGTTGAAGCAGCAGTAGGTGCAGATATCATTGCACACTATGAGGCTAATCTATTGAAGGAAGAATTAGGTCATAAAAAATTCATAACTTCATCTTGTTGCCCAGCTTTTGTAGCATTAATTAACAAAAATACCCTGAGTTAGTCGATAATATATCAACTGCAGTTTCGCCAATGATTGCAACTGCTAGACTTATTAAGAAGCATGATAAAAATTCAAGAATAATTTTTATTGGTCCATGCATATCAAAAAAAATGGAAATTCAAAAAGAAGAATTAGTTGGTGATGTAGATTATGTTATGGGATTTGATGAACTTCAAGCATATATCGATGCTTCAGATATTGATGTTTCATTATGCGAAGCAAAACCTCATGATACTGCTACTAAATTTGGTAGAGCATTTGCTTGTTCCGGTGGTGTTACTGAAGCTGTTAAACACATCATTGAAACTGAAGGCCTAAACATAGACGTAAAACCAGTTGTTTGCAGTGGCTTAGTAGAATGTGAAAAAGCATTAAAGCTTGCTAAATTTGGTAGATTAAATGGTAATTTCATAGAAGGAATGGCATGTGAAGGTGGATGCGTAAATGGTCCTCTTACAATTAATAAAAAGCGTACAAATGCAAAATGTATAAATGCATATGCTGAAGCATCTAATAGCAAATCAATAGAAGAATCAATTGAACCATTGGAAATTGAAAAACTTAATTTAGATATTTAATTATTTAATAACATAAAATATAATAAATAAAAATAGTGTTGATAACTTAGTTGCAACACTATTTTTATTATAAAATATATCCCAACTAATTTATAGTTTAGTGCCGTAATTTTTCGACTAACGCTTTAATTAGAGTAACATATATAATTATAGGCTACTCTAATAATTAATTGTTCACAAATTTAATTATATGTGTTATACTAAATATATAAATTAACAAAAAAATTCTATAATAATTTTATTAATAAGGAGATTTTATATGGATAGAGAATTAGCTCTAAATATTGTTAGAGTTACAGAAGCTGCAGCTTTAGGATGCGCCAAATATTTAGGTAGAGGCGATAAAGAAATTGCAGACCAAGCAGCTGTAGATGGTATGAGAGGAATGTTTCAAGTACTTGATATTAACGGTACTGTTGTAATTGGAGAAGGAGAAATGGATGAAGCACCTATGCTTTACATTGGTGAAAAAATAGGTACTTGTGCTCCTGGTACACCTGAAATAGACATAGCTGTTGACCCTTTAGATGGTACTAATCTTTGTGCAAAAGGATTACCTAATGCTTTAGCAGTTGTTGCTGTAGCTCCAAAAGGATGCCTATTACACGCACCAGATATGTACATGGAAAAGATTGCAGCTGGCCCTAAAGGTGTTGGTGTCATTGATATAACAAAACCACTAGATGTTAATATATTTAATCTTGCCAAATCACTAGGAAAAGATGTAACTGAAATCACTGTTACCATGCTTGATAGACCAAGACACCAAAAATACATAGATATTGCAAGACGCGTAGGTGCTAGAGTTAAACTTTTTGGAGATGGTGATGTTGCAACTGCAATAGCTACATGTTTTGATGATTCTGGAGTTGATTTACTTATTGGAAAAGGTGGTGCTCCAGAGGGAGTAATAGCTGCTGCCGCGCTTAAATGTTTAGGTGGAGAATTCCAAGGAAGATTAGTTCCTGAAAATGATATAGAGACAAAAAGATGTATTGAAATGATTGGTGATAACTGGAACAAAGTTCTTACTATGGAAGATTTAGCAAAAGGTGATGACGTTATTTTTGCTGCTACAGGAGTTTCAGATGGTGAGCTTCTAAAAGGTGTTCGATACTATGCAAACAAGCAAGCAAGAACATATTCTGTGGTAACTCGTTCTAAATCTGGTACAATACGTTTCATAGATACAATTCACACATTTGATAAAAAACCTAAATACGCATATTAAAAAAGGAGCTTTTAGCTCCTTTTTATTTATTTTTTAAGTCCTAATATTTCTCTTGCTTCATCTGGAGTTGCTATTTCTCTTCCAAGTAGCTTAGCTAATTGAACTGCTTTTGCAACCATTTCTCCGTTTGATTTTGCTAAAACACCTTTTTCTAAGTATAGATTATCTTCAAACCCAACTCTTACATTTCCACCTAATGATATTGTAGCAGCAGCAATATGCCATGCATTTCTACCAAGGCCAGTAGCTGTCCAAGTTGAGCCTTCTGGTAAACTACCTACCATAAATACTAAATCACGTAACGTTGCTGTCATTTGAACGCCAAGTACAAAATCAAAGTGTAAAGGATGTACTAATAAACCTTTTTTATCAGCTTTTCGAGCAATATCAACCATTCCTTTGTCAAAAACTTCAAGTTCAGGTTTTATACCTCTTTCTTTCATAATCTTAGCAAAGTTAAATATTGTGTTATCTGTATTAACAAATATTTCATCTCCACCAAAATTACATGTTCCACAGTCCAAAGTTGCAAACTCAGGTGTTGGTACAATATCTGTAGAAGCTAATCTTTCCAAGTCTGTCATGCCAACTGCTCCACCTGTTGAAGGTTGGATAATAACATCTGGACAAACTTTTCTAATAGCATCTACTGCTTCTTGAAATCTCTTTGTTTCCTGTGTAGGTGTTCCATCATCCCATCTTACATGTAAATGAATTACTGCAGCACCAGCATCGTATGCTGATTTTGCTTCTCTTACAATTTCTTCAATTGTATAAGGAACTGCAGGATTTTGTTCTTTAGTTACTTCTGCACCGCAAATTGCAGCACTGATAATTAATTTTTCCATATTTTCCTCCTAATACTTTTTTTGCCTACCTATATTTTAACCTAAGTATAATGTATTGTCAAATAACATTTATAACTCATAAAACGCAAAAAAGCCCACAAAATGAGCTTCTCTAATATTATATTATAATAAACAATCCCTCATGATAGCCCTCTGATAAGAAATATTTTTTTCTTATCTCTATCACAATATTATATTAGCACATTCTTTTAAAAAAAATTTAAAAATTACCGGGAAAACGTTTTTTCACTCCCCGAAATATTTATTTTCTTATAAATACGTCTTGTATAAACAATTCCTCGGTAATTTCTGTGCTAATTCTAATCCTATCATTTTCGTCTTCAATTTCAGATAATATTGAAAGTCCATTCCCTCTTAGACTGCCCTTTGTTGAAACACCCTTTTGATAAATAGTCGGAGAATCTTTATATGTATTAGCAATTGTTATATTCATCTCTTCATCTTCTTCATCATTGTCCATAAGTATACTTATATATTTTTGATTAGAATTAATTGCTCCTTCAATAGCATTATCCATAATTATACCTATAATGTTAGTAAGATCTTTAGGTGAAACATTTATTGGATTTATTTTTTCTCTTATAAAAACCTCTGTTTTTAAACCTAGACTATTTGTACTATTGATTTTATGCATTATCAAGCTTTTCAAAATATTATCATGTATTTTATCAAGCCCAATATTAGCTGATATCTTATTTTTATTTTTATTTTTGCATATATTTTCGATAAGTTCAATAATTTGTTGTGTGTTGTTTTCCTGAGCTAATGCTTTAATTGTTATTAGCTCATTATTATGTTCATGCTCTTGTTTTTTTAACTGCGAAGCAGTTTTTTCAACACCAGCAATATAGTTATTTATTGTATCAAAATCATTCTTACTTCTTATTAATTCTTTTATTTGAAATATATATAAATAATTGATTACTATAAAATTCATCACTAAAATTATACATACAATATAATTGGTTGAAAAAGGTTTTTCTTCTGTCAATATAAAACCTACCAACGCTAGAAATACTATTGAAAACACAGCATATAGAAATACTATTCTCATATTCTTCTTTTCAAAGCTAAATTCCTTTATTTCATTGAAAAACATCCTAGGGCTAATAATACCTCTTAATATAGCTAAAATGCATAACAATGACAAATTAATTTCTATAACCCTTTCTGGGTAATATTTAATATATATTAAGTCTAAATCCAATTGTTCTATAAAAAATAATAAGCATAGTTGATTACAAATAAACACTATTGAATATGTCATAACTGAAATAATCAAGGATATTACACTATTAGTTGCATATATTTTTTTTATTATCAAATATTCAAAAAATATAGTTATAAATGTTTTCAATACAAAATTTTTATCGTTCAGAAAATATATTAAAATAGAAAAAAAGAAAATAAAAAAATAATATGATGTATTAAATTTATGTTTTTTATTTAACAATCTAGATGGGAACAAAGATAAATAAATATAACTTTTAACAATTGAACCTAGAAATAGAGAAAAGCTATAACTCATCTTTTAACTCCTTTGTTTTCTTTACACTTGTCATAAATATATTTCCATTTGCCATAACAACTTGCCCATTTGAGCTTACTTTTTTCACAAATTTTTTATTAATTATAACGCCTCTTGATATTTGTGAAAATCTATCATCTAACTCTTCGTAAATTTTTTCAATAGCTTTATAAGTAGTATATATATTTTTGTCTAAATTGTCATTTGCTTTAACTACTGTTATTTCTACCTTTTTACAATTTTTTATTTTCTCTATACATATAATATTTTTGTATTTTATCCTATACGTATCTTTACCTTCATTTATCAGCAAAGCACCGCTATCATTTTCTAAAGCCCTTGCATCTATTCTAAGTTTTGCTTCATTTACTGCACTAATAACATCTAAGTAACAATAACTTGATTTTTCTATAAAATCAATAGGCTTAATCTTATATTTATATGTATTTATTATCCCTGAAGTATAGCTAGATAAAAAAATAATTTCGTCACTATACGATTTTGCTTTTCTAACTTTTTTTGCTATTCCATAACCATCTACATTTGTATTATTAAGTTCAATGTCAAAAATGTAGATAGAAGGGATATTATTATATAATATATATTCATGAAAATTCAAATCGTAATCGTGAAAAATATGTAATTTGAATTCAAATTCTATGTTTTGAATTAAACTTTTTTTAAGATTTAAGCACATTTCATTATCATCATCACAAATTACTATGTTTAACATATATATCCCTCCTAAGAGTTACTAATTAATTTCTATTTTTAAAGCTAATTCTGGATGAAAATCATTTTGTAAATCATATATGTTATGAGCAGTTGATTCCATTAATGATTTACCTTCTAAAGAATAACAACGCATAAATCTATTAGCATCTATAGTTGTCCAATGTTCTTTATCCCAAGTTAAGTAACCAACATCATCAGTTTGTTTTCCATTTAATGTTAACTCTACTTGTCTGTTTCCATCTTTCATTAAACTAATTAATTCTTGAGTAGTAACTTCAAACTCAATTTTTTTTATTAAATCATAAGCTTTCATATTGTGAATCCTCCATATATTTTTAGACAATATTATTATATACTTTTTTACTATTTAAAACAAGAATATTTTATATTATGTAAATTAATTTAAGTTATTTCTACTGCTGTATTTGCTTGAAATTTAAATAATAAATCTAAAACATATTTATATTTTGAGCTATCATGTAAAAGCTGCCAAATAAACCATACTATCCTATGCAATCCTATTTTTTTATATACTAGGATTAGAACTTTCCTGCATAAAAAAAGAGATGGTTCGCGATTCCATCTCAATTTTTCTATTTATTAACTTTTACTTACTAGTATTGCATTTCTGCCATTCTTTTGTAAGAATCTAATCTTTCTTTTGCATTTTCTTCTGCTTTTGCAAATAAATCTTCAGCAACTTCTGGGAATGATCCTTTTAATGATGTATATCTTACTTCACCATCTAAGAATTCTCTGAATGATGCTTTTGGCTCTTTAGAATCTAAAGTAAATGGATTTTTACCTTGTTCTTTTAGAGTCGGATTAAATCTGTATAAATGCCAGTAACCAGATTCAACAGCTTTCTTTTCTCTGTCTATAGTTTTACCCATACCAGCTTTGATACCATGGTTGATACATGGAGCATAAGCTATAATCAATGATGGTCCATTGTAGCTTTCTGCTTCTACTAAAGCTTTCATGAATTGGTTTTTATCAGCACCGATTGCAACTTGAGCTACATACACATAACCATAAGTAGCAGCAATCATACCTAAGTCTTTTTTCTTAACTCTCTTACCTGCTGCAGCAAATTTAGCAACTGAAGCTGTTGGAGTAGCTTTTGAAGATTGACCACCTGTATTTGAATAAACTTCTGTATCAAATACCATTACATTTACGTCTTCACCAGATGCTAATACGTGATCTAATCCGCCATATCCTATATCATATGACCATCCGTCACCACCAAATATCCATACTGACTTTTTAGATAAGTTGTCTTTCTTATCTAATATTTCTTTTATTAATGTAGCACATTCATCGCAACATGGTTTATAATTATCAATTTCTTTTAATACTTTTTCTGATGCAATTTTTGAAGCATCAGCATCTTCAAATGAATCCACCCATTCAACAAATGTTGCTTTTAACTCATTTGGTATTTCTTTATCCAATAATTTTTCAATTGCTAATTTTATGCTTTCTCTAATATTTTTATTAGCTACTGCCATTCCGTATCCATATTCAGCATTATCTTCAAATAATGAGTTAGCCCAAGCTGGTCCTCTACCATTCTTATCTTTGCAATATGGTGTTGAAGGAGCTGAACCACCCCAGATTGATGAACAACCTGTAGCATTAGCTATAATCATTCTTTCACCAAATAATTGTGTAACTGTTTTAGCATATGCAGTTTCTCCGCATCCTGCACAAGCACCACTAAATTCCAAGTAAGGTTGAGCAAATTGACTACCTTTAACTGTTCTCTTATCCATGATTGAATCTTTAATATCTACTTTTTCAATAGCAAAGTCCCAATTAGCTGCTTCTTTCATTTGTGACTCTAATGGTTCCATTGTTAAAGCTTTTGTTTTGGCAGGACAAATGTCAGCACAATTTCCGCAACCAGTACAATCTAATGGACTTACTTGCATTCTGTATTGTAATCCTTCAAATCCTTTACCAATAGCTTTTTTAGTTGCAAAATCTTCTGGAGCATTTTTCATTTCTTCTTCATTTACTAGAACTGGTCTAATACAAGCATGAGGACAAATAAATGAACATTGGTTACATTGAATACAGTTATCTACATCCCATTTTGGTACAAATACTGCTATACCACGTTTTTCAAATGCTGCAGTTCCATGAGGGAATGTTCCATCTTCTCTACCAACAAAAGTACTTACTGGTAATTTGTCCCCTTCTTGTCTATTCATTGGTTCAACAACTTCAGTAATAAATGCCGGTTTGCTAGCACAACCTGAACAAGATGAACATGATGTACAAGTTGTTTCTTCCTTAGCACTTGCCCAACTAGCAGGTATTTCAACTTTAACTAAGCTTGTGATACCTTTTTGAACAGCCTCTTTATTCATGTTTACTACTTTTTCACCTTTTTTACCGTAAGACTTAACAATTGCTTCTTCTAAGTACTTAACAGCTTCATCAACTGGTATAACATCTGCTAATTTGAAGAATGCTGATTGCATAATCATATTAGTTCTATTTCCTAATCCTAAATCCGTAGCTATTTTAGTAGCATTTATTGTATATAAGTTAATTTCGTTATCAGCAATATATTTTTTCATACTTGCTGGTAAGTTTTGTTCTAATTCTTCTGTATTCCACTGTGCATTTAATAAGAAATTTCCACCTTTTCTTAATCCATCAACAACATTGTAAGTTGTAACATATGATTGTTTAGAACAAGATACAAAATCAGCTTCATCAATTAAATATGTTGAACGAATTGGTTGTTTACCAAATCTTAAATGTGATATTGTAATACCACCTGATTTTTTACTGTCATATGAGAAATATCCTTGAGCATACATGCTAGTATGGTCTCCGATAATTTTGATAGCACTTTTATTAGCACCAACAGTTCCGTCTGAACCAAGTCCCCAGAATTTACATCTTACTGTACCTTTAGCAGAAGTATTAATTTTTTCTTTAGTTTCTAATGAAGTATGAGTAACATCATCATTGATACCAATAGTAAATTGATTTTTTGGTTCTGCCTGATTTAAGTTTTCATATACTGCAAAGATTTGTGCTGGAGTAGTATCTTTTGATCCTAATCCATATCTACCACCAACTATAACTGGTTTGTTTTCTAAATCATAATATAATGATTTAACATCTAAGTATAATGGTTCTCCAAGAGCTCCTGGTTCTTTTGTTCTATCTAATACTGCAATTTTCTTAACTGTTTTAGGCATAACATTGAAGAAATATTTAGCTGAGAAAGGTCTATATAAGTGAACATTCAATAATCCAACCTTTTCTCCTTTAGAAGTTAAATAATCAATAACTTCTTTGATTGTTTCTGCAACCGAACCCATTGCTACTATAACATTTTCAGCATCTTGTGCTCCATAGTAATCAAATGGTTTATGTTCTCTACCAGTAATCTTACTGATTTCTTGCATATATTCATTTACAGCATCTGGAACTACATCATAGAATGTATTAGATGCTTCTTTAGCTTGGAAGAATATATCTGGGTTTTGAGCAGTACCTCTAGTTACTGGATGCTCTGGATTTAACGCTCTATTTTTAAACTCTTGAACTGCATCATAGTCTACTAATTTAGCTAAATCAGCATAGTCAATAGTTTCAATTTTCTGTATTTCGTGTGAAGTTCTAAATCCATCAAAAAAGTGTACAAATGGTACTCTAGTTTTAATAGCTGCCAAGTGTGCTATTCCACCTATGTCCATAACTTCTTGTACGCTACTTGATGCTAAAAGAGCAAAACCTGTTTGTCTTGTAGCCATAACGTCTGAGTGATCACCAAAAATCGATAATGCATGACCTGCAAGTGCTCTTGCAGATACATGAAATACTGCTGGTAATAACTCTCCAGCTATCTTATACATGTTAGGTATCATTAACAATAATCCTTGAGAAGCTGTGTAAGTTGTTGTTAATGCACCTGCTGCTAGTGAGCCGTGAACAGCTCCTGAAGCTCCTGCTTCTGATTGTAATTCTGTTACCTTTACTTTTTGTCCAAAAACGTTTGTTTTACCATTTGCAGACCATTCATCTGAAAGTTCTGCCATTGGTGAAGATGGTGTAATAGGATATATACCTGCTACTTCAGTAAATGCATATGATACATATGCTGCAGCTGTATTACCATCCATGGTTTTCATAACTTTAGCCATTTATTTTTTCCTCCTAAGGTTTAAATCAATATCAAAATTAGTATAATCCAATTTTATTTAAATTGCAACCATAAAATAGTTTTTTCAAACAATTAATTCCTTATTTCGATCTTTATTTCATAAAAATAACGCAATATGAATTTAATAAAATAAAATTAAGAAAATTTTGTTTTAACTTATTAAAATTAACTTGGATTATATTTCTATACTGAAAATTTGAAATTAGAAATGCAATTTTAATAATAGAAATTGCATTTCTACATATTAATCTTCTACAACATTAAAAAATCTTCTGTTATATAAGTCTAGTGTATTGTATCCTAGTAGCTTTTGTCTGTAATTCTTAGCTGCTACCTCTAATACTGTTGCTATATTTCTACCGGGTCTAACTGGTATGGTAACTAGAGGTATGTTTATATCCAAAATATCTGCTCTACAATCATCTATTCCTAATCTATCATATTCCTTTTGTTCATCCCATTCCTCTAGATCTATAACCAAATTAATAAATTGGTCTATTTTTATTGAGCCTACACCATATAAATGGCAAATATCAAGTATACCTATACCTCTAATTTCCAATAAATGCTGTGTTAACTCTGGGCAATACCCTTTTACTCTATTGTCTATTTTTCTTATAATAACAGCATCATCTGCTATTAATCTATGTCCCCTTTTTACTAATTCAAGTGCTGTCTCACTTTTCCCAATTCCACTCTTTCCTCTCAATAATATTCCAATACCAAACACTTCAGCACAAACTCCATGAACTGTTATCTCAGGCGCTAATTGCTCTTCTAAATAACTAATTGCATCATTTACAAATTTCATAGTTTTCTGTTTAGTTTTCATTATTGTTCTGTCATATTTTTTAGCATATTTTAATATTGTATCATCAATTTCCATGTCATTTGCAATGATTACTACTGGTATGTCGAAGCTAAAAAATTTATCAAGTCTTTCTTCTTTTACACTTTGTTCTAGGGTTCTTAAGTAATATATTTCTGTTTTACCTAAAACTTGTATTCTTTCATGTGAAAACCAATCAAAGTAACCTGCCATTTGAAGGCCAGGTCTTGCGACTTCTGGAGTATAAACTTTTACAGTTTTTATATTTATTGACGCATGCACTCTATCTAATTTCAAGTATTTTTCTAATTCTTCAGCTTTAACGTACATCATAATAATTTCCTCCTATATTATTATTGTCTTTTTTTTATGTAATATTAAAGATATACAAATTTATTCTTACTTAATTTACTTGTATTTATTATATATTGTTAATTTCTTTAATTATTATACACTATTTTATGAAGAAAACAATAATTTTTAATACTTTTAAAAAGCACTTTTTAAATATAATTTTATAACTTGAACATTATCTTAGAATGTATTAAAATAAAAGAAAAAAACAGGAGTACAATAACATAAATGAACAAAACATTAAACACTATACTTGAAAGCAGCAAAATTTTTACCCAAGAAGGTAACGTTGCCACTTATATACCTGAACTTTCAAAAGCAAATCCTAATAATTTAGGTATATGTGTAGTAGCTTTAGATGGTAAAGAATACTATTCAGGTGATTATGACAAAAAATTTACAATGCAAAGTATTTCTAAAATTATTACTTTAATGCTTGCACTTATGGATAATGGAGAAGAAAAAGTATTTTCTTATGTTGGAGCTGAACCTACTGGAGATAGTTTCAACTCAATTGCCAACTTAGAGGTAAAAAATATACACAAACCGTATAATCCTATGATTAATGCAGGAGCAATAATGACTACTTCTTTAATAATAGGACAAACTATTGAAGAAAAAATAGGTAGAATATTAGATTTTACAAGAAAATTATCAAATAATAATGATATTAGTATTGATCAAAACACATATTTTTCCGAAAAAGAAACAGGAGATAGAAATAGATCACTTGCTTATTTTATGAAAAGCTATAACTCGATGCAAGGCAAAGTTGATGATATTTTAGAAATTTATTTTCAGCAATGTTCTATAGAAGTTTCTTGCATAGATTTAGCTAGAATTGGTGCTGTACTTGCAAATGATGGAGTATTACCTTGGAGCGGAGAAAGAGTTATATCAAAACATATTTGTAGAATTACAAAAACAATTATGGTTACTTGTGGTTTATATGATGCTTCAGGAGAGTTTGCTATACACATTGGCATACCGGCTAAATCTGGTGTTGGTGGAGGAATATTAGGTGCTGTTCCTAAAGAAATGGGAATTGGAGTATTTGGACCTTCTCTTGATGCAAAGGGAAATTCTATTGCTGGAATACAGATGATGCAAAAATTATCCAAAAAACTAAATTTAAATATATTTTAATACATATTTTTAAAATATAATTATATAATATATGTTAATTATAAAAATATTTAAAGGAGTTTATATATGAGTTTTAAAGAAATTAGTTTAACGGATTTAAATGAAAATGTCTTTAATCTTATAGGCAATGACTGGATGTTAATTACCGCTAAAGATAGCGATGGAGTTAATACAATGACAGCATCATGGGGTGGTCTTGGAGTATTATGGAATAAAAATGTTTCATATATTTTTATTAGACCAGAAAGATACACAAAAAAATTTGTAGACAATTCTGAATATTTTTCATTAACTTTTTTTGATGAAAAATTTAAAGATAAGCTATTGTATCTTGGAAAAGCATCTGGGAAGAATGAAGATAAGATAAAAGAAAGTGGCTTTGAACTATCAGAGATTGATAATATACCTATGTTTACTGAAGCAAGGATAGTATTAATCTGTAAAAAACTATATAGTGATGAAATAAAAGAATCATCATTTGTATATGATGAAACAATAAAAACCAATTATCCAAATAATGATTTCCATACTCTATATATTAGTGAAATCACAAAAATATTGATTAAAGAATAAAATAATAAAAAATTAGCTACTGATATTTTAGTTTATCAGTAGCTAATTTACTTATTTATTTCTTTGTTTATCTTTAGGTACAACACATGTACCAGTTGCTCTACAAACTACTATAGGCTCATCAAGAACGTCACATGCCGATTCATTTATATCAGTTCTAGGAACAATAACTTTTCTTGCTTCGAATTTCATTTTTCTTGAACTATTTCCAACAGAAGTTATTTCTCCTACTGCTTCAATATAATCTCCAGCAAATACTGGTGCTAAAAACTCTACATTATCATATGCACAGAATAATCCTTCATCTCCATCATTGATAATTAATAATTCAGTAGCAACATCTCCAAATAATTGTAACATTCTTGCACCATCTACAAGATTTCCACCATAATGAGCATCGTGTGCGCTCATTCTAAGTCTAATAAGTGATTTCATAAGTTTTACCTCCAAATTTTTTTGCCTAACTACATTTTAACATTTAGAGTAACTTGTGTCAACAATCTTACTATTCTTTAAATGAATCTTTTATTTTATCAAAAAAACCTTTTTTCTCGCCATCGTGTTCTTCTCCACATTCTTGCGCAAATTGACTTAAAATATTTTTTTGCTTTTCTGTTAGTTTTTTAGGTACCTCTATTTTTACTCTTACATATTGGTCACCCTTATTTATACCTCTAACATTTTTAATTCCTCTATTTTTTAATCTAAATACCGTACCTGTCTGTGTACCTTCAGGTATATCATATTTTACTTTTCCCTCTAATGTTGGTACTTCTATATATCCACCAAGTGCGGCTTTTGTAAAGGATATAGGAATTTCACACCAAACATCATTCCCATCTCTTTCAAATATATCATGTTCTTTTACACTAATGTATACATAAAGGTCTCCACTTGGTCCACCTTTTTCTCCATGGTTTCCTTCTCCTCGCAATGGTATAACAGAATTAGTATCAACACCAGCTGGTATATTAATTGTTATATTTCTTGTTTTTTTCTCTTTACCCGAACCATTACATGCTTGACATGGATGCTCTACAACTTCACCAGTTCCTCCGCATGTTGAACAAGTTTGAGTACTTGCAAATTGTCCAAACGGAGTTCTTTGAACAGTTCTAACTGTTCCTGTTCCACCACAAGTACTACATTTCTTTTTACTAGTGCCATTCTTAGCTCCGCTACCACCACAAGTGCTACATTTTTCAATACGATTAATCTTAATTTCTTTTTTAGTACCAAAAGCAGCTTCTTCAAATTTTATATTTAATTTAATTTTCAAATCAGAACCTTGTCTTGGACCATTTCTTCTAGCACTGCTTCTTCCGCCACCGCCGAAGACATCACCAAATATATCACCAAATATATCTTCAAATCCTCCAAATCCTCCAGAGAATCCACCACCACCGAATCCTTGGTTAGGATCAAATGCAGCGTGACCAAATTGATCATATTTAGCTTTCTTTTCTGAGTCACTAAGAACTTCATATGCCTCATTTATTTCTTTAAATTTTGTTTCAGCTTCTTTATTATCAGGATTTAAGTCTGGATGATATTGTTTCGCAAGTTTTCTAAAAGCAGACTTTATCTCTTTATCATCAGCACCCTTACTTAATCCTAGAACTTCATAATAATCTCGTTTTGCCATCTTCTCACCACCCTTATTTGTCATTAACTCAATTAAAGCTAAACCCTTTGGGATTTAGCCTTAACTGCAATATCTAATTCTATATTATTTATTTATCATCGTCAACTACTTCGAAATCTGCATCAACTACATCGTCATTTCCACCATTTTCAGAATCTTGAGTTTGTTGACCACCCATATCTTGTGGATTAGCACCTTGGTTAGGAGCTTGTTGTTGATAAATTTTTTGAGCTAACTTATTAAATTCTTCAGTTAATTCAGTAGTGTTTTGCTTCATAGCTTCTAAATCATTATTTTGTAAAGCACTCTTAAGAGCATCAACTTTAGTTTGAACTGAAGCTTTTTCATTATCATCAATTTTTCCTTCAAGGTCTTTTAATGCTTTTTCAGTTTGATAAACCATGCTATCAGCATTGTTTCTAATTTCAATTTCTTCTTTTTTATTCTTATCTTGTTCAGCAAATTGTTCTGCTTCTTTAACTTTTTTATCAATATCAGCATCTGAAAGATTTGAAGAAGCTGTTATTGTTATTTTTTGTTCTTTTCCAGTTCCTAAATCTTTTGCGCTTACATTTACTATACCATTAGCATCTATATCAAATGTAACTTCAATTTGAGGAATTCCTCTTGGTGCTGGAACAATACCTGATAATTGGAATCTACCAAGTGTTGTATTATCATTTGCCATTTGTCTTTCACCTTGTAATACGTGTATATCAACTGATGGTTGGTTATCTGCTGCAGTTGAAAATACTTGGCTTTTCTTAGTTGGTATTCTTGTATTTCTCTCTATTAATACTGTAGATACACTACCTAAAGTTTCAATACCAAGTGACAATGGAGTTACATCAACAAGTAATATATCTGTACCAAACTCACCTGTTAAAACACCACCTTGAATAGCTGCACCTAAAGCAACACATTCATCTGGATTAATTCCTTTATGAGGATCTTTTCCTGTTAATCTTTTTACTAATTCTTGAACTGCTGGTATTCTACTTGAACCACCAACTAACAATACTTTATCTATTTCATTTGCAGATAATTTAGCATCACTCATAGCTTTTTTAACTGGTTCTTCAGTTGCTTTTACAAGATGTGAAGTTAAATCATTAAATTTAGCTCTTGTTAAGTCTATATTTAAGTGTTTAGGACCTTCAGCTGTTGCAGTGATAAATGGTAAATTGATGTTTGATGTCATTGCACTTGATAATTCTTTTTTAGCATTTTCAGCTGCTTCTTTTAATCTTTGTAATGACATTTTGTCATTTCTTAAATCTACACCGTTCTCTTTTTTGAATTCTTGTGCCAAATAGTCAACTATAACTGTATCAAAATCATCTCCACCTAAGTGATTGTTACCACTTGTAGCTTTAACTTCAAATACACCATCACCAATTTCTAGTATTGAAACGTCAAATGTACCACCACCAAGGTCAAATACCATAACTGTGTGTGCATCTGCATCTTTATCAACACCATATGCTAAAGCTGCAGCTGTTGGTTCATTAATAATTCTTTTTACATTCATTCCTGCAATTTTACCAGCGTCTTTTGTTGCTTGTCTTTGGCTGTCACTAAAATATGCTGGAACAGTTATAACTGCATCTGTTACTGTTTCTCCTAAATAACTTTCTGCATCTGATTTTAGTTTTTGTAAAATAAATGCTGAAATATCTTGTGGTGTATATGCTTTACCATCTATTTTTACTTTATAATCAGTTCCCATATGTCTTTTTATTGATGCAATTGTTTTGTCAGGGTTAGTAACTGCTTGTCTTTTTGCAGTTTCACCTGCTAATCTTTCGCCGTCTTTTGTAAAAGCGACTACAGATGGAGTTGTTCTTTTACCTTCAATATTTGTGATAACTACTGCTTCTCCACCTTCCATAACTGATACGCATGAATTTGTTGTACCTAAGTCTATACCTATAATTTTACTCATTTTAAAAACCTCCTAAAACTCAATATGTTAATTTTATTTTTTTGATATTTTAACCATGCTTGGTCGAATAACTTTTTCATTTACAACATAACCTTTTTGAAATACTTCTATAATTGTATCTTCTTCTTTATCATCTACTGCTTCAAATGCTATGCCCGAATGAAAATTAGGGTCAAATTTCTTATCTAATGCTTCAATTTCCGCTAAGCCTTTTTTATGTAGGATATCTAAAAACTGTTCATAAATCATTTTTACTCCATTATTAAAATTCTTAACTTCGTCACTTGAATTTTTGTCAGCAGATTCAATAGCTCTTTCTAAATTATCTATTATTGGCAACATATCTTTAGCTACATCTGCTACTGCATTTGAGTATGTAGCAAACTTTTCTTTCTCTGTTCTAGCTTTATAATTTAAAAAATCTGCTTGTAACCTAACTAATTTATTATTTGAAGTTTGAAGCTCTTCTTTTAAGCTATCCACTTCGTTAGATTCTTTTTTCTGTTCACCATTATCATTTGAAGTTTCTTTAGTATCTCTATTTTCTTCAACTTTAATGTCCTCATTTTCTAATTTTTTGTTTTCAGTATTAGATGATTCATTAGCAATATTTTTTTCGTTATCTTTATCTTCCATAATATTACCATTTTTTTCTTTCTTAGCCATCTATGTCCTCCTTGGTTTTGTCAGAAAAGTTATTGTCAATTATTTCATTCATTGCCTCTGACATTGCTTTTACTGTGTTAATCACACTTTCATAATCCATTCTCGTAGGTCCAATTACACCAATTTTACCAATTGTCTTTCCATTGAATTTATATGTCGCAGTTATTAAACTGCAATCTTTTAATTCTTTATATGGGTTTTCATGACCAATTCTTATATCAATATCATGCATCCCTATCTCTTGCACTAATTTTGCAACAGATTCTTTATTAGAGAGAAATGACATGAACTCTTTAGCCTTAACAGGATCACTATACTCAGGAAAGTCCAGTATATTTTCAACTCCATCCGAATATACATTTACATCTTCAACAGCTGTTACTTGATTTACCAAATAAGGCATCAAATCGCATATTGCATCACTAATATTTTCTTTTATTCCGTAAATATCATTGATTATTGATTTTTTTAAATTATTGTTTATATCTTCAAGCTTAAATCCATTGAGTCTCTCTGTTAATATATTTGATATCTTATCCATATGCTCAAAAGGTATTGGTTTATTTAGCCTAACCATACCTTGTCTAACAGTATTGTTATTTAGTATGATAACCATCAAAACCTTATTAAAGCCAACTGGAATCAGTTGAATTCTAGTAACTACAGATTTTTTCGTCCGTGGCGCTATAATAAATGATGTATACTTTGTAAATTGTGAAAGCATTCTAACTGAATTTTTTAGAATTAAATCCATTTCCTGAACTTCATCTTGTATAATTTTTTTGATATCGTTGATATTAACTAAATCAATTGGTTTTATAAAACCTTTCTTAAAATTATCAACATAATATCTATACGCTTTATCAGTAGGAATTCTTCCAGATGATGTATGTGGCTGTATCAAAAATCCCATTTCCTCAAGATCTGACATTTCATTTCTAATAGTTGCTGGGCTAACACCTAATTCATACTTTTTGGAAATAGTTCTTGATCCTATTGCCTCACCGCTTTCAATGTAGCTCCCAATTATAGCTTTTAAAATGTTAATTTTTCGCTTATCCAATGACATTTTAATCACCTCTTTTGTTAGCACTCGATTAGCATGAGTGCTAATCACTAAATATAAGATACTACTTTATAATTGTTTTGTCAATATGATATTTAAAAAATTTTTATTTTTTTATGAATATATAAATCGACCCATTATAATATAAAAACGATCAAACTTATATATGTATGTGTTTGCTCGTTTCCTAATTTATTTTAAAGATTTTTCTATATTTTTATTTAATATCTTATAATCTTCAGACATTACTATAACAACATAATCTCCTATTTCTGTAATAATTGCATTTTTTGCTATATTGTATTGAACAGTTAGATACTTTTCAAAATTTTTCATTTGATTTTCCTTATATAATTGAAGTGATTTCTTTACTTCAACTTTTTTTTCATTTGTTGGTTTAATTATTCCAACACAATATGCTTTAATATTCATAGAAGATAAGCTAATTGCATATTCCTCTAAATCTTCTTCGTCAATAGCTAATACCTCAAAAATAATTTCTGCCATATGGTCATCTTTTTTAGTTACAATATCTAATACTTCATTTTCCTCAGGCAATCTGTTTTTAGCTATAATCTCTGCTAGCCTATTTTCATATTTTATATTGTCTTGTTTATCATTATCTAAGTCATTTTTATATTCAATATCATTATCTGGATTGAGTTGCGAATTATCATGATTATTTTCATTTTTACCTTGAGTACAACTCGTTAAGCTTATAATAATTATTATTAATAAAATAGTTGTTAATAATTTTTTCATGTAAACCTCCATATTTATGTATTAAATTATAGTTTAATTATATAGACGCTTAATATGCTGTAAGGTTTCATGAAATTTTTTATATTCAAATCTTAATTTGTATGTTCTTCTAAATAATATATTATCTCTTTTAAAGATTTAATATCCCACTCAGTTTCTTTTTTTCCTGATCTATCAATATGAAATGATAAAAAGCCTAAGTTTCTTGCCCCATCAGCTTCTACATCATAATCATCAACATATATGCTTTCCTCTGCTTTAACATCTAGTGTTTTTAAAGCCGTATTGTATATTAATGGATCTGGTTTCGAAACACCCACTAAATCACTGCATGTATAGCTATCAAAATATTTTGAAATTCCAGCCTGTTCAATAGTTAATTGTAATGATGGTGATGTATCGCTTATCACACCTAGTTTATACCCTCTTTGTTTAAAATATTCAAGAATTTCGACAACTTCTTCAAATAACAGACTATTATTATTGCACCACAACTCATCAAACAATATTTTAGACTTCTCATCCATATTGTTTTTTACACCAAATTCTTTTAAAAGCTCATTGTAGAAATTTCTAAATATTAATTTTTCCTGTTCTATGCTTTTTATCCCACCTGCTGGATATCCTGCTCTACTAAAAATCTCAATCATTTTATCATAACTCAGATTATAATCATTACCTGTCCATTCTTTGATTTTTTCATTTCTCCACCTAAACTTTTCTGGATTAAAATAAAGTAATGTGTTATCTCTGTCAAAAAAAATAGCTTTGTATTTCATAATACAGTTCTCCTTTTTTTATTTGTATATTTAAAGCAGCAAATTGCATTATGGCATTTTAACCATTTATTGTAAATAAATTTGAATTGTTTTCATAATAGATAAAAGACGATGAATTCCTCATCGTCTTTTATCTTATAACTGCTCATTGCTTAATTTATTCTATTGTTACAGCTCTTTTTGCTTTATTTGCATTTTTTCTTCTTTCAATTTCACTCAAGAATCTTTTCCTAATTCTAATTGCATCTGGTGTAACTTCTACCAACTCATCATCATTGATAAATTCCAATGCTTCTTCAAGTGTCAAAACTTTTGGTGGAGCTAATTTAACCGAATCATCCGAACTAGATGAACGAGTATTAGTTAACTTTTTACCTCTACAAGGATTTACAGTCATATCATCATCACGATTGTTCATTCCAATAACCATACCTTCATAAACTTTTTCACCTGGACATACAAATAATATTCCTCTATCTTCAAGATTAGACAATGAGTACGCTATAGACTCACCTTTGTCACTAGAAATTAACACACCATTTGTTCTTTGAGGTATTTCACCTTTGTATTTTTCATAACGATCAAAACTTCTAACCATTGTACCTTGTCCTCTTGTATCATTAACAAGCTCTGTTCTATAACCTAATAACCCTCTTGTTGGCACTAAGTATTCTATTTTAATATAGTTTCCATCTGGAGCCATAGATTCCATCATGCCTTTTCTTAGATTAAGCTTATTGATTATAGTTCCTGAATATTCTTCAGGAGCACTAATTATTACTCTCTCAACTGGTTCTTTAACTACTCCATCTTCTCTATGAAGTATAACTTCAGGTCTTGATACTGAAACTTCATATCCTTCTCTTCTCATATTTTCAAGTAATATTGAAAGATGTAGCTCACCTCTACCTGAAACTTTAAATCCGTCAACAGCATTTTCAAGTTCTTCAACCCTTAATCCTACGTTAACTTCAAGTTCCTTATTAAGTCTTGCTCTTAAGTGTCTTGTAGTTACAAACTTACCACTCTTACCAACAAAAGGTGATGTATTGATTAAAAAGTTCATAGATAATGTTGGTTCTTCTATACTTATGTGTTCCATTGGCAATGGGTTATCACTACTACAAATTGTTTCACCTATTGAAATGTCTGCCAAACCAGCAACTACTACTATATCTCCACTTACTGCTTCTTTAACAGCTATTCTTTTCAATCCTTGATAAACAAACAAACCGCTAACTTTCTGTTTTATTACAGTTCCATCAACCTTGCAAACTGCAACTGTTTGACCTTCTTTTATACTACCCGTAGATACTCTTCCAACTCCAAGTCTTCCTATATAATCATCATAAGCAAGTGAAGAAACTTGTAATTGCAAAGATTCATTATCTTTGTCTGGGTAAGGACTAACATGTTTTACTATTGTTTCGAATAAAGGAGTGATATCCTTTCCTTCATCTTCTAATTCATATTGAGCAATACCATTTTTTGCAATACCATATAATACTGGAAAATCAATTTGCTCATCTGTAGCATCTAATTCTACAAATAAATCGAATACCATATTTACTACTTCTTCGGCTCTGTTATTCTTTTTGTCTATTTTATTTATAAATAAAATAGGTCTTAAGCCAAGTTCTAGTGATTTTTGTAAAACAAATCTTGTCTGAGGCATAGGGCCTTCTATTGAATCAACTAACAAAATAACTGTATCAACAGTTTTCATAATACGCTCAACTTCAGATGAGAAGTCAGCATGTCCAGGTGTATCAACGATATTAATTTTTATATCGTTATGCATAATTGAACAATTTTTTGAATATATTGTAATTCCTCTTTCACGTTCTATGTCATTGCTATCCATAACACAGTCAACTAATTCTTGGTTTTCTCTAAATACACCACTCTGTTGCAAAAAAGCATCAACTAAAGTTGATTTTCCTGCGTCAACGTGTGCTATTACTGCTATATTTATAATTTTATTTTTCATTCTTTTCCTTCTTTCAAATAAAAATCCACATGTTAGTCTAATCTTTTTTCAGATATATTGCAAGCTTTTTTTACAAAAATCGCAATAAAAAAATTATCACCTCATTTATATTATTAAATAAACCTACATAAACTATTGATGATAATTTATATTATTATATGGATTTTCAACAGTTTCATCTCTATTTTGCCCATATTTTTCAGGAAAATTCTTTTTAATATATGTTTTCCCAAATAAAAAAGTATTTCTAATTTTTTTAAAAAGCTTTTTTATATTATTTATAAATAAATCAATCATTAAATATGTTTTATATGCTAAATAGCTTTTTGGATAACTTTATATAATTTTCATCACTACTTGAATTAAAATATTGAATATTGCCAATATTTTTGTTATTACGTAACAAATCATTTTCTCTTAGAACATTCTTTAGATGCCTTGCAGTTCCATTGTTACCATCTATAATATTTGTTTTTTCAAAAACAATATTTTTAATTATATATTTATAAAACACAAAATGAGTACACCCCAAAACAATACTATCAATATCCTCTAAGTTTATATTCTTGAAATAATTATTAATTGTATTATTTACTAATTCAATTTCATCTAGTTTATTATGTTCTACAATTTCAACTAATTCCGGACATGGCATTTTTATTATAGTATTTTTATCACTGTGCATTTTCATTAATAATTTGAATTTTTCTTCATTTAATGTTAATTGAGTTGCCATAACTATAATATTATTATTTACTTTGTTGTATGCGGCAACCTTCAACGCTGGTTCCATACCTATAATTGGTATATCTTTATATGTTTGTCTCAATATATCTATTGTGGCGCTTGTAGCAGTATTGCATGCAACAACAATTGCTTTAACTCCAGTTTCAATCAAAAAATCACAGATTTTTAGACATCTTTCTAATATTTTATTTTTACTTTTTATTCCATAAGGTGCATTTAATGAATCACCATAATATATATATTCTTCATTTGGCATTAGCTTAACTAATTCTTTTAAAACACTTATTCCACCAAGTCCTGAATCAAAAACACCAATTTTGTTTTTTAATTTATTCATATAAGTATACCTCTATTAAAACTGTTTGAGTATAAATTATCACAATTTTCCTATTTTATCAAGATATTTTGAGTGTTGCATTATTATTATCATAAAGTTTTTATCAAATTATGCAATTTACTATTTTAGATTGTGTTATTTCAAGACAAAAATTATACTTATTTCATAAATGATAAATTAATTATTATATACTACCTTGCCTTCTATAAGTGTATATTTTGTTTTACAATCCACATCTTTTAGAGGATTACCTTCAAAAATTGCTATATCAGCATCTTTACCCACTTCTAAGCTTCCTACTCTATCTGCTATGCCTACTATCTCGGCTGGATTTATAGTTATTGCTTTCCATGCTTCTTCTTCATCTAGACCTGCTTTAACTGCAAGACCTGCACAAAGACTTAAATACTGAAGTGGAATAACAGGTGAATCTGTTATTATACCAATTTTCAAGCCATTTTCAACTAAAACTCTAGGTGTATCAAATGTCAAATTTCTTAATTCATATTTAGATTTATCGCTTAGGGTAGGTCCTACAAATGCTGGCTTATTTTCCTTTGCTAGTTCATCTGCTATCATATGACCCTCTGTACAATGGTCAAGTGTTATATCTAAATCAAATTCCTTTGCAATTCTAAGTGCTGTAAATATATCATCTGCTCTATGAGCGTGTGCTTTTAAAGGAATTTCTTTTTTAAGAACAGGTATAAGTGCTTCCATTTTCATATCAAAATCAGGTTTTTTATCAGGATCATCTTTAGAGGCTTCCAACTCTTCAAAATAGTTTCTTGCATCAAAAAGTGTTTCTCTTAAAACTGCAGCTGTAGCCATACGAGTAGATGGAGATTTATGCTGATCATCATAAACTCTTTTAGGATTTTCGCCAAATGCTATTTTCATCGCTACTGGATCTTTTATTATCATATTATCAATTCTTTTTCCATAGGTTTTTATAGCTACAAATGTTCCGCCTATAACGTTTGCACTTCCAGGTCCTGTTACTGCTGTTGTAACTCCTCCTTTTAAGGCTTCACCAAATGCAATACACATAGGATTTATAGAATCAATAGCTCTTAACTGTGGTGTTACAGGTTCAACAGCTTCGTTTCCATCATCTCCCTCAAATCCTATTCCTTCTTCAAACATTCCAATATGGCAGTGTCCATCTACAAAACCAGGTGCTACTAAAAGCCCTTTAGCATCAATAATTTCAACATCAGTTGTTGTCTTAATATCTTTTCCTATAGCTTTTATTTTTCCATTTTCTATTAAAATTTGTCCGTTTTCTATATCACCTGCTTTAGACATTGTTTTAATATATCCATTTTTTATTAATATCATTTTATTTCTCCCTTATATAATAATTTTGGCATATTAGATGATTATAAAATTTAATATACCAATTGTATGTTATTTGTCATTTATCTACTAATGTTTGTCCCAGTAGTAAATAGCTTGTCCTATGTTTTTTCAAAAAAAAGATACCTTTTCATACATTCTATTTTATACTCTAGGTACCATTTTTGCAAATATTTTATACTAATCCTTCAGTTATAAGCGCCTCAGCAATTTGAACAGCATTGGTTGCAGCACCTTTTCTAATTTGATCACCACAACACCATAATGATAAAGAATTATCTTTACTTATATCTTTTCTTATTCTTCCTACATAAACTAAATCTTGATTTGATGTTTCAAGTGGCATAGGATATTTTAATTCATTTTTATCATCAACTAATTTTATTCCTTCTGCTCTTTTCAAAAGTTTTTTTGCCATATCAACTGATATTTCTTTCTCTGTTTCTATAGTTATAGATTCCGAATGACTTCTAAATACTGGCACACGTACACATGTACAATTAACTCTAAGTTCTTCATTATGAAGTATTTTTCTACCTTCATTTTGCATTTTCATTTCTTCCTGAGTATATCCATCTTCTACAAAACTACCAATTTGAGGTATTAGATTATATGCTATTTGATATTGAAAAAAATTTGTCTTTGGAGTAATACCTTTTGACAAATCTTCTATCTGCTCTTTAAGTTCATTTATTCCACCAATACCTGCACCCGATACTGCTTGATAGGTAGAAACTATAATTCTATTAATTTTAGAAAACTCATTTAATTTATTTAATGCCACAAGTGCAATAATTGTAGAACAATTTGGATTAGATATTATTCCTTTGTGATTTTTTAAATCCTCTTCATTTATTTCTGGTATGATTAGCGGTACATCATCATCTAACCTGTATGCACTACTGTTGTCAATAACAATTGCACCTTCTTTAACAGCATATGGCATCAACATCTTGC
The DNA here is from genome assembly GCF_017352195.1 of Sedimentibacter sp. zth1. Classification (NCBI taxonomy): domain Bacteria; kingdom Bacillati; phylum Bacillota; class Tissierellia; genus Sedimentibacter; species Sedimentibacter sp. zth1. The sequence continues at coordinate 3,013,635 of NZ_CP071445.1, read as the reverse complement.
TAAGGCCATTTCCAACTGCTCCCAAAACTATGTCAATATTTTTAAATGAATTTTCATTGGCCTCTTCTACTGTATATTGTTTATCACAAAACAAAATTTTCTTGCCCGAACTATTTTTACTTGCCAATGGTCTTAAATTACTTATTGGAAAATCTCTTTCTTCGAGTATTTTAATCATTTCTTGGCCTACCATGCCAGTTGCGCCAAGTATTGCAACATTAAATTTTTTCATAACAACTCAACTCCTATAAACTTATTCTTATATATATTAATATAAATATTATATGCGATATCTATTTTTTAGGTGTTTTATTATAAAATTTAAGCCAACTACTACAACAATGAGTATACTAATCCATTGTGAAGTTGATATACCAAACATTATACCTCTTAGTTCATCATATCTAAAATATTCTAAAATAAATCTAATTATTGAATAAGCTACAAGGTAAAAACATATCATATTGCCATTCTTTCTTTTTTTTCTCCCATATATAATTAATATAATGAATAATATCAAATTTAAAGTGGCTTCTAAAAGCTGAACTGGAAACAAAGTTATACCATGTGGTGCAACGTTTGAATTATTAAACATCATGCCTATCGGACTTGGATATGGTTTTCCATAACAACAACCAGCACAAAAGCAACCCAATCTTCCAAACGCATGTGCAAGTGGAATTGATGGAGTTATTGTATCTATTAAATTCCAGAAATTTATTTTATACCTTTTACAATATAAATAAATTGCGATTATGCTTCCAATTAAGCCACTATAAAAAACAAAACCACCTTGCATCATTGCCAAAAGATTTTGTAAATTTTCATTAAATGATTTCAAATATTGCAGTAACTCTTTAAAATTAATTGCCAAATATAAAATTTTCCCACCAATCATAAGACCTATTATTCCATATAAAATCGCATTAAAAATATCATCTTTTTGTTGGTAATTAATTTTATTACGAGATATGGCAACAATTGTTCCTATACCAATTCCAATGAAAATACAAAGTGCATATGCACTAATATTAAATCCCAATATGTTTATAAATGGACACATATTTCCTCCGTATATCAAATTATTATAAGTATTTAATTAAAAATAAAAGCAAACAACTTGTTTGCTTTTATTTTTAATTGTTTTGTTATTCGTTACTAATACGGTAGTGAAGAAGCCACCGCGCCAGCACCAACACAAGCAACGCAAGATAAAAAACTTATTGCACATATTGCTACAGCAATAATTGATAGAACTAATCCTGCAATAGCCATTCCAGAAGGTTCTTCTTTTTTAGCTTGAACACCAAGTATAATTCCTATTATACCTAAAATAACTCCTAAAAAGGATGCAGGACCAGAAAATACAAATACACACGAAATGATACCTAGTACTAAAGATGCGATAGCCTTGCCATTAGATTTATTTTCCATATTTCCTCCAAATATTTATTACTTTTTATAATTCTATCATTTTTACAAATTTTGTTATGCATATATTTAAATCTATGCATAACAAAACCGATAAATTCATAAAATCTATCGGCTTTGATTTTTGACTTTTCTATTTTAATATGCTCTTGCAATGTAAACCATATGTTTTGCTTCCTTGCCACAGAATTGACAAGTGTCTGATAAATGCTCTTGCTCAAATGGTATACATCTGATTGTTGCGCCTGTTTCTTCTTTTAATTTTTCTTCACATTCTTTACATCCACACCACATTGCTTTAGTAAATCCTGGTTTTTCAGTTACTTCTTTTTTGTAGTTTTCATAGCTATCCATGTAATAAGTGTGTGCTTCTCTATGCGCTCTTGCTTTTTCAAGCATTTCTACCTGCATAGTTTCTAACAATGATTTTATAGTATCACCTATGTCATCAAGTGATACTATCTCTTTTTCTAATTTATCTCTTCTGACAGCTATTGCTTGATTATTTTCAATATCTTTTGGTCCTATTTCCACTCTTATTGGATAACCTTTCATCTCATATTGGTTAAATTTCCAACCTGGTGAGTTTGAAGCATCATCATCTAGCTCTACTCTTATACCTAATGCTTTGATTTCATCATATAATGCATTGGCTTTTTCTAATACGCCTTCTTTTTTCTGAGCTATTGGTATTATAACAACTTGTGTTGGCGCTACTCTTGGTGGTAATACAAGACCTCTGTTATCACTATGAACCATTATAAGCCCACCTATTAGTCTTGTTGAAATACCCCATGATGTATGATATGGATATTGTTGTTTCCCATCTCTTCCAAGGTATGTTATATCAAATGCTTTTGTGAAATGCTGTCCTAAGTTATGTGATGTACCAGCTTGTAATGCCTGACCATCATGCATTAATGCTTCCATTGTGTATGTTGCATAAGCTCCTGCAAATTTTTCTTTTTCACTTTTTTTACCTACTACAACTGGCATAGCAAGCAATTCTTCTGCTACTTCTTTGTAGATATTAAGCATTTGCAATGTTTCTGTTTGTGCTTCTTCAGCTGTTTCATGAAGAGTATGACCTTCTTGCCATAAGAATTCTGATGTTCTTAAAAATGGTCTTGTTGCTTTTTCCCATCTAACAACACTACACCATTGATTGTATAGATATGGTAAATCTCTGTATGAATTTAACCATTTGCTATACATATTGCAAATTATTGTTTCTGATGTTGGTCTAACACATAATCTTTCACCTAACTCATTGTTACCACCGTGTGTCACCCAAGCAACCTCTGGGGCAAATCCTTCAACGTGCTCTTTTTCTTTATTAAGCAAACTTTCTGGTATTAATAAAGGGAAATAACAGTTTTTATGTCCTGTTTCTTTGAATCTTCTGTCTGCATATTCTTGTATTTTTTCCCACAATGCAAAACCATAAGGTCTTATAACCATAAAACCTTTAACTGGTGAATAGTCTACTAACTCATTTTTAATTATTACATCAGTATACCATCTACTAAAATCATCTTCCATTGGTGTTATTTCTTTTACAAATTGTTTGTTCTTAGCCATTTTATTAATTCCTTTCTATATATATTATTATATTTATCATAAAAATTATAAGTGTTATTTGCCTTCGACAAATGGGGTTAGAGCTTCGCTGTAAATTGGCATAAATAAACCGCCTCTAAATTTTTAGAGACGGATTTCCGCGGTACCACTCTTATTATTGCAATTTTTTAGTTTGCAATCTCTCGAACAAATAACGGTTTGTGCCGTTTGGGTTTATCCCCAAAAACTCCTAGGTAGGTTCAATATATATTTGGATAAAAGCTTTTCACCAATAGCTTTCTCTCTTTAATCCTTGTATATCTAATAGTCCTAATCATCATCCTTTATATTATGATGTAATTGTATATTAGCTAAATATTTTTGTCAATATTTTTTTAACTACACTTTCATGTCTCTATTTGTAAAAAAATTAAATTACCAAATTATGAATAATATTTTAATTTTTGTGTATAATACTTATTGTCGTTAACAACATATGGAATGTAATTAACCATTAAGTAAACTGAAAACTCCAAATAAAATTATAAATAATGAAATATAGTAAAATTACATATGTTATTAAATGATATAAAGCTTAGTCACTACTAAGCTTTATTTTTTATATACTAGGAAAATTCTACTCCTAGTATATAAAAAACAAGGATTGCAAAGGACAGGACTTCCTTGCCTTTAAGGGAGATATTCGGTAAAAATGCTTACAAAATAGGCATTTTTAACAAAATTTACTTTTTTATTTTCTTGATTTATTGTATATCTTATTGTAGTATAAGTAAAATAAAACATTTAGGAGCAAAAACAATGAACATTAAAAGAGCAATTAAAGAATATACCTTTGTGGCTATAGGAACACTACTTGTAGCCATAGGTATTTTCTATTTTATGGCACCTCAGAACTTAGCAGCTGGAGGTGTATCGGGATTTTCAATAGTCTTAACATCATATATACCTTTACCCATATCAGCGGTAACTCTTATAATTAATACTATACTACTAATAATAGGCTTTATTTTTATTGGAAAAGAATTTGGTGGTAAAACAATATTATCTGTAGTTTTATTATCTTTTTATCTTTTCTTAATGGAAACTTTTTTCCCTATCTCAAATCCTGTTACTGATGAAATTTTGTTAAATCTATTTTGCGGCATTATCATTTCGGGTGGTGGATTAACAATTGTATTTAACCAAAACGCTTCCACAGGTGGTACTGATATAATTGCAATTCTACTTAATAAATATCTTAATTTAAACATTGGAACAGGAATGCTTGCTGCAGATGCTTTTGTTGTAGGCTCCGCATTATTTACTTTTGGTATCAGCAAAGGTATTATAGGTGCATTAGGATGGTTCTTAAATGGTTTGGTTATCAACTATTTCATAGATGGTTTAACAATAAAAAAAGAAGTTGTTATTGTATCTGATAAAGCTACGGAAATTAAAAATTTTATCTTTTCAGAAATTGATAGAGGTGTTACTATTTATAAGGCACAAGGTGGTTATACAAACAAACCTAAGGACATTGTTGTTACTGTTGTCGGTAAAAAAGAATACTTCTCTTTGAAGAAAAAATTAAAAACAATAGATTCAGACGTATTTGTTTTAGTTAGAAGTGTGCATGAAGTATTAGGACATGGTTTCGAATAGTTAAATAAAAAAAAGCTAAAAATAAATTATTATATTGTTATTTTTTTAACTTTCACATAATTAAAAACGGAAATTATAAATAGCTTGATTTATTGTGCCATATAAGTTAATATTTACACGTTAACGTATACTATTGACATAATTAATAGGAGGTTTTTTTTATGTTTAATAAAAAAACAATAATAGAGTATCTTTTAACAGCTGTAGGTACATCAATTGCAGCATCAGGTATATTTTATTTTTTAGCACCTGAAAGTATAGCTATAGGTGGAGTTACTGGTTTTTCATTGGTAATGACAAGTTATTTGCCTTTACCTTTATCTACAGTAACATTCATATCGAATGTAATTTTACTTATATTAGGATTTGTATTTTGTGGTCGGGAGTTTGGAGGAAAAACTATATTTGCCGTTATAAATTTATCATTGATTATGTATATAATGGAAAATTTATTTCCAATTTATGGACCTATAACAGACGAAACATTATTGAACCTAATAATTGGAGTTATACTTTTTGCAGCTGGACTAGCTATAGTATTCAACCAAAACGCTTCTACTGGTGGGACTGATATTTTGGCAAAAATATTCAATAAATATTTTAACTTAAATTTCGGTACTGCATTATTGGTAGCGGATGCTATTGTTGTTTTCATGGCAATATTTACATTTGGTATAAAAGAAGGTATTTTAGGTATTTTAGGATGGTTTTTAAAAGGACTACTTATTAACTATTTTATAGACGGATTCACTATTAAAAAAGAAGTTGTTATTATTTCTAATAAGTCCAACGAAGTAAAAGATTTTATATTCAATAATATAAATCGTGGTGTAACCGTATATAAAGCAGAAGGTGGTTATACTCATGAATCAAAAGATATAATTGTTACTGTTCTTTCTAAAAATCAATATTTTAAATTGAAAAAGGATTTAAAAACAATAGACCCATCGGTATTTGTTCTAATTAGGAATGTACATGAAGTATTCGGGAATGGATTTGAACATTTTTAATTACATATTTTGAAGCTAAAAAAGGGGATTATCTCCCCTTTTTTTTACTCTCATATTATAGTTCATCTAAATTTTTAAATGTATATCCCATTTCTTCCCATTTTGTTAATAACTCATCTAAAATTTCTGAATTTGTTTTTGATGTACTATGTAATAGCACTATTGCCCCTGGATGCATCCTTGGAATTAATTTTTTGAATGCTTCATTCTTTGAAGGCTGATTATTATTGTACCAATCAACATATGCTAAACTCCAAAATATAGTTTTATATTCCAATTCATTGGCAAGTTTTAAATTATTTTCGCTAAATTTACCTTGAGGTGGTCTATAATATTTTAACATATCTTTTCCTGTTATTTCTTTATATTTAGTTTCTACTTCCTTAAGTTCATTTCTAAATGATTCTATCTCAGATATTTTAGACATATCTGGATGATGATATGTATGGTTACCTACAATGTGACCTTCATTGCACATTCTCAAAATAATATCTGGACTTGTTTCTAAATAATTTCCCACTACAAAAAAAGTTGCTTTTATATTATGCTTTTTTAGAATATCCAAAATATTTTCAGTAAATCCATTTTCATATCCACAATCAAATGTTAAATATATAGTCTTATCTTCAGTATCTTTCACAAAATAAGAATTAAACTTCTTTAAATAGTTGCTAGATGCATTTCCAACTGGAGTTTTTCCTTCATTTTGAAAGCTTAACCCCCAATTTGTTTCTTCACTAAATGTATAATAACAGTCTTTACCATACACACTTATAATAAATGCAAACAAAAAAGTAAAAGCAATTGTACAAGCAATGCATACTATGTTTCTTTTTTTAATTGTCAATATCATAAAATACCTCCTTTTAAATTATATTTGTTTGGATTTAACTTATGAATAAAAATATACCAGTATTATATTTCATTTACTTCACATAATACTATTATTGAAATTGAGGAGGTGCAATATGCCACAAAACAATTGCATAAAATGTACAGTTCAGCAATGCAAGTATCATGATTGTTGTAATAATTACTGTACTTTGCAATCAATACAAATAGGGACACATGAACAAAATCCTACTGCTATTGAATGTACAGATTGCCAGTCATTTCAACTTAAATAATTGATAAATAAATAATTTTTAATAAATGATTTATTTACCTATTAAATGCACAGAAAACGTTCATGAATATTATATTATCATGAACGTTTTCTATTATTTATGAGGACTAATCACTATTGGTTGTATTTGCACTCCATCAAGTGCTTTTTCCATAGTATCAATTATCATATTGGTGTGTGCTACCATTGAATTTGGCTTTCTAATATAATCATCTTGGCCGAAAGGTACAAAGTATATATTTTTTGTATTTAACAAAAGGCCTATATTTTTCAAATTGTAGCCCAAAGCATCATTTGTTGAGAGTGAGATAACCAACGGTTTGTTATTTCGTAGATGTCCTTTAGCCGCCATTAATACTGGTGTATCAGTAATACCATTAACTAGTTTAGCAGCAGTATTACCTGTGCAAGGTGCAATTATGAGTATATCCAATAAATTCTTAGGTCCTAGCGGTTCTGCTTCTTCTAATGTTAATATTGGTTTGTTTTTCGTTAGTTTATATGCTCTTTCTATAAAATCGTCTGATTTACCAAATCTGCAATCTATATTCTGAGATGAATAGGAAAATACAGTGTTTACATTACAATTTTCTTCTAATATGTTTTCTAATTCTTTAAATGTTTTTTCCAATGTACAAAAAGAACCTGTGAATGCTACACCCACATTTTTTTTATCTAACTTCATATTCACTACTTCTTTCAGATAATATATTTTCTATAACTTGTGCAATAATTTCTCCAGATGATTTTGGTGCATATTTTCCAGGTAAACCCAAGCAATTTTTAGCTTGTATTTTAAGTTCTTTTGCTGAAATGTAATCAACGCCTCCTGGAGAAGAAGCTATGTCAATAATAATCGCATGTGATGGGATGTATTTTAAATTGTCTTTCACTAATATTATAGATGGTACAGTGTTAAATATAAAATCAGATGATACCAAAGTGTCATTTAATTTGTCAAATGGTATAGAAGAATAACCATTAGCTTGAGCTAGTGATCTAGAATCAATATTTCTTGCTACAACACAAACATTTGCATCAAGAGATTTTAATTTTTTAGCTAATATTTGTGCACATCTTCCATATCCAATAACTATACAATTACTTTTATGCAAATTAATTTTACTCATGCTAATTGCTTCTGCAATACTTCCTTCAGCTGTTGCAACAGCATTAAGCATTGCAAAACCATTATTTTTTAAAAGATCATAAAAACGAATATCATAATTCAAGCAATAATCTGTAACATTTTTAGGAATCATTGCCGAAAAAATCATATGATTTTTATTCAAATTATTAATAAATTTTTCTATACTTTTATCTTCATATAAATCTAAAAAAGTAATATCTACTTTATTTCTACTAAAGGGTATAGGACATACTAATATATCACTTTTACTCATAGCTTCTTCCAATGAATCTACTACTTGTGTAATATTATTAATAAGTTCATCCGAAAAGCCATAAGTAATAACCTGATATCCCTTTCTACATAAATTCTCAATCATATAGATGTGTCTATCATCTCCACCTATAACAGTAATATTTTTACGTTTCGACATAATTACCCCCCTTCTCTTATATTACAATATGTATAAAACCGGTTATTGTTACATTACAAATAAGCATCTAATAACCTTTTTTAACGTATATATCAAAATAATTTATAATTGGGGTAAGGCTCATGAAAAAATTTGTGTCTTAAAAAATCATCAAAAAATATTGCTACAATGGACAAAAAAAACCATACTATACTATATCTTAAACAAATTTGTCCAAGCAAATTATACAATCTAGATGAATAATCCCAAACATTTAATTTTAAAATTATATTTACTATATATCCTGTAATAAATTCTAGTACAGTAATTATTACACTACCTAATATCATCTGCTTTATCAATCCAATATTTTTACCTTTTATTAAATTTAAAGAACCTACACATATAAAACATATACCTCCACATATAAACATAGAAGGATGTGAAAATCCCCTTACTGTTACTTCTATTAAATAATATACTGTTCCTCCAACTAAAAACAAGAATAAATACTTTAAAATTTTTTGCATATTGTCACCTTAAGTTCATAATAAAAATATTATATGAGTTATTTGGTATAGTATACATAAATCGTTGCATAAATAAAAAAAGCTACTACAAAACCATAAGATTTTGTAGTAGCTTTAACTTTATTAACTTATTTCTAATACTCCGTTTCCTGTTTCTTCTATGTGAGAATTAAAAAATTCTTTAACAACTTTATACATATAGTAAGTATCTTTCATACCAGCAGTTTCATATGATGAATGCATAGCTAATTGTGCTAATCCTATGTCTACCATTTTTATGCTTACGTGTGTTGTAGCAATATTACCAAGTGTACTTCCACCAGGCATATCTGAACGATTTGTATAAGCTTGGAATGGAATATCTGCATTTTTGCAATATGTTTTAAATAAAGCAGCACTTACTGCATCAGATGTATATTTTTGATTTGCATTATATTTTATTACAACACCTTCATTCATATATACACGATTTGTTGGATCACTTTTTTCAGGGTGATTAGGATGTACAGCATGTGCGTTGTCTGAAGATAGCATAAATGATGATGCAAGTGCTTTATAATAATCTTCCTTAGTTTTATTTAATCCTTCATTAACTCTACTTAAAACATCCACTAAAAATGTTGATAAAGCCCCTTGTTTTGTGCCACTTCCAACTTCTTCATTGTCAAAACAACAGTATACATTAATAGATTTTTTACTATGCCCTTCAACAAATGCTTTTAATGAAGTAAATGCACATTGCAAATCATCTAGTTTTGGAGATGAAATAAATTCTTCTTTACTTCCCCAAATTGATGGCTGCATACGATTATATAAAAACAAATCACTACTAACTATGTCTTCTTTTTTGACATTAATAGTTTCTGAAACAACATCTAAGAAATTACCTTTTCCATTATCACTTGTTCCGTATAAAGGTAGCATATCTATCTGTTCATTGTATTTCATGCCTGAATTAGCATCTCTATTCATATGAATTGCAACATTAGGTATTAACACTAAATCTCTGTCTACATCAACAAATTTAGTTACTAACTTATTATTTTCTTTTATAACTACTCTACCAGCAACTGATAAAGGTCTATCAAACCATGTAGAGCAAAGCATTCCACCATATTTTTCTGTGTTCAACTGAATATACTTGCTTGATACCTCAATTTCAAAATTATCTTTAATTTTAAATGTTGGTGAATCACTGTGTGATGCAACCATATTAAAGCTATAATTATCTAGGTTTTCTCCAATATCAAATGCTATAATTGATGAAGCATTTCTTGTTACATAATATTTTTTACCTTTTATTAAATTCCATGACTTGCTCTCTAAAAGTTCAATAAATCCATTTTTATTTAACTCTTCTTTAATTTCTTCTATTGCATGAAAGCAGCTATGACTTTTTTCAATAAAATTAAGTAATTCTTTTGATATTTTTTTATACATAATAAACCTCCACAGTTATCTTACAAACTATTATAACAATATAAATATATATTTACAATATATATAACATTATTTATATTCACAACATGTTTTAAAAATCATATTATAACAATAATCAAGTAAAAGGGGGAAATTAATATGACAAATAAAGAATTATTTGTTCAATATCTAAAGACAAACAATATTGTACCAATAGACTTTACTGAGGATGATTTACCAAATTTTGATGAATATTTGGAAATGATACAGCCTTCTGAATTTTATCCTGATACTCCATATATGGATGATACACCGTATATGAATGATACTCCATACATGAATGATGATGTTTCTCAAAAATATTATCGCAATAGACCTTGGAAAGGATGGAATAGATATAACAGACGAAGAAAAAAACCTTGGTATGGTCCTGGATACAAACCTTGGTACGGACCTGGGTATGACCCTTATTGTTATGGTAGAGATTGCAACAACTTTAATCCTTTACTTTGGTGGTGGTTATTTTTTAATTAATAATTAGTATTACTAAAAAAGCTGTCAGCATTTTTTGCTAATAGCTTTTTATTGAATTTAAATAATTTCTCAATTATATATTTTTGATAATTTTTTTTCGTTCTGGAATCTGTGTAATTATTATTGCAATGAAAACTAATATACATCCACACATCTCTTTTGGAGATAAGCTTTGATGTAAAAATATCCATCCTGCAATTACAGCAAATACTGATTCAAGGCTTAGTATTAAAGATGCAATAACAGGTTCTGTATTTTTCTGTGCTATAATTTGCATTGTATATGCAACACCACAAGATAAAACACCAGCATACAGTATAGGTAACCAAGCACTAAGTATATTACTTATTGTTGGATTTTCAAATATAAACATACAAATCAAAGAAATAATTCCACAAACAAAAAACTGAATACATGACAATTTAACTCCATCTACTTGTGGAGAGAAATAATCAATTACTAAAATATGTACTGAAAAGAAAACTGCACATACTAGCGTTAGTAAATCACCTTTGTTGATAGAAAAGCCTTCATTTATACAAAGTAAATAAAATCCACACATAGCAATTACAACACTTATAAAAACTTTAAAAGGAATCTTCTTTTTTATAAATATGCCTAATATAGGTACAATAACTATGTACAATGCTGTTATAAATCCACTTTTCCCAGCAGTAGTACACATTATTCCAAATTGCTGAAATGTACTTCCTAAAAATAATGCTAATCCACAAAACACACCACCAATTATTAGTTTTTTATTGGATTTTAATTCTTCATTTTCTTTATCAACTTTATTCATATATATTTTTTCAAAAAAATATATGAATGGAATTAAAACTAATCCACCTATTATATTTCTAACTGCATTAAATGTAAATGGACCTATATAATCCATACCTTTACTTTGTGCTACAAATGATGAACCCCAAATAATTGCTGTTAACACCAACATTATAGTACTAATTGATTTCTTTTTATTCATAAATTCTCCTTGTAAATAAACGATGTTAAAAATGTATACCAGCTTATTATATAACATTTAGAATAGTTTTTAAAGCAAACTTTTTACTAAAATTTTATTTTTTTTTTACATATTCTCTTGACAAATAAGAAATTTAATGGTATTATCTAATTGTATTTTATAGTGCGAGTTTTGATTTCACATATTTTTGTAAGTCATGATTTAGTTTATGATTTACACAAATATGTGAATTTTTTTTTCTTGAAATAAAATATAATAAAATTAATATAGGAGGTATCTTTGATGAATAAAGGTACAGTTAAATGGTTTAACGCAGAAAAAGGTTTTGGATTTATAACTAATGATAATGGTGGAGAAGATGTATTCGTACACTTCACTGGAATAGCTAAAGAAGGTTTCAAAACTTTAACAGATGGAGAAAGAGTAACTTTCGAAATCACTGAAGGAAACAGAGGACCACAAGCAATAAACGTTGTTGCTGAATAATTTTTAAAAAATAAAAGCTATCTTAATTGATAGCTTTATTTTTTTATTTATTTATATTATATTTTTCCATAATTATTTTATTCAACTTCATTTTCACTTTGAACATACTCTGCAATATTTACAGCATGGTCAGAAACTCTTTCAAGATTACTTAATAAATCTAAAAATATTACACCAGCCTCTGTTTGACATTCTCTTCTAGATAATCTAATTATATGTTCTTCTCTTATTTCTTCTTCTAATCCATCAACAACATCTTCATATGCAATAACATCTTTAACTAGCTTAGCTTCATAACATTTTCTTGACTTTATCGCTCCATTTAGAGCGTTCAACACCATTTGGTCCATCATTTCTAATTCTTTAATTCCCTTATCACTAAATTTAACAGAGTTTCTTTCTATATCTTGTGATAATTCCGCTACATTCTCAGCATGGTCTCCAATACGTTCTAAATCATTAACTGTATATAGTAAATTTTTAACCTTCCTACGCTGTTTATCATTGAGCGATGTATCACTTATTTTAACCAAATAATCAATCAATGAAGTTTCATATTTATTAATTACTTGCTCATTTTTTAGGACTTCTTTTATAATCATATCATTATGATTTATTGTTGAATCAACCGACATTTTAATATTATTATATACTAAATTTGCCATATTAAGTACTTCTTTTAATGTTGTTTCAATAGCCAATGATGGTGTGGTTAAAATTCTATCATCAAGTTGTAATTCCAAAAGTTCTTCTTCACTATCAATGTCTTTTCCTTTAATCAATTTGCCTGAAATTTCAACTAATAACTTAGCCAATGGGAACATAATAATTGTATTTGTTATATTGAATATTGTATGAAAAATTGATATTTGTACACTATTAATACTTCCATATGCAAGAACTTTATTTAATTTAAATATAATAAACATAATGATACCAAATACAATAACACCTAAACAATTGAATAACAAATTTATAACAGCTGCTCTTTTAGCATTTTTAGAAGCTCCTATACAAGATATTAGACCCGTATAGCAAGAACCAATATTCGAACCTAAACATATATAAATTGCTGAACTCGCGGTTACTACACCATTCATAGCCAAAGTTTGTAACACTCCAACTGATGCAGATGAGCTTTGCATTAATCCGGTAATTATTGCTCCAGCTAAGATTCCTAATATTGGATTTTTACCAAGCATTGTAAAAATTTGTGCAAATATAGGTGCATTTGTATATGGTTTTACTGAAGAACTCATCCATTCAAGACCAGCAAATAAAAGACCTAATGCTATTAACACTTCACCTCTGTTTTGTTTTTTGTGCTCACGAGAAAACATAACTATCATCGCACCAATACCAATTAAAATTGGCGCAATAAAACTAGGTTTAAAAAACGCAAAAACTTCTCCAAGTTGCCCTGCTGATACTATCCAAGCTGTAATGGTTGTCCCAATATTAGCTCCCATTATTACACCTACTGCTTGTACCAACGACATTAATCCCGCATTTACAAATCCTACTATCATAACTGTTGTGGCACCAGAGCTTTGAATAATAGCTGTAATCATAGCACCAACTAAAACTGCTTTAAGTCTATTATCTGTCAATACAGAAAGAAGATGTTTCATTTTATTACCAGCAGTTTTTTGTAAGCCATCTGACATCATTTTCATGCCATATAAAAACATACCCAAGCCACCAAAAAATTTAAATAGCATTGAAATATCATTAATTGTCATAATTACTCCCCTATTTTATTTTTTCACTAAAAACAATCACACGCATTTACTTTACCATTGAATTATTTCAATGTCAATCAGTAAAGTTAAAAAATTAAAAACTAACTTATTTTTGAATTTTAATAATTTTATACTTTTAAAGTAAAATAAACTTTTTGTGGTAATAATATTTTTTATGACTAAAAATTGCATTACTAACTTTATTATTATTACAAATACTATAACTATGATAGATAACTATCTATTAAGATTTGAAAGGAGAAATAAATGCAAAATTATAGTTCAAATCAGTTAACTAATAATACTAATTTATCAATGAAAGATGTAGTCAAAAAGGCATCTCAATTAAAACAAAACCAATATCAACAAAATTATGAAAACGTAAAACAATACGTTCAAAGTACACCACAAAATCAATATTCTGGCTCAATTGTAGAAAATGCAAAGAAGTTGAAAGAACAAAGTGCAAAAAGTTATATTCAACAAATGAATAGCAAAATAGGCATGCAATAAACTAATTAAAATAAAAGCAAGATATGAATATATATCTTGCTTTTATTTTTGTAGGATAAGACATAATATGATATAATAATTCTAATAAAATAGTTAAGAGGAAAATATGAATATTAATGATGCAAAAAAAGCTTTAAAAACCTATTTTGGATATAGTAATTTTAGAGAAGGTCAAGAGCAAATTATAAATTCAATATTATGTCAAAGAGATTCTTTGGGTATAATGCCAACAGGAGCAGGAAAATCCGTCTGTTTTCAAATCCCTGCTATGTTATTTAGTGGTATAACTATTGTAATATCTCCACTTATATCTTTGATGAAAGATCAAGTAAATGGACTTAATGAACTAGGTATAAATGCCGCTTATCTTAACAGTTCCTTGACAAATAGCCAATATTTATCCACTATAGAAAACATTAAAAATTATAAATATAAAATAATATATGTAGCACCAGAAAGATTATTAACTGATAATTTTATTAACTGTTGTTTAGAACTTAATATTTCAATGATTACAATTGATGAAGCTCATTGTATATCACAGTGGGGTCAAGATTTCAGACCTAGTTATACAAAAATTATTGATTTTATTAACAATTTGAAAATAAAACCTATAATTTCTGCTTTTACTGCAACTGCTACTCAAAAAGTAAAAGAAGATATAACTTCAATATTAAATTTAAAAAATCCATTTGTTTTAGTTACTGGTTTTGATAGAAAAAACTTATTTTTTGAAGTTCAAAAACCCAAGGACAAATATAGTTATTTATTGAATTTTTTGAAGAAAACAAATGATGAAAATGGTATTGTTTATTGCTCTACTAGAGAAACCGTTGAAAAAGTTTGTGAATATTTAAAAGTACATAAATATAAAGCAACAAGATATCATGCTGGGTTAGCAGATAAAGAAAGAAAACAAAATCAAGACGATTTTCTATATGATAAATCTAAAATCATGGTTGCAACCAATGCTTTTGGTATGGGTATAGATAAGTCAAATGTATCCTTTGTTGTACATTTTAATATGCCAAAAGATATTGAAAGCTACTATCAAGAAGCTGGTAGAGCCGGTAGAGATGGCAGTGAGGCTCATTGTATAATTCTTTACAGTGGTCAAGATTTAGTAATCAACTCTTTTATGATTGAGCATTCTAAAGATAGAATTTATGAGGATAATGAAATCGAAAAAAGATTAAAATCAAAAGACCGTGAACGTTTAAAAATAATGAATATGTACTGTCAAACAAAAGAATGTCTTAGAAAATTTATACTTAATTATTTTGGTGAACAAGCAAATGATAATTGTCAAAAATGCATAAATTGCATAACAAAATATGAGAATGTTGATATTACTCTGGCAGCACAAAAGATAATTTCCTGCATCCTAAGAGTCAAAGAGAATTACGGAACTAAAATGATAATCAATATATTGAGGGGAAGTAAGAACAAAAGGATTTTAACTTTAGGTTTTGACAAACTTTCTACCTATGGAATAATGAATGAATCAGAAATTTATATTAGAGACATAATTAATTATTTAATTATAAATAATTATTTAAGAGTTACTAATGACGAGTACCCTCTTATAAAGTTAGAAAATAAAGCAAGGAAATTTATAAAAGATAAAGAATTACTTACAATGAAAATTTGTGCAGAAAAAGACATCGAAGAAATTGGAAAAACAAAATCATCTAGTAAAAGCAAAGATGTTTTAGATATAGAGATTGACGATAATCTATTAATTAAGCTTAAAGCATTGAGACTAGAAATAGCTTCTGAACATGGCGTACCTGCATTTGTAGTCTTTGCTGATAGTGCTCTTAAGGATATGTGTAATAAGAAGCCTGTTAATGAAACACAATTTCTAGAAGTTTCAGGTGTTGGACAAGTAAAGCTCGAAAGATATGGTAAATTGTTTTTAGATGTAATAAAATCATATTTAAATAAAGAATAACTATTAAGCACCAAAATTTAAGTATAAAAACTTAAACTTTGATGCTTTTTTATTTAACATGGTGGATTAATCTTACAGCATATATTTTAATGAAAAATCTTCTCCACTTATTCTTTTAAATAATTCTGGGTACTTATATAATCCTGAAGGTTCAATTACTGATTTAATTAAGAATTGTGCAAATTCAACTGGTTTTTCCATAATATTTTCACAGTTATATTTCTTAATAAATGTTTTTCTAAGCATTTCACAAGTAACATCTCCCATAAAATAGTTATGTAAATATATAGGGTGTGTTGTATGGTGAATTCTTACGCCCCAAGGATATTCAGTTCCTTCAAAATCATCATCCATATACTCTTTTAAAGTGCTTATAGCTAGATTATTAATATCTTGTAACGAATTTAATTCATTTCTATATATATTTTGGTCAAACATTATATTAGTTATTGCGCCTAATGCATTTATTTTAGTAAATTCTTTAAATTCTTTAAGTTCTTCTTTTATTTCTTTTGGATTATCGAAGAATTGTTTAATAAATACTTCATCGCTCAAAAAACTTCCAAATAGATTTGCTATTCCTTCTGTTATAATTCCGCTTATACCTCTATTTAATATATCTTCATTAGGGTCTTGTATGAAAGAATGAACAGCATGTCCTGTTTCGTGTAGCAAAACGCCGTACTCATTATATTGATTTTTAACATTTGCAAGAATTCTTGAATCTTTTCTTGTCGCTATTGGAAAGTTATAACCCCATTCAGATTTATTCGCTCTAGGAAATAAATCGTATGTAATATTATATGTTGATAAATCAATACCAAAGTTCAAGAAAAAATTTCTTAGTGTATTGAAATAATCTGACATATCAACCCTTTTACTTAATGATGGCGCCATTTTTGATACTAAATAAGCTTCATCCCAAGGCATTATTTTATCATAGTTCAAGTATTTTTTTGCAACACGTTCTCTTGTTGATTTTATCTTTGGAAGCATTGTATGTAGCTCATCTTTCCAAGTTGAAAATATTTGTGCATTTAATTCATCATCACTTAACTTCATCTCTACAAAATCATTAAAGCCTCTTAGTTTCGCATATTGTTTACGTAATTTTATCAACTCTAAAAATCCTGCATCTACGAGAGGTTTGTTAATTTGACACTTTGAGAAGTATGCTTTTTTCCTTTTTTCTCTATCTTCTTCATTTCTCAATATTTGTGCTATTTCAACAGATGATACCTCTACTCCATCAATCTTGCTTCTAAAAGTATTTAACACTGAAGACAATTTTGTAGTTAAATTTGATATTTGAATTGATAAATCATTTACCTCTTTTGATAAATGATAAGGTTCATATCCCTTATATAGTATTTCAGCTTCTCTTTTACTCTTAGGATCTAAGTCACTTCTCAAATATGTTTTTTTAACATATTCAAAGTCACTAGTATTACAATATTTATCTACTATTTGCTTATAAGTTTGCTCAACACCCATATCAAAACCAGTAGTATACTGAACCCAAGTCAATCTAGAATATTGCTCTTCAAGACTAGATAATTCTAAAGAAATCTTTTTTAATTTTTCCATATTATCCTCCAATAATTGTAATTTGTATTTATTTTTATATATATATTATAATTAATCCAAGCAACATACCAATAACTATAAAAAAAGTTGGTAGCTTAGATTTGTACATCAATATTGCTTGTGGTAATATTTCACCAAATACTACATAAATCATGGCACCACTAGCAAAACTTAAACTAAGTGACAGTCCTATTGGTCCGATATCTCCGATTACATAACCTAGAATTGCACCAATAACTGTTGGAGCACCACTCATTGCAGTTACAAAAATTGCTTTTGGCTTAGACATTCCACCACTAATCAATGGTACTGCAATTGACATACCTTCAGGAATATTATGAAATCCAATTAAGAATGCCATAATTATGCCAGAGCTTAATCTTGTATTTATATTTACTCCGCTAGAAACATCACTAATAAACGAAGCACCTATAGTCATTCCTTCTGGCAAATTATGCAAAGCAATTGCTGAAGCCATTACAATTCCTGCCACAAATAACTTGGTTTTTGAATCTTTATTATTTATATGTTTTTGTAAATGGTCACTATGAATTAATTCGTCAAGTTCATCCGCTGTCTTTGGATGGTTTTTATCGATATGTGCTAATTCAATGTTTGATTTTTTATCTATCAGATAATTTAATACATATATTAATAATACACCAAATATAATTCCGCCTACTACAATAAAAACATTTGTTTGCGAAGATGAATTTTCTGGATATAATGCACCTAAAATCAATTCAAAACATACTATGCTCAACATTATTCCAGCAGCAAAGCTTAACAATAAACTTACTCTTTTATTTGAATCCTTTTTAAATAGTGCTCCTATTATACCACCTAATCCAGTTCCTCCAACACCTGCAATGGCAGTAACAATTATGACAAATACTAAAGTACTCATAAATTACTCTCCTATATTATTAATTTAATTTCCTTTAATATTTTATCACAAAAAATCCAAATATCAATGTTTTTGGTATTATTATTAAAATTCAGTTAAATGTTTACTAATATTATTCCTATCAATGTCATACACAATGCGATTATCTCATTTTTCTTTAGTTTCTCCTTATAAATAAGTATACTAAGCAACATAATTAATGCAATTGACCCTGCACTAAAAGCTGGATAAACAATCATTGCTTGGATTTTATCTAATGCTTCGATTACAAAAAATGTTGTTAGCATATTTGGTATACCTACTGCAATACCACATAAACTAGCTTTTAAACTAAATTGCAAATTTTTATTTTTGATTAGCATAATAACACTAATTATAAATGCTGTAAAAAATAAAAAAAATAAAAAATGATTTTTATATTCAAGTATTGCATATTTTTGAAATAATTTATTGCTTAATTCTGCAAAACCTGCAACAAAAAACATTATAAGCAAATTCCACTTTAATTGCAGTTTGTGATTTTTATCATCACTTAAATTTACTATTATAATAGCTACAACAGTTATGGTAATTCCAATCCATCTTATAAGTGTAGGATATTCATTCCATAGAACTATTGATAAAATCATTGGTATTAGTATACCCATTCTATTGAACATACTTGCAAGACTTGCGCCAGACTGTCTAATAGAAACTTGATACAACAAAAAACCTACTAAATAAAGAATACCTGTAACTATTCCTAAAACTATGCAAATAACAGAACTTCCCTCATCAGTAATATTTCCAGTAAAATTACTCACTACTGCTCCAAAAGGATTGGAAAAACTAATTAGCAAAGGAATTTTTGACTTTAACACCATAAATAAAGATATAATACTAGCAGTTAAATAGTTAAATACGGTAACTTGATATCTATTAAGATTATTTCGTTCAGTATATTTAAAAATTAGTGCTATTGATGAACTACACGCTATAGCGCAAATTAAATATATCATATTTACCCCCATCAATATATTACTACATTTTATTGTCATTTTGCAGCCTCAGTTTTGCAACCTTAGCTTATTGTATTTTTGTCATTCCACCCATGTATTGTTGTAACGCTTTTGGTATATTTATTGTGCCATCTTCATTCAAATTGTTTTCTAAAAATGCAATCAACATTCTTGGTGGAGCAACAACTGTATTGTTTAGTGTATGAGCAAAATACTTACCATTTTCACCACTTACACGAATTTTTAATCTTCTTGCTTGTGCATCTCCTAAATTTGAGCAACTTCCAATCTCAAAGTATTTCTTCTGTCTTGGAGACCATGCCTCAACATCTATAGATTTAACTTTTAAATCTGCTAAATCTCCAGAACAACACTCAAGCGTTCTTACAGGTATGTCTAAAGAACGGAATAATTCTACTGTATATTTCCACATTTTTTCAAACCATTCTTTGCTTTCTTCTGGTTTACAAACAACTACCATCTCTTGTTTCTCAAATTGATGTATTCTATAAACTCCTCTTTCCTCAATTCCATGAGCACCCTTTTCTTTTCTAAAACATGGAGAATAACTTGTTAATGCTTGAGGTAAAGAATCTTCTGAAATTATTGTGTCTATGAATTTACCTATCATAGAGTGTTCACTTGTACCAATTAAATATAAATCTTCGCCTTCAATCTTGTACATCATAGAATCCATTTCAGCAAAGCTCATAACACCTGTAACAACATCACTTCTAATCATAAAAGGTGGAATACAGTATGTGAATCCTTTATTTATCATAAAGTCCCTTGCATAAGTTATAATAGCTGAGTGTAATCTTGCAATATCTCCCATTAGATAATAGAACCCATTACCTGCAACTTTTCTAGCACCATCTAAATCTAGTCCATTAAATTTTGACATTATGTCAGCGTGATAAGGAACATCAAAATTAGGAACTACTGGCTCACCAAATTTTTCTATTTCTACATTTTGACTATCATCCTTTCCTATTGGAACACTTGTATCAATAATATTTGGTATAATCATCATTCTTTTTTTGATTTCATCTTGTAATTCCTCTTCTCTTGCTTCTAAAGAAGATAATTCCTCTGCAGCTGCTGTTACACGTTTTTTCATTTCTTCTGCTTCTTCTTTTTTACCTTGGCCCATCAATGCACCAATTTGTTTAGAAAATTTATTTCTATTAGCTCTTAATCCATCGGCTTTTTGTTTAGTTTCTCTACTTTCCTTGTCCAATGCAATAACCTCATCAACTAATGGCAACTTACTGTTTTGAAACTTATTCATTATATTTTGTTTAACTACTTCTGAATTTTCTCTTACAAATCTTAAATCTAACATATCATGTCTCCTTATATTTAATATTTATTAACATTTTCAGGGCACATTGCCAACACAAAATAAAAAAATCCCTATCATCCCCATAATTCATGGGACGAAGGAATCCGTGTTGCCACCCAAATTGCTAGCATTCATACTAACCACTCGTACGGTAAAATAAAGGTTACCAGCCTTCGATTATTCATCGATAGCTCCAAAAGCGGAAAGATTTAACGTTTCACTGATTCACACCAACCACCAGCTCTCTGTAGAAATTTATAAATCGTAGTTTTTATCATCGCTAACATATTATATATATTTTTTATTATTATATACCTTTATTAAAAAAAAGCAAGGGGAATTTAATTATTTTTAAATATATTTTTTACTTTTTGCATATATATTATAAAACTAATAAAAGGTGATAAAGATGAAAGTAAAATATGTTATTTTTTTTATCAGTATATTTATTACTTGTGGGATAAGTCTTGTCATCATACTAAACGATTCTAAGCAACAAGTTGATTTAAAAAACACATGCTCTCAATTAAATTTAGCATCAGATATTTGTTATGAAGATAAGCATATCTATGAAAATATAAATGATATTGCAGATAATTACGTTAATAAAAAATCAAAAATAGAACTGTGGAGAGTTATCGAAAAATCGGATAACTCTAATAATGAACTGCAAAGCTACTGCAAAGCAAATGTAATTTATGAAAATGAAAGTATAAAGATAACATCACTCATTAATGATTATGAAGCTAAAAAATATACATCTGGAATGGTCAAAAGTAATTATGCATATTTATATGGTACTTTTGAATTTACTATTGAGGTTTGTGAAGGGCAAGGCATTTTTCCTGCAATATGGATGCTGCCAAAAGATGATAAATCACTACCAGAAATTGACATATTTGAGATGATTGGAAGTGAACCTAATATTTTTTATGGGGTTAATCACTATATTGATACTTTTGGAAAGCAAAATCGTTCTTATTTCATGGAAGAAGTTAGTACAAAACCATCATATAAAATTTCTTTGGACTGGCAAAAAGATAGCCTAACATGGTTTATTGATGATAAAAAGATTTTCAGTACTAATACAGGTGTCTACAACAGTTATATGTATATTATTATAAATCAAGCAATTGGTGGTAATTGGCCAGGGGATCCTGATTCATCAACTATATTTCCTTGCTATTTCAATGTTACGAATATAAAAGTAAATGCTACTACAACAGTTAGGAGGAATTGATTTGATACTTTTTTTGATAACTTTTTTAAGCACTATTCTTTCGGTATATCATATACTTTCATCTGTTAAGCACAAAAATATAATTTACAAATATAATAATGCACAAAAAAGCATAACGATAATTATACCATGCTATAATGAAGCTCCTATAATAAAGAACACTATTGATGGTTTGCAAAATCTAGATTATAAAAATTTTAATGTAATATTTGTTAATGATGGCTCTACAGATGAAACATTTAATATTCTTAACAATGAATTAGAATTAGCTAAAATCAATACAAATTATGTTAAGCTAGATAATTCTATAAAAAGCATATCAAAATCAGTAAAATATAGCCATATAACGGTAATTGACAAGTATAATACTGGCAAAGCAAATAGCTTAAACAAAGCAATTTCTCTGAGCGATAGCGAATTAATTTTAACAATGGACGGAGATTGTGTTTTAAAAAGTGATACCCTCAAAATTATGAGTATGACATTTACTGATAAAAATGTTATTGCTTCGGGCGGAGCAATACATATTATGCAAGTATTTAAGCTTCAAAAGAAACCAAGTTTGCTTATACTTTTGCAAAGTCTTGACTATATAAAGGGGTTCTATGTTTACAAGAGTTCTTTGGCCTATAATAATGCTTTAGCTATAATTTCTGGTGCTTTTGGAGTATTTAAAAGAACTGTATTAGAAGAAATCGGATGTTTTAATAGTGGTTTGGGAGAGGATATAGACTTAACCTTAAGAATTCAGCAATATGCTTATCAAAACAATAAAAAAATCATATACAACGACAATGCTATTTGCTATACAGAATGTCCAGAAAAATTACGTGATTTATCTGCTCAAAGAATAAGATGGCAAAAAGGGTTTATAGATTCTGTAATAAAAAACAGAAAATTTATTTTTAGAAATTTAATAAAATCCAATGTATGCTTTTTTATTTTTTTCGATGCTATTACTATAAATTCAATAGCTATTATAGCTTTGTTTATAAATTTATATTTGATAAGCATTAAACTAGTTACAAATGGAAACTTAGATTTATTATATTATATTTTACTTTTGTTGATTTTCAATTACATTTATTCAATTATTGCACTTTATAAGGCTAAAAAATATGTATCTAGCATAAAATTCAAAAATTATATATTTATTATTTTAATTGATATGCTTTTGTTTAGGTTTATGTATATTTACTTTTTTATCTACGGTAGTATCTCATACTGTTTGAAATTTAGGTCTTGGAATAAAATTAAAAGAACAAATAACAAGTATATCTTGAGAAAAAAAATTCAATCTGGAGGATACAATGGATAAAAAGACAAATTATTTGAAAATTTACAGACATGAAGTCAAATATTATATAAGTAAAAAGGATGCTTATGAATTATCCTTAATTTTATCATATTGTATGAAAAAGGATTTAAATAGCAAAAAAAACGGTGATTATTATATTAGAAGCTTATATTTTGATACATTTAACAATATTGATTATTACGAAAAACAAATTGGTACAGCCTCTAGAAAAAAGGTACGTTTAAGGCTGTATGATACTACTTCACCAAGTGTTAAATTAGAAATTAAAAATAAGTTTGGCTCTTATATGCAAAAAGAAACCTGCCTGATTACAAGAAATGATGCTGCTAAATTAATTAATGGGCACACATCCATTCTGCTTAAATATAATTCAACAACCGTAATAAAAGTATTGTATTTATTTCAGAAAGCGTTGTACAAGCCAGTAATTACAATTGATTACGACAGAGAAGCATTTATGTTAAATTTTGAAAACATCAGAATTACAATTGATAAAAACATAAGAGCATCCTGCAATAATTATGATATATTCAATGAAAATATCATAATGAATCCTCTCATAAATGTCAATACTCATATATTAGAAGTGAAATTTAACAACACATTACCAAACTTTATACAAAAAATATTATCAAAATATACTTTACAGCGAGAATCAATCAGCAAATACTGCATTGCTAGAAAAACAAATAAAAAATAGGAGAAAAAAATGAACAAAGAAAATTTAATTGATTTACTTATTAACGGCACTAAATTGTATACTATTGAAAATATCATATTTAACTTTTCTATTACAGTTATTTTAGCATTTTTTATATATTTGGTATATAAAAAAACTAATAGTTCAGTTGTATATTCACAAAATTTTAATCTAACGATTGTTATGATTGCTCTCATATCATCACTTGTAATGATGCTTATAGGCAATAATTTGGCAATATCATTAGGTATGGTAGGAGCATTGTCTATTGTCAGATTTAGAGCAGCAATTAAGGAACCACGAGATATTGCATTTTTGTTTTGGGCAATTGCAATAGGTCTCGCATCTGGAAGCGGAGCATTTTTGATAGCTATAATCGGAAGCATAATAATTGCAATTGTATTATTTTTATTTAGCAAAACAGCATATTCATCATATAGTTATTTGCTAATAATAAAAGGAAATAATCTAAAGTGTGAATGTATTCAAGACGTATTAAGAAACTATAAAATACCTAACAAAATGTGTATGAAAAATACTAGTCTTGATTCAACAGAGCTTACTTATGAGATGACTTTAAAGCAGGTAAACAAAGATAATTTAATTGAACACTTTTTTACCATCAAAGATATAACTGAAGTACATATTGTTTCTTACAATGGAGAGGTTAGCGGTTAAAAAATAATTATAGGGTGAATAGCTATGAATAAACTTTTAATAAAAAAAATCGTATTTTTTATATTATTTATAATATTGATAGCTGCCATATTTATAGATATTGACATTTTAAGTAATAAAGGAATTGATTATACAAATATTTTATGTATAAATGAAATAATGTCTAACAATAAGAACTGTTACTGTGACAGCTATGGATACTATGAAAACTGGGTAGAGATTTTTAACAACTCTAAAGATAAAATAAATTTAGAAAATTTCGGATTGTCAAATAACAACAAAAATTTATATAAGTGGGTTTTTCCAAAAGTATATATAGAACCTAATTCATATTTAACAGTATGGTTATCAGGAAAAAATTTAACCTCTGATACTGATAACCTTCACACCAATTTCAAAATAGATATAAATAAGGATAAGTCACTCATACTTAGTTCAAATAACAGTTCATGGTCTAATATAATGCTTATACAAAATACTGATGAAAATATTTCATATGGCAGACAGCCTGATGGTTCAGAAAATATATTTGTATTTGAAGGTGGTACACTTAATTCTAGCAATACCATCAATCCACTTTTAAATTATTTCCCAGGTTCAAAGCTTGAAAAGCCTTTTTTTTCGCATAAGGGAGGGTGTTATGATTCACAATTTAATTTGGAGCTATCTACAATAAATAAATGTGCTTCAATATATTACACCTTAGATGGTACAGACCCTACTACTAGCTCTATTAAATACACTGCTCCAATATTAATAGAAGAAAAAGAAAATATGTTAACCATCGTAAGAGCAAAAGCATTCTGTGATGATTTTTCTTCGAGTGATATTGTAACTAATAGCTACTTTGTACAAAACAATAATTACTATAATAGTTCAATACCAATTGTATCAATAGTTAGTAATAATAAAAACTTATATGATTATAAAACTGGTATATTGGTTAAAGGAGAGGTTTATGATGAGTGGCTTAAAAACGGCTCAAAATTATTAACAAATGTTATTCCAGCAAATTATACACAAGAAGGACGAAAATGGGAAAGGAAAGCAAACATAGAGATATTTAAATATAAATCACAGCCTTATACCAATCAAGGAATTGGCATACGCGTATTTGGTGGATACTCCAGAGAAAATTCAATAAAATCACTAGCCTGCTATGCAAGAGATTGCTATGATGCTAATGATTATTTTTCTTTAAACTATCTAGGAAATAAAGACATTAAACTAAATAAACTTGTTTTAAGAACTCCATCATCAGATTCAAATGGAGCATTATTTAGAGACGATTTAAATCAAAGTCTTGTACCTTCTAATTTAAATATACAAAAACAAGAAGCTCAAACATGTATACTATTTCTAAACGGAATTTTTATGGGTATTCACAGTATAAAAGAGGCATACAACAATCAATACTTTAAATCCTATTATGGAATTGAATATGATGATATTGTTATACTTAAAAATCCTACTGATGTTACTGGCACTGAAATAAACGAAGGATTTCCTGGCGATGAAATGTATTTTAATAAAATGTACAATTTTATTAAAGCTAATGACATGTCAAAAGAAGCTAACTACAATTATATAATTAGATTTTTAGATATAGATAATTTTATAGAGTACTATATACTACAAATATATTGTGCTAACAGAGACTGGCCAGGAAACAATGTTAAGGTATGGAGAAAACGTACCGAAGGCTATGTAGAAGATGCTTCGTATGGGCATGACGGTAGATGGAGATATTTATTGTATGACACTGATTATAGCTTGGGACTTCATACAAGCACAACACCTCAATATGATTTTGATATGATATCATTTGCAACAGATGAAACAAAAACTGAATGGCCTAATCCTAATTGGTCAACATTAATTTTTAGAAAATTATTAGATAATGATAAATTTAAAACCCAATTTATAAATACTTTTGCAGACAGACTAAATACAATCTATAAAGAGGATAATGTGTTAGATAGTATAAATAAGTTTGCTGATATTTACGAGCCATATGTTCAGGAGCATATTAATGTTTGGCAAATTTTCAAGGGTAATATAAATTTATGGTATAACCAAATAAGTATACTCAAGGATTTTGTGAAAAGTAGGCCTATGTATGTTCGAAATCATATAATTGACTACTTTAAGCTAAGTGGAATTTATAATTTAAGCCTTTACTCTACCAAAGGAGGTAAAGTAGAAATCAATGGTGTGAATGTAGATTTATCTTCTAATAATTTTGAAGGTATTTATTTTAAAGATATGGAAATTACGCTAAAAGCTATTGCAGATGAAGGATTTGAATTTTCATGCTGGGACGGTGATTATACGTCAGTTAATGAAGTTTTTGTTATAAAACCAAGTCAAGATGTTAATTTCAATTGCTATTTTAAAAAAACAAACTAAGCAGAGGAGACTAAATGTTTAAGTTTAAAAATATTAAATTACTTATAACATCATTTGTTATAGTAAGTTTATTCTATCCAAATACTTATAAATTAATATATGATAATATTGATAAAACAAGAATTATACTATCAATAAATAAAACTGATTTAAAAGTAATAGACAGCAAAACTAATAAATCAAAAATTGCAATATTATTCAGTGGTGGCTATAAAACCATATATGATAAAGCTTTTCCAATCATCGAAAATAATAATCTGATTGCAAATGTAGGGTTTATACCTTCTTTAGAGAACGAAGATGGCTACATGAATTACTCTGAACTTTCAAGCTTATACATAAAGGGTTGGAATATTCTAAACCAAACATACAGTCATGAGAAGAATATGTACTTTAAATGTGATGAACTGATTAGCGATATAATAAAAGCAAAAAAATATATGGATACACACTATTTAGATTTTGCAAGTGATTCAGTCATAATTCCATATGGTGAGGTTAATCCCTACTTAATTAAATTGCTAAAGGAAAATAATTTTTGTAGTATTAAAACATCTGATAATATAATTTTGATGGATGGAGAAATAGAATACTGTCATTTAAAAGTTATTAATATCAACAATTCAACAACTGTAGAACAATTTGAAGAATTCATTAGCAGATGCAAAAAAAATAATTATTTCTGTATAGTTATGTTTGATAGGCTTGATGATAACAATTATAACAGGAACTCTAATTACTGTAGTATAGAAAAATTCAAGCGAATAATTGATACTATTTTAAAGCATAACAATGAATATGAGGTTGTTACTTACAATAATCTAATATCAAAAAAAAATTGAATGTTTAATTTTGTTAAAACTAATTTAGATAATAAAATATTACAGTATTGTATGGAAATAGACCATATGGTATAATATTTTTTGTACGAAAACGTTTTTGTACATTAGAAAATAAAATTGAGAGGTAATATAAATGAATACTGTTTGGAACTTAGACAAAATTTACAATGGTTACGATGATCCTAGATTTATTAATGATGTTAAAGAACTAGATAAATCTATAATTCAACTAAATGATTTAGCAAAAAATTTAAATCAAAATACTGCTAAATCAAATTTGTTAGAAATTAAAAAATTATTTGAAGTACAAGCAACATTATTAGAGAAATTATTTAGTTATGCTAGTTTAAAGCAAAGTGCTAATACAAAAGATGTTGAAAGTGCTTCATATCTTGGAAGATTAAGTGACAAGGCAAGTTCAATAACAAAACCCGAGACAATAATTTCCAAATATATAGCAGAATTAGACAATTTAGATGAACTTATTGATTCTACTAAAGAACTTCAAGAAATCAAATATTTTCTAAATAATATTAAAAATAATAATAAATATATATTAGACGATAAAGTTGAAGAAGTTATATCTAAATATGACATTAGTGGTGGAAATGCTTGGGCTGATTTACAATCTTATTTAACATCAAGTGTAGAAGTAGATTATAAAGGAGAAAAAACTACATTATCTTCAATTAGAAGTCTTGCAAATAGTACAGATAAAAGCATTAGAAAAGAAGCTTATGATGCTGAACTTGCATGTTATGATAAAATAAAAGATTCTGTTGCATTCTCATTAAACAACATTAAGTTACAAGTTATTAATGAATGTAAACTTAGAGGTTTTGACTCTCCACTTCAACAAACATTGCATAATGCTCATATGAAAAAAGAGACATTAGACGCTTTATTTGAAGCAATGAATGAGTATTTACCTAAATTTCACGAATATTTAAAAGTAAAAGGAAAAGCATTAGGATATAACAACGGTCTTCCATGGTATGAAATGTTTGCTCCTATGGGAAACAATAACACAAAATATACAACTGAACAAACAAAAGACTACTTAGTTAATCTTTTCAAAGGTTTTGCACCTGATTTAGCTGAAATGGTTCAAACAGCATTTGATGAAGAATGGATAGATTTTTACCCTAGAGATGGAAAAGTTGGTGGAGCTTTCTGTGCTGGAATTCATCCAATTAAAGAAAGCAGAATATTAACAAACTTTGATGGTAATTTTAGTGATGTTGTTACACTTGCACATGAACTTGGTCATGCATATCACAATTATAATATTAAAGATAACAATGTTATTAACACAGGATATTCAATGCCTGTTGCAGAAACTGCCTCAACATTCAATGAAAATATTATTATGAATGCAGCAATTGCTTCTGCTGAAAACGATGATGTGAAATTATCCTTGGTAGAAAGCCAATTACAAGATGCTGCACAAATTATTTGTGATATTTATTCAAGATATTTATTTGAAAGCAAAGTATTTGAAAACAGAACAGATAGCTTTATGTTTCCTGATGAACTATGTAAAATAATGATTGATGCTCAAAAGAAAGCATATGGTGATGGACTTGATGCAGACACATTAAATCCATATATGTGGGTTTGCAAAGGTCACTATTATAGTACAGGAACTAGCTACTACAACTTCCCATATGCATTTGGTGGATTATTTGCAAGAGGACTTTATGCAAAATATCAAGAAGAAGGCGAAGTATTCTTACCTAAATACAAAAAGTTACTTAAAGCAACTACAGTTATGAGTGTAGAAGATGTTGCTAAAATAGCTGATATAGACTTAACTGATAAAGCTTTCTGGGAAATGGGATTAAAATCATATGCAAAACAAATAGATTTGTTTAAAGAATTAGTACAAAAATAATTTTTAATAAAAAGCTATGCATAGCAGTCATATTGCTACTATACATAGCTTTTTTTGCTTAAAGCTATTCATTTAACAGCAATTCAAAGTGGTTTTTTTTAAAAGATATAATATTTTCATCTCTAAGTTTTCCAAGTTCATTGGATAAAGCACTTCTGTCAACACAAAGATAATCTGCAAGTTGTTGCCTATTAAATGGTATATCAAAAACAGCACTTTTATTTTCCTGAGATACATATGATAAATAAGACAATATTTTTTCTTTAATAGTTCGATTTGCCATATGATCTATTTTTTTATTAAGTATAATATTCTTTTCTGCTAAAACTGTAACAAAATTTCTAATTAGTCTATTATGAAATTCACATGATGATGAGCATGTTTTCAAAACTTTATTTATATCTAAAAATAATATTTCAGTTTTTTCTGTTGTTACTACACTCATACTTAACTCCTTAAATTTTAAACAAGCATATGTTTCTCCAAACATTTGTCCCGGAATTGATTTAGTTATAATACTTTTATTACCCCAAAAATCTTCCTTTATTATATGAACACTTCCTGACATTATCATTCCAACCTTAGATACACTATCCCCTTGACGATAAATAAATTCATTTTTACCATATGATTTAATATTAGCTGATAAACAGCTTAACATAGATTTTAGTTCATCATCTAATATTCCATTAAATAGTACAGACTTTTTAATAATATTTAAATATTCAAACATTTATTCCTCGCTTTCGTTGTTTATACAACCGAAATATTTTCTATAGTTTATTATAATATATTCGACAAGTCAACTAATTATAAATTTTGGAGGTAAATACTAATGATAAGAAAAATTATTCAGATAAATGAAGATAAATGTAATGGTTGTGGTTTATGTGCAACAGCATGCCACGAAGGAGCAATAGGTATAATTAATAATAAAGCAAAACTTCTACGAGACGATTATTGTGATGGACTAGGAGATTGTATACCTAACTGTCCTACAGGTGCTATCACTTTTATCGAACGTGAAGCTCTTGCATATGACGAAGCATCTGTTTTAGAGAATCAAAAGAAAAATCAAGTAGTTAAACAACCCTGTGGATGTCCTGGTTCAAAAGCTAAAGGAATGAATAGAAAAGAGGCAACTACATCTCAGCTATCTCAGTGGCCAGTTCAAATTAAGCTTGTACCAATAAGCGCTCCATATTTTAATGAATGTGATTTATTAATAGCTGCAGATTGTACTGCTTATGCTTATGCTAATTTTCATAATGATTTTATCAAAAACAAAATCACATTGATAGCATGCCCTAAATTAGACAACATAAATTATGCTGAAAAGCTTTCTACTATATTTAGTTCAAATAATATAAATAGCGTAACAGTAGTTCGTATGGAAGTACCGTGTTGCGGTGGATTAGAGGTTGCTACAAAAAATGCAATAATCAGTAGTGAAAAGTCTATACCATGCAAAATAGTAACAATAAAATCTGACGGAACAATTAAATAAGCTAGTCTATGAAGCAAAAAGAAAACTACATTAATTTTATAATCACATTGCATGCTTGCCCCTAATCCCATTGTTATAAAAAAGTATAACAATGGATGGTAGGTCAGCCGCAAAGAGTACCAAATCTACACGATAAAAGTTATAAAGAGTAAGTAGATTTGTTGTACTCTACTGAGAGGAAATTGTAACTTCAGCTACACTACATGAATGTTACAAAATTAAATCCGTTTTCTTTTCTAAATAGATATACTGAAGTAGATATTTAAAAATATCTACTTTTTATTTATATACAAGATTTTGCGTAACAACTTTTTGTATGGCTCATTTAGTTAATTACTGGTATTTCACAATTTCTATTGACTTATGTAGTTGCAACTGATAGTATTTACTTTTGCTATTAAAAAAACACAAACAATATTGGAGTTGAATTAATTAATGAATAAATCAATAAATTTAGGTACAGACCCTATTAAAAAACTGTTTAATTACTATTTGTTCGCATCAGTGCTTGGAATGATAGTAAAATCTTTACATCTTATGCTTGACGGTATTTTTGTTAGCAATGGTGTTGGTCCAGAAGCTCTTGCAGCAGTAAATATAATCATGCCCTTGGTGGTTGCTTCTACTGCTACAACACTTGCAATTAGTGTTGGTGGATCTACCCTAGCTTCAATTAGATTTGGTGAAGATAAA
The DNA here is from genome assembly GCF_017352195.1 of Sedimentibacter sp. zth1. Classification (NCBI taxonomy): domain Bacteria; kingdom Bacillati; phylum Bacillota; class Tissierellia; genus Sedimentibacter; species Sedimentibacter sp. zth1. The sequence goes on along the minus strand of NZ_CP071445.1, from coordinate 2,981,024 downwards.
AAAGAAAAAGCACAAAGTATTTTTATTGCATCTTCAGTCATAATATTTTTTATCGGATTAGTATTTTCAGCATTGTTTTTATTTAATCCAGAAGGTATTTGCAGATTTCTTGGTGCAAATAATGCAATAATGCAATATACAATTGAGTATGGTAAATATATAAGTTACGGTTTACCTTTTTACACATTTGCAACTGGATTGGCAATATTCGTTAGAAACGACCAAAATCCTAAACTATCAATGATTGCTATGATAGTAAGTGCATTGGCAAACATCACCATGAATTACATTTTTATTTTTATAATGGATATGGGATTAAAAGGTGCTGCTATAGCAACAGGTCTATCTCAATTTATCGCTTGTATAATTTTATTGTTTCATTTCATCAATAAAAGAGGTCATTTTAGACTAGATTTTAAAAATATTAGCTTTAAAAATGCTGAAATATTTAAGTCTCTACAAATTGGTTTTCCAAGCTTTATAAGTGAAATGGGATATGCACTTGTTTCAGTTATATTTAATAAAACAATTATTGAACTTGGTGGAGAAATAGCTGTAAGCTCATTTACAATCATGTCATACATGTCTACATTCTTCTTTAACATATATTTTGGTATGGGACAAGGCATGCAACCAATAATAAGTTTTAACTACGGCGCAAAGAAAAACAAAAGAGTTTATGAAAGTTATCATTTAGCAATTATGTATGGCTTTATAAGTGCAGTTGTTCTATCAATATTATCAAGCATTTTTATAAAACAAATTGTTATGTTGTTTAATAGAGATAATATGGAGCTAATTACCATGGCTATACAAGCAAATAAAATGTTATTTTATACGATACCTCTATTTGCATATAACATCATAGTATTAATATATTTTCAAGCTGTTAGTAAGTCAAAGGCAGCCACCTTTTTGACACTTTGCAGAGGTTTAGTATTCTTGGTAACCCTAATAACAATACTTCCAAAAATATTTGGACTTAATGGAGTATGGATGGTATATCCATGTGCTGAAATATTAACTGCTTTTCTATCAATTGGATTTATGATAAAACAAGATGTATTTAAAAAAATCATATAGTTAAAAGCACAAACGTTTTGTTTGTGCTTTTTTTGTGCAAACTGTATCTAATGTTATTATTTACTAATTTAGTATTATATAGTATAATTAAACATATATTTTCAATTTACTAAATTTATATATAATAACTATTTAGAGGTGTTGGATGAATAGATTAAATACTGAAAGAAATTACTTCTTTGATAATTTAAAAGCTTTACTAATTTTTTTTGTTGTACTTGGCCATCTTATAGAACCATATACCGGTAAATTTCTATATATATACAGAATTATATATCTATTTCACATACCCATTTTCACATTTTGCTCCGGTTATTTTTCAACTAAACAAGATGCTTCTAAAATTATAACTAACATAATATATCCCTACTTCGTTTTTCAACTTTTGTACTGCTTATTTAATATTTATATTATTAAAATAGAAGGATTTAAGATAGATTTCACTACTCCATACTGGATAATGTGGTATCTAACATCTATGCTATTATGGAATGGATTAATTTTATTATTTAGGCAAACAAAAAAGAGAAAAATTTTTTTATCAATTATAATTGCTTTTGCTATCGGACTATTAGCAGGATATTCTGATACAGTAGGTTACTATATATCTTTATCAAGATCTCTGGTATTTTTTCCGTTCTTTTTGTTAGGATATTATTTTAATCAATTTGGCTTCACAAAAAAAACTATTACAAACAATAAATATTTTGTATTGTTCATAGTTATATCATCTATTTGTACTATTACATATTTATATTTTAATTATAATAAATTGATTTCTACATGGCTTTATAGCTCAGCATCCTATAATATATTAAATTATAATATTATGCATAGAATTAAAATATATTTATGTGCCATTATGTTGGGTTTATTTTTGATGATACTTACACCTACTTCTAAAAACATATTTTCTTTTATTGGTAAAAACAGCATGTATGTTTATTTACTACACGGATTTGTAGTAAAACTTATAAGTAAATATCATATATTAGCAAACATACAAAATAATTACGTACTCTTAGCAGACATAATTGTAATAAGCTTTGCAATATTACTGGTGTTTGCATCAAAACCTGTTGCTATATTATTAAAACCATTTGTAAAGTTATGTATACCAAAGAAAATTATGAATTTTTTAAACAAAGATGTGTCCAATAGCTAAATGCATTAAAATAAAATTTCCTAAATATTAATATTTGTTGTATAAACAACATATTAATCCTCATAATTATAGTATAGTATTTTTATAATATAGATATTAAATATAAACTATAACCACTAAGGAGAATTAATATGACAACTAAATTAATTAAAAATATAGATCACGAAACAATAATATCATTATCCGAACAAGTTCAAATTCAAAAAGGTCAAGTGGTAAGTAAAACACTAGTTCAAAATAGTGCAATAAGCGTAACAGTCTTTGCATTTGACAAAGATGAAGAAATAGGTACTCATGGTTCAACAGGAGATGCTATGGTAACTGTTTTAGAAGGTACAGGAAAATTCACAGTAGACGGTAAAGAATATATATTAAATCAAAATGAAACATTAGTTATGCCAGCAAATAAACCACATTCAGTTTACGGACAAGAGCAATTTAAATGGTTATTGACTGTTGTTTTCCCACAATAATAAGACAATTATACAATAAAAAGCTCGGAACTATTACAATACTTGTTAAAGTATTTAATTTTCCAAGCTTTAAATATTAATTTATAATGTTTATATTAGATTAAAATACATAATTCTAGTCGTTGACATATTAATTACCAAAGAAACTTTCTTCAAAATAATATTCTTTTCCAGATGAACTACTACATCCTTCTTTAAACTTACGAAAATTCACACGATCAGTATAAACTTCTATATCGAATAGATAAAAACAATTATCACTATCAATTATAGTTCTTTTCATATTAATTAAATTTATGGCTATTAATGAGCGCTCGTCATCATCATGAGTTAAAGTATAACAATTACAGTCTTGTCTTATTTCTTTTATTGGACGTCCTGTTTGATATAATAATATGCCTGATACAGGATTAATAAAATAGTTGTCATATGGACAATCAAGTTCACAGCCTGTAGAAGAAATATCCTTGTTAATTAAATCAACCTCTATAACATCAGCTAACATGTCATTACTTTTTATTGTGACAAATATATGCTCGTCAAATTTCATACAGTAGCAGTCTGCTATCTCTAAAGACTCTTTATCAAATAAATTCATAAGTTTTTCTGTATATATATTTTGGTTAATTATACAGTTATCATTTTCATCATATACCTTTAAATCACCGTTATTTGAAATAAAACATATATATTTACTGTTATTACTTAAAAACATTTTATCAGCTTTCATTGAACATAATTCTGTAATATTTGAACCATCAATTTTCATTACTAAATTGTCAGTATCATTATTATTTACACAATACAGATATAAAACATGATTTCTTACTTTAGCTAATATATTAGTGCAATCTGAATATACTCTTTCATAATTATCGTTTTCATATTTCCATAATTCGTATATAGGTTTATTTATTTTATCTATGTTATTTATTTTAACTACCTGATAATATGAATTACCTGTTTTATATAGTTCACCCAGCTCAATATCTTCAATTTTAATAGTGTTATTAGATTTAGAGACTATTTGGTCTTTGATATTAGAAATAACTGTTACTCTGCCTTTATCTATGTAATCACTTATATCTATCTCAAGCTCTATAGGCTCTCCGCCATATCTACTTTGATTAAATGTAATTATATTATTATCTTGATTCCAAGATTGATATATAATCACATCTGATAGATAAAACTTTTCATTTGTTCTAAAATTATATAAATAACGATTGTATTTTTTATTCATATATAAATGTTCGTAATATCCATCCGCATCTCCAGTAAATACAGAATCATCATAAAGAATATAGGATGAGTCTTTATTTATAGTCTTTTCAAGAAATAGCTTGATACTACCTAATGAAGTAACCTTTTTTTTGTCCAAATCTACACGATATATATCTGCCCGTGGGAATGTTGTCGGACCCGGCAAAATATAAATAGTGTTAAAATCCTTATCCCACCAGTATGATAATAAATCACCAACTGTTACATGCCAAAATGTATCAATATCATCAGTGCCCTCATAATTATAATTAATTATCATTTTGTTATTTTCAAGTACAGCAAATGATTCATCAGTATTATATATTAAAGTATATTTACCATTAGGACTTTTTGAAAAACCTGTGTATTTAGCTTCATAGAGAATATTATTATCTTCATCAAGCTTTACAATATACCCTTTTCTATCTTGAATCATAAGGTATTTTTCGCTTGAATCTAACTTAATATTATATATACTAAACCTAAACTGATTGTACAATAATCTCTTGCATTTTCCATTTTCATATTTCCATAATTCTAAAGAAAAATTATTATGAGAACAGTCAGTATTATTGTTAATATTTTCGTATTTATTTGATTCAATTTCATAGTTTGGTATTTCAACTACTACATAGCTAACATCATCGAAATCTTGTGAAAATATGCAATTTGATGAAATATTATATTTATCATCTATATATTTAGAAATACACTCTGAAGCTTTAGAATTGACTTTATTTTCTGCGGTATAGCCATCTCCAGAAATTTCACAATATACTAAATTATCATTACTTTGTATTTTGGTTATTTCTAAAGTCTTAATTTCATCTGATTCTTTATTATAATACTCTATTCTTCCATCATTTAAAAAACTATAATAATACTCATTATTTTTATTTGTATCTATTTTATCTATTTTATACATTTGACCAGTATAAATATTTCTGAGATATAAATATTTATCATAGTTATCGTATACATGCGGAATTCTATTATTTGAATAGGTTAAGAAGTTAAAATCATTATCATCATTTTCATATTGATCATAATTTGGATAAGCATTGCTTGTCACATATAAAACATTACCACTTTCACTATCAAATTTATAATTTTCTTTTCCGTAAAATCCACATTGCTCAAAATAATAAGTTTTAGTACTAAAATCAGTTAAGTTTATTTTATGAAATACATCTTTATAAGTGTTCCATGATGATGCTACCATTACATCTTTGTCATCCTGAGTAAAATATAAATCATAAACAATTTGCAATTCAGATACTTTTTCTTGGGAATATTCATCATTTTTCTTGTCAAATTCGATTTTGTATATACGTTCATTTTTATCAAATATAGTTAAATTTTTATTAAATAATATAGCATAGTACTTATTTGTATTACCAAAATTCACTTCTCCGTTATTAAATCTATAACGATTCTTCAGAGAATTTGTTTCATTAAAGTTAATAATAGAAACATTCTTTTTATAATCAGCATTGCTATCTTCAAAATATATATATATAAACTCATCATTCAAGTAAAGTTCTATTTTATCTTTGTCTAATATTAAGTCTATATTATCTTCATCTTTATAAGTAAAAAGCTTTTGGTTGCCATTTTCCTTTTCCTGTGCAACTACATAATATGTTTCGTTATCATTAGTCTGCATATCTAAAATAGTTAAATCAATATTATTATTTATTTTTACTAAGTCCTTTTTTATATCACTACATTTTTCCTCATACTCAATATCCTGTTTATCCTCATTTTCAATCTTTTGGTTACCCTCATGCTCAATCTTCTGTTTACCCTCATCTTTATCAGAATTTGTAGTATTATTATTTTTTACAACATTTTGAAATTCATCATTATTTAGTTCTTGGTTATTAGCTACATTACTTTTACATGATGTAAAAATAAGAGTTAATAGTAAAAGACTCAAAAATCCTATTAATTTCTTATTAGATTTATATATCAATTAAATCACCCCCTACTTTATTGTCTACATTATACCATAAATATATATTTTTATAAATATTTGTAATTTAATTTGACTCAAAAAAATAGAGCTAATTCTTGCTCTACTTATTTTTGTAAAGTAAATTGCGAATAAGTAAAAAGCTCAGAACAATTAATGTTCTGAGCTTTGCTTATTTAAACTATTCTTTTAGTTTTTAATTTCTACTTTATCTCCAACTGTTTCTTCCCAAGTCGTAAACAGAGTCTTAATGATTGCTGGGCCAACTTTACTAATTACAACCATTTCAGAATGTTGCTTTTGTTCACATGGCTTGTAGTCTATTTGGTCTCCTACTACATCAACCTGATTCCACTCACCGTCTATATCAAAGAAACCTTTTAACCTATAGCAATGTTTTTTTATTATGTTTAAAAAACTGTTCAATTTTTCTTTTTCTATACTTTTATAATAATTTAAAATCAAAGTTTTAGGCTTGTTTTGTACTGAATTTGTTGTTTCTTCGCACTCAGCCCATTTGTATAGAAGTAAATCTTTAGTTAAAAAATCATAATTTAATTTTCCAAAGGATGTTTTTTCAATTTCACAAACAGGATTAACCACTCTTACACTCTTTATCAAATCCTCGATTTTATTATCATCTACCAAGTCAATTTTATTGATTATTGCCATATTGCAGTGTTTTAATTGTCTATTTACTGTTTCTATGTCATTTAATTGTTCTTCGAAATTCACAGCATCTATAAGACAAATAGCTCCTTTAAATTCATAAGCACCGCCAGATAATGCTTCTACACCTTTTAGTATTTCCTCAATATTAGAAGGATCAGCTAATCCTGAACTTTCTACAAATAGATATTTCAGATTTTGCTTGGACATTTCAGCAAGCGCTTGAACAAATGATAACTTTAAACAAGAGCAAAATATTGAGCCTTTGTTTATCTCGACCATTTCAATGTTATCTTTTCTAATGATATCTCCATCAATACCTAACTTTCCAAATTCATTTTGGATAACTCCAACTCGTTCTTCTTTTAGTGCATCTAATATATTTAGAAGAACTGTAGTTTTGCCTGAACCTAAAAATCCAGTTAGAACATATAAATTTATTTTTTCATTTGCCATTTTACACCTCGTGCTATATATATTTTTTTAATATTTCTTCTACTTCTTGTTTTTTAAGAACTCTTCCAAGAGAAACAACCTTTTCATTTACTACAAGAGCAGGTGAACTCATAACACCATATTTCACAATTTCCACCAAATCCTCTACATGTTCAACAGTTGCATTTATATTTAATTCCTTTATGGCTTCATCTGTATTATTTTTCAAATCATCACACTTGTCACAGCCACTTCCTAATATCTTTATTGATAAACAACTTGTAGAATTTGATTTATTTATATTTTCTGATACATTTTCACCTGTACTTTTTTTTTCAGTGCTTTTTTCTTTTTTTAAATTGAATATCGACATTTTAACCTCCACAATTATATAAATTATGTTTTCCTCTTTAAGATAATTTTATTATATTATTCACATTGACAATTGTCAATATGAAATTTTTATATTTTATCTTTCTTACTGTGTTTATTAATATTAAGTTCTATATGAACATAAATATAAAAGTCGCTATCGTTAATATATATTTTAACAATTGCAACTTTTGTATTATAAAATAAGTTTATTTAATAAGGTTAATAAGATAAATCTTATATTTATATTATCTTATTTTTATTCTATTTAATTTTTTATAAGTTGTTTAAGAAAAGTTAAAGATTACATTGACATTTTTTTAACATATGGTATACTTATTACGAAGTTGAATATTTGTTGATATATCAAGTATATTTTATGTTTTAATGTTAAATTTTTGCATTTATTTATATATGTTTTTTACTTGTATATGTTAATATTTTTTCAATTTACATAAAAGAAACCAATGGAGGACATAATTATGTTTAAAAAATTTACAAACGGATGTGTATCCGTAATGAACAAGTTCTTGCCAGATCCATTTATATTTGCGATTATATTAACTATCGTGGTTTTTGTAGCTGGTATAATTTTTACAGGTCAAGGTCCACTAGCAATGCTTTTAAACTGGGCTGGAGGCTTCTGGGGACTATTAGCATTCTCAATGCAAATGGCTTTGGTACTAGTTCTTGGTAACACAATGGCAAAGGCTAACGTATTTCAAAATTTACTAAAAAAAATAGCTTCCCGTGCAAAAACACCTGGTAGAGCTATCATGTTAACAGCAGTAGTATCTATTATTTGCTGTTGGATAAATTGGGGATTCGGATTAGTTATTGGTGCACTTCTAGCAAAAGAAATGGCTAAACAAGTAAAAGGTGTTGATTATAGATTACTTATAGCAACTGCCTATTCAGGATTTGTTGTATGGCATGGTGGTATGTCAGGTTCTATACCACTTAATATTTCTACTGTTACAACATTAGCTGACGGTTCAACTGTTGTAGCTAATACTGGTGGTGCCTTAACAGAAGCAATTTCAACTTCAATGACTATTTTTTCTCCAATGAGCTTAGTTATTTCTGGACTTCTTGTTATTGGAATACCCTTTGTGTGTAGAGCAATGATGCCCGATAAAGAACATACAATAGAAGTTGACCCTGCTTTACTAGTAGAAGAAAAAGAAAAAGTATATGAAATAAAGACTCCTGCTGACAAGATAGAACATAGCAAAATATTATGGCTTATTACTGTAGCATTTGGTGTTGTTTTCATATTATACAATATATCAAAAAACGGTTTAAATTCATTGAACTTAAACTTTGTAAACTTTATATTCCTTTTTGTAGGAATGATATTACATGGCAATATCAGAAAATATATAGATGCATTTATTGACTCAACAAAAGGTTGTTCTGGTGTTTTACTGCAATTCCCATTCTATGCAGGAATTCAAGGTATGATGACTGGAGCTGCAATTGGTGGAGTTTCATTGGCAGCAGTGATATCTAATGCTTTTGTTAGCATTGCAAATACTACTACATTCCCACTATTCACTTTCCTTTCAGCAGGTATTGTAAACTTCTTTGTACCATCTGGTGGTGGACAATGGGCAGTTCAAGGACCTATAATGATGCCAGCAGCATTAAAGATTGGTGTTTCTCCAGCTAAAACAGCGATGGCAATTGCATGGGGTGATGCATGGACTAACATGATACAACCATTCTGGGCTTTACCAGCATTGGGTATAGCAGGATTATCTGCTAAAGACATCATGGGATATTGTGTAATAACATTATTGTTCTCAGGTGTTATAATTTGTGGATGTTTACTAATTTTTTAAATTAAATATATAACAAAAAAGGTTCTAATCATTACTTCTAATGACTAGAACCTTTTTTTGCTTTAATATATATAAAATATTAGTATTGATAATAAATATATATTTATCGTTTGTCGATAATTATTTGTTGACATTAATTTTATTAAATGATATAGTGAAATTATAAAATATATTTGGAGGTAAGTATGAAAACTTTTTTTAATGAAAAAAAGTATAATATTTCTATGTTGATTAAAATAACATGTGTAACATACACAATTTCTCTAACATTATTCGCAATTTTTCTTTATATTTTTACTAAAGATACAATAAGTTTCAATGCTATAAATACTATTTATATAATTCCGTGCTTTATATATTTTTCATTTGTTTTCATTCCACATGCCATTTGCATAATTAATTTTTATAAAATAACTAAATCAGAAATTTCTACTAACAAAAACGCTGTCAGTAATATCCTAAACAAAATATCAGTAATATTATCTTTAGATTCTCTAATTGTAGTGATAGGTCAATTTATTTTAATAATCCTCTTTAATATCGGTCATGTAGGCTTTGTTATGTTGTCTTTCATATTGTCATTATTTCAGTTTACAATATCACTTGCAATCAAATCAATTGCTAAGTATCTTATTTATTAATGCTTTCTAATCTTTGATTTTATTTACTATATCTATTAATTTTTCGCAACCACTTTTTGATATCGAATAATGTGTCCATTTTCCTTCTTTATAGTTATCTACTATACCCGCATCACATAATACACTCATGTGGTGTGAAAGTGTTGATTGGTTTATATTAAGTTCTTCTAATAATTTGCATGCACATTTTTCACCCGATGACAACATATCCAATATAATTAATCTATTAGGATCAGCCAAAGCTTTGAATTTTTTTGCATTTTTAGTATATTTATTTTCCATTCTAATCACTCTTCCATTTATTTGTTTATATAAATTATACTCAATATATTGAAATACGTCAATATGTTAAATATATTAATATAAATATTTCTCTTTTATTAGGTATTTATTCCAAATTAATGAACATATTATCTAATAAGTATATTAAAATTTGGAGGTATAAATATATATGAAAATAAAAAATATACATATAATAGGTGCTGTTTTCACAATTGTTTTAGGAACTATATTGCATTTTGCTTATTCATGGTCGGGAAGCAATGATGTTGTAGCACTTTTTAGCGCAGTAAATGAAAGTGTCTGGGAACATTTAAAATTATTATTTTTCCCTGTTATAGCATTTGCTATAATAGAATATATTTACTATGGCAGAAATTATAATAATTTTATTTGCGCTAAATTTATATCTGTTCTGATAGGAATGATATTTATAGTAATATCTTTTTACACCTATTCAGGAATTATCGGAAGCAATTTTGTAATCATAGACGTTTTAATTTTTATAATTTCTGTAATAATAACTTATCGCTTAAGTCTAAAAATACTAAATAGTGACAAATATAAATCAAAAAATTGCAACATATTATGTACAATAGGAATTATGTTTTTTATTTCACTATTTTTCACCTTTACATTCAGCCCACCTAAACTTAATCTTTTTATGGATTCACTAACCAAAACCTATGGAGCATAAATAGAAATTAGTTGCAAAATTATATTTTAATTTTGCAACTACTCTAAAAATTGTTGAATTTCTTCATCCTCATACATACAATCTAATTCTTCGTACATTTTATTTAAATTTTCTTTTAAATTAGTATACTTAATATGAATTTCATTTAAATCAATATCTTTTCTATTACTATACAAAAGTTTTTCAGTAGTTTTTAGTTCTTCTTCAGTAGTCATAATAGTATCTTCTAATTTTTTTAAGTCACGTTTTTTCTTTTTAATACGTCTTGCATCTTCTTTTTTCTTTTGATAATCCTCTTTTGATTCCGACACAGTCTTTGTTTCTAAATTAATACAATTATCATTTGCCTCTTTTAATTCTTCAATAACTCTGTTCTTCTGCTCTTTGTATCCTTCGTAATCAAAGTCATATACTTTGAATCTATTATTTTCTATTTCTACAATCCTTGTTGCAACCTTGTCAATAAAGTATCTATCATGCGAAACAAAAATGATTGTTCCATCATAGTTTATCAAATCTTCCTCTAATGACTCTCTTGATTCTATATCTAAGTGATTAGTTGGCTCATCAAGTATCAAAACATTTGATTTTTCATACATGATTGTTAACAGCTTAAGTCTTGTTTTTTCTCCTCCAGAAAGTGTTTTTATTTTTTTATACACATCATCTTCAAAAAATAAAATTTTTGCTAACTCTTTCCTAGCTTCACTTGTGGAAATACCATATTTATATGAAAAGTAATCCACAACTTTGTCTTCTTCATTCTCAAATCTAACATCCTGAGGAAGATAACCTATTTGTATTCTGCTACCTAATTTGATGTTACCTGTATCATAAGACATACTCCCTAAAATCATTTTAATAAGAGTTGATTTTCCAGTACCATTTTCACCTAAAATACACAGACTATCTTTATAAAACACAGTCATTGAAGCATCTGTAAACAATTCTTTATCATCAAAAGATTTACTTACATTGTCAATTACTATAACATCATTTCCGCTTCTGCCCTGAGTAGTTAAGGAAAAACTTTTGATTTTTTTATCTTTAACAGGTCTTTTAATCTCATCCATTTTTGCAAGTCTTTTTTCAAGTTCCTTGGCACGCCTGTACATTTTATCGCTGTCACGCATTTCTCCCCATACACGATAACGATGTATCTGTTCTTCCATCTTATTCACTTTTCTTTGCTGAGCTTCATACTCCTTCATAGCCTGAATAAATTTAAGCTCCTTTTGAATGACATATTTAGAATAGTTCCCTAAATACACATCAGCGCTATCACTTGTTATTTCAACAATTTTAGTAGCAACATTATCAAGAAAATATCTGTCGTGAGAAATAATGACCACAGTACCTTCATATGTTGATAAATACTGTTCTAACCACTCAACCGACTTTATATCAAGATGATTAGATGGCTCATCAAGTAAAAGAATATCCGGGTTTTCTAATAATATTTTACCTAACACTATTCTTGTCTTTTCTCCACCGCTAAGAAGTTTAAATTTACTGTTTAATAAGTTCTGAGCTATATTCAAACCAGCTATAACCTTATTAAATTTTTCTTTTAATCTATATCCGCCCTTAAGTTCATATTCGTCCTGTATTGCACTAAATTTTTTCACAAGTATGTCTAATTCATTACCAAAATGCTTAGAAAACTCATTCTGCAAGTTTTCCATTTCCTTTTCCAGACAATAGACATCTCTAAATGCTTCATGCAAAATATCAATAGCCAAAACATCTTCACTATAATTTGGAACCTGCTCTAAATAGCCAATTTTTAAACCTTTTCTAATACTAACTTGGCCATTAGAAGCATCCTCATCACCATATATAATTTTCATAAGTGTAGTTTTACCTACACCATTTTTACCTACTATACCAACTCTTTCTTTTTCCTTAATATCAAATGTTATATTTTCAAATATTTTATCAACACCAAAACTTTTTGCTAAATTACTAATTCCAATTTCAATCATTTCAATATCCTTTAAAATATACCTTTATCCTATAATTTTTTTTGCTATATTATAGATAATTATAACATTTATTAATTGATGCAACAACATTTTATTTAATTTATGCTTTCTAAACTACCTTTGAAATGTAGTTTTTTACTCGAAGACACATTTATTACATTTAGACTGATTTTGTAATAGCAAACATTTTTCAAACATTAAACGTTTTGATTTAAACAAGATTTCAAATCATCCTCAGGTGTACTAATTGCTTTAATATTAAAAGTATCAACTAAATACTGCAATACATTAGGAGAAATAAATGCTGGTAGTGAAGGTCCAAGATAGATATCTCTAACTCCTAAAGATAATAATGCCAGTAATACTGCTACAGCCTTTTGTTCATACCAAGAAATAATAAATGATAACGGTAAATGGTTAATATCGGTTTCAAAAGCATCGGAAAGTGCAAGTGCAATTCTTACAGCTGAATAAGCATCATTACATTGACCTACATCCAACAATCTTGGAATACCTTCTATGTCACCAAACTCAAGCTTGTTAAATCTGTATTTTCCACAAGCTAATGTTAAAATTATACAATCCTCAGGAACCATTTTAGCAAAATCAGTATAATAATTTCTTCCAGTACGAGCTCCATCACATCCACCAATCAAAAAGAAATGTTTTATCTTACCTTCTTTAACTAATCTTATTATATCTTCAGCATGTGATAACGTTGCTTTATGTGCAAAACCAACTAATATTTCATGTCTATCCTCATCTTTATCAAATCCACCAAGTTCAAGCGCCTTTTCAATAATAGGAGTAAAATCTTTAGTTCCATCGCTTTTTTGTTCTATATATTGTACTCCATCCCAACCAACTACACTTGTTGTAAATAATCTGTCTTTATAACTTTCTCTTGGTTTCATAAGACAGTTAGTTGTCATGAGTATACAACCAGGTATATCATCAAATTCTTTTTGCTGTTCTTGCCATGCACCACCAAAATTACCAACAAGGTTTTTATACTTTTTAAGGCTTGGGTATCCATGTGCTGGCAGCATTTCACCATGAGTATAAATATTTATACCTTTATCTTTTGTTTGCTCTAAAAGCATTTCTAAATCATGTAAATTATGTCCCGATACAATGATAAAAGGACCTTTTTTAACATGTACATTAACTTTATTAGGTTCTGGATTTTCATACTTTGTAGTATGCGCCTCATCTAAAACTTTCATTACTTCAACTGCTATCTCACCTGTTCTTATTGTCATTCTAATCATATCTTCGAGACTTAAAGTATCATCAGTAGTTGATTTTAATGCCTTATAAAAGAAATTATTTACTTGCTCATTTTGAAACCCCAAATCTCTTGCTTCTTGTGCATATGCACTAACTCCCTTTAATCCATAAATTATGGTTGAACGGAGCGACCTAATATCAGCATCTAAATTTTGATTATACATAATTCCTGCTTTTTCAGCATCTTTTAACATATCTGATTTTGCAGAAGATAAATTATAGGTTGCTTCCTCTGGATAGCAGGCATTCTTGTCAGCCTTTTCCCTAAGATTATCTTTGATTTCTTGTGATTTTTCTAAAAGCTTAACGTGAACCTCTGCATCAAAATTTACATTTGTTAGAGTTGTAAAAAGAACATCTTCTACAAATTTAATAATATATTCATCTACTTTTTCTTTTTTTTCTAACAAGTTATCAGCGTAACAACTAATACCTTTTAATTGATATATCAATAAATCTTGAAGTGCAGCTATTTCAGGTGTTTTACCACACACACCCATTTTGGTACAACCTTTACCTCCTGCAGTTTGTTCACATTGATAACAAAACATTGGATTTTGCATTTAAATACCACCTTTTTTATAATTAGTAGTATTGTTTCGAATATATATAAATATATACAAAATCACCTATACTAAATAATTCTTAATTATATCTAAATTTAATCTATAAAATACAAAATGATTGTATTAAATTATACAATCATCCTTGATATTATATGAAAATGATATTTCATTGTATTTTTCATTTGAATCATCTAAAAGTGAAATGCTCTTAAAATTCTTAATCAAAATCTTTTTACAGTATAAATAATTATAAACATCAATAAGATTATTTTCTTCATTTTTAATTTCATAAGTATCATATAAATAATTATTTATTTCAGAAACTGTTTTATCTTGTTGTTGCGTCATCATCCACTTTATAAGTGGGTTGAAAATTTTTTTATACCTTTTAGTTAAGTAATCATTACACTTAATGAGTTTGTTTTGAAGACTCATAATTTGTATTTTACTATTTATTAAATCTATATATAAACTGTAAAAACAATCATGATTTAATTTTATCGCTTGGTCCTCAACATATTCATTATTGTATTGATTTGCCATTGCAACCTCTATTTTAGCTAAATGGTTAACAAGTCTTGATATTATGCTATATCCTAAAACAAGATTTTGCTTGTGTTTTAATATCTTTTCTGCTTTTCTTAAACATGAAACAGCATAACAACCTTCTCTTAATAATACTTTTATCTTTTCTTCTTCTGCAAGACTTGTTCTATTGACACATAATCTTTCTATATCATTATCTACACAATAATACAGCTTGCATTTATGAAGCACAGTATTGTAAAAATTTTTGTGTTGATTGCTACTTAACATATATAACAAAAAATCTTTTGCAAATACTTCAATATTTAAAACCACGTCATCCTCTTCTATTGAGTACTGATCTTTATCCTTTATATTTTGCATATCGGTTATAACCCATATGTTCAAATTTGATTTTTTCCACAATTCAGAACTCGCATAACTACCATAGACTATTATCGCCTTAACGCAACAACTATCTATGACTTTGTTTTTGAAATTATTTAAGATAGTACTGTATTTTTTATTGATCTCCACACTATTTTATTTATACATTAGTAGTATAAATATAACACCACCTTATATATTATTTTTACCCTTAATATATTTTAGTATGTTTTTTCTGTAATGTCAATTTTTTCATAATATTTTTTTAGTTATCTATTTAGGAATAAAATCTTGAAATATAAATACATTATAGTAATTTCTACTATCATTCAACTCAGATTGATTTTTAACAGTCCATGCAAAACCTGATATATTATAAATTTTAGTACAAACCAAAAATGATATGTTTTTTTTGTAATCTATATTATAAGCTATAAAATCAGGTTTTGTTACAATATTAAACAATAAAAAGGTTAATAAGAAATTTCTAAATCTATTGCCTGAAACATTATCATTTTTATAATTTGTAGATAGTTGACCACGTATTACATTGGACTTATGCTTTTTATACCAAAGTAAAACAAGTGGATTGAATGATTCTATGCAATATTTTCCTTTATATTTATCTAAAACACGAGATATAATTTCTGTTTCCTTAAATGCATTGGTTATAGATTTTATTTCTACTACTAATGATACCTGACCATTAACTAAATTTAAAACATCTTCTAAACTAGGTATCTTTTCATTAGTATTGTACACATTTACGTTTTTTATTTCATTAAATGTAATTTCACATATTTTTTTATCAATACCCGCAATTCTTTTTAAATCATCATCATGACAAACAATACATTTTAAGTCCTTTGTTACATGAACATCAAGCTCAATTCCATATCCATTTTCAATAGCTTTTTTAAATGCTAACATTGTGTTCTCAGGTGCTTCAGATTTGTCGTCGAAAAAACCTCTATGTGCATATAAGTTTTCATTAAAACTAAGTGTTTCTTTCTTCCTACTTAGATTAGGGCAAACTAAAATAAAATATAGTAGCAATAGTGCTATCAAAATTATACATACTATCATTGCATTACTCCTCACTAAAATATTTAAATACTATACATAATTATAGTATTTAAATATTTGTATTGCAATATGCTTTTAGTTATTTCATATTGGTTATGAGTTCTTTGTCTATATTGTTTACTATTTCCAACACGATAAAACGCTAACTTTTTTACAGAACAGCGTCTTAAAAATTCTTTATCTCCTCTTTTATTTGAATTTAGGATAAACCAAAACAGCCTCTCTGCTGAAAGGCTGTTTTTGCACTATTAAATTATATGGTTACTTTATTGTTCTAAATATTTTGGTTACTTAAAACAAATATTCATAATTTCTATTAAATGATTGTTTTTTAATATTTTCCAATAATATCTACATTAATCTCTAAGTTTTTTCAAAATATCTATAACTTCATCTTTCTTTAAAACTTTCCCAAAAGATACAACCTTTCCACCTATAACAAGTGCAGGTGTAGTCATTACACCATATGAAGCAATTTGTGTAAAATCAGTTACATGATCGATGGAGGTATCCATGCCAAGTTCTATCAAAGCTTTTTTTGTTGCCTCTTCTAGCTGATTGCATTTTGCACATCCACCTCCAAGAACCTTAACAAATGCGCCATCTTTTTTTCCCACTTCTGCTAACATCATTGTTTCGGCACTACTATTACCACTACAACAACAGCCACTTTTTTCTTTCTTTTTAACAAAATCAAACAATGCCATAATTAAATCCTCCTTTAAATTTTCTTTTTAAAATCCTTGTAACTACTAGATACTAGTTTTTATCTATGTTATTTTACTACTTAAATAAATAAGAATGTAAATGTGTTAAAGAAGTACCCAATAAGTATAATTCCGATTGCTACAATACCGATAAATACTGCTAGCAACTTTGGTTTTACTGCCTTGCGAAGCATAATCATAGATGGTAAAGATAGTGCAGTAACTGCCATCATAAAAGATAAAATTGTTCCCAGTCCTGCGCCCTTTGCAAACAAGCTTTCAGCAACAGGAATTGTGCCAAAAATATCAGCATACATTGGAATACCAACAAGTGTAGCAAGTATAACTGAGAACGGATTATTACTACCAAGTATTGTTTCAATCCATACCTGTGGAATAACATTATGGATAACAGCACCAATACCGACACCTATAAAAATATATAGCGCAACTTTCTTGATGGTTGCAAGCACTTGCTCTTTTGCATACATGCGACGTTCATGTTTTGTAAGGTCAGGACTTTCAATATCCACACTTCCAGCTGATTTAATAAAATCTTCCACGTATTTTTCCATTCCAAATTTTTGTATAAGTGTACCACCAATAACGGCAAGAATAAGACCAATCACTACATAAGCAACAGCAATTTTTGCTCCAAATATACTCATAAGTAAAATAAGAGAGCCTAGGTCAACCATTGGTGATGAAATAAGAAATGAAAATGTAACTCCAACAGGAAGTCCTGCACCACTAAAACCAATAAAAAGTGGAATTGACGAACAAGAGCAGAATGGAGTTACCGTACCAAGTAATGCGGCAAGAATATTTGCCGTAATGCCATGAAAGCGACCAAGAATTTTCTTTGTTCGTTCTGGTGGAAAATAACTCTGAATATATGAAATTACAAAAATAAGAACCGATAACAAGATAAAAATCTTGATAGTATCATAAATAAAAAACTGCAGGCTACTACCCAAAATTTTGTTAAGGTCAAGTCCAACCGCAGAAAGTCCTTTACCTATAAGGGTATTAATCCATTTCATTCCAAGAATTTGGTTTTGAAAAAACAACCATATATTTTCTAATATTTGCATAAAATCTTCTCCTTTTTAATTCGTATCATATCTACTTTAATCGATATGACATATTATATATTACAAATCGAAAAACGTCAATATGTTTTTATTTTAAATATATTTATTCGACAATATAACTCAACTATTGATAATATATTACTTTAATGCTAGCATTATACTAACTTTCGTATCAAAATGAGAATTGTTTAATAATACTGCTAATAGTCACTTTTATATAATTATAGTCTTAAAATCTACAAATTATACAAATGATGAAATAGGCAGACTTTCCTAAATTTAAAAAACACATCTGCTACAATAAAAAAGCTACATTGGAAAATTTTCTGAACATTAGCTCAGATTTCATCTGGAAACGTAGTCCCTTTATTTTTAAGTACAAAAAAACAGTCTTTCGACTGTTTTTTCTCTTTGGTACGGGTAAAGGGACTTGAACCCCCACGGTCTCCCACTAGATCCTAAGTCTAGCGCGTCTGCCAATTCCGCCATACCCGCATGTCTTTTTTATTACTTGCTTATTATACACAAACTTGTTTGCTGTGTCAACTGTTTTTTCTTTTTTCGACATTTTTTTAATAAATTAATTTTTTATGTTATAATTATTATATTGTCATTTATAACAAATTTATATATAATTATAATATTAATACATATTATAAAGGAAAGGTCAATTTATGAATACTATTAAAAAGAAAGAAATATTTTCTATACCTAATATAATGGGTTATTTTCGTATACTTCTTATACCCATTTTTATAATAACTTATTTAAAATCGAACTCATATAAAGGTTATTTTGCAGCAGCAACTATAATTGGAATTTCTGGTCTTACTGATTTATTTGATGGATTTATTGCTAGAAAATACAACATGATAACAGAGTTAGGAATATTTATTGACCCACTTGCTGATAAACTCACACAAGGAGCTGTTATTGTTTGTCTTGCACTTAAATTTAAACTTATGCGAATATTGATTGTAATATTTATACTTAAAGAAGGATTTATGGCCATAATGGGTTTGATAATGCTCAAAAAATACAATAAAAAGCTTGATGGAGCAAAATGGTTTGGTAAAGTCTGTACTGCTCTATTTGATTCTGTAACTTTTTTATTAATACTAATTCCAAATATTCCATCAACAATTCGTAATATACTAATAACAACTTGCGCCATTGTAATGCTTTGTACTTTAGTTTTATATGCCCAAGTGTTTATTAAAATGAAAAAACAAACAAGTGATGCTATTTGATGATTTTATTGCATAAATTCACCTTATGAATTTCGATTATGTAACAATTATTTTTATTGATATTATGTTATAATACGAAGATAATATATCTTATAAGAACATGAAATTAATTATTAAAAAATTAAGGAGAAAAATTACGTGATAAAACTGAGCAGCATTAGGAAAGAGTATACAATTGCAGACACAAAGGTTCAAGCGTTAAAAGGTATAAACATAGAATTTAGACAAAACGAATTTGTTTCCATAGTTGGACCATCTGGTTGTGGAAAAACTACTTTACTCAATATAATTGGTGGACTTGACCATTATACAGACGGTGATTTGTCCATAGAAGGTAGATCTACTAAGGACTTTAAAGAAAATGATTGGGACTCATATAGAAATCATTCAGTTGGATTTGTATTTCAATCATATAATCTAATCCCTCATCAGACGGTTTTATCAAATGTTGAATTAGCATTGACTTTATCTGGTGTTTCCAAGTCGGAAAGAAAAAAACGTGCAACTGATGTACTGAGAAAAGTAGGATTAGGTGACCAATTAAAGAAAAAACCAAATCAAATGTCCGGTGGTCAAATGCAAAGGGTTGCTATTGCAAGAGCATTAGTAAACAATCCAGAAATATTACTTGCTGATGAACCAACTGGTGCACTTGATAGTGAAACCAGTATTCAAATTATGGATTTGTTAAAAGGAATAGCAAATGACAGACTTGTTATAATGGTCACACATAATCCTGAATTAGCAGAAAATTATTCTACTCGTATTATTAAACTTCTAGACGGAAATATAATAAACGATACTAGTCCTTATGAGGAAAATAAACTAACGGAAAACAAAGTAACTAAGAAGGAAAGAAAACCTTCTATGTCATTAAAAACAGCTTTATCTCTAAGTTTTAACAATTTACTTAGTAAAAAGGCTCGTACTTTTTTAACTGCTTTTGCTGGGAGTATTGGCATCATAGGCATTGCCTTAATTATGTCCCTTCAAACTGGTGTACAAAACTACATATCAACTGTTGAAGAAGATACTTTAGCATCATATCCAATAACTATTGCTAGTCAATCTATGGATATGTCATCAATGATGTCAATGATGATGAAAACAAGTGAAAAGGAAGGTCATGACCTTGAAAAAATATATTCAAATAACATCATGACTAATATGCTAAAATCATTAACAACTCAAGCACAAAAAAATGATTTAGCTGCATTTAAAAAGTATATTGAAAATGAAAATAATAGCATATACGATATAACCAATGATGTTAAATATGGATATGATTTAGCTTTACAAATTTTTAATTCTAATTATGATAAAGAAATAATTCAAGTTAATCCAAGTACTTTACTTGATGATATTGGATTTAGCACACCTATGCCTCCAATGGTTAACATGGGTTTAATGCCTAAAGAAGCATTTCCATCACCGTCAAATATCAACGTCTTTGACGAAATGTTAGATAATAAAGATTTGTTACATTCTCAATACGACGTTTTAGCTGGAAAATGGCCAGAAAATTACGACGAACTGGTTATGGTTATAGATGAAAACAATGAGATTAACGATATGACTCTATACTCGTTAGGGTTAATGAATCAACAAGAAGTTAAAGATATGATGAATTCAATTAGAGAAGGAAAAGAAATAGAAAGCACTACTGAAATAACATCATATACTTATGAAAATATTTTAAATACTTCTTTTAAACTGTTATTAAATACAGATTATTTTAATAAAGATAAAAATGGTCAATGGAAGAATAATAGCAACAATACCATATATATGACAGGTAAACTCGATACTGCTACTGATTTAAAAATAGTTGGTATCGTCAGACCAAATGAAAATGCCATTTCGACTTCCATTTCAGGTACAATTGGATACACTAAAGATTTAACTGAATTTACCATAAACAAAATTAATGAAAGCGAAATTGTTAAAGAACAGCTTGCTAATCCTAATACTGATATTTTCACAGGAATTAATTTTGATGATAATGAAATACCTATTACAATGGATGATGTTAATATGTATATCAGTACTTTGCCACAAGAGGAACAAATGCAAATTCAAATGATGGTACAAACAAAATCCGAAGAAGAAATTTTAAATATATTTGCTAAACAAATGGGCTTTGATTTAACAAATGCTACTTATGAGGGTAATTTATCTTTGCTTGGATCAGTTTCATTGGATAATCCAAGTACAATAAATATTTATCCGAATAGCTTTGAAAATAAAGATGCTGTTATTAACTATATAAATGATTATAACAAAATAAGAACTGAAGCTTCTCAAGAAGAATACAGAATAGGATATACAGATGTTGTTGGAATAATGATGAGCGCTGTAACAACCATTGTTAACACAATCAGCTATGTTCTAATAGCTTTTGTTGCAATATCATTGATTGTATCCTCTATTATGATAGGAATTATAACTTATATTTCAGTTCTTGAAAGAACAAAAGAAATTGGAGTATTAAGAAGTATTGGTGCATCAAAAAGAGATATTTCAACAGTATTTAATGCTGAAACATTAATTGTTGGTTTTATTGCTGGATTAATAGGTATAGGAATAACATTGTTACTTTCAATTCCTATAAATAACATTGTGTACAAAATAACCAATGTAGCAAATATTTCTGCATTGCCAGTTATGGGAGCAGTTATTTTAATACTGATAAGTGTAATACTTACTGTAATAGCTGGACTTATACCATCAAGAATAGCTGCAAAAAAAGACCCTGTTATTGCATTAAGGTCAGAATAGATTGTAAAAGAAAAAGAGAAAAAAGCAAGATTATTTTTATAATCTTGCTTTTTATTTCATATAAACTACTTTACTTGCATAGTTTGTTATATCTTCATCATGAGATACAAAAATAATTGACCTATCACTATTTTTTACAAACTGTTTTAACCACTCTTTACCGTCCGTATCTAAATTATTGCTAGGTTCGTCTAATATTAATATTTTTGAGTTCTTTAGCAAAGCTCTTGCTATAGATACACGTTGTTTTTCACCACCTGATAAATCATTTCTGCCAAAGCCAACATCTCTATTTTCAATTTGCCTAATTCCTACTGCTTTTATAACCTCGTCTATTTCTTCATTAGTCGCATTTAAATTTCCAAGCCTTATATTATCTCTAATTGTTCCTTTAAAAAGATATGGATCTTGCATAGCATATGCGATCTTATCTCTCAAACTTTCTATGCTAATATCATAAAACTCAATTGCATTTATCATTAAGCTTCCATCATATTCTTTTAAAAGTCCACAAATAAGTTTCAAGAGTGTCGTTTTACCACTACCATTAGTACCTATCAATGCAAGCTTATCACCATTAAAATATTTAAAGCATAAGTTATTAAATACTTTTTTATCATCATACGAAATACTTAGATTTCTTAATTCAATACTATCCACATTATCTATTTTTTTACCGTTTAAGACTTCAGCATTAGAATATAAAATAGATATTCTTTCGCTTAACTCCTTCATAATATAGCTTTTTTTAATAATATATGATACATCACCTAAAACAATATCAAACACTCCTAAAAAGCCTATCATTGTTGCTACATTACCAGCACTAATACTTTTATTTGAAACCATAATTGCACCAATAATCAATGTAATAACCTTAGTTAAAGAATTTATAAAAGTTTCTATATTTTCTGCTACCGTTTTTATAGTTATATCCTTTTTTTGAACGTTATTGAAATAATTAATAAACAATTGGTCTAACATTTTAATAAATGCATTTGCTATATTTATCATTTTCAATGCACATGATTTTGTTGCTATTTCTGTTTCGTAAACTCTAACAGAAGTATTATATTGTCTATTTTTTAAATCATATTTAGATTCAAGTTTAGCTGTAAACATTGGAACAAATAACTTTATCAAAGAAATAGCAAAGATTAGCATCGTAAAATAAACACTGATTTTCAATGAATTAGATAATACATATACAAAAGTTAATGGTACTGTTATATACTTTGTTATTATATTCATCCAATACCCTCTAAAATCTATCGGATCATCTTCCAAACGATATTGTACTTCTCCTGCTTCTAATTTCATAGCATTTCTATATTCTTTATTTAGAAACCTTGCATATAAAATTCTATCGTGTGCCAAAGCTCCTTTTAACATAGTGATTTTACAAACTAAATCAATAAATGGTATAACAATAACATATATTAATATACATATCATTATTTTCTTTATATTATTCAATCCATATTCAATATTAAGTGTAAATATAGAATCTGCAAATGAGCCTAATACTTTTGCAGTATAAACAGTCAATATAGATGCAATAACCTGCTCTATAAGATTAAAAACAAGTGGTACTGTCATTGTTTTAGCTAAATCACTATATATTAGTTTTTTAATCTGTTTCAAATTCATATATTTCACCACCTTTATCAAATGTATATATTCTATCCGCTATTCTTGTTAATTTATCATCATGTGTAACAATTACAGCACCTCTGCTATTTTTTATATCAACAAGTTTTTTTATTAAAACGTCTTTTCCATAGCTATCAAGCGAATTTGTTGGTTCATCAAGAATCATAATTGTTGATTCTAAAGCTAATACCAATGATAAATATACTTTTTTTCTTTCTCCTCCTGACAGCTCTGAAATAACACTGTATTTTAATATTTTATCTGTTAATCCAAATTCAGACGCTATATCAATACATTTAGAGAATTTTTTATCAGCAATTGAACTATATAACTCAACAGGTGTTACATTTATATTTATATCATCTTGTGGTAAATATAAAACATTTTCACACCACTCACTATCTTTGATTTCGGTAGGCTTTATGCCTCCTATTCTAATTTCTCCACTTTTGTTTACTAAAATTCCTAACATAAGCTTAAGCAATGTTGATTTGCCTATACCATTCTCTCCCTTAATTACATTCAATTTTGCTAAATCAAAGCTAACATTAGTATTTGACATTATTTTTTTTTCTTCAAACTCATAGCAAACATTCTTTAAATTTATTTGATTATTATTTATTTCGAGACCTTCTTGCTGTTCAAAATCAAACCATACTGCAAGCCTTTTTAGTGCAGTATGTGAAACAGCAAATTCTGGTATTGAATTAAAAATAGTGCTTACTGCTCCATAAAGTCCACCAGATAAAGCTATTGCAACTATAGCAATGTCTAATGTAGAAAATTCAAAAAGCACCAATAATCCCAATGCACCATATGTACCATATTGTAATATATTTTCCAATAAATATGTCATTGAGTTTTCTGCAGCACTTGTTAGCTCCGCTCTATTGCCTATTTTAATATACTTTTTATGTATCCTTTTAAGTCCTTCTATATACCAATTTTTAAGTCCATACAATTTTATTGTAGCAAATCCTTTGTAACTTGAAACTACATATTCTGTTAATTCTGCTTCTACCCCTCTTGAAGCATCATAATTTTGTTGCATATACTTTTTAATAATTAATGGTGGTAGCAATTGAACTAATGATATAATTAGTAAACTATAAGCTATATATTTGTTTTTCATAAAAATATAAACAAAATATGATACAGAAGTAATAATACCTACAATAAATCTTGGATATGTACTTATATAAATATCTGTTACTGTGTTAAAATCATCATTTAATAACTCAATTGCCTTTCCATGCTCTTCATCATATAAAATATTAAGTGGATTATTAAAAAGATTTTTATATAAAAACATTTTACATTTATGTTTAGATGTAGACACTTTTTTTTCAAAACTTATAGTAGCTAATATACTAAATAACTTATCAATAATTATAACTGATAAAATATATATTGAATACTTGATTACACTATGAACATTACCATTTGTTGCATTTGTAACCATGTTGGACATTAAATTAGCTGTTATTAACGCTATTGGAACTGAAATCAATTTTAGCAAACAAGAAGTAATACTAACCTTCATTAATATAGGTTTAATTAAATTGCTTATTTTTTGTTTGTTTTTCAAAGTATACCTCCTATTTTGTGATTTAAGTTATTATAAACTATATTATATTCTAATTATACTTAAAGTTATACTTCTAAACAATACCACAACAATTGAATATATTACAACTAGCAGTTGAAAAAAAGGCATTTGATATAATAAAACTTATCAAATGCCTTTTAGTTTATTTAATTATCAGTTTACTCTTTTCAATATAATTTAAATCACTTGAGAATAAATCTTTCATTACCACATAATCAATTGCATATTCACCTGGTTGAACTGCCTGCATATAAATTATCATTGGTTTAACACCATCTTTATTATTATAAGAACACATTCCTGTTATTTTCTGACCATTCTGTTTCACATAAGACTCGTTTTTATTATCTGTCTCCATAAACCTAAACCCTGCAGGAATTATATAAGTAATCTCATAATATAAAGATTCAACACTTGGCTTAATAGTAGGTGTAATTATCACTTTTAACAAGTCTGACTGTTTGAATTCTGTCTGACCTAAACCACCCTTTTCTAAGCCATATGATACATCTAGTGAGAATCGTATAGTTTTATTTTTGTCTAAATCATCTTTGTTGCCAAGTGCATCAACGTTGCAAGCAATTTCACCTTTTATGTTTGTAAATCTTATGTCCTTAATTTTCTCTTTTTGTATTGAAAATGACTCTGTGTTAAAAAACTTTAATTTATAATCTTTACTTTTTCCATCTACAGTAACTGTTATTTCCCCGAAAAGATTTTTTATTTCTTCAAGGCTCATAATATCTCTGTTTGTAATATACATTAACTGTTCTAAATTAGATAGTGTGTACTCACTTGGAACATTATATATATATTTAAACAAATTATCACTGTTGTTTATATCACCTAATTCAAGCCCAAGCACTGACATCAGAGATGTAAGCTCATAACTGTCTACGTCGTTTATGCTATTGTCAAGATATAAATAATTTGCTTTTGTTATTACATTCTTATCAAGAATTTCCTTATAGTATTTATAAGCTGTACCATAATCACCAAATTCAGTAAGTGCAAGTGAAAGATAGAGCTTATCTCTGACTTCTAATTCTTCATTCTCAAGTAAATTGTAAACGGTAAGAAGAACAGGCTCTTTGTAATTACTTAATCCCCATAGAGCTGCAGCAACATCTGTATTATAATTTTCTGCTGAATCAATTATGTTATAAAAATATCTTTTGACCTTTGCATCCATATAGTTATTGCTGTATAAATTTATAAGTTTAGCTGTTAACTCTGTATTTTCCTTAGAATAAGGTAACAATTTATATCCACCATTTTTAGACTCATACTTAGCCAGTTCATCTAACAAATCCTTTTCATTATAGCTTTGGTTAGCATCAAAATATTCGTTCATATATTTATTTGCAATCATAGAAGTTACAGTTTGATCTATTCTTCTACCTCCGTAACCATACGAGATATTTTTCAAACTATTATAAAAGTCTGATTTGCTTTCATTAAACAGTGTAATTACCGCATTAGAACAAACTTCATCTAATACTGTATCATCAGTTAATTTATAATAATCTGTATTATTAAAATATATTAAAGAATCAGCTACTCTGAAATCTTTTTTTACACCATCCTTAAAATCGCTATAACTTCCGTAGGCATATATTTCGTACTCACCCAAATCGAGCTTATCAAGATAAATATTTGTATATTCACCTATTATACCTGTTACTTTATACTCTTTTTCTTCAAGGGTAGCTTTATTTTTAATTTTTACTGTATATTGAACTTTTTCGCCTTCAGTTGCTTCAGTACCAAAGGTTCTAAGCGTCGCACATATTTTATCCTCTTTTAGATATTCATCACCCATTATTAAGTTTACATAAAACGGTAAGCTAACTGTTATATTTTTTGTTCCACTTCCTGCATACATTTTATCTGAAATTGCTTGATGTGTTATCCTCCAAGAAGTTAAATTATCAGCTAATTTAAATTTATACGTCAAGCTACCATCATCATTGGTAGTTATAGTGTCAAATACATTTGTATCTCGAAAATCATCTCTCAGTACATCATCATATCCTCCACCGCCACCCATTTCTGGACACATTTCCTCTGGAATTGAGTATATATTTGACATATAACTGTTTAATATTGAAGTACCATAATATGTTGCATAAAGTTCACCCAAAGTATCGGTACTTTTTCCGAAAACAGCAAAATATGCTTCATCCACAATACTAATATTAACATCTGCCTTACACGGTTTATAGTTCTCATCGTAGGCTTTTATATTTAAAGTTACTTCATCACCTGGCTTATAATTATCCTTATCTGTAGATACATCAAAACTTATCTTTCTTTCTGTTTCGTCATAATCTACTCCTGAGCTGTAGCGGATAGGATACATAAAACCATCTTTAATATATATTCCTTCTAGTTGAACATTTGGTATATATTTTTCTTCAAAATTTAATTCAACTGATGTATCTTCACCAATATTATAATCAACAATGTTTTCTCTTAACATTAACAATACTAAATTATCATTATTGCTGTTTTCTACAGGTATACCATTATATGTTAATTGCAAATTAACCTCTTCATTTACTCTGTAACTGAATTTATAACTAGAATCACAACTTTTTTTGTGTTCTATTTGATAAATTTTATCATCATTTGCATAATTAAAATATCTACCTATCCAAAATTCCTCATATATTCCACCAATACCATCTTCATAATAAGCAGTAATTTTATACTCTCTTTCAGAATTAAAGTTTGGAATTTCAAAATTATACAGTCCATTTGATATATCTACGTATTCATCAATAACAGTATTTTCTATTTCATATGATTTATATTTTATTACATTTACTTTATTTATATAATCATATTCTTCACCGATTTTTTTAGTTTCACAATATCTTTCAACAATATTAAGCTTTACTTTACCACTCATAGGATCACTTCTGAGTGATGTATAATCATTTTCATCAGCATTATAATTTGCTAAATCTAATTTGTGAAGTAAAATATCAAATTTTTTAGGTTCTTTTTTGTTATTTTGTTCAACCTCAAGCATTACTTTTTTCGGAAAAACCTTAGATGTGTTATAACATTTAACTTGCTTATCCTCCGCTTCATTGTTAAAACAGTATACATATATTGTTTGTGGTCTCCATGTATTTGCTTTAACATCAGTATTAACTTTTGTAGTATATTCTCCATTTTCATCAAGTGCTAATACATTACTCTTTTCTGTATATTGAATATTAGAACCATTCTTCAAAAGACATGTTCTATAATCTACTTTCAAATTAGGATATGGAGCATCATCATAAAAATTAGCATTTAATTTATAAGATAAATCATCTCCACTATACAAATATTCCTTATCAAGCTTTCCCGACAGTTTAAATAAAGGCTTTGTATATTTAGCTATACTTACACCCCTGCTATCAACCAATATATCATTATCATATACTTTTATACAGCAACCATATGATGTAATATTATTTATGTCAAAATAAGTTTCATAGCTTCCTATCTCACTTATTTCAGCTTTTTTACTATCCAAAATAATTTTTGTTTCATTTTCCACCAAATCAATTCTAACATTTTTAGTTAACCTGTCATCTCTGTATCTTAAAAATCCCCAAACATTAATAGTATCTGTAGGAAGATATACTGGTCTATCAGTATCTAAATAAATAAAATAATCTGTTGAGTTATTAGTTCTTTGGCGATATCTATAGTCGTAGTAAGTATTATCAATGCAGTTTTTAGCAAATATAAAATTATTATAGCCCTCTTTTTTAAATGTCATATAAAATGTATCATTAATTTTTTCGTCTACAATTTTTTTATCTTCTATTTTTTTAATAAGTACACCCTCATCTTTTGTTTTCCCAATGAATTCATTGTTCTTACAAACACTAACATCCCCAATACCTTTATTGGTTTTTCCATCTGCAACAAATACAAATGTCTCACTTTGCGTGTTTGCATTATAAATTAGTAAGTCATTGATTTGTAAAAATACATACCTCTTTATATTATCTTTATAGACAATCTCTGTTAGATAATATCCCTTAGCTAAATCTTTAGGCAATTCATATACTGCCTTTTTCCTATAATACGTCTCAACCATATACGGTTTTTGCGCAACTGAGCTAGTTAGCGTTAGATTTTCATCCTCTGTACAATCATCTTCAAGCTTATTTAAGTTAATATAATTTATGACACATTTTTCAAAGCTATCATATGAATCATACTTATAGATATTTACAATACATTCTTCATTTTCATATTCTCTATCCAAGTAACCTTCAATAAATTTTACATTGCCTTCATAAATATTTCTAAAAGGTTCTATACAAATACTATACGCCTCTTCATCCTCTATCTGAAACGAAAAAGTATAATCATCCTTTAGTGTTTCATCACTATTTTTAGCACTTAGATCTTTTTTTATTGTAACAGTGTATTTGCAGCTATTCACCAATTTTTCTGACGGTGCAAAAACAACCATTCCATTTTTTTGCTCAAATCTTCCTTCAACATGTGGTTCTATTTCAAAGTATTCCTCAATATTTTCAATTTCATTGAGAGTGAAATACATTTCTATACCTGTTTGTGCCGGAACATAATTACTTCCGTCACAAGGAATTGTTTCAGTGATTTGAAGATTTTTTTTAGTCTGAAAAGCCCACGAATAAATTTCTTCATCCTCATTAAACTTAATCTGATAAACAGAATTATTTTTCAAATTAGCAGTTGGGACAATATTATAAACAGTTGATGATACTTCTTCTATGTTAAAATCTGTTTGTGGTATAATTTTTAGATTTGATTTTATAGTGTCTTTTTGTATTTCTGATTTTGAAGTTAATGTAAAACCGCTGGTACTTTCAATACCTTCAGCACTTGCTTTTGTAGCTGTGAGCTTAAAATTATCAAGTAATGTCTTATTATCCTTAGTTGCTAGAACCACTTCTCCTTGTGGCAAATCATCCGTACTATCCGTATTGTTGATTGTAGTATCTGTTTTGTTGGAACATGCTGTCAGTAGAAAAGCTACGCATAATAATAATGCAATAATTCTTTTTAACATAATTCCTCCGATATTAATTATAATTTAATAAAATAAGTATGTTATATAACTTGTAGTTTGATTAGATTTTATAGTAAGTATAAGATTTTGATTGCTGTGATTTAGTCTGTAAATGTTATTCGCTTTTCCCTTTTCCATAAGCTTAAGCATTGTAACAATACTTATGGGAGAATCCAAATTATCATTAGTAAACTTCATGATATCGTCTATTTGTCTGTTTTCTATTTTATCCATGCTTATAGTATCCATTGTATTAGCTTCATCAAGCGTTAAATAATGTGAAAAATCAACTGATGCTATAAATAATGTATTTTCAATATCTATATTTTTGTAAATTTCATCAATCAGCTTATTAACTTGTTCTAATTTAGTCTGCTTAGTCAGTGCAAATGTTACTACATCAACATCGCCTAAATAATACTTTATAAACGGAACTATTGTTGATGTTGAATGTTCTATTGTCATTTTTTCGTTGTTTTCAACTATTAAACCTTCATTTATCAGTTTACTCGTCAATTGATTATTTGTGTTCAGAATACCATATGGGGTCTGATAATCTCTCAGTGTTGTAAAAATTTTTCCCTTATCCATGCTTTGGTGGTCAGGTCCGAATAATATTACTGTTTCGTATTTATTTTTACATCTTATTATGTTTTGAAATGTTTCATGTATTAAATCTTTAGCTACCAAATGATGTGGTACAATACACCCATGTATTATACCTGTTTCCTTTATTTCAAATTCCTTTATTTGTATGAAATCGACAGGATTATAGTATAAACATTCTATATAATTTTTACCAGTATGCGTTATAGATTTATTGGCTTTTTTACTAATATTAACATCATCAATATTAATTACCATGATAAATAGTATTATTAAAAAAATAAATAAAGTGACACATATTTTATTTTTCACAACTTTGCCACCACCCTTTTACTTTATAAATAATTATACCATATATTAAAATTTTTGGATAATTTAAAAATATTAATTTAAAACATAAAATAACATTTAATTACAAAAAAAATGAGTTTTCATTTGAAAACTCATTATTATGTCTATTCTTATTTAATATCTGCCATAATAAAATTGATTATACCAAATGTAAAACGTACAGGTATACAAATTGCATTTTTAAGATTTTTCAATTCTATGTTACTTTGAATATCTTGAGGTGTTAATTCTAGTTCTATATTATTAGTATTAGACATATTTACAGAGAAAATACCGTTATTTAAATTCAAGAACTCTCCAACTGATGCCATTACGTATTCATTATTTTCTGCATATTCTTCTTCACTAAACCTTGAAGCAAATTTTATAAGTGCTTCTTCGTTGCCTTCTATAGCTGTATATGTACTAAACTTACCATTTATATTTTGAGAAGCAAGCAAATCGCATTTTTTGTTCTCAAACTGGAATTGATTTAATGGTATAAAATCCTGTCCAATAAATCTTATAATATTTTTGAATAATAAAGAAATATATTCCGCATAAATAGTTGCATCCTTGCGATTTTTAAACTTGTAAAATTCCTCAATTACACTTAACAGTTTATAATTTTGAGCATCTGAAAAATTTATATTTTCAATTTTATGTTCTTTTTTATAATTTTCAAGAGCTATTTCAATTTGTTCAAGTGTCATGTAGCCCTTATCTACAATTGTCTGTCCAAGTAACAGATATCCGCTTTTTTGTTCATTTAATAATTCAACAACCTGATCATCTGTCAAATAGCCTAACTCAACGGCTATATTACCAAACTTCTTGTCTACTTTAGATTGCATATGGTGAACTTTTCTTACCTGTTCTGATGTCATAAGTCCGGCATTTATAGCTAAAACCCCAAGCTTAACTTTTGCATTTTTTTGTGCTACCAAAACATTTGACAATTGATCTGATGTTAAATGTTCATTGCTTAATAAATAGTTGCCAAAAAACTGAGTAAACATCTATTCACCACCCTCTGAAACTCTTTTTATTATTTTATTTATTTGTTCTTCTACAAAAGGTTTTTGCATAAAATCATAAGCACCAGCATCAATTGCAGCTTTTATATGTGATTGTGTTATTGAAGATGAAGTAATAATAACTTTTGCTTTTTTATTAATTTTAATTATTTCCTGTAATGCTTCAATTCCAGTTTTAACAGGCATAGTAATATCCATAAAAACAACGTTTGGACATGATTTAATATACATATCTATAGCTTCTTGTCCATCTTTTGCCTCGTATAAATTACTACAACTTAATTTTGCTAAAATGTCTTTTATTTTCTTTCTACTTATTATTGAATCATCGCAAATTAATATTTTTAAATTTTTGCAGTCCATTTTTTACCTACCCTTCATAATATATTGGTATATTTTACACTATCTAATATAATATTACAACATTCTACGAATGATAGCAAGTTTTTTATCTTTCTTGAATGAAATTTTATATTCAGTCAGTAAGCTCTTCTCTGTTTGTAATTGTAAATACATTAACTTTTGATTTTACATAGATTTATTATTTACATTACTAACTTTTTTAGAATAATTTGTTTCATTAATAAAAGCAAAAAAGCCTATAGCTTATATTATATAAACCACAGACTACACTACTAGTTCAATTTATATTTTATTTATTTTGGGAACGGTTCTTTTTGTCCTAAATCATAGTTTATTCATTTGTTTGCTTTTTTATTTAAGATACTTTAATACTCAAACTACATAAATCCGCTATATTATGTATTTATTACAATCTCTCTGAACAATAAAACCTCTCACTAGAATAAGCATCAATAACCAAAACATTT
The DNA here is from genome assembly GCF_017352195.1 of Sedimentibacter sp. zth1. NCBI lineage: Bacteria > Bacillati > Bacillota > Tissierellia > Sedimentibacter > Sedimentibacter sp. zth1. The sequence continues at coordinate 2,947,327 of NZ_CP071445.1, read as the reverse complement.
TAAATAAAAATTTTTCCGTTTTTGATATTTATTTTTCTATCACAAATTTGAGCTACAGTATCATCATGAGTTGCTATTATAATTGTAATACCTTCTTTGTTTAATTTTTTTAATATATCTAATACTTCGTATTTATTGTTATCATCTAAAGAACATGTTGGTTCATCCGCTAAAATAATATTTGGATTTGTAATAACTGCTCTAGCAATAGCTACACGTTGGCACTCTCCACCAGACAGCATATGAGGATACATTTCAAGTTTATTTGAAATACCAAGTGAATCAGTAACTATCAAAACTTTTTCTTTTATTTTGTTTTTTTCGATATTTTTATATTTTAATGGCAATGATATGTTATATAAAACATTTCTATTATTAATTAATGCAGAATGCTGTAGAATAAATCCAACATTATCACTTCTAAATTTAGCCATATCCGATTCGTTACCCAGCACAGTTTTATTATTGAATAAATATTCTCCACTGGTTTGTTTGAATATCCCACCTGCTATATTCAACAATGTTGTTTTACCCGAACCGCTTGGTCCCATAATTGCAACCATTTCATTATTATCTATATGTAAACTAACACTATCAAGTGCCTTTATTTCTGTATTTTTATACTTAAAAATTTTACTAATACTTTTAAATTCAATCATATATATTTCCCTTTATTATCAATTTTCTTTTCTGATAGAAGAATAAATATTACTTTTATTAATATAAATATTTAATACTAGACATATTACAAGCATTATAATAAATGAAAATCTTGTAGTTTGACTAATTGCCTTATTAAGTAAAATGCGATCAGATACATAAATACTATTATGCCCTAACAATAATCTGTTAACTAAACCTGCAATGCCCAATGATAATATAAATTGTATAAATATTTCAAAAAATATCTTTAGCTTCATTCTGAGAAAATTACAACCACAAATTAAATGAATTGCATAGATTTTTTTGTTTTTATTGTAATTCCATATATATATATAAGCAAAAATGGCTGATAATATTAGAAGCAAAATTATCGAAGCGATTAAAAATATTCCTTTGCTTGAATTAATTGTGTTTGAAATATTTTTTATATATTTATAAATGTAAGCTTCATTTACAACATATTTCAAATCTAAAGCTTTACTTACATCATCAATTCTATTTTTATAATCATAATAATCTTCACCATCGTTTACTTTTATATATCCCCAGTTTTTTAACGAATATAGTATCTTTTGAAATCTTTCATCATCTTTATTTAACGGAATAAAGTCCATATCCAATGAAGGGATTGTGATATACCGATCTAAAAAAAATATATTATTATTTAATGTCACTAAAGTATCTTTTTCAAAAAAGCCTATAACTGTTACAGATATATCTTTAGATAAATATTCAAAATTTATTGTATCGCCTATATTAATTAACTCTGAATATTCATGCCCAAATATAGCTGAAACTGTTTTATTATTATCAAATATAAAGTCTTTTGGTTCAAATCCTCTTCCATCAGCTAATTGATTTTCAAGATTAAATTCATCATAAGCATTTTTCCCTATCTGCACAGATTTCAAAGATATACCAATATTGTCGTTTTCTCCAAAATATTTACTTCCATAATCAATTCGAAATTCATCCTTATAATTAAAAACAGACTGTATAACTAAGGATTGCTTATCAAATTCCAAATAATTAAATTCTTCATTTAAAATACTGCAAAACTGTTTCATTCGTTTCAATGCATCTTTTTCTGCAAAAAACTCAGATAATGATTTTTGATTATCTTGTCCATAAACATCGTTTACTCTCAAATATGTCGATTCAACATTTTTATTATCAAAATCTATTATTTTATGTTCTACTTTATTATAGTTTTTATTTGAAAGCATAAATACTGTCATGGCGATAGTCAACAAGCAAAAGCATATTAATATATGTATATAGTTGCTATTTTTATACTTCATATTTTCATTTCACTCCGTTTCTATAAAAGAAATTATTTGATATAAGCATATACAGATATATTATCCAGCTAATAATTATAAGTATAATACACGAAAATATAATCACATGAGAAAAATAAAAACATAAATGAATTTCTTGCAAAACTTTGTAATAAATAATTGTGTAAACAGTAACAAAAAAAGCGGTATTTATCAAAGTTAAAGTAATTATGTTTTTTAACAAATCAGACAAAATTCTTTTAAAACTTATGCCTATTATTCTTTTAACCTTAATTTCTTCGCTATAGTAATGTAAAATGAACATTGAAAGTGTAATTATAAGTATACTAATAAAAATAACCATAAAAATACTCAATATATGTTTATCAACATCGTTAAATATATATCTTTCTACAAAATTATTATTTTCACTTATTATATCAACATTATATTCTTGTATTATGCTATTTACAGCATTATCTATAACTTCATTATCTGTACCATCTATAATAAATTTATTTAGAAATTCAATATTAAGTGAATCTAAATTGACAAAAACAGTATTATCAAGCATATTACTAATATTTGATGATATAACACCAATCACTTCATAATTATTATTGTTGAATTTAAAATATATTTTTTCGTTTTTATCTAAATAGCAATTATCTGAATTTAATATATTTTCACTTACTACAGCTTTGAAATCTTCCTTAAAAAAATCATCTTTTGCAAAAAACCTTCCATTTATCAATGAATTTGCATTGTTATCTAAATAACAATTCCCACAAAGTCCCCATACTACCAAATTGTCAAAATTATAAAGTTTTGACAAAAGAGTTATATCAGGATAAATTTTTATTAATTCTAATAATTCATATAGTTGTGGTACATCGCCTGCTCTTAAAATCAAAGAAACAGATTGATCTGAAATTAATGAATTTGATGTAATTATTTGTAAATCAACAAAATCATTATAATTAATATATGATATAAACAATAATTGCAATAATAAAATTATTATAGAGAAACCCAAAACTAATTTTTTAGTCATACTTCCTCACTTTTAAAATTATAGTAGATGTTGCATAATTACTTTTTTGAAAAAATAATAATTATGCGACATCCATTTCTTACATGTTGAACTAGTAATTTATCAAAAATTGTTATTTCAATAAAACTTGCTTTCGATTAATAAAAATATATTATCAATAAATTTTTATTACTACCAACCATAAAAAATCCTATAATGGTGCATTGCACCCTCTCCAAGATCACCAGTTGAAGCCTCAACTTTACCTGAGCCCCACTCTCTACCAGATGTATAAACAGTATTTTCATCATGATCAGCATAAACAGCTACATTTGTATAATGATACCTATATGTTCCATCACTCTTTTCAACTATATTTGTCCAGCCTTTTGCACCAACTCCAACTAATCCATCCATAACCCAAGAACCACCACTATATACATTATAGTCGTCAAACAATCCATACGGCAGAACGTCATTACTTAAATCTCTTTCAGCTTTTACTTCAATTTTATTAGTATAATCAATAATATTTTCAGATTTCTCAACTGCTGATACAGGCATTACCATAGTAGTAGCAATAAGAACTGAAATAAACATACATATAAACTTTTTCATATATTTTCTCCTTTTTTATAAATCGATAGTGTCAAAGTAGACACTAAATTTTTTATTAATTTTTACAGCAAATTTAATTTTACTGTATATATAATTATAACTCACAGTCTATTACCCCCATAAAGACTTTTCTATCTGCTTGGGAGTTAGCAGATAGTGTAAGTAAAATTATAATCACTATAAGTTATTTAATTATGTTAGAACTTGCTACAATATACATATAAAATTCATATATTTTATATTATGTATATTTTTACTATATTTTACATTTTATCATATGTTTTTACAAAACACCATGACGTTTTTGGAAAATTTTTAAAATGTTAAAACGTGTCATTTTTCGACAACATATAAAATTGTGAGTATTTAACAATTTTATCGTCCTGTTATATTTACCGTATATTGGTTAAATTAACTATAAGCTTTTGCTGATTTTTCAATACTTTCAGTATATTTATTTAGAAAAGAAAACGGATTTAATTTTGTAACATTCATGTAGTGTAGCTGAAATTGTACGAAGTCAAACGTAATGACCTTTGGTCAAGGTAGACTGAACTGTACCCCGTCCCACGCATTTGACCATTATGGAGTGTACTGAAGTTACAATTTTCTACACGCAATGTGATTACAAAATTAATGTAGTTTTCTTTTTGCTTCATAGGCTAGCTTTATTTATTCAAATCAAAAAAATCTGCTTTCTTAAAATTAGAAGCAGACTTTTAGGCTTAAAGCTTACATTATTAAAATAAAGCATAGTAAAAACAAAATAGCCACGTATAAAAAACTCATCAAGCAAGCAAACACATAAAACAAGTTTCAGTTTCTATTTTACCAACAATATAAATTTTATTATTATCCTCATAGCTAAATATAGAAATTACTTCACCTGCTTTAGCTTCTTTTATATAATTAATATAAAAATCTTTAAATTCTTTGTTAGGAAAATTATCCATCATAACATCAAAAATAATGTTTCCATAATTAGCATTGTTTAAATGACCATTACCATCAAGCTCTGAAAAATTTACAATATGTTTTCCTAAAGATAATAGCTTTTCTTCATCAATTTGTAATCTATGACAAGGCTCGCAACCAATATCTTTATCGCTATTGCCTATAACTTTACCATGAAATGCTTTAGGTCTTACTATTTTCCTTGTTTCATGATTAATTATAAACCATGTGCTTGAAGTAGTAATACTAATTTCATTACTTGAATCAATAAATTCATAATCCCTAAGTACAAAACCATCCTTAATTCCTTTTTCCCAAGTTTTAATTGTTAAAATTTCATCTACTTTAGGTATTTTGTTAAAATGTATGTGATACCTAGCAAGTAACATAACTTGCTTAATTTCTAGCATTTTTGCATGAGTTATTCCTCTAGCTGTGTAATCTTTACCCGCAGTATCAGAAGCTAATGCCATAACAGTTGCTATCTTAATTCTCTTTTTAAAATCGCAATCATGAAAACTTAATTCTATCTCTTTATTATATACTTCACCGTCAAACCAAGACACTAATTTTGTCATATTTGTACTCTCCCCTTTATTATATACTAAGAGTAAAACTTTCCTAGTATGTAAAAAAATAAGTATTATATAACTAGTATAATACTTATTTCTTAATTGAATATATATTTTATTAATATTTTATATTATCTGAGATACCTTTTTATTTTTATCATCTATTTTATTTATAATATATTTTATAATTAACAAAACAGCTCCCCACAAAGATAGAATTGTTATACCCAAAATAGTTAATTTTATAATATATAACGGTGGTTCTCCCAATGAACCTATAATACCTACACTAAAAGGATTTTTAACTAAAGATATAAACATATATGAGGTTTTAAAAATTGTATTAAATATACACATAACAATAGCTACAACTATCAATATTAAAATACTTACAAAAATCTGTTTAACATTTGGTAATATTTTCTCTGCAAAAATGTAATAAGAAGGTATGAAAATTGTTAATCCATGATTTATCATAAACAAATAATATTGAAGATATTTATATGAACCACCTGTTACAGGAGCCACCATTGCCATAAATGCAGCTGGTAAAAATATTACCTCCAAAAAATAAATTATTTTTAAATTATTATTTTTTAGTGCAATCATTGAGCATATTGCACCCAAACTACACAATTCAAGAGGCAAATTATCAATGTGCACACCAAACTGTGAATAAGTAAAAATATAATCTAATATAAAGGTTACTACAAACATATAAAACAATAATCTCTTAATATTTCTATTATTATCATTCTCTATTACTTTTTTTCTGAAAACAAAACATATAATTATAAGCATTATAACAATAATAATAGGAATGATTTTTTCGAAAATGCTAATGCTTCTATTTGCAATAGATACAAATTTGAAAAATTTCATAATAATACCTCCGAGGTGTAAAAACAAATCGAATTAAATATTATTAATATATATGTATATAATATAAATTTATTAATAATGTAAGCCACATAAACAATTACATACATATTAATCTTATATTTCATTAATTTATGTTAAATTAATTATATTTGGTCATACTTATACATAAAGGGAGTGAATAATAATGAGAATACCAAAGCATATTGCTATAATTCCTGATGGAAATAGAAGATGGGCAAATCGATTAGGCTTAGATAAATACATGGGCTACGACCATGGACTCAATCCAGGTGTTGATGTACTTAGGCTTGCTAAAGAATACGGTGTTAAAGAATTAACCTATTACGGATTTACAACAGATAATTGCAAACGACCTACGATTGAAGTAAAAGCTTTTACAACAGCATGTATAGATGCAGTAAGGATGATTCAAAAGGAAAATGTAAATTTATTAGTAGTTGGCAATACAGAGTCAAATATGTTTCCTAAAGAGCTTTTACCATATACTAAGAGCAGAGTTTCAATAGGTAAAGATGAAATCAAGGTTAACTTTTTAGTTAATTATGGCTGGGAATGGGATTTAAGCAACATGAATATTCATTCAACCAATAGGAATACAATCATGAGTCTACTTAATTCAAAAGATATTTCAAGGATCGATTTAATCATACGATGGGGAGGTAGAAAAAGACTTTCAGGACTACTCCCGGTTCAAGCTGTTTATGCTGATATATACACTATAGACAAAATGTGGCCTGAATTTACAAAGCAACAATTTATCGAAGCACTAAAATGGTACGACACACAAGATGTTACATTAGGTGGTTAATTTTTATTAATGCATAAGATATTATAATAAATGTATATCATTTTCATTGCAAGCTTCAATCATTTCTTCAGACCATATTGAAGCTTGCACTTCTCCTACATGGGCCTTTTTAAGAAAATACATACATATGCGAGATTGACCAATACCTCCACCAATTGTATAAGGAAGGTCTTCATCCAGTACTTGCATATGAAAACTTAAATTCATTTTGTTCATTTGACTTCTTTGCTCTAACTGATATATCAATGCATTTTTATCAACTCTGATACCCATTGATGATAATTCCAATGCAATATCTAATGTTTCATAATAAAATATTATATCTCCATTCAAAGACCAATCGTCATAATCAGCAGCTCTACCATCATGTATAGTTCCATCTAATAGCTTATCTCCTATCTGCATAATAAATACTGCCTTGTATTTTTTAGATATTTCATATTCTCTTTGTTTTACAGTTAAATTCGGATACATATCAAGTAATTCCTGTGAAGTAATAAACTCTATTTGTTTTGGTAAATCATTTTTTAGGAATGGATATATTTCTTCTAATCTTTTTTCTGTATCCAAAAATGTTTTATATATTAATCTTACTGTATCCTTCAGTGTATCTATATTTCTATCTTCTTTAGCAATAATTATCTCCCAGTCCCATTGGTCAACATATATTGAATGTATATTGTCAAGGTCCTCATCCCTTCTAATAGCATTCATATCTGTGTAAAGACCTGTGTGTTTATCAAATCTATATTTTTTAAGCGCCATTCTTTTCCACTTTGCAAGTGATTGAACTATTTCAACATCGTAATTTGTTTCTTTCATATCAAAATTTACCGCTCTCTCTATGCCGTTCAAATCATCATTTAATCCGGTATTTTTTCTTACCATTAAAGGTGCCGAAACTCTAGTTAGTGATAAATTTTTAGCTAATTCTTCTTCAAAAAAATCTTTTATTTTTTTAATTGCAATTTCTGTTTCCATTACCGAAAATCTACTGTAATAATCTTTTGGTATTAACAATTTTTCTATTGACATATTATGCCTCCATCTAGACTGAATTTTTAAAATTTATTATAATACTTAACTGCACACAATATAGTATTTCACAAATTATTATTTTTATTTCTTATTTAGGAACGCATAATTGTAACATAAGCTTATAAATTTATATAAATTATTTAAAATAACCATTGACTAAATTGGTCAATAATTTTATAATTATGTTTTAATACTCATTTGGAAAATAAAGCTAATATTGAAATTGCAAATAAAGTTGATGAAACTATTTTACAAGGAGGATGTAAATGAAGGAAATAATTAAGACTAACAATCTTACCAAAGATTATGGAAACAACAAAGGTGTTTTTAATGTAAATCTATCAGTAAACGAAGGCGAAATATTTGGTTTTTTAGGTCCTAACGGTGCAGGTAAAACTACTACAATTAGACACCTAATGGGATTTATAAAGCCAGACAAAGGAAGCTGCTTTATAAATGAAAAAAACTGTTGGAATGATTCAGCCCTTATTCAAGATACTCTTGGATATTTACCGGGTGAAATTGCTTTCATGAATAATATGTCAGGAATTCAAATGATTAATTTTATTGCTGAAATGAAAAATATGAAGGATATGTCAAGAGCTAAAGAATTAACGGAGATTTTTGAATTAGATGCAAAGGGCTCTTTAAGAAGAATGTCTAAAGGTATGAAGCAAAAGATTGGTATCATATGTGCATTCATGAATAATCCCGATATAATAATTCTAGACGAACCTACAAGTGGACTAGATCCACTTATGCAAAATAGATTTATCGATTTATTGTTGGAAGAACAAAAAAAAGGTAAAACAATATTCATCTCATCACATAATTTTGAAGAAATTGAAAAAACATGTGATAGGACAGCAATTATAAAGGATGGCAAAATTATTGCAATTGAAGATATGGCTACTTTAAAGGATAAAAAAGCTAAGTCATATATAATAACATTTAATTCAGAGGATGATGTAAATAAAATCAAATCTAAAAAATATAAGATATCATCTATACAAAACAATACTGTTACTATCAGTGTTACAGGAAATATATCCCCACTATTGAGAGATATTTCAGAGCTAAATATTAAAGATTTAGAAATTAAAACACAAACTTTAGAAGAATTATTTTTACATTTTTACGGAGGTGACAAATAATGATTAGTTTACCACTATTTAAAAAAGAAATAAAATCTAATTACAAAATTTTGTTGATATTTATGGCAATACTAGCTCTTTATGTTCCGATTATGGTTTACATGTTTGACCCTAAGCTTGGAGATATGCTAAAACAATTTGAGGAAGCAATGCCCGGTATGATGTCCGCTATGGGTATGACTTCAGCCGGGAACGACCTTATATCGTTTTTGGATTCATATTTGTTTGGATTTATACTTATAGTATTTCCTATGATTTTTACTATAATGCTTGCAAATAAGCTAGTTGCAGGATATGTTGATTCAGGTTCAATGGCATGTATACTTGCTTCACCAAATACAAGAAAAAAAATAATATTCACACAAATATTGGTTATGATTATCAATATTTTATTACTAGTTTTATTTTCAACAATACTTGCAATAGTAACAAGTGAAATTATGTTTCCAGGTCAATTGAACATAAAAAATTACATTTTGATGTCTTTAAGTTTATTTTTATTACAATTGGCAGTTGCCGGAATATCTTTTTTAGCATCATGCATATTTAATGAAAGTAAAAACTCATTTTTATTTGGTGCTGGTATTCCAATATTATTATACTTAGTTAATATGCTTGCTAATATGGGTGGAAACTTAGAAAATTTAAAATATGCAACAATTTTCACATTATTACCATCAAGTGAAATTGCTGCAGGAAAAACTGATATACTTTTACCAATTCTTATACTTGTGACAATATCTATAGTTCTTTACAGCGTAGGTGCTTATATTTTCACTAAAAAAGATTTACCGTTGTAAAAAATTTTGGTATCTTAAAGGATATAGCTAATTTTTAAGGCTATATCCTTTGTTATATTTAGAATTTCTTTAAGCTTACTCTCATTAAAACTATCCAAGTACATCTGTTCCACCGTGAATAGGGCGTAGCCTATAATTATTTTACTTGTTCCCAAATATTTTCTATTGTTTCATTAGCAAATTCATAGAATTTTTCTTGTTCCAAAATTTTATTTAGTTCATCCAATGATGTTTCAATATCTTTATGAACAAACCCATTTCTTTTAAATAAATCTGGGCATTGGAAAGTCATGAAAACTACTTTTTCATTAAATGATTTTTCTGCATAAATTAATATCTGCTTTTCTTTTGGATTTCCTTCTTCGTCATAAGATACAACTGTATCCTGTATTTTATAAGTTATTCCATCTTTCTCTAACTCATAGATGTAATCTTGATTCAAATAAATATTATAAAGACTACTGCCAACTGCACTGTTTTTATCTTTAATATTAACAATTTCTATAGTATATGAATTATTTATTTGGTCGCCAAATGAATTATCAAATAATCTAATTGTTACAAAATTATTGAATTCTGTATTTACATCATATATTTTGTCTAATTCATGTTTATTAGGGTCATACCAATCATAATAGTAAGAAATAGTACCAGAAACATCCTCTACATCTAAATATTTAGAAATAGAACTTAAATCCACTTTTGAAATATTTTTAATATCTTCTATTGTAGTATCTACTTCATTGTTTATTATACAATACACATTATCTTCAATCTCCATATATTTCAAGGTGTATGGCTGTAATTTTTCTTCTTCAGAATCAATAATTGAGAATATTTTGCTATCATCATAGTTCGTCTCATCATTAGTTTTTATAAAAATATTAATACTATTTATAATATACTCATACACTATCTCTGATATTTGATATATATAATTAGGATTCAATAATTCTTTTGTATCTTTTGGTGTGTGAATTAATCCATCACCAGTACCTGTTGAGATATTAATACCCTCGTCAAATTTCCAATGATCACTTGCAAAAGAATTTTCCGTTATTGCAGTATCATAATTATTTGCAATAAATGATTCTTGTAATACTTCTAATATATTTTTTATTTCATTAGTATTACTCTTGGAATTTATATCAAAAGTTATTAGATTATCTTCGACATTACCACCAACACAGTCAAAATTGATATTATATATATTATTATATCGCGTTTTTAGATATTCGGAAAAATAGCTACTCCCCATAGAATAGTTTTCATTAGAACTTTCTTCACTATTGAACGCACAAAATATTATATCTACAGGTGGTTTAGTTGTTTTATAATATGTACTTAATTCTTCTGCAATTTGCAGCATTGCGGAAACACCTGAAGCGTTATCAATTGCTCCTCTCCATATTGTATTATTAATTTTTCCTACATGATCGTAATGTGCAGATATGACAACTGCAACATCATGACTTTGACCTGTAATCATAGATACGACATGATTTTGTGTAATAATTTTTTCTTTGGAGTCTATTTTAATATGTACTTCTTCTCCAATATTTTCATATAATTTGCTATAAGTATCCTTAGATATATGAAATATTTTTTTATCTATATTATGATGAAATGGTGCACTTCTCTTAACATCTTCATCAAGAACTAGATAAACTTGGCCATTTGGGTTTGCATTATTACTGTTAGGGTGTTCTTTAAGGAGAAGAATACAATCTTTATTATCTGCTTCTAAACACAAAGGAGCAGATATATCTACATTATAGCAAGTTCCTTCAATGAAATCTTTTCCGTATTCGAAACTAATAATTTCATTTTTTTAAGAATTTCTAGTTTGGTTTCTTCTTCAGAAATAGAGACTATAGGTTTTTCGTATGAAAACAAATAATTATTTTCAAATGATTCTAGTCCACAGTCTTGCATTTTTTCCATGATATAATTTTGCGCATTCATATTTCCTTTTGTTCCAGGGTATCTACCTTCACATTCATCTGAAGTAAGATATTCAATACAATCATTTATAGAGCTCAATTCTAATTGCTGATTACTAGTTTGAATATTTTTGCACCCAACAATTATAGCTATTAAAATAAATATTAGTACAACAATTTTTGTTAGTTTTTTGTTCATAAAACTACCCCCCTCATTATTTCCCTTTGTTCCTTATTTTGGCAATATATAAATACATTGTATTTATTGTTAATTAATACTATCATTCATAATTTGCTTTGTCAATAAAATATAACTTAAATATTTTTTATAAATCACTAATTGCAAATGCTCTTACTATGCTTGCTTCCGCTGTTATTTTTAGAGGTACTGCATACACCATGAAACTATTAATATTAATTAAATTTTCTAAATTAGTTAAATTTTCAATTATAAATATATCATTATTAAGAAGTTTTTTATGTATATTAAATGGTTCTTTGTCAGGGGAAGGAGTATCTATTCCTATCATTTTTATATTTTTATAAACTAAAAAATCAGCGAATTTATCCTCTAATACTGGATAGTTTTCATAATATTTACTTGTTTCAGTATATAAATCTGCGTATCCTGTATACAAAAGAACAATGTCATTTTCTTTTATCAACTTTTCATAGTCTTTTTTGAAGCTAATTATCTGTTCTCCTCTAACATCTAAAAGAACACCTTTACCAATAAATTTATCAATTGGTATTTCATCAATAGTTCTATCATCTGCAAGTAAATGTCTAGCTATATCTACATGAGTGCCAACATGCATATTAGTTTTAAGACTTATAGCATTATAATAGTCCCTCTCCAACGTCTTATTTTCTTTAATTTCAACCAAATCGTCACCAGGAAAAGTCGGCATATTGTTAGATATTTTATAGCTTAAATCTATAATTTTCATAATTACTCCTTAACAATTCTTAGTCTAATAATTATTGACTATACTATTTCATATTTCATCGTATTATATCATATTTAGGTAAACATTTACTTTGTATTTTTAATTAAAATAAACCGTATATTTTTGTACTCGTTTATATGTACAAAAATATACGTTTCTTCTTGCTATTCTTTTATTTACACTCTCTTGATAAAGTTTTCTTTTGCGTGAGCTATCAGAATATCTCTTGCTAATACTTCTGGATAGAAATATCTGTATGTACTATATGATAACTTTTGACGAAACTCTTCAGGACTTTTTCCGCTCATTTCACTTCTCATTTTTATATATTCTTCATAAGAATTATTGTCTATTAATTTTTTATGATTATATGTTATTTTTTATATACTAGAAATAGAACTTTCCTAGTATATAAAAAAGTACTAATTTCATTTTCAGAAATTAGTACTTTTATTAATAAACTAATAATTTAATTATTTACTATAATAATGTATGCTTGTGTTTGTGGTGGTATACTCAAAGTTGATATCATAGAATGTTCAACTGTGATACTCATACCTTCTTTTATGTCTGATAATTCTATAATCTTGCCATTTTTATCGGTAATTATTGTTTTATAGTTTATTAGAAGATATTTATAGGTATTTTCGTGTTCCTTTTCACCTACTAATATTCTATCTTCAAGGACATCTAACACTTTAGTACTCAAAAGTATACTATCTGGTATTGATTTTACTATTTTAATACTAACTGCATTGGTCTGAGCCGGAATGCTTCTTGTCATTGCACTGCTATGTTCAACTAAAATTATCATTCCTGGTTTAATATTGTAAATGCTTATTGGCATATTAAATCTATCTAACAACTTAGTATCTTCATTTATGTTTAGAACTAACTGCTCATATAGTTTTTCTTTATTGCCTATAGTTATAGTTTTATCATATTTATCTACTTCTACTACTTCGCTTTTTATCTTCACATTGTCTTTTTGATCTTTAATAACAGTTATTTCTACTGCATTCGTTATAGCTGGTATGCTTTTTGTCATTTGTGGTGAATGCTCAACCTTTACAATCATACCTTTTTTAATACCAGCAAATGTTATTTCTTGATTAAACTGATTAAAGAATTTTGTTTCATTAGTTATATTAAGAATCAAAAGAGTTCCATCATTATTTATCAATACATTATTATTATAAATCTTTTCTACACTTGCATTGTTTATTATAACATTTTCAGTTGTATCTTCATCATCTTCGTCATCTTCATCTTCATCATCTGATTCAATGCCTAATATAGTTACCTTTTCAGCATCTAATTGATGTTGATTTGATTTATCATTTTTAAGTTCAATATCAACTATCATTCCAACTTTCAAACACTTGAATGTTGATTCTTCATTATCTTCATCATCTTCATTTTCTATTTCTATTTCTGTTTTATTAGTAATTTTTACTGTTATGATTTCTGCGCCTTCTGTTTCAACTTCAATCTTATTGCCATATACTCTTATGACTGTGCCTAATATTTCTTCATCATCCTTTTCATCATCTATTCCGTTATTATGTTTGTTTGAATAGCTGTTTTTGTTATGGTTTATATTCTGCTCAGTCTTAGAATTTTTTGCAGACTTTCCACTGTCGGCAAATGCAGCTGTGGTAGATATTATCATTGATACTGCAGTAGTTATTACTAATGCTTTAATTATTTTTTTGTTCATTTTCGCCTCCAAATTATTTATAACTTAGCATACTTATCCTATATATATTATAGACTATTTATAATTAAAATTGTTCCCAATATTTTATTTTTTAATTATTTTATTTTTTAAAAATTAATTTTATTATATAAATTGTATTATTATGTATTACTGTGATATTATCACAGAATTTATTTTTTGCAGTGAATATAATGATATTAATAAATTAAAAAGAGGTATATACTATGAAAACGATAACAATTAATAAACAAAATTTTGAGCAAGAAATTTTAAATTCAAAAAAGCAAGTATTAATAGATTTTTGGGCAAGTTGGTGTAATCCATGCAAAATGCTTTCACCAACTGTGGACGAAATAGCCAGTGAGCAAGATAATGTAAAGGTATGTAAGATTAATATTGATGAACATCCTGAATTAGCAAAAAAATTCTTTGTAATGAGCATTCCTACTCTTGTTCTTGTTGAAAAAGGAAAAGAAATTAATCGTTCTGTTGGTTTAGTACCAAAGCATTCAATTTTAGAAATGATGTCATAAAAAAAGAGAGATTACTCTCTTTTTTTATTGCTATTCACTCTGGTTGGTAATCATATCTATTCCTTTTAAAAGAACATTCTTTGAAGCAGCCCCTTTTACGCCATTTACAACATACCCATCCTTGTCAATAAAAAATGTTGTAGGAATTGACACTATGCCATATGTATATGCGGCACTCTGACCATTATCAAAATATACTGGAAATTCGTATTTCATATCTTCAATAAATTGTTTACCTTTTTTCTGTGTTTCTCTTGCACCATCAACCATATCAACCATAAAAAATACAACATCTTCACCTTTGTCTAAATATACTTCATTAAAATGTGGCATTTCACCTTTGCATGGTGGACACCAGCTAGCCCAAAAGTTTAGTACAATTGGTTTACCAATATAATCCGACAGTTTTACTTCATTACCATCCTTATCCGTAACTGTAAAATCAGGTGCTTTAATTTTTTCTTCTTCTGTATCATTAGAATCTTCGCCTTTAGTCTCATTATCTTGACTATTATCCATTGATATATCGTTAACTGGATTATCCTTCAAATTATTATATAACATAGTTGCTCCACCTATAAATACAACTAAAACTACAAGATAAATAATTGTCTTTAATTTATTTTTCATTATACCCTCCTAAAAACTTAAAATAGATAATAAATATCCCATTGAACCTGTCATCATCATTATGCCCACTAAAATTAAAAGACTTCCAGATATAATGTTGATGATTTTATAATTCTTTTTAATAAAATTAAATGTACTTTTTAATTTATCTATCAATACTGCACTTACTATAAATGGTATGCCTAAGCCAAATGAATAGCTAAGTAATAATCCAATACCTCGAATTATAGATCCCTGCTGTGACGCTAACATAAGTGCTGAGCCCAAGAATGCTCCAACACATGGAGTCCAGCCAATTGAAAAGACCATTCCAAATAATATTGATGAAAAAAAGCCTAGCTCGTTTATATTTTTAGTGTTTCTACTACCTTTAAATAATGATAATTTGATAACTCCTAAAAAATTTAAACCAAATAATATTACTATTATTCCTGAAACAATATCTACTGTTGTTTGATATTGTTTTAGAAAACTACCAATACTTCCAGCAAAAGCGCCCATTATAGTAAATATAATTGTAAAACCAAGTACAAAACCTAATGCATTTTTTAATGTTTTTGTTTTATGTATTTCTGAATTTCCTCCTGCAAAATATGAAATGTATATTGGTAGCATTGGAAGAAGGCAAGGTGAAACAAATGTTATTATCCCTTCAAGAAATGTTATAAAATATTGCATTAAAGAACTCCTTTCAAGTTTTAAATTTCAAATATATATGCTGATTTGGTGTATAGCGTGAGTATATCAAGGAATTAAAAAAGTGTAAGTGATAATATCACTTACATTCTTATTATACTCATTAATTTTTACTCTAATTCACTAATAAAAAAACTTTAAAAAAGTTATTGACATATGTCATTAATGGTGTTATCGTATAAGTACGGTAGTTATTGACATATGTCAATAACTATTCAAAACGGAAAGGAGATGTTAATATGCCAAGAGGAGACGGTACAGGCCCATACGGGACAGGTCCAATAGGTGGTTTTTGTAGAAGAAATTTAAACTATAGCGGCTTATATCCTACTACAATATCAAATAAGAATAGTAAAACTATATTACAAAACGAAAAACTTTTTCTACAGTCACGTATAGATGAAATCAATGAAATCTTAGGAGAATAACTACATAAATATTCTCAGCCAAAACAAAAGACAGTTCTGTAATTCACAGAACTGTCTTTTGTTTAAAAATTTTTATAATATTCTATTTTGCTTCTGTAATACTATCTATTACTTGTTGCACAGTTTGCTCCTGACCAGGCGCATATGTAACTGTAAATATTATCATTCTGTCATCTAATTTGTGACAGTACATAGTCTGAAAAGCTGCACCATTGTAAGCTGACAAATCATAATAATAAAAATCTTTACCTGCCAATTTTTTTGTTCCTTCATCTACTATTTTGTAACCTAAATTTTCATTAGCAAGAACCGGCTTCATTGATTCCTCTAAATACTGTTTTTCAGTATATTTCGAACCTCCTATTGTTAATGCAAGATTTTCATACATTAACTGGTAGCTTGGGAATTGAGATGGGTTTGCTACCATAAAATCATATACAATCTTTAAATCAACTGCTTTTTTCACAGTTTCCTGTGCTTTTTCGTCATTTCCATATATTGATGCATTTCCTTGCTTCATCACTGCATCTATTTCTTCCTGTGTTGCAATAACGCTACCTTCTGGAAAAGTAAATTTCATATTTGCCCACTCATTAGTAAATACCATTCCATCAAAATTTCCTGTTTCAAATTCAGCTTTAGAAGCATTTGAAGTTCCACAGGCTGTCATTACTGACATAGCCAATACCATTAGAACAACAAGTGTTCTTTTAAAAATTTCGTTCATATTATCTCCCTCTTAAATTGTTTTAAAATACCTTTTCATAAACATGTGTATATATTAGTACATATTAATTTTTTTGTCAAACAATAACAAGAGTTCCGTTATTTAATTACTAGACCTAAAAGCCTAGCTAATTCTGAAGCTTGATATAAATCTACGATTGCACCTCTTAATTCATGAAAATCATCAGATACAGCTATACCCTCTATTTGACAACTTCTTAAATCAATGCCTTTTAGAAATGTCTTAAAAAAACTTGCACCTGTAAGTGTAGAATGATCAAACTCTACATTTTTCAAAATGCTTTCCGCCATATTAGCACTATCAAGAGTACTGTCTAAAAATATTACGGATTTAAAATTAATTTTATCCATAATGGAAAAATTGAAATTACATTCTTTTACTGTTAATTCTTTCATCGTACTATTATTTAAATTGACACCAAGACATTTTGACGATGAAATTTCACAGGAACTAAAATATGAGCTATCAAAATTACAATTTGAAAAATCACAATTATCAAATGTACAGTTTATAAAACTTGATTTTTCTAATATGCAATTTACAAATTCACAATTTTTGAATTTAATTTGACTAAAATATACATTAGATAAATCTATATCGGATATTTCAACTTCTCTTATAATTATATTCTCAATTTCTTCATCTTCTTCTATCGCCTTTCTAACAAAGATTACAAAATCTTCATCTAATTCTTTTATATCTTCTCTTAAAAATGGTCTTTTTATTTTCATTTTAAATTTCCTTTTTATTTGTACTTAAATAAGTATTTTAATATAATTTTACACTATAATTTATCAATGGTCAAACGCATGAAATTAATATATTATTTGCAAATTATATAGTTTTTCATATACTAGGAGTAGAACTTCTTAGTATATAAAAAAAGCGAAGCCTTTAAGTCACTAAATTGACCTAAGACTTCGCACCTAAATTTACTATTAACTCAAAGAATTTTCAACTAAATGTTCATCTTCTGCCTCAGTTGTTAGCACATCGGCACTGTCTTCTCTTAACTTAAATACACTAACTAAATTCTTAAGCAAATCAGCTTGTCCATCTAATTCTTCACTTGCTGCTGCACTTTCTTCAGCAGTAGCAGAGTTTGTCTGAACAACCGATGAAATTTGATCTATAGATTGTGTTACTTGAATAATCGAATTTGCCTGTCCCTCAGATGCAAGTGCAATTTCATCAATCACAGATATAACTTTTCCTGATTTTAAAACTACTTGCTCTAACGACTGTGCTGTTTTCTGTGCTATCTCTACACCATTTGCTACTACATTAATACTACTTTCAATAAGTACTGCTGTATTTTTTGCACTTTCAGCAGATTTTCCTGCGAGATTTCGAACTTCATCAGCAACAACTGCAAAACCCATACCAGCTTTACCTGCACGAGCCGCTTCGACAGCCGCATTAAGTGCAAGAATATTTGTTTGGAATGCTATATCATCAATGCTTTTTATAATCTTTCCAATTTCATTTGATGTGTTACTAATTTCATCCATTGAGTTAATCATCTGTTGCATTAATTCATTGCTCTGCATAACAAGTGTAGCTGTTTCATCAGAATTAATTTTTCCTTCTTGTGCATTTTGTGCATTCTTATTAATTTGAACAGAAATTTCGTTAATAGTTGCAGCCACTTCCTCGATAGAACTTGCTTGTTCTGCTGCTCCTTGTGAAAGCCCTTGTGCACCAGAAGAAACTTGATCTGCACCACTTGCTATTTGTTCAGATGCCTGATTAATCTGTGAAAGAGTATCATTCAAACTATTGAGAATCTTAAACATAGCCGTTTTCAATGGTGCAAAGTCACCTATATAGTACTCATTCGCATTATTATTTTCAATTGCTAAATTTCCGCTGCTCATTTCTCCTAAAGCAGCCGTCATACCACCAATAATACCATTGATGTTTTTAACAATTAATCTTGTAGAATCGGCAAGCATACCTGTTTCATCTTTTGTATGAATATTGGGTACTGGCGTTTTTAAATCGCCTTGGGCAAGCAAATTAAGCCTTTCTACACATTTATTTATCGGTTTACTAATACTTCCAGATATTTTAATTGCAATAATGATAGATAAAACAATTGCAATTATCATTTCTACAGCTGTTGCTATAATAGAAAAAATAAATAAATTTTTAGATTTCTGTTCTCTTACAGCAAGTAAATCCTGTTCAATTTTAAGTCCATTGTCAATCACGTTACGCAAAACATCCATGCTTTCTTTACCAAGTTGTTTTTTTTCATTTTCTACAACAGCATTGGTATATCTGCTTTTGCGCAGTGAAATGCTATTTTCCAAAATTTCTATAAATTCCTCTGATTTTTGCTCTATGACATTTAAATTTTCCTGCTGTTTCTGGTTGCCCGATGTAAGTTCTTTCAGTTCTACTAATGTAGTTCTACATTTTTCAACGTTTGCATCAAATGGTTCGAGAAATTCTTTCTCTCCTGATATCAAATATCCTCTTTGTCCAGTTTCAGCATTGATGAGAGATTCAAGTAGTGACTTATAATTAAGAATAACTTTATAAGTATGAGTATTCATATCATTTCTTTGTTTTGTACGCAATGTGCTACTAACAAATATTCCACAAAATATCACTATAATAATAGTCATACAAGTAAATCCAGAGATTATCTTTTTCCTTATTTTCATATTTTTAAACATTTTGTTACCTCCATTAAAGTTTGAATTTATTTTTAAATTTTTCACAATAACACAGTCGCCCTTAGAAAAGAAAAAAACTTTAATGTCATTTAGTAAGACACCAAAGTTTATAAAAAATATGCTTAAAACTCTATCAATTTGCCAGGTAATTTTTTATCATTTAAAAAAATAGTTAATATTGCTGATTTAAATCCTGCTCATTTTTGCTAAGTTAATATAAGTTCTAATTGACACGTCTTTTATTCTCTTTGTATTCTTCATCTCATAAACATATAAGTATATTTCTATTTCAAGAAGAAATGTATGTATTTAAAAAAATTAAGCAACCCTTACTAAGTATAGCATATAAAAAAGGAAAATCAACTAATTTTACCAAATATTTTTACTTAAATAAAATAATAACGAAGCCTATTAATCATGATTTAACCAAAGGCTTCGCTTACTAATTTTGAATATTAAGTTTCAAACAAAAGCACAGAGACTAATGCCCTCTCTTCTTTTGTTTACGCTTTTTTTGTCGCAATGCAAATTGATAATCTTTTTCCGTGGTCTCATCAAAAAACAAATCTATATCAATTATTATTCTACTATAAGCATTCTTGTATTTACCTTTTTAATTTTTCTCGAAATTATTAATGAAGATAAACCAAATCCAAGACTCAACAATAAAATAGGTCCCACAATTCCCATTACAGAATAATTTGCATTAAAATTTGTAATTCCCATCATTTTTAACACAAGACCTATTACCTTTTTGCTAAAAATCACACTTAAAATCGTTCCTATTGTAGAACCAATAACTGCTACTATTAAAAATCTCAAAACAAATTGCATTCTTAAATTTGTAGATGTAAATCCAAACGCTTTGTAAATTCCAAAATCTTTCCTTTCCCTAAAAAACACCTTGCTACATACCATATATGCAACTACCAATACAAAAATAATTGAAATTATATATACAATAAGAACAATTACTCCTGATAAATCAGAAATTGTCTTTACGCTCTTCATTATATCACCAAGTGTTGTTACCTTTATTTTTTCACCATACTCTTCACTAATTTCCTCAGCTATCAATTCGACCTCATCAGAATTAGAAACTGTATAATCATACATTGTAACTTCAAATTCTGAATTCAACCTATACATTCCCGACAATAGCATTGAAAACTGCATTCCTGCTTTATTAACACTTTGATAATAACCTGTAATTTTATAATTTCCGTCGCTCTTGAAGCTATTCTTACATCATGTGTTACCATTAAAATGCTCTGTCCAGCATCATTTATTTTTGAAAAGAGCTCCAAAACTTCCTCTGTATTTTTTCTGTTTAATGCACCCGTTGGCTTATCAGCAAACAATAACTTAGGTTCATTAATCAACGCTCTTGCAACTGCTGCTCTTTGTTGTTCACCACCTGATACTTGTGACGGCAAATGTTTCATTCGATCTTTCAAATTTACACTTGTCAATAATTTTTCTGCTCTTTTATTAATTTGAAGATTCGTTTTTGATGAATTAAGATACCCTGGAACAGCAACATTTTCAAACAGAGTAAGATTACTAACTAAATGTATTTGTTGAAAAACAAACCCGAAATCACCTCTTCTCAACAATGCCATTTTTTTCTCAGAATATTTACTTATACATTCATTATTATACAATACTTCACCTTCTGTAAGCTTATCCATCCCACTTATACAATATAGCAAAGTAGATTTTCCAGAACCTGAAGGTCCCATAATCGTAGTAAAATCACCTGCATATATTTCCAAATCGATTCCCTTTAATACCTGCGTTTTTTCTTTACTACTACAAAATTCTTTGTACAACTTCTTTTTTTATCACAACGTGATTTTTTAACATGAAAATTGTATCGTTCCTAATTATATGAATATGCTTCTTGAACTTTGAAAAGCTTTTTTAAAGCATTTTTTTGTATATACTTGGAATTATTGTAACATTTCAATATACATTACTCAATAATTTTGTAATTTTAATCCAATTCAGTCTTATTTTAAAAACTTATCCCACGTGTTTGGCTTTGGATATTTCTTTGCTCCACCGTACGGAAATCCTTTTTTAATCATCCTTCATTATTTATAATATTACTTGTTACTAGCTCCTACATGCCCACTGATAATATGTCTAGGATACCAAGAAGAAAACCACAGTGTGAATTTTAATGCCACAAAAATCAAAATATAGATAAGTGGTGAAAGCTTCACAAGATTAAGCTGTTTCAAAAGAATGAATAACCCCCCCTGAATAATAAACATACCACTCCAAAATAATGTAAGTATCTCATTAGTCTTAATGAATATTTTAAAGAAAATAATATCGCCCTCAATATCTTTTTTGAAACGATGCTTTGAATAGTCAGCTGTTAGCGGTTTACGATCAAGTACAGAAACACCCCATATCAAAGCAATAGCGAAATAATTGAGTAATGTTCCTACGGTACTACTAAATGAAATTCCTAGTATTTCCAATAAGCCTAGCACACTAAAGTAAAGCACACTCATTTTTTCAAAATATGTAACCTCTCTACTTTTCATCTTGATAGCGACTATCACTACACTTAAAAGTAGTGCACCCCATACACCTAAAATGTTGCTACCTCCAATAAATAACCATGACAGCATCCAAGGAATGAATGAAATACTCATCCATTTTTCACCATTAATTCCTAGAACACTTGAATTTTGAAGATATTTAACCATTTTATTCTCCATATTTGATTCTACTTTTTTATGTTTTGTATTACTTGATATTTTTTCATTCATAGCTTCGTCTAGACTAGGTGGTGTTTCACCTTCTGCTTCCCAACTTAAATTAGCAATTTCAATAAAATCTTCTACAGGCACTAAAGGCTGATGTAGAATGTTCCTTGTATCTAAATTAAATTGTCCATTTTGAGCATATTCCTCGCCAGCCTTCTTCAGTACGTCCATGTACCACTGTATACGACCATCAAGTTGTTCTACTGACAAAAGTTCTCCCATTATACACAAGATGCTTTCATCAATACAATCGTTGGTAATTTTTTTGAAAGACTGCGTCATGACGTCAAAATTATGGTGTTCAGGAAATCCGCAATTTGAAATGAGAATGTTTTTTTTTCTTGAAATTTCGCAACGTTGTGGATGGGTAAATTTACCCTCATTTTTAATTATGTATGGTTTATTTACGGGAAGAGTCCTTTCGACAAAAGTCTTTAGAATTGAGGTCATTCCGTAATGATATAATGGAGTTGCCCAAATAACCAGATCGGCATCCTCGTACTGCTGTAGCAAAGTATCCATATCATCTTGATGAATGCACTTACCGGGAGTCTTTGACCAACAGTTAAAACATCCAATACAGTTTTTTATATTTTTTTTATATAGTTCTACATAGTCGATGTGACTATTAGATTTTATCATTTGATAGCCTCTCATAAATTGATCAATCAACTTAGCAGTATTCCCATTCTTTCCTTTGGGACTTCCGTTCAAAATCAAAATCTTTTCCATATTATTGTTCCCCTTTCATTTTATTCAACAATTCCAAACACTCATCAGCCCACTCAATGTTAGCTTTAGCTGTTATATACCCTCGCTTAATTCCCATAATCCAGTAAAGCTTTTCACTAGATTCTCTAATGGATTGTTCACTTTTATCTAGACCTTCTTCGACATTTTTCAAGCTTTCCAGAAAATGTTCATTGATACATCTGTATTCCATGAGCTCCCCTTTTAACACCTTCATATCCCCTATTGAGCCAAAGAAAATACGCATAGTCATGCTGTCTCGCAAGTTCATCATTTTTTTTGCTGAGTGTCCATTAAGCCAATTCACAAGTTCAGATTTACCTTCATTTGATATGGTGAACACTTTCTTATTGGGTTTATCTTTCTGAATAATGTGTTCTGAAGTCACCCAACCTTTTTTTTCTATAGTATCCAATTCACGATAAATCTGACTTGTTTGTGCACTCCAAAAGAATTTTAAAGACTTATTAAATACCTTCATGAGTTCATATCCCGTCATTGGTCCGTATGTTAATAGTCCAAGTATTCCGTGTTTTAATGACATATATTCCACTCCTTTGCTAAATATTTAAATTTTATATTCTACTTGTATAATACTACACATGTATAGTATAGTGCAAGTACTTTTTAGTTTTTTATAAAAGAAAAAGCACCAAGAGTTTTTCTTGATACTTTTTTTTATCTATTTTTTTACTTGTTTATTTTAAATTATTGTAAAATTCTTTTAACTCTTTTTTGGTATCATCACTAAGGTAATACCATCTAACACCTTGAATTGCACCCTCTAAAGCACATAAACGATTGTAACAAGCAGATGGGTCAATCGCTTTTATACTTAACCACGCTTGCTTACTGCCGATTTGTTTTAGCTGTTGGGTTGTTTCAATACCCACTTGCACTAATTGTGTTTCCAATGTTTTACCTATATTAGGTAGTTTAGATAACTCATACATATATTCATCCTCCATAAGTACTATATAAATTTTTGCTCTGATATCATGGAACCTTTGTAAGATGAATTTTTCCAACGATGGAGGGTATTATTTAAACATTAAAATGCCCTTTGCCTTGCAAGGACAAGGTTTTTTTAAAATTATCACCACAACTATTGAAAAAGAGCCACTATTACATCTTTTTATTTTGGTTAAAGTATTTCACTACTCTAAATTAAATTATTCTCCTTTATAAGACCTTGCATACATTTCTTTTTCATCAGCATTATCAAACGCATTGAAATAATCTAAAATTTCTACACCAAAATCTATAAATGATTTTCCTTTAGCTGTAATTATATTTTCATGTATTACAACTTTTTCTTCTAGATAGTTTTTACGAGGAAAACAATCTTCAATTCCATTTTCTACAAAATAACTATGGTCTAAGGTTGTAGTATACAAATGATTATCTAGTATCCCCGCTTTAGCTAAATACTCTGGTGCAGCACAGATTGCACAAATTAATTTTTTATCCCTGTCCACCTTTTGGATTAATTCTATCAATTCCTCTTTGCAATTTCTTTCAAATCCGCCGGGTATAATTAGCCCATCTATATCGTCAAGTTTAATAGCTTCTCTTACTGTCATATCGGGAGTATACTTAAGTTGTGACAATCCCCCTACTGTACCTCTTTCATAAGCAACGCTGATTATTTTTGTTTCTTCTAGACATCCTAACATATCGCAGCTCAAAGTAATTTCAAAATCTGCCATATTATTATAAATAAAACATAATATTTTTCTCATTTTAAGCTCTCCTTATTTATATATAGTATTTTATAAAAGTTACACTCAACTAATTGTAACTTTCTATTATTCTACTACATTTGATATTTTAAGTCAATTTTTCCCATAATTTTTTCACTATAAAGCTCTTTTGGTATTTCATGAGTAACAATTATTATTGTTCTATCCATTAAATATAAATTAATATAATGTATTAAACCATTTTTCGCCTCATTATCGAGTTCAAAAAATGGTTCATCTAATAAAATAAATTCTATTTTCCTAAATTATTTCCTGCACTCTTCCTACTTGGCCATCGGTTAACCTCACTTTAATACCATGCGGATGGTGAGCACTATTAGTAAGTAATTTTGCTACCGTACCTTCTGTAAGTTTTCCAGTTGCCTGATCTGCCTTTAATACAATTTTCACCTGTGCACCAATTTTTATATCTGCTCTATTATTTCCATTCATAATTAACCTTCCCTTTACTTATTAATCTTTCCTATTTGTTTATTAAATAAAATTCTATTCATTAAAACACTTAATCCTAATAAATCTGACATAATTTCAGCTGTAGCTTCATGGTCAATTGCTGATATGAAACCATTTTGGTTTATATAACTCTTATACAATATAACACAAGTATTATTAGTTAAGCAACTATATATTATGGTTTACCCCTGTCAACGAAGCAGTTATTCCCCTATATATTCTTAGGTGTTTCCCTTTTTATTTGTTAAATCAAAATTTTATACTTGGCGGGAACGCTTCATTTTTCATAATACCCCACATTTTATCAATATATGAAAGTGTGTAATAGTTTTCATAATAATGATAATAAAATGCACCTTTAAGAGTCATCTCATATAAACCATCTTGCTCTGTTATATAACCTAAACATTTTGCAACCCATAATTCAAAACAATATTGACTTTTAAGAGAAACTCCAAAGAATTTTTCAAAGTCTTCTGAACTAATCCTTGTCGTATAAGCAGTCCAAAATAGATAATACATCATACGTTGTCGTTTTGTAAAACGTATAGTCAAAGAAGTAGGCAATTTATTATTATTTATTCTCTTTATGTAATCATCTATTGAAAAAGTATTAATTTTAAATTGCTTTTCAAGTAATGTTGTAGCAGAACAACCAAATCCCAAGAAATTATCTCGTGTCATAGATGAGTATTTTTTACCTTTTGAACTTGAAAATGTCCAAATAGAATCTCTAACATATCCTTTTTCGTTGAAATAATTCGTAATATCATCTAGCAATTTTCTCTTTTCCTTGTTACTCATTTTTAATATTGTGCTGTCTGTAAAAGCAAAATCAATAAAAGGATATATAGCTATATGATTCGCACCATTTTGAAAAGCGGTATTAATATCACGTTTTAACAATTCAAAAGTTTGCCCCGGTAAAGCAAAAATAAAATCCATCGACACTGTTTCAAATGGTACCGATTGAATTGCATAAATCATACTCTGATAATCGATTTTCTCTCTTCCTAAGGTTTTCAAAAACTCATCTTGAAATGATTGTATTCCAATACTTATTTTTGTAATACCAACTTGTTTTAATTTTTCCAATAATTTTATTGTTACATTGTTAGGATGAAGTTCTATTCCTATTCCCTCTGCAATAGTAAAATATTGGTTTATAGCAGAAATGATTTCTCCCAACCTATCTTCTACTAAAGCCGGTGAACCACCACCAAAATATAAGCTTGTTACTATTTTTTTATCTTCATTTGCAGATCCAACATGATGTATTTCTTTTATTAAAGCATCTGTATATCTATTAGCAAGATCAACATCATACTTAACTTTACAATATGGACAAAACGTACAAATTGTTTTACAAAATGGTATATGCACATAAAGCCCCAATTGGTTTGTTTCCATATATGGAAGTTGATTATCAAATTCATTAGTAAATAAAAATGGCTTTACCGACCTTGTTAACCACATTCTTGTAACAGTTGTTAATATACTCATTTTCACTCCTATACATAACGCAAATATATATTTATCGTTTACATTATTACTTTAATATTTCCTTTAAAAACTAAAGTATACTTTGCTACAGAAAACATCCACATTGGTCACTCAATTTTGATACTTTAATGAAAAGTTTTAATAATATTTCACATGAATATGGATTTCAACACCTCCATGAATTAAACAGTAACAACATTATCATTATCACTCATATTTATTTTTATAATTTCTTCATTATCAAGTTCCTTTGGTATTTCATGAGTAATAATTATAATGATTCTATCTTTTGAACATGAATTAATATAATGTATTAAAACATTTTTTGCCTCTGAGTCAAGTTCAGCAAATGGTTCATCTAATATAATTACCTCTGACTCAGTACTAAAAATCATTGATAAAAGTATTTTTTTCTTTTCTCCACCTGAAAGTTCAGAGACAATTGATTTATCTTTATTTTCATCATTGTTTATTAAAGAATTAATTAAATTGCTAACCTTAAAAGAATGCAAAATTTCACTTTTAACGTTAACTTGAATTAGATTTTCTTTTAAATTTTATGTTATTGTAAAGAATCTATACGTACTAGCGTATTTTGTAAAATTACGGTATGATGTAAATATATAGTAAAGGAGGATAGTTTAATGACTGGATATGTTATTTATGCATAGCAAAGGCTATTGCATCTTAATTAATAATTAAAATATGAATTAGCCTTTGCTCAATCCTAAAAAAGTTTAAATTAGGAGGAGCATAATGAGCTATATTAAAGCAGTAGAAGTACTGCCAGAAGAATTATTAGACTTAATTCAAAAATATGTTGAGGGTGAATACATTTATATTCCTAAAAAGAAATGCAACAGAAAACTTTGGGGAGAAACAACTAATAGCAAAAAGGAAACTTATTCTAGAAATTTAGAAATTTACAAAAAATATAAATCTGGTATATCTACTAAAGTTCTTTCACAAAAGTATTGTTTGTCAATTAAAAGCATACAAAGAATTATTCTAATAATGAAAAGAAAAAACTAATAGTTAATTGCGCCATTAATCAAAAGATGATTGGCGCATTTTTGTTTCATAAAAATGTTTTAGGTTGATACATTAATATACGAAGTAGTATTATTTATATAGAATTTTTAAAAAAGTGGTGAAACCGATGGTAAAATAAACGAAATATAAATAAAGATTATGTATATACAATAAATGGAGGAATAATATGCTTATTGAAAAAATGAGTGACTTTTTTACTGCTCGTGTAGAAGGTTACGATAAACACATGATAAAAAATGTTGAAGGCTGCCAACAAGGATATGTGAAAATGGCAGAACTAATATCAAGAAATGTTACTAGACTTTTAGATTTAGGTTGTGGAACAGGATTGGAGCTTGATGAAATATTTAAAATTAATCCCACAATAAAGGTAACAGGTATAGATTTGACAAAGGCGATGCTTGATAAATTAAAACAGAAACACCATGACAAAGACTTAACGCTTATAAATGCAAGCTATTTTGATTATGAGTTTGGTATTGAAAAATATGATGAAGTTATATCTTTTCAGACTATGCATCATTTTAGTCATGATGATAAGATAAAACTATATTCAAAAATATGTCATACACTAAAACCAGGCGCTAAATACATAGAGTGTGATTATATGGTTATTGACCAAGAAGAGGAAGATTTTTATTATAAAGAGAACGAACGTATACGTAAAGAGCAAAATATACCCGACGGTGAATTCTACCATTATGATACGCCATGTACTGTGGATAATCAAATTGATATGCTAACAAAATCAGGTTTTCAAAATGTATACAAAGTTTGGAGAATGGAAAATACCACTATAATTATAGCTGAAAAGTAAGGAAGTATAATCGAATTTTACTTTGCAACTGTAAAGGAGATGACATTGCAAAAATACTGTATACTAAATCAGGATTTTATCATACAGGTGAACGTGATGAAGATGAAATTACTATGGCAATGGACTTGTTATAAGTATACACTAAGCTAATAATAACAATATACGACAAGTCATTTTTCAGTGACTTGCCGTATTTTTTGACATCTCCATTGAACTAATTCTAAAAGTAATAATGATTTTTTCTATACTTTGAATTTAGAAATAACACCTTGGAGCTTTTGACTTAGCTGGTTTAGACTCTCAGCAGTCTGTGCTATTTCATCCATGGTTGCATTTTGTTCTTCACTGCTAGCAGATACCTGCTCAGCAATTGTTGCATTTTCTTGGGTTGCTGTGGATATATTTTGTATCTTTTCAGCAATATTATTTGTATTGCCTCCAATTTCTTCAAAAGACACGCTTATTGTTTGAATACTGTCAATCATACCTTCTATTTCTTTAGTCATAGATGTGAATGTTTTGCTTGTACCTTCTACAGCCTTTTTCTGTTCCTTTGCAATAAAATCTGCATTATTTATCAACTCGACAGCTACATTTGTCTCATTATTTATTCTTTCAAGGATTTTTTCAATTTCTTTAGCCGCTTCAGCTGAGCCCTCTGCTAATGTTTTTACCTCATTAGCTACAACAGCAAAACCGCTTCCATGCTCACCAGCTCTAGCAGCCTCAATGGCCGCATTAAGGGCAAGCAAGTTGGTTTGCTGTGATATTTTAGTGATTGTCAGAAGGATAGTTTCTACATCTTTTGCTTCTTTAGCAAGCTTTCCAACGACTTCTGTTACATTTTTAAAGGCAAGCATATTTTCTTCAGTTTTTATGCTTTGCTCATTAACCGCTTTAAGCCCATTATTAATAAGCATTCTCGTTTCATCAACTGAGCTGTTAATATTCTCAATTTTTTTTCCGTTTTCATTCATATCTGTAGCAATTTTCTGAATTTTATAAGAAATATCATTTACATTTTCTGCTTGTTCACTAGACCCTAATGCAATGTTCTGAATAGATGTTGACACCCCTTCTACAGCTTTATGATTTTGGCAAATAGAAATATTTAATCCATCAGCTGAACTGGCAACGCCTTGAGAACTATCCTTTATCTGTTCAACGATATCTCTAATTTTTTCAATAAATTCTGTAACTTCATCTCCTAGGATTTCTATTTCATCTCCAGTTTTTATTTGAATTTTTTGAGTTAAATCCCCTCCAACTGAACTTAGCCCTTTAAAACGCTCAACTAGGTAACGTATAGGTTTTGTAATTTTTCTTGATAAAAAAATCGAAAATATAAAGGCTAATATTATACTAATAAACATATTTCTTAAAATATTAAAAATCAATTGTTCTCTTTGTTGTAAAATATAACTTGAATCTATATCTAATCCTATAATTGCTACTACTTTTCCTTTACTGTTCTTAACAGGAGCATATCCAGAAAGAAATGTTCCATATTCATCTGTTATCATGTCTTCGTCAGCAGAAGCAGTTCCACTAAATGCGGTCTTCATAGCAGGCAAATAATCATATTCATATCCTATTGAAGTCGAATCTTCTTCATCTGCATCTATAATAATAGAAATTTTATCATCACTTTTTTCAATTGCGGTATAAACATCTTCTAATCCGGTTGCTTTTAGAAAAGCTAGCATTTTATCCCTAGTATAAATAATACATTCTCTACTTAATTCAGCGTTTTCTGTTTGCAGTTTTTGATAATCGTCACCATTAATCAGTAATGCAGCTGACGCTGCCAACCTTGAAACCTCACGTCTGATATCTTCTATTTGCTGTTTAGCTGTAACATTATACTCCATTGCTCCAGTAACTAAATTAATAACCAAAATCAATGTAACAAAACAAATAATCAGTTTTCCTTGAATACTTCTCAATTTTTTAAATTTTTTTAATTTTTTCATTTTTTGTTCTCCTTATAGCAAGTTATTTTAGTCGTTTACGAAGCACCACAACCCATGTATATTTGTTAATAATATATCCATTATATCATATATTTTCATGCGTTTCAATCACGCCTTGCATAATTTGTAAATTTGTGTTATATTTTGTCTCAGTTTATACCTTTGTTACAAATAAAGAATATATTTCTATACCCCTTTTATGCTTATAAATGCAAACTATTTTGATTATGAGTTTGGCATTGGAAAATATGATGCAGTTATATCTTTTCAGACTATGCATCATTTTAGTCATGATGATAAAATAAAACAAACGTATACGTGTGGATAATCAAATTGATATGCTAACAAAATCAGGTTTTCAAAATGTATACAAAGTTTGGAGAATGGAAAATACCACTATAATTATAGCTGAAAAGTAAGAGAAGATATATCCTATATAATGGGTAGCACAACAAACTTCAAGTAAAATTGATTTTGTTTAATAGCAAAGATATAAAACATTATTGTTCACAATTCGAAGTTGAATAAATTTACTTTTTATAGTATAATATTTCTTATAATACATAAAATCTCAATTGCTTAAAAGTATGCAATTTAATGAGGTAAAAGAAAAATTTATATTGTACGAAAGGAGAGTATTATATGCCGTGTCCAGAAAAATTTAAAGAATCACTTGTAAAATTTGAGGTTAGTGATAGTATAATTCACTCAATAAACAGTGGATATGACGACATAGTAAGCAGTACACCTAAAAAAATTAGAGCCGCTTATTTCAAACATGCTATGGATGTTTTTGATGAAAAGCTTGATTTTGATAAAAAGCGTGAAATTCTAGACTGGAATGCCTGTTGTAAAAGTGGTTCAAGAGATAAAGCATCAAAAGCTTTCGCAAAAGAAAACAGTGGAATTCCACTTAAAGAAAAGCTTGAGAAAGTCAAGAATGTTCCTTATATGGGCAAGCCTGTTCTTAACGGTGATGGAACAATTACAATACTTGCAGTTGAATATTTGGAAAATGGAAAGTATGCATGTGCATGTACTAATTTTAACAAACTAAAGCGTGATTATTCTGTTTCAAAAACTTATTGTCTTTGTTGTTGTGGACATTTTAGATATCATTATCAAAAAATGCTTGACATTAAGCTAAAGCTAAGAGAAGTTGTGTCTTCTCCTCTAGACAGTGATGGTAAATATCCTTGCGTATTAAATTTCGAAATCGTTTAGGCGTAAGATAATAATGAACAATTTCGTTGACA
Organism: Sedimentibacter sp. zth1; assembly: GCF_017352195.1. NCBI lineage: Bacteria > Bacillati > Bacillota > Tissierellia > Sedimentibacter > Sedimentibacter sp. zth1. Next base: position 2,914,821 of record NZ_CP071445.1, on the reverse strand, counting down.
CATAAAAAAGTGTGTGCTACAATGAACAATGTTCAGTATGAGGAGGTGAAGATAATAAATACAATTGTTACATCTAAAGAAGCAATCATCACAGTGTGCAGAGTGCTTGCAGCAGAAAATGGCTTGCAGTCCCTCAATATGCGCACCGTAGCGAAAAAATGCAATGTTTCAGTCGGCTCAGTCTACAATTATTTTCCCTCTAAAGCGGATTTAATTGTCGCCACCATACAGGACGTATGGCAGCATATTTTCCATATGGATAAAATCTGCAAGAAGGTAGCTTCTTTTCCAGATTATGTATCGTGGATTTTTGAGAGTGTTCAATCTGGAGTGGCAGAATACCCAAATTTTTTTACCGCTCATTCCATTAGCTTTGCTAGCACTGAAAAAGGAAAAGCCCGTCAGGTGATGGAAGGGTACTTCATCCACATGAAAACAGGGTTGCTTAAAGCTTTACAGAGTGACGCCAAAGTAACACCGTCAGCGTTTTCCAAGAATTTTACAGAATCTGACTTTGTGGATTTTGTATTTTCAAATTTGCTTTCGCTACTTATGAAGCAAGAAAGCTCTTGCGCTATGCTGACAGAAATAATTAAACGCACTATTTATTGAGATATAATTACCCGTCAAAACGGCGGGTTTTCATAAAATTTAAAATGAACAAAGTTCAATTAGAAAAGGAGATTTTTTATGCAAGCAATTATGGAAACTATATTTGATGTCGTCTATCTGACGACCGTAATCACTATCGGTATACTAATGATAAAGAAAAGCAAAGGTAATGCGCAATATCGTCTATTCGGTATTATGGCTGTCATTCTTGGATTGGGAGATTCCTTTCATCTGATACCCAGAGCTCTAGCACTTTGCACCACTGGACTAGAAAACTACACGGTTGCACTGGGAATTGGTAAATTCATCACTTCCATTACCATGACCATCTTTTACATCTTACTTTATTATGTGTGGCGTCTGCGTTATAAGGTGGAAGACAAACAAGGTCTCACCATCTCTGTATATGCACTAGCCATACTTCGGATTGTGCTTTGCCTGATGCCGCAAAACGCTTGGATCAGCATTGAGTCACCGCTGTCCTGGGGAATCTACCGTAATATTCCTTTTGCCGCCATGGGCATAATTGTAATCATGCTGTTTTATCAAAGTACCAAGAAAGCCACTGACAAGCCATTCCAATATATGTGGTTAACGATTGTTCTCAGCTTTGCCTTCTACATTCCAGTGGTACTGTTTGCCAACACCATTCCTATAATCGGAGCGTTGATGATTCCTAAAACCTGCGCCTATGTCTGGAGTGTTCTGATTGGCTACAATGAAATGAAAAGATTGAAACAATCACGAAAGAATTGATTAAAATGACAGAAATTACTGAGATTTTGCAACATCAAAAAAGGAGAAGCATCATATGTTTCAGGTAAAGAAAAAAGTGCTTTTAGCCATTGCGGGAACTGTGTGGCTAATTGCAGGATTCAATGTGGCAAGGCTTGGCGTGATTGCTTATGCTGAAAGTAAGGCAATCAACCTTTGGAATGGTTGCCTATCCACAATTGTATTCTGCTTGTTTGGAGCAATGTTTTACAAAATGGCTATCAAACATACCAAAAGAATTATGAGTTACCAAGAAGAAAAAAAACCATTCTGGAATTTTTTTGATATAAAATCCTATTGTATTATGATTTTTATGATGAGTGGAGGGATATGGCTTCGATATTCAGGGTTGGTACCAATTGTATTTATAGCTGTGTTCTATACAGGACTTGGATTCGCACTCGCTTTAGCTGGAGTCATATTCTGGTGGAAGTATAATATATAATTTTGAATCACCAAAAAAGCACCAAGATTTTATGTCTTGGTGCTTTTCAACTATTTAATAAAAATATACTCATAATACCTATCCCATAAAAAGTATCTATATAAATATTTCTGGTTCTCTACGAGAAGCAAAATTAATCTCTAATTCGTGTTTATGTCTTAAATAATTTTCATCATCAAAATACTTTGCATTGTTAGGGCATTTTTTAATACATGCACCACATTTAATACAAATTCCATTTAATTTGGATACATCATTAAAATCAATTGAACCCATAGGACAAAGTTCTACACAAAGTTTACAATCAGTGCAATTGCTATTTGTTTTTGGAGTAACTTTTCTAATATCAACATCTTTACCATCTTTACTCTTAGGTTTATAATATTTTATGTAATGCTTATTTCCTTTTATAGCTGGAGTTGTAATTTTATCTTGAGTTGTTAATTTTGAATATATTTGATTAGGAAAGTCATTTACTACAGACATATCTTTTTCATCAGGTCTATTTTTGGCAAGAGTTTTAGAAAACGAGTGTTCACCTATAAACGCCCCTCCTGCAATAACTTTAAAGCCATCTAATTCAAGAATATCTTTTAATTCTATTAGAGCATCATCATAATTTCTGTTTCCATAAACAACTACTGAAATTGCTAATGCACCATTACCTTCAATAGAATTTAAATATTTTAATAATACATTAGGAACTCTTCCTGCATAAACTGGTACTCCTATAATGACAACATCATTTTCTGTAAAAAGCACTGGTTCTTTTCTAATTTTCGGTAATGTAAAATCAATATTATTTATATCTATATCGCTATGTATATTCTCTGAAATTTTCTTTGCTATTCCAGATACTATTTTTTTAGTTGTATCTGTTGCACTAAAATACATCGTATTAATTCTTTTATTCATAATAACATTAATTCCTCTCAATGTTTAATTTCGCACTAGGTTGTTAAAATAACATATCTGTCAAATCAAATGTACTACAATTATAAAAAGTATCTATATAAATATTTCTGGTTCTCTACGAGAAACATAATTAGTTTCTAATTTATGTTTGCTTTTTAAATAATTTTCATCATCAAAATACTTTGCATTAACAGGACATTTTTTAATACATGCACCACATTTAATACAAATTCCACTTACTTTGGATACATCATTAAAATCAATTGAACCCATCGGGCAAAAATCTACACAAAGTTTGCAATCAGTACAATTGCTGTTTGTTTTTGGAGTAACTTGTTTTATATCAACATTTTTACCATCTTTTTTCTGAGGCTTAGAATGTTTTATATAACTCTTATTTCCTCTTACAGCTGGAGTTGTGATTTTATCTTCAGTTGTTATTTTTGTATATATTTGATTAGCAAAGTCATTTACTACAAGCATATCTTTTTCATCAGGTCTGTTTTGGGCAACAGTATTAGAAAATGAGTGTTCACCTATAAACGCTCCTTCCGCAATAACTTTAAAACCATCTGATTCAAGAATATCTTTTAATTCTACTAAAGCATCATCAAAATCTCTATTTCCATAAACAACTACTGAAATTGCTAATGCACCATTACCTTTAATAGAATTTAAATATTCTAATAGTACATTGGGAACTCTTCCTCCATAAACTGGCACTCCTATAATGACAACATCATTTTCTGTAAAAGACACTTGTTCTTCTCTAACTTTCGGTATTGTAAAATCAATATTATTTATAGCTATATCGCTATGATTATTCTCTGAAATTTTCTTTGCTATTCCAGATACTATTTTTTTAGTTGTATCTGTTGCACTAAAATACATCGTATTAATTTTTTTATTCATAATAACATTAATTCCTCTCTAGTTTTAATTTTCATTGAGTGGCAACCATGTTGAAAGACTTATAGTGTTAAACTTTCTTAAATTTACAAAAAGCTCTTCTAATTCTATTACAGCCTTTTCTCCATCGCCTTCTGCAATTGCCTCCATCAATTTTACATGAGACAAATTAACATTTGCTGTCAATTCTTTATCAATAAAATAATTTAAATAATATTGTCTTCTTGCTAAAGCATGTTGTGGCAATAACATTTCTCCGATAAATGGATTTTTACTAGCTTTACATATTAAATGATTAAACTCATCATCAATTCTTAAAGCTTCAACTGCAGGTGCCCACTCTTCTGTTATCTTTCTGTATTCAGTAGCTAATTCTAACAGACGCTTTCTCTCTTCTGGAAATGCATATTTAGCAGCACGTTGAACTACTAATATTTCCAAAGCCTTTCTTGGTTCCATTTGTTGTAGTAATTCATCTACATAAACTAATCTAATTAAAATTCCTTTTCGCGGTAATATTTCAATCGTATGCGTAGCTTCTAATTTTTTCAATGCTTCTCTAACTGGTGTTCTACCAATTCCTAGAAATTCACTTAATTCATTTTCTGATACGATATCTCCTGGTTTAAGTTCAGCAGTTACTATCATTTCTTCCATTTTTTTATATGCATTATTTACAAGTAAATCTGAACTTTTTTTCTCAAATACTTTATTTTTCATAAAACCCACCCTATCTTTATTAATTATATTATATCATATTTAAATCTATTTTGTAAATTATAATACAATCTAGTAAAAATCTTCTAAACAACACATATATACATTAAAATAAAAATACTCCATTATTGTAGACAGTTCTATTTTAACTGTCTACAATAAACGGAGTATATCAAATCATCTGCATTATTTTACAACGATTAATCCAATTTAGCATTCTCTTCATTTAATAATTTTCTTATATATTCACCTTTTAGATCACGTAAACGTTTATTATCTTTAATAGCTTTGTCTGCAGCCAATCCAGCAGCATGACCATATCCAAAACATTGAGCTGTTACTCTACAACTAGCTAATGCTTGATGTTCAGCGCATAAATTTCTACCGGCTACTATTAAATTTTCTCCTATGGCAGGTACTAAAGCACCATACGGAATTTCATAATAATCATTTATTAACCAAAATAAATATGGTTTTTCACCACTATGCAATTCAATTGGCCATGGACATCTAACTATACCATCTGGACGTTTTTTTGCTTTAGCTACATCATCATTTGTTATTTTATCAATACCAACAATACTTCTAGTCTGGCGAACTCCAATTTCGCAAGATAAATCATTAATAAATGAATTCTCACATCCAGGTATATATTGTTTGAAAAATTCAGCATACTCTCTAACTTGTTTTCTAGCAACTTCCTCTGCTTCTGTATGGTCATCAGGGTCACATACATTTAGCTCATGTCCATCTCTTCCTGTTATTAAAGTTACATTCATAAACAATTCATTAGGTCTTGTTGTATCATAAACCCAAACTTTTAATCTTGGTAGATTCGCACCCTTAGAAATTGCTTCTTTCATTGCTTCTGAGACTTTGTCTGGCGAAATACGGTCTTCACCCCAATAATCAAAGAACTTTTTAGTGTCCACTCCACCTAATCTAAATATCATAGTAGGATTTTGAATACTTCCGTTATTTCCCATAGTATAATCATAACCAGCACGATATATAATATCAGCATCACCCGTAGAATCAATTATAATTTTACTTCTAATTTGTGCCATTCCACTTTTTGTATCAATTACAATGCCTTTAAAGACATCTTCATCTTTTATTACACCTATTATATTTGTGTGATAAAGTATTTTAGCTCCAGCACCAACTACCATGTTTTCAGCAACTTCTTTCCACATTTGAGGATCAAAAGGGACTAAAAATGTTTTCCCGTATGGTTGAGGTTTGGTTACAGCGTTACACTTTTTCATTTCTTGATAAAATTTATCTGTCCATCCATAAACACATTGTTTAGGTTCTTCATCAAGTGGATTATCACAACCATAATACATACCACAAATTGTGCCTGAATATCCAGCAACTGCAGCGCCACCTAAAAAACCTAATCTTTCAACCAATAATGTTTTATTTCCATGTCTAGCTGAAGTTTCAGCTGCAGCAACACCAGCAGGTCCTCCTCCACACACTAAAACGTCTACTTCATCATAAATAGGTAAATCACAACTAGAATCAAAAGTAATTATAGACTTATATGTTTTCAATTTTACACCTTCCTCTTATAAGTAATATTTTTTATGAATTTAATTAGTAATTTTTTAAACACCCTTAGTTTCATTAATTACATCTTTGAAATCTTTAGTTTCTAATATACCTGCAACAACTACACCGATTAATAAAGCCCAAAATGCTGAACCAATTCCCAAGAATGACTTTTGTGCTAATGCAACGAAAAATGCAAAGAACGCAGACATTTGGAATTTACCAACTTTAAAAGCGCTTTGTAATGATGATAAAATTACACCAATCATTGCTAATCCAGCAATTAAATATATTAATTTAATTGGCATAGTATTAAGGAAAGGAACCAAAATACTAGAAAACACACCAATTATTGAGCAAAACAATCCACAAACAACTGCTGAAGCATATCTATCATCTTTATTTTTACCTGACTCATCAGATGCAACTATTGCAGTCATTGGTCCAGCAATATTTGCATTATGTCCTCCAAATAATGATGTAACCATTCCACCAATACCAGACCATACTGTCATAGCTTTTACCGGAGGTACATAACCTTGGCTTTTTAAAACACCAATAGCTTGAGCATTTTCTGCCCCAATAACTAAAAATGTTAATGGTAACGAAACTGATACAATTACTCCTAAAATGTTTTCAAACGAAAAACCAATAAATTTAGGTCCATAAAAAGTCAATCCAGCTAAAGCACTCGGATCATACAATCCAAATGTAAATACACAAATTATAACTACTACTAAAGCAGCTAGAATAGGAGGTATAACTTTAATTTTAGCTTTAAGCTTTGAAAATACTAACCATGTAACCACTGCTAGTATTGCTATTATAAAATATTTTGTATTATTAGGATTTGATATGTCTGTTGACCATGTATAAAAATAATTAACAATATTTGTAACAAATTTAAATAAGCAACCAGCTGTCATCCCCATAACAATTGGCATAGGCAAATACTTCATGACCTTATTAATAAGTCCAATTATTCCTAATATAAATACCAAAATACCAGCAATTAAAAAACCAGCACACATTTGCTGTAGCGAATATCCTGCTGCAGCACCAGAAACAACTATAGCAGCACCTGATATTGACCATGCACCTGGAATCGGTTTCTTATATTTTAAAGAAATAATAATACCTAGTATTGGACCAAATACCCAACAAGCAAAAATCCATGAAACTGTTTCTTGAGCAGACCATCCACAAGCATTACCATTTGCATACAATATTAATGCTGTACACCAACCAAAAATTCCTGAAATTATACCAGAACTTATTGTTTTTGAATTCAAGTGCTTTGGTAAATCTCTTAAACCGTTTAAAATACTTTCTTTTTCCTTCATATTTTATCCTCTCATTTAATTATTTGTAATAATATCTTTTGTATATTAAAAATATACCCGTGATATATCACTGATATTATAGTAACATGTTTCATATTTTTTTACAATATATTTATAAATTTTTTTAAAATAAAAAGAACCTTCCATTATCTTCAATGATAGAAAGATTCTAAAAATTTTATGACATACTTTTTAAATATTAGGTACCACAAAAAGTTCGGTAAGGACTGTTTGATGGTGCAGGCAATGTGGAGTAATCAGCCTGTTTAGAAGAATGCGCATAAGGGTTCGAAAGAACATCAAGAAACCGTTCCATCACATTGTAATCTCCATGTTTCACCGCCGCTTCTAGTGCTTCTTCTACTCGGTGATTGCGAGGAATTAACGCGGGATTGCTATTTCGCATCAACTCATGCGAAGAAGCTTTTGACTCCTGCTGCCTACTTAATCTCGCCTGCCATAGCTCATTCCACTGACTAAATTCCTTAGTACCAAACATGGACATATCCTCTAGCTTATCAAAAGTTAATGCTAGAAAGGTATTGGTATAGTCCGCACCATACTTCTGCATTATATTGAGTAGACCTTGAATAATGGATTCATCCTGCAACTCTTCGTTAAATATTCCTAGTTTTGCCCTCATTCCCGTAAGCCAATTACAGTGATACAACTCATTAAAACTCGAAATCTCATCCTGAGCCAATTTAATAGCCTGTGTCTTATTAACATGCAACAGAGGCAATAGGCTTTCAGCAAATCTACCCAAATTCCACGCGGCAATATGCGGTTGATTGCCATAGGCATAACGTCCATAAGTATCAATGGAACTGAATACCGTTTTAGGGTCATAAGCATCCATAAAAGCACAAGGGCCATAATCAATGGTTTCTCCACTAATAGTCATATTATCAGTATTCATAACACCATGGATAAAGCCAACAAGTTGCCATTTGGCAATCAACAATGCTTGACGCTTAATCACTTCCTTAAGTAAGAAAAGATAACGGTTCTCAACAACATCAACGTCTGGAAAATGTCTTTCCAATGTATAATCAGCCAAAGCCTTTAGTTCCTTCAAAGTACCCCAGTTTGAAACATATTCAAAAGTTCCTACTCTTAGATGACTAGTAGCCACCCTTGTCAAAATTGCACCAGGCAAGTAGGTTTCACGAATTATTGACTCCCCAGTTGTGACCACAGCTAAGCTTCGGGTGGTAGCAATCCCCAATGCATGCATTGCTTCGCTGATGATATATTCGCGTAACATAGGACCAAGAGACGCTCGACCATCGCCCCCGCGAGAGTATGGCGTTTTACCTGAACCCTTGAGCTGAATATCAACCCTATTACCTTGTGGAATAATCTGTTCACCAAGCAGTAGAGCCCGACCGTCCCCTAACATAGTAAAATGTCCAAATTGATGTCCCGAATAAGCCTGAGCAAGAGGCAAAGCACCTTCGGGAATTTGGTTACCAGCAAACACCGCTACACCATCATTGCTTTGCAATGCCTGCACATTCAATCCCAAAGATGTTGCCAACGAATGATTTAGAATAATCAACTTTGGTGAACATACAGGGGTTGGATTAAGACTTGTAAAAAATGATTTAGGCAGACGAGCATAACTGTTGTCTAAATTCCATCCTGTTTCTATTTTTGCTTTTCTCTCTGTCATTGTATCTTCTTTCCTTTTTCTGTTTTTTTGTTATATACTTCTATATCAACACAATACTTTTAGTATTTGCTTTCGCAACTTTATTATGCCGTTTTCACATAAATATTAATGTTAAAATTATTTTGTACAATTTTGCCTATATTTTTATACATAGTTTTATCACTAATATTCTGACAAAAACAAAAAAACTCTTTTCTCCTAATTTATTAATAGGAAACAAGAGATAAAATTTACCTTTCAGGAAAAACTCCTTAAAGAATTTTACTACAAACAAAATTGGTTTCCTGCTGGAACGTTCCTAGTAATCTAGTAATAAAAAGAAGCTAAGCATAAAGGTACTTTAAGTTGACCTAAAACTTAGCTTCATGATTTCAATATTAAGTTTTTCATATAAGGTCTCTGCTCATTTTACTAGCAACAAAAAACTTATTATAAATTAGCTTTCCAAACCAAATTGTATCTTGCAACACCATTTGAAGCAGACTTTATATTGTATAATTTACAACCGAGATGTTGGTACATCTTAGCATAATCCTCCATATCTGTGTCAAAAAGCAAAGGAACGTTGCGTTTATCTGCCATTTGTTTTGCAAAATTCACTAATTCTTTTGCCTTTCCTTGTCCTTGATTCTCTTTTCCCACGCAAACCATTAAAACTTCTAGATATGTATTTTTAGTATATTCTTTATTTCCATCGGCAATCTCTTTAACATGTTTTAAAAACCTTTTCATTATACGAAACGGGATTATTCTAATTAATGTAAACATCATTTTTATTTGTGGTAAAACTGCTTTCCTATCACTATAAATTAAGCCTATATAAGAATTACTCTCATCATTCTGATAAAGTGCATTCATATTATATGTACATTTTACATATGACTCCATATATCTCAACACTAATGCTTTTCGTTCTTCAAGTGACCCAAATTCATGAAATAGTTCATTATTAACAAAAGCTTCACCTACAATTTTTGAGATATTCTTTAATTCTTCTTTTGAAATATTCTCAACTAATTTCATCTGACATATACTCCCTTTTATTGACTTATCGATACAGCTAATATAAATTTCCTTCATGTTCATTTCATCTTTGGTGGCAACAAAAAATCGCTTTGTTTCTAATTTTTGTTGCTATATGAAAATCTCTTTGTTCATAGTTCTAGGCTTATTTTTGTGTCCGTATGTATGTATTGACTAATTTCTGTTTGTTTATTTTCTCTGCATTTTGTAACTCAGTGTCATACATAATATTCCTTAATGTATTTCTGAATTATACAATATTAATAAGCTTCTAAATGTTAAATCACACATACGTCTTTTTTTGGATCTCCAATCTTTTTCCAATGCTAAACCAGTATAGGTGCCCCATTTTGTAAAGTAATAGTGACTTAGCTTATTTTTGAATATTCCGTCATTTTCCACTAAGATATTTCTAAGAAAATCAACTTGCTCTTTTAATTCTTCAATATGATTAACTACTCCAAGTCTTGACAATAGTTCCATTCTATGAAACCAACTGCAAGTTCTATCAACAAATGCCTTTAGCATTCCAGATATATTTTCCATGTATACAACACATGGAGACGGTTATTCTGTGCTATATTCTTCTTATTAAACCAATACTAATCCTCGTTAATCTTTCTATTTGTCTTATTGACAGTCCATTATTCTTTAATTCCTTAATTACTTTATTTGTTTTTTCTTTTTTAAAATTCTGAATTCGACTTACGTTTTCTACACCAGCCAATTTTTTATTATTTTAGTTGCTTCTATATTATTCAAAAATAAGTTCATTAACTGAAACCTTTTTTACCTTTCTAGAAGAAAAATATGAAAATACAACAAAGCATACACATATAAGAACAGTTGGTGCAAGTATTGTAAACAAGCTATATTCAGTTGCTAAACTAGATATTCCAATAATTCTGAATAAGCTATTGATCATTTTACTTGTCAGCAGTAACGATAATATAATACCAAATACCGAGCCTACTACTGAAACCACTATAAATCTTAATGTAAAATGAAAACGGATATTCCTGTCAGTAAAACCAATCGACTTATATATTCCTATATCAATCTTTTCTTTCAGAAATGTTTTTGCGCATACCATTGTTACAATTACAAGGACAATTACAACTGAAATTATATAAATCAAACTGGTTATAGCATCAAGGGAATCCTGAATGGTTTTTACATTTGCATCTTTTTTGATGTCATACACTGTAGCAGATAAAACATCACTGAATTTTTCGTTAAGCATATCTGTGACCTTCTGTATTTTTGATTTATCTTTAATTACATAATAAAAATATCCGGGTCTAATCTTTTCTTGAGTTATTCTTTCTGCAGTAGCAAACGTCATTCCAAAGCATTTTCCGACATCGTTCATATACTGGAACAAACCTGAAATTATATATTTTTTCTCTTTATTTTTAGTAGATACAGTAACGGTATCACCTATGCCCTTTTCGATTTCATCAGATAATATTTCGGTAATAACTATTTCATTATCATATAATGGTATACGACCTTTCAATATACTTTTAAAAGCTTCCGGTTTATTATAAACACTTGCATAATATTGCGCATTATCCAAGGCATAATAATCATTTCTAGAATAAACAGAATTTACAACAGGAGTTATTTTATTTATTTCAAATTCTATTTCATCTGCCTTATCCATTGTCATATTTTTAGTTGATTTACAGTCAATATCGGATATAATTCCACCAAGGCTTTCAATAGCAGTTTTACTCGTTATTGAATTTGTAACAATAGTCATCGACATCATAAAGAATACAAGTATAGCTACGACAACTACTGTACATAAATGCTGACGTTTATTAGACATAAACTGTCTTAATGCAAGTCTTAAAGACAATGCTTTCTTTCCAATCGGAATATTAATCCAGCTGTCAAAATAAACACTGTCTTTTCCACCTGATATAGCTTTTACAGGAGATATTTTCGATATCTTTGCCGTTTTAAAAAATACAAATAATATTTCTAGAACCATAATACCAATAATCGCACTTAAAGATTTAAGTAATGATATATCAGACACCGCAAGTATTCCTGTAATTGGCTGAAAAATGTTTCCAAGCAGTCTTGTGACAGGTATCGCAATAATCGTACCCCAAACAGCTCCGATTAATTCAGCAATAAAATACTGTAAAACAAAAATACTACGTAGTTTACCTTTTGTAAATCCCTGTGATTTCAAAACTCCAAGATTGACATAATCCATTTCTATTCCTGTAGAGATACTATGTCCCATAATTATCATAACAATAAAGAGTAGCAGGATAATAAATACATACAGGATATTACTTCCCACATCAGTAAAAATTTTAGTATATTTCATAGCTTCTCTACTTGACATAGTATATATTGAATTATTACATATACCTGAAATTGCATTTATATTTGTCTTGAATTTACCCGTTGAAAGTTTGCTGTTATCAGACTGATATATGTTATATATATGAAATTTTATAATTGAGATATTTGGATTAGTTATATTCTCAGAATATAAATTACTAAACTTAATATAGTCTTCCGCAGAAATAAATGCCTGTTTGATTCCCATTACGTATGCACCTATAAATGCATCCTGAATAAACCCTTTTACTGTAAGATTCATTTTACTGTCCGCCAATTCAATTGTTATCTTACTTCCTGTTTTACAATTATATAATGTCTTATAACTTATTGGTACATATATTTCTCCAGATTCAAGAGATTCAGGATTATTGACAAATCCTGTTTCCTTATTATTAAAAACAGGATACTTAAAACTGTCATGTCCAGAAACAAGAAAAATCGCACTGGTACTTAACTTGTTATTTACTGTCGCATTATCAGCAGCAATACATTCAATATCTTTTACATAGTCAACATCTTGTGAATTTGTAACCTTTGCTTTTATATCATCAGTCAGATTTTTATCACTTATAAATGAAACTATATCGCCTGTATCGATTTTATTAAATGCTTTTTCAAGCGTTGAACTGATATTATCATTAAGGCTTATGATTGATGTAAGTGCCATTGAGATAATGAGCATAAGAAAAATTATGCTTTTGAATGCGCCTTTTTTATATCTTATATTTGCTTTAAGAATAGTAAAAATGTCCATACTTACACCTACCATTCCATTGAAGAAAGCCATGCATTAACCTGTGTTTCACGGCTTTTTTCTTCAGTATCATCAAATGGAGGTAAAGTAAGTTCACCACTTATATTCCCATCTTCAAGATAAAGTATTCTAGTAGCACGAAGTGCTGCACGCATATCATGTGTGACCATAAGAATACTCTGACCCTCTTTATTCATGTTCGTAAGAAGATTTAAAACTTCTATTGTGTTTTTTCTGTTGAGTGCACCAGTCGGTTCATCAGCAAAGAGCAGCACTGGCAAATTGATAACAGCCCTTGATATTGCTGCCCTCTGTTGTTCTCCACCTGAAGTCTGTGACGGAAGATGAGTCTTTATTTTTGAAAGTCCCATTTTCTGAATAAGCATATCAGCCCGCTTATTCACTTCATTTGCTGACTTCTTATTAAGATAGCCGGGAACTGCTATATTTTCAAAAATGCTAAGATTACTTATAAGGTGCATCTGCTGAAAAACAAATCCAAAATCATTGTGTCTCAAAGCAGCAAGCTTATTTTCACTGAACTTAACAATGTTTTCTCCTTTATAGACAACTTCTCCTGCCGTTACTCTATCCATTCCGCTTAAAGAATAAAGTAAAGTAGATTTTCCTGATCCTGAAGCGCCCATAATTATTGTAAAGTCACCATCATAGATATCAATATCCACTTGACTTAATATGTGGTTCTGTTCTCCGTTATGAGCATAACTTTTACATAGTTTTCTTGTTGACAGAATTATTTTTTTCATATACATAATGTCCTTTCGTTTGTATTGCTTAAATTCTATCAGATTAATTATTAAGAAATCCTTAAGAACAGATATATCACTTTATTATGGGAAGAACAAGTGTTGATTCAAGTCCTTCAGAGTAATTATGTAATAATATTTCTCCTTTCATCTGCTGCATTATATACCTGACAATATATAATCCAAGACCTGAGCCCTGCTCATCCTTACAATTTCTGCCTCGATAGAACTTATCAAATACAAAAGGCATATCTTCATCAGAAATTCCTTTTCCATAGTCACGGAAAACTATATATACATTGTCTTTTTTCTGCTTTACAGATACATCTATTCTTGTTTTTGCATATTTTCTTGAATTGTTAATAAGGTTTTCAGTTACTTGTACAAAACGTTTCCTGTCAGCCATTACCTGTACTTTAAAAAGCGGATTTTCAAAATTAACATCATCATGCTCTGCTGAGATATCAATTACTGTATCATGTATCAGCTCACATATTTCTACCTTTTGTATATTTACTTTAAGCTTATTGAGATCAGAAATTGAATGTATGAAGAGATCATTGGTAAGCTTTGCAACCTCGTCACATTTTTTCATGATTATACTCAAATATTTCTCGCGTTTTTCTGCAGTACCGCCAAAATTCATCTCAAGCCCTTCTGCATAAGCACGTATTGAAGATATAGGAGTTTTGATATCATGCGAAAGAGTTGCTATAACGGTCTTGTTGTTTTCAATTGCCTCATGTTCACAGGAACGTGCTTTTGTTATTTCTTTTCTCATATTGTCAAAAGCCCATGTGAATGCGCCAAAATAGTTTGACCGTTCAAAATCAAGTGGTAAATCAAAATTTCCCATTGCAATATTATCTATATATTTTTCCATTTTATCAAATGGACGTATTATCTGTAAATATATGTATATAAATATAATTAATATAAATATCATACAAGTTCCGGACAAAAACAGAATTGAGAAATTCTGTTTTTGTGGTCTGCCACTTGTTTTTAGTCGTATATTATCCTGAAGAGAAGATATTTTATCAGTTATTTCACTGATTGCCAATACATCACCTGATGAAACAGCAATCAGTGTCAGCTGATTTATTTCATTAAGTGCTATTATCTGTTCAGCTTTTACATCTGATAAATTTTCAGTCTTTTTATTATAGATAAATAAAAATGTTATTAGAATAACAAGTATTTCGAAAAGCACTGTAGCCTTAAATAATTTACTTTTCATTATGCACCTCTAACATATATCCTAATCCCCAGACTGTTTTTAAATACTCCGGATTGGCTGGGTTTTCCTCAAGCTTTTCTCTCAACCAACGCATATGAACAGTTAGAGTTGATGGCTCAACTTCACTGAACATTCCCCACACCTCAGAAATTAGCTTTTCTTTTGAAATTGCTGTATTTATATGCTGCGCAAAATATGAAATCAAGTCAAATTCCTTTAACGAAAGTGATACTTTATTTCCACGTTTTGAAACTGTTCTTGCCATTATGTTTATAGATATATTTCCAAAATTAATTATTTTTTCTTCTTCTGCAAAGTCATATGTACGCCGAATAAGTGCATTGATTCTCGACAGAAGCTCTTTAAGTGAATATGGTTTAGGAAGATAATCATCTCCCCCTATATCAAAACCCCTTACCCTGTCATCTTCATTTGTTCTTGCACTTGCAAATATAACAGGGACAGTTGATACACGACGAAGTTCCCTACATACTTCAAATCCTGTACTATCAGGAAGATTTATATCAAGCAATATTAGATGATATTTATTATCAGAAAGAAGTGAAAATGCATTCTCACTGTCTACAGCACAAGTGACCATATATCCATAGTAAGTAAGCATATCACTTATAACTGAAGATAAATCCTCATCATCATCAATTATAAGAATATTTTTCTGTAACATAGTTTCTCCATTCCGTTATAACTCAGAAATTTTCCGTTTCAGTCTTGCCTTATACCACAAGCGGATAACTTTTTAGTTTGCTATAACATTTTTATGCCAAAAATCAATTTAATTTTTCACTAAAATATATTATATTCCAATTCTCTGCTAAAATATGAATGGTTAATTTCTTTCAGATAAGAGCTTAAATTAATCCTAATACTTTGCAGATACAAATTTCTAACTACCATTATTTAGTTTTAGTGTATCATGATAACAAAAAAAAGTAAACACATCAACTGAATAATATAACTTTACAGCCGAACGAAGAACTTTGCCTCTTGGCTTTCTATTTAGTTTCTAATTGGTTTAAAGGGTATGCTCATTTTGCGAAGTTGTTTTGATAGCAACATAGATATGTCCAACAGAAAAGCAGATGCCGAATATTATAAGCAGCCATGCCCACAAGCAAAATTGCAAATGCATCGTTGAAACGGAAACAAAATTCAGCTATTCCAATGTTAAGAAACATCAAAAACATCGAACTGTATCTGCCTATTCGTTCTATAATATTCATTGCTTTATTCGTACACTTGTTTTTGCAAGAAATAGCGATTTTATAACGAGCATGGCTTGGCAGTAGGGTTAACCTTTTTCTGTCCAGTATTCTCTATCTAAACCTAATAGCTTATATGAAAGCACCTTTTGAACCTGAAAGTTTATAAGTGAACTTAATGAAGGCTTGTATTCTTCTTTGTTCATAACTAAATGCCTTGCAACTATTATACCCCTAAATCAACCTATAGTTCAACAACTATGCAAAAAAAACATCTCTTAAAACGCATTAAATTACGCCCATGCAAGGCAAACTAAAATGGCACATTACAAAGAAAATCTGTAATGTGCCATCTTTTGGTGAGCCCCGAGTACTAGTTAAATTTTATTAGTTGTTGAGCCAGTTTGAAAAAGTTCAAGATTTATTTGAAAATCAATAGTCACACTTACCTTGGGCAAGAGCACTTAAATCAGGCTTAATTACTCTCATTGCCTCAAAGTCTCCATCAAAATCTTTGCCTTTTACTTTCATTTTATATTCACAGCAACCTGGACATGGATTATCGCAGTAAGTCACTGTAAAAGGTTCGCTAATTTCTACTTCTAACTCATCAATACTATTCTCTATTTCAAATTCTTTTAAATATCTCCAACTTTGAATACACTCTTCTACTCCATTGCAAGTTCTTATCAACTTAAATAGCAAATCGACTTCGACTTCATGTTCACTGCCACTGTCATCTTCTGCTTCAAAGAAAATAATACTAGAAAACTCAATTTTTACAACAGGCTTAGATAGACAAGTAGTATCAACTGTTACACGATTTAATACAAATTTTTGATCGTCTTCAACACACCCATCATCTATTTCAAATATTGCATCCTGTGGTTTGCATCCACATTCTAATATTATATTTTTATGTTTTGGACACCTTGAAAAACAACATGAATCTTCGTTTCTATATTGGTTTGGGCCGTTCATACAAAAATTACAGCCATATTTTCCATCTTGCATAATCATACTCCTCTATTTATGGTATATGAGAATTATCTTCTCACTTTATAATATGAAGCTTATCCCATAATGTTCTAAATATATAGTAATAAATTACATATATAGCTAAAATTATATCTACAACCTGTGTTTCTGTTTTACGAAGCTAAAGGATATGCTTTGCTTCTACCTGTTTATCAATCCACTTGTATACGTTGTTCATTTCTCCTTCATAATCATCATTGATTTCAAAGAATTTCGCATTATTCATCCTACAAAGTTCTTTGAGCTGTGTATGGAGCTTAATAAAATTATCACGATTCATATAATCATCACAATCTTTTTGTTCTATCTCACTTCTATGCTCAATAATTCCTGAAATAAAATGCTTTTCAAGATAATTCTTTGAAAAACCTATGTATAGTGGAATAATTTGTTCTAAATATTCAGGTTCAAAATCCAAAATATGTTTTGGCGGTAAATAGCATCCTTCAATAATGATGTGTTGTCCATTCTCAATATTGGTCATTATAATGCCCTTCACAAGTGGCCATAGCTTTTTTGTAATCTCATCATCACTGTCAGTTGCAGAAAAATCACAATATTTATTTCCACGAATCAACCCCATTTTTACATGGTCTATTGACAAATACGGTATCTTATACTTTTCAAGCAATTTCTGCGCCATCACTGTTTTACCAGTACAACTAACCCCACCAATTAAAATTACCATCTTTGCCTCCTTCTCATTATATAAATAATTGAAAGTTTTGGTATAAATAGGGACATACTTTAAATGATACATGAATAATTGATATATGATGGAACATTCATAGTGTCTTTTCTCGTCCCAATGTTTCTTTTATACACTTTCCTAAAATACTTAAATATTTTAAGTACTATTTTAATCTTCTTTAAAGAAAAAAATAACCTCACTCTAGAACATCTAAATTAATAGAACTTCAAAAGCAATATAATCAACTTAAAATGGAGAGTAATAGTACATCCAAACTTTCAAAGTACCATTACTACCATTTTTTGTGATTCAAGTTGTTTTCAAAGAATTGCGTGATTAGCATATTTTATATTATTATTGTATATTTCACTTAATTATAAGATCTTTTACTGTTAAAGGTTTTGTTTTCGCTCTTTTTATTTCATTAAATTCAACAATTATGGTTTTCGTATCATTTATATCAAAAGATTTATGAACATCCGTTATTATAGTTAATATGCCTTCATTATCTTTATTTAGTTTACAAAGGTAAGCTGAATATTTTTCCTTACCTTCACTAATAACAACATAGAACTGTTTGCATTCATCAAAATTTTCTTCAATAATAGAAAATACATTTTGGTTTTTTGCATTATCATACTCCATTTTCATACATATTGGTGTTATCAAAAACAATAATATAGAAATAATAATAAGTATATTCTTTAGGATTCCTTTATTATCAACATCCATTTGAAAACAATATATTAACACATATATAACCATCGAAAACATAGTAATCATAATAGTGAATTGTATAGCCAATCTTTTTTCAGGAATAAAATATTTCGACAAAAACACTATAATTACTAAGGTAGCAGCAAAACCAAATATCCCCATTAGTATTTTATATTTATTTTTATGTGGTTTGTTTTCAATAACTAATAAAAATTTATTCCATATCATATAAATACAAATACTAAAGAAAGTTGCAACAATCCCAGCAATAATGGCTAAAACAAACACAAATTTAAGTCATTCTTAGCCATGAGTCTTTTATTAAGTATTAAAATATGAATACTATGAGTATTACTAAATTTAAACTGGTCTTAGCTAAATTATTTGATTGTTGCTCCACTTTGTATAATAATATTCCTTTTTCTTATGCAACATCTATAATTTATTTTTGATCCTCTTTAAAAAATTTTGTTTCCAATCAAATTATATACCATATATTAACAAATATCAAGATGTTAGTAAGCTTCTATCGTTACTTACTAATACAAATTAATTCATCGCCCATCTCTTTTAAAATCTTATTTACAGATGTTAAATCTGAGTGGAAAATTCAAACTTATTAAGAGAATTGCTAAGAAGACATCTATTCTATAATAATCATAAGAAGAGAGCCTACTTATCAGCAATAAAAGATGCTGAAACTAATGAGATTATTTCTTTTGAAATAGGAAAACATTTAGACATGGATATCGTGCTGAAAACCATAGACAATCTTAAAGATGATCCCTATTTTAGGAAACAACGTAATGTTATTATACATTCCGATCAAGGTTCCCAATATACAACCACTAAATACCAAAATAAACTCAAAGGTTTTGGTGCTATTCAATCGATGTCGAAAAAAGCTAACTGCTGGGATAATGCTCCTATTGAATCTTTTTTTGGAACTCTTAAGCAAGAAGTAAACATTAAATATTTGAATAATTTTTCTGACCTAAAAGATTATATTGAAAAATACATTTATTATTACAATAATGAAAGACCACAACTCTCTCCACTGCAGCAGAGCAAGCGGCACAGTGCATACCCTCAATTAAATATACCTCAGTTTTCACTAAATCAGCCTATCGTTCAACAATTAGGCAACAAAAACTTGTCAGATAGCTTAATTTGATAATGGAACAAAGAGTGTCATTGTGGTATACTATTTTCATTAATACATAAAATCCCAGTTACCCAAATTATAGTCTTGAGTGGAATAATCGGTAAAATTTATATAATCCATACAAGGAAAATACAATTGCAAAGCCGTTTTAACACAAATGTTAAGTTTAATTGACAACGTTCAAAGTGCAATTGGTAGAGGTAATTATTATATAATGATACAATAAAATCGAGGTGAGAAGATGAGTTTTGGAGAAAATTTATTAGGATTACGAAAAGGGAAAAATATATCTCAAGATGAACTCGGTAGACAACTAAATGTTTCAAGACAAACTATATCAAAATGGGAACTTAATGAAACAACTCCTGAAATGGAAAAGTTAATATTGTTGTCTGAGTTCTTTAATGTATCAATTGATGAACTAATTAAAGGTCAAAAGCCTGAGCCAAAAGAAGAAAAAGATACATTTGAAATTAAAGTTACAAAAGCAAAAAAAACCACTCGTGATATTATTTTTCTTGCATTAAAAGTTGTCGGCATAATATTTGGTATAATATTGCTTGTTGATATAATCGTAATGATAATATATTTTGCAACAAACGGTTTTCCATCATTATAATTCTGAGGAGATTAAAATGAAAGAAATATTAAAAATGATTAGTCCGTTTAACGCAAAAGAAAATGTACCAACTATTTTATTTGTAATCAAGAAAATATTGGCATTTATACTTATTTTTTTTGTATCCATGATTTTAGCAGAAGGTTTAGCTATTATTTTTCATTTAATTATGGGATACAATGTATTGCGTGGTGAAATGTTAGATATTCAAACAATGACATTGATGAAATATTATGGCTATGTAATATTTATGATAATTGCTATGCTTTATTGCAAACTAATTGAAAAGCGTTCGATAAGATCAATGGGATTTAATAACAAAATTTCGGGGTACTTAGAAGGCATGTTAATTGGCGTTGTGTTGTTATCTATATCTATTGGTTTAATAATGCTAACAGGAAACATAACATATAACGGTATTTTGCAAAATATTGATTTCCCAATTATTTTTGCATTTTTAGGTGGGTTTATTATTCAGGGAGCAATGGAAGAGACATTAGGCAGAGGATTTCTGATGACATCGCTTTCAAAAAAAGTTTCAATTCCAATTGCAATTTTAGTTAGTTCATTAGCATTTGCAGCACCTCATTTTTCTACACTTTTTAATGGGGATTTTATTTTTAGCTTAATAGGAATAATCAATTTACTTTTAGTTTCAACCATATTTTCGCTACTCATTATAAATGGAAAAAACATATGGATAGCTTGTGGTATGCACACTTTTTGGAATTTCTTTTTGTTTAACATATTTGGATTGAATTTAAGCGGATCTGGTGAAAAGCCAACAGCAATATTTGATTTTAGCACAGGTAGTAATAATATTCTTAATGGGGGTTCATACGGAATTGAAGCAAGTGTTATAACAACTTTTGTTTTACTTATATTTACATGTTTATTAATTGTAAAATATAAAAAACTTCATATTGAAAAAATTACATACTAATAATTCACCTTGCTTAATTCAACATCATACTAACCTTAATAATAAAAGGGATGCCTAGCTGTATTATAACAGTCAAGCATCCCTTTTAAAAAGTGTACAATTTTTTTGCTTTATTTATGTCCAAAACTAAATAAAACCTCTGCATCAAATCGTATGCCACGTTCATCCTTATATTTCATAATTTCAATAAAGGCTTCCTCTTTAAATTTGTTAAGAGCTTCTGTACCAATACTTTCTATATGTTCAAATAACCCACGAGTAGCATTTGTCCATTGCTCTTGCCACCACTCTTCTTCATCCTTATAATAAAAAGTTTTCTCTTCAACAAATATCTCAATATTTTTTAATCCTACATTCTTTAAAATTTTTTCAATTCCATCAACTGATCCGAAATCTGGTCTATAAGCAATATTACTTAAGTTTCTGTGCTCATTTTGAAGAAAGAGTTTGGTATAAACTTTATTTATCACTCCTTTCTTCTCCCTCTTTTTCCATGTACTTAATCCAAGCCTACCTCCACCTTTCAATACTCTATACATTTCATCGATAGCCCTTAAAGAGTTGGGAAAAAACGATGTTGATAATCCACATATGACATTATCAAAACTATTGTCAAGGAAATCTAACTTTCCAGCATCCATTTGTATAAGTTTAGCATTACACAAATCCTGTTCACAAATAAGTGACTGTGTTTCTTTGACCATTTCTTGTGAAAAGTCTATTCCTATGACTTGCCCGTTTTTCCCAACACTATGAATAGCTGGGAATAATGAAGACCCTTTACCACATGCTACATCGAGTAAAGTTGCTCCTTCATTGACTTTTGCGTACTCAACTAATTTTTTCCCGAAATAAGTAAAATACTTTGGTCCAACACTATCAAAATTCGCTGCTACTCTGTTGAATACCCCTTCTAACCTTTTATTTCTTTTAACCATTTCTAAAGTCATTTAAACACTCCTCTCAAAATTAAAAGAGCCTACCACTTTAAAATGATAGGCTTTTCTTTGATAAATAAAATAAAGATATACCAAGTAGGTATATCTTCCGTAGACATTCAATGTCCTTATATACATTATATCATATTTTTCCATTAATTTCAATAACAGTATCAAAATCATTCAGTAAGTAAATTAAGCAAAAAATAATATGTTGGATAATTGTCCTCAATTTCATCCATTGTATAAATTTCTTTAAGTTCAAATGCTCTTTGTTTGAATGCATCATACCACATTTGACCTGTACTATAACCTATATCATCTTCTGCTTCAGGTTGAATAGCTCGACAAACATACATCATTAAATGACCTTTTAAATCTGTTTGCCCACCTTGTTCAAATAAATCAAAACAATATCTTAATGCACTATTTTCGCAAGAGACAATTTCATTAAATATTGATTGATTCGCTTTAACATAATCATAAGGACTAGAGGATGTCAGTGGTTCACTCATCATCTCATTAAAATTTTTAGTAATAATATCATTAACATCTATTGCTAACTTCATTTTCCCATCGCTATCTTTTATCAAATAGAAATTATCACCTATTTCAAATGATTCAAAGTATGAACTTGCTGCTAACTGAAATTTTAAATTATCATAAGCCCCCTCATTAATCGTGTAGTATCTCCAACTATCATCATATACGACCATTGCAAGAGTAGGTTCGCTCTCATATAATCGGATTTCACTTTTAACATCATTGGAATGAATATTTAGTATGGCATAAGTTGGAGAAAGTTCATATGGTGAGGATACTTTTTTCTCTTTCCACTCTGTTTGGTTTATCCAATCTGCAACCTTTGCTGAAGAAAGTTTAGTAAGTCCCCATTGATCATAAATAGCTATTTTTACGGATCCATCTCTATTTTGAATAATTGCATTAGCGAAATTATCCGGATTTAAAAAAGATAAATCTACTTCTTTATCTTTTGGATTTGTCATAAGTCCCAACCCAATAATAACAACTGCAATTACTGTAATTACAATTACCCAAAATCCTGGCTTTTTATAGTTTAATACATTTTTTA
Organism: Sedimentibacter sp. zth1; assembly: GCF_017352195.1. Classification (NCBI taxonomy): domain Bacteria; kingdom Bacillati; phylum Bacillota; class Tissierellia; genus Sedimentibacter; species Sedimentibacter sp. zth1. The sequence goes on along the minus strand of NZ_CP071445.1, from coordinate 2,891,299 downwards.
TCCTTCCTTTTGTATTGTTATCTCCAAAAGCAAGCGGACATCCTCCAACAATTCTTCTTCCAATGGATAAAGAAAGTAGTGAACTTGAGTATTCCTTCTTAATACCATTACCTAACTGTTTGATAACACTTTCATCGCAAGATAGTTCCATATCTTCACCCATTAAGAAAAATGCTATCCAAGCTAAAGGATTAAACCAATGTAAACTCAAAACTAAAAATGCTAATGGTTTTATAATATGGTCAAGCCTTTGTATGTGCTTTTGTTCATGCAACAAGATATACTCCTGTTCCCTCTTTGAAAGATTTATTGGCAGGTAAATTTTAGGAGTTATGATACCAAAAACAAATGGTGAAGAAATTCCCTCCATTGTATAAATGTTTCCTGAAATATGCCTTGCAAATTTAAGTTTCTTATATAACTTAACAATTGAAAATATGCTATATGAAATAAGTAAAATAATTCCTACTATCCAAACAATCTCACCTATTTCAAACCATATCTTCATACGATTAACACTTACTCCCGTTTCTATTGGTACTGGTAACGGCTGGTTTACAACATTATCTATTACACTAATTCCAGTATTAATTTGTGAGCCTTGGGAATAAATAATATCTGGCTTTATTGCCTGTGTATTGACTGGTATTAAACTAAATATACTTTCAAAAGAAAACGGACATACCAACCTAAACAATACTACTGCCCACAAAGCATAAGAAAAAATCTTTGGACACTTTTTGAGCAGCAATCGGACTGCCATTACAAAGATAATGACATAGCAAGAAATAACACTCATATGGATAATTTGTAAAAATAAATATTTCATGTCTTATACCTCCTTATGCTCATCTATAAGCTTTTGGATTTCCAGAATTTCTTTATTACTTAGTTTTTTACGTCGGGCAAATGCAGCTAAGAATTTAGGAAATGAACCATCAAATCCATTTTTAACAATTTGCCCTGTTTGCTCTGCAAAAAAATCTTCTTTTGAAAGCAAAGATTTCACTACCCCTTTATCATTTTTAAAAAGTTCTTTTATTTCTAATTTTTTTAACATTGTATAGGTAGTTGATTTCTTCCATTCAAGTTTTGCATCGCAAAGTCTGACCAAATCAGGTGATGAAATAGGTTCTTTTTGCCAAATTATATCTGCAAGTTTACTTTCTGCATCTGTTAACTTATATTCTCTCATTTTATTAGCTCCTTTCAGTCTACGTTTTTTAGACTAACTATAGTTTACATTTTATAGACTGGATTGTCAAGAGATTTTTTTCTTCTACTCCTCCTACTTCTTCATCTACTGTGTTCATAACTTGACAGTGGAATAACGTATATCATTGTGATATACTATTTTCATTAATACATGAAATCTTATTTACCCTAAAAATTTAAAGTTAGGCAGTATAAGCAGTAAAATTTATATAGTATTAAATTAATTAAAAATTAAGTGAGGCTTTAATATGTGTCAAAAAAATAATGAACTTAATATTAATATTGTTGACGTAACAGACAACAACTTAACTGAAATTTTAAAATTAAAAGTTGGAAAATCTCAAGCTGATTTTATTGAAACTGTTTCGCAATGTATGGATGAAGTATATATACATTCTTATGATATAAATTGGCACCCTGTAGGTATTTATAATAATAAAATATTAATTGGATTTGCTATGTATGGAATAAATATTGAAAATCACGTATGGTTAGATCGTTTTATGATTGATGAAAAGTTTCAAGGGCATGGTTATGGTAAAATCGCATTAGGATTATTGATAAACGCTATACAAAATGAATTTGGCAACAATTTAATTTGCTTAAGTGTTAATAAGAAAAATAATGTTGCTATAAACTTATATCAAAATTTCGGATTTAAATTTATAGATGAGCTTGATGGCAATGATCCTATAATGGTATATAATTTTACATCTACTAAAAAGCACCAAGATTTCATGTCTTGATGCTTATAATCTTACCCTATATTGGCAGGTCTTTTTTTGCCCGTTTTTATACATATCATGCCAAGTTGGCACATCAATAATACCTACTAATTCAGCACCACAGTATTCACAGGTCTTTTGGGATGCAATATTGTCCGGTGAACATGTAATAATAACTTCATTCATCTTATGCTTCTTTGCTAACAGGGATAACAACTTACAGGCTTTTGAAGCGTAATAATTTCCCCTGAAAAATTTATGAATTTCATATCCTATATTTCCGCCATATTTTGTGTTATTATTATGACCAATGCGCAAATCGCACTGACCTACTTCGATATCATCAACACTTCTAACAATTTTGAAATAATATGCAGGAACATATCCTTTCTCGATGTTTTCATCAGATGTTTTATATAAACTCAAATAGATCTCTTTATTCTTCAAATCTGTTGTATCAAAAAACAATTTTTACCTCCGTAAAATATAAATTTTCTCTGCTAAACTTGTCTTGAACCACATTCACATTTCTATCTTCTAATTTATTATAATACATTGCATATTACATATCCAGTATTACTTTACTTCTTGCTATTCTTGCAACGTAAAAAAATGGAATTTATTATTGACATATATATCGCATTGCGATATAATGCATATATCACGTCGCGATATATATTGCTGTGATATACAGAAGTTATTACATATAAAGTAAAAAGGAGGATAAAACATGAAGAATGCATTTAGTCCACTTAGTGAAACAGCCTACTATATCTTACTGTCTTTAATGCAAGAACGACATGGATATGGAATTATGCAATTCGTTTCTACTATTACGAACGGACGAATTAACCTTGGTGCTGGAACGATCTATGGAACACTTGGTAAATTGGAAAAAGCTGAGTTGATTGAAATTACAAAAAAAGAGGAAAAAAGGAAGTATTACCTGATTACTAATACTGGTAAAGAATTACTTGAATACGAGATACAAAGGATTTGTGAACTTTATCATAACGGAAAGGAGATTATAGATGGAAAGTAGAAGTAAAATTGTAAAAAAGCATTTTGGATTTGATCAATATGAAAAGGAAGCAGAATTTTTAACAACTATGCATAGTCAAGGGTGGAAATTTGTAAGAGTTGAATTTGGATTTTTAAAATCCAGTTATCACTTTGAGCAATGTAAACCAGAAAACATTTCCTATCAACTGGATTATATATTGGATAACTTAGGAAATTCTATTTCAAGCGACGAGTTAGAAGAAAAACTGTTGCTTTATGAAGATGCAGGTTGGGAAAAAGTTGTAGGAGATGAAAACACAAATGGTTGGTACTACTTTAGGAGAAAATATGTAGAAAAAGATTCTCGATTATATACTGATTTAGAATCTAAACTACAGTTGGCAGAAAAGGTATGGGCTAAAGTTACTTTATGGTCATCAATAAGCCTTATACTTATACTTCTTTTGTTTCCACATTTATTGGATACAGTGATAAAGGAAAAAATGAATTCTTTTGTTGGTATTGCGGGCACAGCTGTGTTGATTCTATATTTAATTGCTTTACTATTTATGGTTTATATGATAGGCAGAGTGTTAGTATTTAAATACAGAATCCAAAACAATACCGTAAATCGTTTATCAATGGAAGCTACGGAAAAAAATAAAACTAGACTAAATGGAAAAAATAAAAAGCAGAATTTTATTATTTTCATTTTACTTTTAGCTCTAATAACATCAATTAGTGTTTTCGCCATATTAAACCATGCTATTATGCAATTTTGTGTTGCGGCGGCACCATGGGTTGTAATGGGATGCGTAATCGCTGCTTTTGCAGCTCTACAAGGGAAGAAATAAAAAACATTTTAACGCTACGTATAAAAGATTCAAAAGCCTTAAAGAATTAGTGAAAAGGAGAACTGAAGTGGAATTGCCAAGTTTAACTTCTGAACAAGTTGTTCAGAAGTTATTGCAATAAAAGCACCTATATTTTATATATAAATGTTTTGTCAAAATTAATCATTCTAATCAAGCTTAAAGTCGTTACAAGGAGGTAGACCTTCATAAAGATTCTTATTGGTATTGAATGCAACTAGAAATACAATTGCTATAATAAAAGACACAATTACGCAAATAACTCCCAACACGGGAATCAACAACGAAATATATGTTGCAATCTGAAAAATTGCCATCGAATTCCATGTAGACTGTAGTTTCTCACCGTTCAGTTCTGCGTTACGCTTAGTTTCAATATCTCTCACTCCGCTGACAACAATATAAGAAATATAAAGAGAAATAATTGTGCTTACGATAGCCAATATCACACCTATCCATCCAAGATGTGCTACGATACCAAACAGACTACCAACATACATAATACTGGTGTAGATGCACATACCAACGGCAAAAGGTCGGGGCTTGTTAAACAGCTCACTTTCGTTTATCATTTCATCCAATCCCTTAATAAGATAGATGTATCCAACAAAATCAGGAATCAAACCAATGCTACAATTCCCAAAATTTAAATTAAAATCTACTCTACCTTCTTCTCTGCTTTAACTAAATATTCTAACTTCAATTATCATGTAGCTTTTTTTGTGTACCTAAATTACTTACTTTTATATTTAAACATTAAAAAATAAGCGCAAATGTTAAAACACTAATTATGTGCTCTACACTTACACTTTTATGGTACTAAATAACCCTTTACCTTGTTAGAACAAGAATTTATTTAATTCTCACTCCAACTATTGACAAAGAGTCAAAAAATACCCCTTAACATTAAGCCAAGGAGTATTTTATTTCATCTAACAAATAAAAATGGCAACTACAATACACTGCCATCTTTTGAATTAAAAATTTATTTTCTCTATATAGTGGCAATTAACATCTATATGGTTCAAAAATAAAAGTAATCTTTGATAAAGTGGGCACACTTCATCACCATATTTTGCTACTAAATTTTCTCCAATATCATTTACAGTTTTCTGGCCATCTATTTGTAAAAATGTGTAACTTCCATATTGGTCCATAGAAATTTTTGTATATTGTGGGATTTTGAATTTAAGTTTTCTAAATAACTTTTGTATCTTATAATCTTGTTTTTTAATTATAGTCACAATACTGTCTTTATCTACTTCATATTCTAATTTATCAGAGATTTTATATATTATATTTAAAATCTCTTCGTTGTTATTTAGCATTGTTCACCTTACTATTTAGTAGCGGTATTATAGTAGATATTATTAGAACTAATAGTAGTACAAATGCCATTCCATTAGAAGCAGTAAATCCACTTGGACCACTTCCTTTTATAACGCCTAATACTTGAAGAATAATACCTACAAGCCCTATTATAGAACCACCAGCTACAAGTCCAGAAGATAAACTTATACCATTACCAACTTTAACTTCTTTTTCTTGTTCAGTTTTAGAACTTCTTTCAATAAATAAACGAACTAATGCACCTATTAATATTATAGAAGTTGTAGATATTGGTAAATAGAATCCTATAGCAACTGTCATTATAGGAAGATTTAAAAAGAATAAAACAACTCCCATAACAACACCAACAATTATCATATGCCAAGGTAATTGACCTGACATTATACCAGCAGTTAATGTTGAAATCAAGTTAGCTTGAGGTAGTGCAAATGGAACGTTATCTCCTGTCATCGCAAGTTGGCTAGAGAGTAATAATATAACACCAACAACTACTGCAACACCAATTATACTCGCTATAACAAAGTATCTATCCATTTCACTTTTGTCCCCACCTATAACAAAAGTAACTTTTTGTGATTGGCAGTAACCACCCGCTATAGATATAGCAATAACAATAAATGTCCCAAATAAAAGTAACGATTTGTTGTTTTCAGGATTTGTCCATCCCATTACAACGAATAATAATGTTACAATAACTAAAGAAGCTATAGTCATACCAGATACAGGCAGGTTTGAAGTTCCTATAGTACCAGTTAAACGACCAGAAACTATAACAAATAGTAATGATAAAAAAAACGATAAAATAGAAACAATTATTGCCATTAATATATTACCACCGGTTACCAGAAAAGCTGCAATAAAACCTACTATTACACCACCAATTAATATTAAATTTGCAGAAGATGAATTCCCAGAACTATTTGTAGACTTAGCATTAATAGTTTCTTTTACAGACAATATGATAGTAGGTATAAGCTTTATAGCACCTATTAAACCACCAGAAAGCATCATACCAGCACCAATATATTTTACATAACTACCAGCTATGTGATTAACTTGCATAGCGTTCAAAGCAACATTAGGATTATTCCATACAGCTTCGCCTTCTTTTGCAAGAGATGAAAAGTAACCAATTAATGGCATAATACCAAAGTTAGCAAATATAGATCCAGCAAACATAGTTAAAGATACCTCTAAACCAACTATAAATCCTATACCTAATAATAGCGGGTTAACTTCAATTTCAAATTTCCACTTGTAGAAGGACTCATTTATATAGCTTATAACGTTATTAGCTACGTTTAGAAATGCACCAGTTATAACAGTTATAACACCACCTACTCCGAATCCAATTCCCATATACTTCATTGATTCTCCAGCACCTTGTGAAGCAACAAGAGTTTCAGATATAGCCATTGACTCAGGGTACATTAACTTACCGTGTTCTACAACTATTAAGTATTTGTAAACAAGAGAGGCTATTCCTATGCCGAATAAAACTCCACCTACACCAACTGCAAAGCCTTCTAAAAAAGAAAATTTTGAGCCTATTAAAAAAACTGCTGGTAAAACAAAGATCATACCGCTAGCAACGGATTCTCCACCACTTGACATACCTTGAAGTATGTTTTTGCCAAGGATACCTTTTTGTTTAGCAAATACAGCTATAAATGCTGAACCTATTATCGAACCAGGTATACCTGCTGCAACTGTAAGTCCTGATTTCATACCTGAATAGGCAGTAGATGCTGCAAATAACACAGCCATAACAATACCAATTGTTAATACGGCAACATTTCCACCCGATTTAGAACCACTGGAAACATAAGGGACGTAGTCCTTGCCATCTACACTACCATATGCAGCTTTAGATAATTTATTATCCAAAAGACATCTCTCCTTTTATATTTTATAAATATTAGTCGCTTGTAGAGTTATACAAGCATTGGTTTAGACAAACCTAATATATATTATTGATATAATCTGATGATTTTATGCATTTTTTATATCTCATATCCTAAGTTTTCTTTTGAAAATACTAAAACATTTCTATTTCAATATTAAATTTTACTATATAAAAAAGCACCAAGATTTTTATATCTTGATGCTTTCAGCTGTTTTCTAAAGGGTATGCTTATTTTTGTGCAAGAATACAATACCAATCATAATCCTCAACAGGCGTTGGAAGCTGTGCAGGAAAGTTTTTATTAGCAACAATTCTATATCCCATTTCATTTAAAGTGGTTATAATGAAATTTTTCTTAATAGGATTATAGGTTTCTTCAAATATCTCACGTTTATAAACTTTTTGTTCCTTCTCGAAGGAATATACAATATTAAAAGTAATACTCCCATTAGAATTGTAGTCCCAAAATTGAATGACATCCATTCTTGTATCGTCAATATATTTAGGCTTATAAAAATAGAAACGTGGACGGTTCTTTAAAATTTTATCCCAATTTCTTACATCCAAATAAATATATCCACCTGTATTTACAAGTTTGTCCATGTTTTTTAGAGTTAATGCTACTTCTTCATTTGATACATATGGTAAAGCATTACCAGTACTCATAACACAATCATATTTTTGTGGTGCAGTAATATTAATATTTCTAAAATCTGATTTAAATAACGAAACATTAAGTGATTTTTCTTCTGCCTTATTAAGACATCTCTTAAGCATTTTATCACTTAAATCAGAACCCGATAATACATATCCTGATTCTGCTAGCACCAAAGAAAGATTTCCGGTGCCTATGCTACAATCTAAAATTGTCTTAATTTTTGTATCGTCAAGCATTATTTTCCAGTGTTCTTTTACAATGTTCCCCATACGCTCGTCAAACATCAAGTCGTAAATATCTGCTTTATCATATAAATTTGCCATATCTATCCACCTCGTATAATATATAATTTACTAATAAATCTAACTAACAATTTCTATTTATAGTATTGTATATATTATATTACATTTTTTGCCATGTTTCAACAATTTTTAAAATTACTATGTAGTTGTAAACGTCAAATAAAAGACACCTATACAAATATAATCAAACAATTTATTATATTTGTATAGGTATAAAATTGATAATCAGATATGAATTTGGAAGTCTGTAAACTCAAATATTCCATTACCTTGTGTCAACTTTCCAGCAGAGAAAATTTCAATAAATGCACTGTCAATTTCATTTATAAGATTAACTGGAACATTTAATTTATGATGAGCAGGTAATATTTTTTGCACAGGTAATACCTTTACTTTTTTCACAGATTTCATAAACTCCACAGGATTTGTTGTAGGATAAAAGGCATCCAAACATCCCGCATAAATCAAATCTCCGGAATACAAGTATTGCCTCTCCTTTTCATAAAAGCAAATATGACCGGGAGAATGACCGGGTGTATGAATGACTTGCACTTGTCTATTACCCAAATCAATGGTATCCCCATCATGCAATACCGCGCTTGGTTCGCCTTGATAAATTTGATAATTTTCAATGTTAAACTCTGATGGAAAATCACAAGGTTTACTTGACAAATTTGCTTTTACAACAGCCAGAGGAATAGGAAATTTGACTGACAGCCACTCCTGTTCGGCTTCGTATACTAAAATGTTCTTGAAATACTTATGCCCTCCGATATGATCCCAATGTATATGTGTAGTAGCAACTTCAATCGGCAAAGAAGTAATGTGTTCTACAACTTCTCTGATATTTGAAACACCTAAACCTGTGTCAATCAAAAGTGCTTTTGTTTTGCCAAGAAGCAAATAACAATGTGTTTCTTCCCAATGTTTATACTCACTAATAGCAAATGTATCTTTATCTATATTTTCAACTGTAAACCAATTTTCCATTTTATCACCTTCCTAGCTTTCCTCATAAGTATAAATATTTTAACCAACTCTTGTTCCATCTGGAACTTGATTTTCTGGTTGAGCTAAGACTGGAGTAATTCCATCTGATAATTCTCCTGCCATTTTCTTTGGTGCAAGATTAACAACAAATAATGCCTGTTTTCCTTCTATCTCTTTTGGATTTTCACGTTCTCCTTGCATACCTACTAGAATTTGACGCTTAAATTCTCCGAAATTTACTTGTAGTTTAACTAGCTTATTTAAATTTTTAACATTTTTTCAACTGTCTCTATTGTTCCTACACGTATATCGATTTTTCCTAACTCTTCTAATCCAATTAACTCTTTTACATCTGCACTCATTTAAATTCCTCCTTTTAGACAAACTATTCTTTATATCATTTTGTTAAATACTATTCCAATTTAATTGTTTAACTTTAGAATTAACTAAATCAAAAACCATTATAAACTTAGTTTCTTGATTTCAATATTAAATTTTACTATATAAAAAAGCATCAAGATTTTTATTTCTTGATTCTTTTATCTGTTTGCTAAAGGATATGCTTAGAATTTGTTTTGCTTATTTTTGTGCAAGAATGCAATACCATTCAAAATCCTCAACAGGCATTGGAAACTGTGCAGGAAAGTTTTTATTAGCAACAATTCTATATCCCATTTCATTTAAAGTGGTTATAATGAAATTTTTCTTAATAGGATTATAGGTTTCTTCAAATATCTCACGTTTATATACTTTTTGCTCCTTCTCGAAGGAATATACAATATTAAAAGTAATACTTCCGTTAGAATTGTAATCCCAAAATTGAGTAACATCCATTCTTGTATCATCCATATATTTTGGGGGGCAAAAATAGAAACGCTGGTGGTCCTTTAAAATCTTATCCCAATTTCTTGTATCTAAATATATATATCCACCTGTATTTACAAGTTTATCCATGTTTTTTAGAGTTAATGCTACCTCATCATTTGATACATATGGTAAGGAATTACCAGTACTCATAACACAATCATATTTTTGTGGTGCAGTAATGTTAATATTTCTAAAATCTGATTCAAATAACGAAACATTAATTGATTTTTCTTCTGCCTTATCAAGGCATTTCTTAAGCATTTTATCACTTAAATCAGAGCCTGATAATACATATCCTAATTCTGCTAGCTCCAACGAAAGATTTCCGGTACCTATGCTACAATCTAGAATTGTCTTAATTTTTGTACCCTCAAGCATCATTTTCCAGTGTTCTTTTACAATGTTCCACTTACGCTCGTCAAACCCCAAGTCATAAATATCTGCTTTATCATATAATCTTGCCAAATCTATTCACCTCATATAATATAAAATTAATTTACTAAATGTTGTTAATTATTATCTGTGTTATCAATTGTGCTACTCCATTTATATTCTAGCATTATTTTTAATTCTTACTTTCCTTGGCATCTTAAGTAAAACTAAAGATTTTGCTCACTTTTTTGTTCTGGTGGTAAGCTATATATTACCTCACCCTTCTCATTTAAAAATTCAAGCTTTGGAATATCATCTTTATCAATTATCATTCTTATGCGTTCATTACCTTTGCTATCATTCAATTTAACTGATACTTCTCCCTTGGAACTCTTGCCCATACATATTCTTTGATAATTATCTTTGTATAATTCTTTAATTAATTTTTGCTTTTCAGCTCCATTTTTCATTTCCTTTATTTCATTCATTAGATCAATTGATTCTTTAATAGTTTTTTGAGGTCTATCAAAAACAGTTAGTCCATAATTTTGTTGACCGTTATGGTCAATAACAGACATTTGAACTACTTGATCTTGATTGTATTGATCAAAAGTTAATGATAATCCAGATTCATATTCACCGTTTGCTTTCTTTTTACTTCCAAAAATTAGACCACCACATTCCATACCCTCACCATTATAAAACATAATCCCTGAATTATTATCGCCTTGCCTATGTCCTGGTAGAATATCTTCTCCTTCAAAAATTAATGGTGGCATATTTTCACTATTAAACAAAGACATTTTTACAGTTCCATCTTTCTCAACAATATTTAATCTCTCTACATCAATATTTACGAATTTTTTATTTTCTTTATTACACATTTTCTTACTCTCCTAAAATATATATTTTTATTTTACACTGTCTTTATTGTTTGTTCAGAATCTTCCAAATTCTCGTTCATATTTATACAATAATTAGAAATTTTCATTAAATTGGTATCATGCGTTATAAAAATTATGGTTTTTTTCGTTTGAGCTATAAAATTACTCAACCATTCTATTGCCTTACAATCAAGATTATTGCTTGGCTCATCTAACAGAAGTATATCTGTATTTTTTAATAATGCTCTTGCAATGGAAATCCTTTGTTTTTCACCACCAGATAGCTCTTCTGTATCATATTTAATTTCTTTCCCACACAGATATCTAATGCCAGTTTTCTCCATGACATCCTCTATTTCAGTTTCAGAAGCATTTAAGTTTCCTAATCCTATGTTTTCATCTACTGTACCACTAAATAAATATGGTTCCTGAAAAACTACTGATATTCTATTTCTCCAATCTACAATATTTGCATCTTGCATTTCAACATTATTGACCTTTATGCTTCCTTTATAGTTTTTTTCCAATCCACATATAATTTTAAATAAAGTTGATTTTCCACTTCCGTTTTTTCCACATATGGCAATTTTATCTTTAGATTTGATATTAAAAGAAAGATTATTAAAAACTACTTTTCCATCATAGTCAAAGCTAAGTTGATCCGCAATTATCTTAAATTCTTTTCCAATATTATCTCCATCCATACTTTCTGCTTCATCATAGAAAATACCAAGTCTTTTAGATTGCATTTTTAAAGAAGGAATCCCAGTAATAACAGAACTTAATTTGTTCATTAAATCATCATAAATGCTTTGATAATTCATCATTATTACAATACAGCCTGCCGTAATATTTCCATTAGCTACTAGGTAGCACCCTACAAGGATAACAATCAATTTCGAAAGTATGGCTAGTAGTGCCTTTCCTCCATCCGAAGCTGATTTTAATTTAATGTCCTTCTTTTGTACTTTATTAAAATAATCCTTAAATAATTTATTCAGTTTTTTAAAATATGCTTTTTCAATACCAAGTAATTTGATATCACATGCATTCTCTGATATTTCAATTAATTCATTTTTGACCTTGCTTCCATATTCACGACTGCTCTTATCATAAGCTACAGAAACATTTTTAGTCGCAAACGGAATTATTAATTTTAATGCAGAAACTACAAGTGCAATTAATGTATAAAGCCATCCGAGCTGCTCCGAACAATTGAATAAGTATATCGCAATTATAGGGATTGAAATTATGTTTGATATAGTAGCAGCATATCTTACCCTAAATTCACACAACTCTTCCTCAAGCCTATATGATATCTCACCTTCAGGAATTTGCATGAGTTTATGATACTCCCAACAAGGGATTTTAGTACACATTTCATCATCGCTTTTTGTACCAAATCTAATGAAAATGAAATCATTAATGATACTAATTAGCGGAATTAACAATAAATTAAGAACCATGTAAAATATAAGTTTCTTAATTCCATTATTAAACGTAGAAAAATCAAGCATAAAAACTGCATCAGTCATTGAACCTAGATACTCAGCTATTTTAACTGCTATAACGCTAACACTAACATTACTGATTATATCTGATATAATCGGTATAATCATCCATCTAAAAACATCTTTATTTATTGTTTTCTTCATATTCACGACTCCTATCTAATCCATGGAAACTACTTTATCAGCTAAGTTCATCATATCGTCATCATGGGTAACAATGATAGCCCCTTTTTTACGTTTCTTTAATAATTCTTTTAGAACTTCAATTCCATCTTTATCTAAGGAATTCGTCGGTTCATCTAATAACAAAAACTTATCATCATTACTAAGAACAATTGAAAGATAAACTTTTTTCTTTTGACCACCCGATAACTCCGTTATCATCTGATTTTTGATTTCATCATCATTTAGACCAAATTTTCTAGCTATTTCCATCGTATTATCTATTCTTACTTCATCAATCATCTTGAACATTTCATATGATGTTATAGTTAAAACAGGATCACTTTGTTTAAGATAATTGATGTGTTTTAGCAATGATTGTTCTGATACAAAGCAGGGGTCAAACCCATCATAGGATATCTTACCTTTTGAGCAATTAATCAATCCGACCATCATTTTTAACAAGGTAGATTTTCCACATCCATTTTCACCGCAAATAAATGAAATTTTGTCAGAAGACAGGTTGAATGAAACATCTTTAAAAACTTGCTTTTCACCATAATTTTTACTAACATTTATAACATTTACTTTATTAAATGATGCCATATCAACACTATTAGGTTCAGTTAAAAACCATTCATCTATACGCTGTGCAGCTTTTTTCAATACTGAAAACTCAGGTATTAAATTGAATACTTTATTAAATTCAATATAGAAGCTTGTAGCTAATGCTATAACGTACACACCTTCATCTATGCTAATATGTTTATGTAGAATATAAAAGCCCACGACCATATAAGTGACAATATTAAGTATGTTATTAATGAGTTTCTGTACTGCTTTATCCGCCTGAAAGGCAGTAGTAGAACGCCTTCCGACCATTTCCGATTTTTTATTGGCAGTGCTAATTTTTTTCTTAAACCATTCATAAAGATTATATAGCTTTATTGTTGCATTACCCTTATATGCTGCAATAACACATTCTGAGAGTTCTGCTTCAGCTTCCCTATCTTCTATATAGAACTTTGCTGCAAAATACTTGCTAAATAAGGGTGGTATAACTTGAGTAACAGCTATTATAATCATAATTAATACTAGACTTACATTTAATCTTGCTATTAATATAGCATAAACCAAAATTGCCAATATACCAGATATCATATTAGGCAGATGATTGTTGAGTTTAGCATAAACATTTCTGAAATCATCATCTAACTTTTCTTTTGAATCACTTTGTTTAAAGGTATAGAGATTTTTTAAAGGTTGCATAAGAAACTTTTCAACTGTTAGGTTTCTACATTCTTGTTTATTACACTCAATAAGCTGTTTCTTCTTGATATCAAGAAAATAGATTATTATCCTGCATACTAAAACAATTGAAATTAATATACAAGAATCAAATATTATATCATTTGGGTTTCCATCGGTAGCCATTGATATTATCTTTTTCAAAATCGTTGCTTGTGTAATAGTAAAAAACAAGCCAATTATATTAATTATTATTCCTAAAATGAGATTCTTTGAAGATTTCTTACAAAATATCTTTATACAACTTTTTGTATTCTGCATAACATTCACCTTAATTCATACATTATTCATTAATAAATTATTCACTTTATTGTTTAACTTTACAATTTTTGTAGAAGTTTGTCAACTATTGACAAAGAGCCACAAAAAAAGCTCAGCATAAATTTATGCCAAGCTTTTTATCATTTATTACAAAACTTTTATATAATTTGTTACTTCATCTATTAATCTTTCTTTATCTTGTGACAATGTACCTTTTATCTTAATTATATTTGTTGGATGTGTTGTATCAAATATCATTGGTTGCTTAGGTTTGAGATTTTCTAAAAGTGTTCTTATTTCTACTAATCGTTCTTTTTGATTTGGAGAAATAAAATCACCTCTTTTTACCATGCTATTTAGCTCCGTTCCGTGAAAGACTGTTAGGTTCATGGTAATAACTTTATTTGTTATAAAATGATTAATCATTTTAGCAGTTGCAACTGCGTTATTTACAGATTCGCCTTCACCAGCTATTCCATACATAATAATAGAATTAAATGGTAGTTTTGCTTCATTAAGTTTCTTTGCTTGTTTAATTGCTTCATTTACTGTATGACCTTTATTCATCAATTTTAGAATATCATCTCTACCTGTTTCAAAACCGATATAAAGCAATCTAAGCCCCGCATCATGAAGAATGGATAGTTTCTCAACCGAATATTTGGCAATGCTCTTAATGGACGCATATGAAGCCACGCACGCACAATACGGCAAATGCTGGTGTATCATATCTAATAATCGCTTCATTTTGTCAAATCCTATTGACATAGGATCTGCACCTATCAAAAATACTTTTTCAGTATAGATATATCCATTTAGTAATTGCATTTCTATATCCGAAAATGGAACCTCACCGTATTTATAGTCTTTATACATAGAACAAAATGCGCATTTGTTATATGGACATCCTAATGTTACCGGTAATAAAAAAGTGGTCATTTCATCTTGTGGATAAAAAACCGTATCATTTTTGTACATAATTATAACCTTTCCTTTCGTTTCGCTCAAGGCAGAAATTGCTTCAACATATAATAAATTAGTTTATACCAACCAGTTTCAGAATGTCAACCTCTTAATAAATTCTTGCATAATGAAAATAATAGGGGATAATCCCCTATTATTTATCATCCTCTGACAGGTTGTCTAGCTGTTCACTGATTATATTCAGTCTATTTTGAAGCAGTTCTTTATGTTCTGACAGTATTTCTTTGTCAGTCGAGCCGGAGAATTGACCTCTAAAATATCTTCCAAAACCTCTTCTGCATCCAATGCCTAATCCCATACCAAGCCCTAATCCCATACCAAGCCCTATTCCTCGTTTATATCCACGACCAAAACCTCTTACACCGTATCTACCAACATTAACTCCAGTACAAAATCCTAAACCTCTTCCTGTTATTGCTCCTTGTCCCATAGGACCCGTTCCATCTCTTCTTGGCATAATAATATTCTCCTTATCTTTAATCACTTTCTAACCATTAACGCACCACATTTCGGGCACTTCAAACTTGTACAAGGCTCCGCGCGTAGGTGTTTTACTTTTTCACCACAGTTTGGACACACACAATATCCTTGGGGACCTGCACTTACAGGACCTCCCATTCTTCCTCTTCCAGTCCCAGTTGCACTTTTTCGGCTTAAACCGCTACCTCTGCCTGTACCTGCAGGACCGGTTCCATCACCTCTTGGCATATATATCACCTCCCAATAGTTTTTGACATATGTTATTTATAATTTCATTATACAAGGTTTTTGACATATGTCAATAACTATTTATTGTATTTATTAAAAAAGTTGCTACGCAACTCCGCTATGGGGACCTATGTCCCTCTTCGCCGTAAAAATGCCTACTTCATAAGCATTTTTATTGAGCACCCCTCTTAAAGACAAGGACGTCCCGTCCTTTGCAATCCTCGTTTTTTATATACTAGAAGTAGAACTTTCCTAGTATATAAAAAAAGGCACTTATGATTCAAAACTGCTATAATGTTAGTTGACTAAACCAAACAGAAAGGAGTTTTGATATAAGTGCTATCTAATTCTACCAATAATTTATTAAATTTAAAAGGGATGAAAATTGAAAATATTAAAAATTTTATTACGATTTGTTTTGTCTGTATTGTCCATACCGTCACCTTATTTTTTATGTCTAGTTATCAGAAATAACACCCCAGATATCAAAAAAGGTGAACTTATTAACACCGATGCTAAGACCTTGTATCTTCCTGCAGTAAAGTAAATAAACATTGCAAATGCTATAGCACTAATTGTTAAAATAACTCCTCCTATACCTTCTTTCCACCAGGCAATTAAAACACCCACCGTCAATACAATTGCAAAACCTACTACCATTACTCCTTCTAATGTATAAGGTTCAGAAATAAACATTAGATCTCCAATAATCATAAAAAGAAAAAATGCTGTTGATAACGAACCTATTACACGAGCAATCCAGCGTACAATTTTTAGTTTTCTATCATACTTAGAAATATTGTTTTTCATAGTACTTCTCACCCCATTTTATATTCAATTTGATATTTAACTTGTTTTATACAATAGCTAGATAAGATTAAACATTACTGCAATAGAAGCAATGATATTACCACAACCATGTAATATCCAACTTGATATAATAGAACCATTTGATTGCTTTTCATTTATCCATCCCATCAGCCATCCTGATATACCAGTTAATAAGATAATTATTATTGTTTCCACTACTCCAACTATTTCAATAAAAAAGATTCCATGCATTAATCCAAACAATAAACCTTGAATTCCATTACCAATTTGAAATCCAAATTTATTTATAAGTCTTTTCGTCAAAAAACCTCTAAAGAATAGTTCCTCTGATAATCCTGTCTGCAAAAATGACCAAATTAACGCAGGAATTAACGCATGCACACCCTGTCCCTCAAACTGTGAAGTTGCTATATCAGTAGCATTGGCATTAACAAATAATGGGAAAACAATAAATACCGGAATTAGTGAAAGTAATATCATAAGTGAAAATGAAATTATATACTTTCGCTTACTCTTAATTCTAATTTTTTTTAAACCTATCCAATTAAAAAAGCTTGATTGTTTCCTATCAGTTATTGCCCACCAAACAAACGGTATAATTAACAAGAAAATAATTTGTGTAATAGCGCTAATTAATAAATTCATACTATTCCCCCTTTTTTAAAAATAGCGAACACAATAAATTAAAAAGAAAAAGGTTATCAAATATAGCTATATACCTCATCCATATAATCGTAAATACAACCTATAGCTACACCATACTCAACCTAAAATTCACTTTATTGTATTCCATATATTAGATACATTGTATATTATATCATTTTATAAAAATATTTCAATAATAAGTACTTATAAGTTTCACTAACAAATACTAAAATCTTAGAAAAGATTACA
Source organism: Sedimentibacter sp. zth1 (assembly GCF_017352195.1). Classification (NCBI taxonomy): domain Bacteria; kingdom Bacillati; phylum Bacillota; class Tissierellia; genus Sedimentibacter; species Sedimentibacter sp. zth1. The sequence goes on along the minus strand of NZ_CP071445.1, from coordinate 2,873,497 downwards.
ATACAATATCTCTGCATTTTTATGTTTACATTTATATTATAAATTTATATAATTATATAAATTTATAATATAAAGAGGTTAATTAATGGATCAAATAAATAATTTAATAAAAAGAATTGAAAAACTTGAAAATGCTGTTTTTGAGAAAAAAACTATTGAACACCAAGATACAGTCCTTCCTCTATCCGATAACTTTAATAACACAGTAAAGGAGGTAAATGAAAAGCTTAAAAGCTTAAAAGCAAATTTCAAAGAGGAAGATAGCATCATCTTCCAAGTAGTACTTCATAACAACAATACAAAAGGAGATTATCATTTAACTTCACTATTCGTTTTAGATGAAGAAGAATCGGATGAAGATATAGAAACATTATGTAATGTTTTATCTTCTAAACAAAGAATATGTATATTAAGACATTTAACTAAAAACGAGTACAGCAGCGGCGAATTAGTTGAATTAACAAAAATGGCTGGAGGACATCTACATCATCACTTAAAGGAATTACTATTAAATAAATTTATATGTAAAAATGAAAATGGAAAATATACTGCAACCAATCACGGGTTAAATGTATATCTTACAATAGGAGCATTAAATAGAAGACTTAAATATGCTGATAGGATTAATTTAATTAAAAATAAATAATATAAGGTGTCTAAATCTATAACAAATTCCTAATTTAGGAGGTATTAATATGGATTATATTTTTCCAAATCCAAATGAAAAAATATGCATCGTAAAATGTAAAGACCCCATTGACAATATTCACATAGGCGAGAAATTATCCAAATCCTCTCCACTTTATAAAAAAATAATTTCAGAGTTAGAATTCCCTTTTCATCAATCAGTTATTAAATTGAGTCAATGTACAAGAAACTTAATGAAAGATACTTTTGGTCCTAATGTATTATTTCTCTCAAATAATGCAGGTGGATTTGCAAAATGTGGACTTAACTTAATAGAAGAAACCAAGTCTATTGATTATCCACATTTAAACTATGTAGATTTATTTATTGATGAAGAATTATTGAATGATGGTAGTCTTGAAATTTTTAGCCATGAGTTAGGTCATGTAATGATGGCAAATATATTAAAAAACTTTCCTTCCAGTAATTCATCAAAGCAACATCTCAGTATGGGAATAACTGATTATTTTATGGCTTTTAACGAAGGTTGGGCAGTCCATTTCGAAAGGTTAACCTATGATTTTATTACACATTATAAAGAAATACATAATTTAAAGTATAATTATGATAGAGATATATGCAGACTATGGCAATGTGAATCAGATTGTGAATTAAGACTAAATGGTGTTATCGATAATATATATATTCATAATAAATTACTTCCAACAACTGATAAATTAAAATTGAATATATCAGATACTATAATACTCGAACACACCTCAACTATTTTTGATAAAACAAAACTTAAAAGTGCACAAGAAATGTTATCCTGTGAAGGAGTTATAGCAACTCTTTTTTATAGAATAAGTACAAATAAGATTTTACAAAACAACTATCTATCAGAAGATTTCTACAACAACTTTTTAATTTCAAACATAAACGATAGGTCTAACATAAAAGAACTATTTACCCCTTTTGAAAACATTATTCTAAAAACTTTCTGGATATGGTATAAAATTAAAGATAGCCTAAATGAAAACTCCATTCCTTTTATAGAATTTATAAAAATGTGGTGTGAATGCTTTCCACAAGATAAACAAGAACTACTTAAATTATTCATATCTACAACAGTAGGAAAAACCATATCCAATGATCTTTCTGATATATATGAAAAGGCTGCATATAATGGAATGATAGGAAATATGCAAGTACTTATTGAAGCTATTAATGAATACAAAAAAACTTTTGACAATTTATGTAAAATGATAGAAAATGGTGATATTGCTATAGATGAAAATATAGGTAAGGAAATATGGATTGAAAACACACATGTAAAAATTCCTAAATATTTTTGGCTTAATGAAGAAATGATACCACTAAAGGTAAATCTTAATACAGCTTCGCTCTATGATTTAATAAGTTTCCCTAAAATCACTCTAGCAAAAGCAACTGAAATTCTTAATAACAGAACAAAAAAAGGATATTATAAAGATGTGGAAGAAGTTGGATTAGATTACTTTATATAATATCATAAATCCTACTTTCTTTATAATATGTTTTATAGTAACAAATATAATGTATACAAGTATATTTAAATCTATTGTAGAATTTACTTTTTTGTGACAAGGATGTGAAGCTTAAAAAGTTACACATCCTTGTATTTTATTTTGAAAGTATAGTCAACAAACTTATAAATATTATTTTTGAAAATCTATACTTCTTTATAAACAAGTACTCTTAAAATCCTTGACTTCCAATCCATTGAGTCATTTTACTTTCTCTTTCAGAAAAGCTTTTTTCTTGATATTTCCCCAGAAAAATTTCATCAGTAATATTTCCATCAGATAAAAAAATCACACGATCTGCCCTGGTTGCAACTTTTGCATCATGTGTAACCAGCATTACTGTGGTTCCTTCAGCATTAACCTCATTAATGATATCCATAATTTCATTTGTTGCAGCTGAATTAAGAGCTCCTGTAAGTTCATCACCAAATATAATATCCGGATGGTTTATTAATGCACGGCATATTGCCGCACGCTGAAGCTGTCCCCCGGAAACCTTCTTAATATCATGATCTGCAATATGATCAATTCCTGTTCGTTTCATTAGTTCTTCTGCATATGCATTTACATTTTCTCTGCTATCACTCTTTGCCTTGAATCCTGGGAGTACAATATTGTCACGTATTGATAGCGTCTTAAGCAAATGTGACTGTTGGAATATAAATCCCATCTTTTCAAGTCGTATGTTACTCATCTTCTCATCATCAATGTTTGAAATGTCTTCTCCATCAAAACTTATTTCACCATTGGTTGCTCGGTCCATGCCGCTTATGTTATATAAAAGCGTTGATTTTCCTGAACCTGACTGTCCCATGATTGCCACGAATTCTCCTTCGTTAACTGTAACGTCGATTCCCTTTAAAATCTTTGTTCCATCAAATTCCTTCCATAATCCTTTTGCCTGTAAAATAGTCTTCATAATTACATCTCCTATTCATTAATCAATGAAATAATATTATATTCCCGTATCTGTTTAGTACTAATCCATATCATTCCTGCTACCACTACAAAAATCACCAACGGTAATATTACAAATGCTATCCATGGATTTATAATAAATGTTATTTTTGATATACCAAGTCCCATCATACCGAAAGTCACGCTTACAATGCTTTCACCAAGTATGTTTGAAATAAGTGTTCCTGCAAATATCCCTGCAATTGAAACCATTCCAATCTTGTAAAGATACTGTTTTCTCACATCAGAATTTGTAAAACCTATGGCCTTCATTGCTGCAATTTGTGCAACATCCTTGGCAAGTCGTAGTTTCATAAATAAAACTACTATCAATGCTGCAAGCAACATTCCTATCACCACTACTGCAGTTGTAGCAACTTCAACCTGTCTTGAAACACCGCCCAATGTTTGGCTTATGAATTCCTCCATTGGTTCTATGTCATAACCTCCTCCTATCTTGTCACTCCACTGCGAAGCTTTTTCTGCCGCATCTACTCCGTCAGTAATATTTATTGTAAATTGATATTTTTGTGTATCTACTCCTGCAAAGCTATATATAGCCTTTGCCGTGTATCCTCCACTTGTCACATCCTGATAAATTCCAGAAATAACGAACTCCTTCTGCATGTGGTTAAATCTTATTATTATCATATCACCTGTGTTTTTGCCCATCTCATCCGCGTTAAGTTTTGAAAGTGCGATTTCATTTTCCATCAAAGGTGCCTTTCCATCAAGATATTTAAGTTCTTTTCCTGCATAATTTCCACAGTCAACGTGAAGATTCATCCATTCATCTTCAGAATTAATTGTCTCAACACGTACTCTTCTGAACTCCTTATATTTTTCAATATCAACATCCTCATTTAGAAGCACTTTAATGACTTCGTACTTGTTCTCGAGGTTTTCCCCTGAATCAATCTCAATCAATATATCATCCATAGAACTTCCCATATAGGAAATAAAATCCTTTGATTTCATAGTATTTAAAAGGTTTATAGGAACAATTATTATCCCTGAGACGATGAACATTACCACAAAAACTATAACAAATCCACCAAAATTATTAAGTGTCTCCCTTATGCTTACAAGCAAATTAACTGACATCGTCTTTGACTTATGAAGTCCGTCCTTAACACGTTGCTTTTTACCAAAACCTTTTTCCCTTACCAATGCATCAACAACAGTTACTTTCTTAAGTTTCTTAAGAATCTTTTTACAGTAATGGTTAGTTATAAAATACACAAGCGCACATACTGCAACAGGAAGACCAATAGTAAGAATTGAAACTGGCTGTTTACCAAATGTGCTACTTACATGTCCAGTAAACACGTTTGACATGATAAGAGCAAGCACATAACCTATGACTATTCCTGCTGTCACCATCATTTTATACTTTACAAGATACAGATTTCTTATATCTTTATAAGACATTCCTATGGCTTTCATGGTACCGATTTCACCAATTTCTTCTTCCAAGGCAGCCATCACAGTGTACTTAATGCACATTAGGGCAACAATAACAAGTAACATACTTACAAAAATTAAAACCATTGCCATAGCAATATCTCTAAAAGCACTTAAAAGAAATATAACTGTATAAGTAACTGCCTGTCCATCCTGTGGAAGACCTGCTTTTTCATAAGCTGACTTGAAATCTGAAGCCATAGATGAATCCGTAAAATATACTTCGATAAGATATTCATTTTCTCCTACATTTCCAAAAAGTTCTTCAAAATCCCTATCGCTTATAAGCATTCTTGTTGAAGAACAAAGTGTGGAATTCATCTGTGCATCATGCACAAAAGCTGTTACTTTAAATTCCTTGGTTATACTGTTACTTGTTAACACAATTGTATCTCCAAGGTTTATGTTATAGGAATCCAAAAGAATTACAGGAATACCAATTTCACCTTTATTAACATTTATTACATTTCTGTTTTCATCAAGCAAAAGATCATACTCTTTATTCTGCTTAACAAGACTTATATCCAGTCTGCAGTCTGATAAACTAAATTCATCATCCCCATAAACCTTAATGTCATCTCCGTAAACATCTACCATTGCAAGGGTCTGCCAGGCTGTAACACCATCATAGGATGAATTAAATTCATCAATTGCCTTCAAATTCACCTCTCCCTTATGCATCTGAAGAAAATGTGGTGGCTTTGCTGTATTATACATTCCAATCATAGAAGTTATAAGTTGTGTTACAACTATAGTTGCTACCACCACAAGACATGCTGCAAGTGTCATAAACAAAAGCAATGATACATTACCAGCACGATTTCTTTTAAAATCATTCTTTAACATTTTTATATTCATGTTCACAATTAATCACCTCGATTTCTCTTATACTCTTTTTATTGCCAAGAACCAATGCAACTACTACCATCAATACTCCTGCAATGATAAGCATCAGCCCGATTCCCCTACCTTCACCTGTTCCAATTACTTTTCCAATGCTGTCAGCGAGAACACCCTTTCCCTGCATCATTGGTTCAAATACATTATCTGCAAATATTCCACATGTTGCATATGCTATAACACATCCAATCTGAGTGAGAAGACTAATAAGTCCCCAAACTCTTCCCTGTACTTCATTAGGGATACTTACTCTTACAAGCACGTCAGCACATGTGTTAACAAAGGGAAGCGATGTAAAGAATAATATGCATGTTATTACTATGAATGACATGTTAGTGCTTGTTCCAATTAATGCCATAAAGCATCCACAAACAATTAAACCCACCACAAGGATTTTAGAATATTGTTTCTTAATACCATTAATACTGATTACTACACTACCAATAACCATTCCAATTGCACTTATGGATTCCACAAAGCCTACTGTTTTTACGCTACCAATTGGTAATACCATGGGAATCATTAATGTCTGAACACATCCAATAAAAAAGCACATGAAAGCCATTAAAATTACAAGATCCGTAACTCCCTTATCCTTAACAATATACTGCATGCCTTCCTTGAATTCCTTGAAGAAATTGAATTTGCCCTGTCTTGGTTTAACCTTTTGAATATTTCTTCTAACTGAAGCAACTGCGAAAACTGTTACAAAAAACGTTGAAATGTCTATTATAAGAATCACTCTTATATCTGAAAATCCAAGAATAACTCCTGCAATGGCTGGTGATATAAGATATTTAGCATTACATGCCATCTGCACAAGTCCGCTTGCCTTAGCATACTCTTCTTCAGTAAGTAAGTCTGTTACTGTTGCCCTATAAGAAGGATCAAGCATCGAAACAAATACTGAATTAATTGTTACACCAATAACTATTGGAACAATGCCTATGTGACCCGTCTGAATGCTTATAAGTATGTATAATAAGCCAAGTGCGGATAAAAGGTCACCACAAATCATCATAAACCGTCTATCAAATCTGTCTGCGAGGATTCCACCAATTGGATTTAGAAGAATTGTTGGAAGATATGCAAGTAGTGTAACAATTGATACCCAGGTAACACTACCTGTGAGCTGATAAACGTATACCAATAAGGCAAAAGCTGTCATTCCACTTCCAATATTTGATATTAATTCTCCTGCCCATATTGTCATAAATTTTTTCATAGTCATACTCTCCTATCATTATTATTGTTTCTTAACTGCCTCTGACTACTTTTTAATCAAATGTGTTCTTAACCTAAAATATTATCCCCAATACTGCTTTGCCACATTCCAGAAAGAATCATCTGCAACTCCAAGCATTTTTTCAAGTAATGCTATCAGTGCTCTTAAAGTCATCTGCTGTTCTTCCGGCTTAACCTGAAATATTCCATCATCTAAAAGTGTGATTGATGATGTTAAGAAAATCTGCATGTACTGCATAGGAAAATCCGATTTAAATATTCCCTGACTGATTCCATCATCCACAACTTTGGTAAGTATTGGAGCAACTCTTGTTACCATTAAGCTTAAGGATTTTTGATGCATTAGTGCATTTTGTGGTTTGTGAAGTTCTTCCATAAGATCATCATCTACTTGGCTTTCAACTCTCATGGAAAGCATTATATTAAGCATCTTGATTACAGGTGAAAGTTCTGGATTAGATGCAGCCTCCACAGCCCTTTCAACAACTGTTTCAGTAACCCTGCCAATGATTGCATCAAGCACTTCTTCCTTGGACTTAAAATAATAATAAAATGTTCCCTTTGCTATTCCTACGGCATCAAGAATGTCATTTACCGTACATTTGTCATAACCTTTAGTTAAAAATAATCTTCGTGCAACATCAATTATCTCGCTTCTTCTTTCATTAAATTCCTTACTAACCTTCATACGTCTTACCTCTTTCTCTATAGAAGATCAAAAATACTTTAATCATTTTTTTCTTCTCTCGACCGCCGGTCTATATTCTTTATACTACATATTTTTACATTTGTCAACATATTTCCAAATATTTCTCAACATTTTTGTAAAAAAATTTCAACTCCATGGATCAGCATTTTCAAGAAACTATCAATCGTGTCATTAACAAAGCCATGAAATTAAATATCTCCTGACCATTGGATGACAGTCAGACAGATGATGTATTTGTAGAATTACTATTTTTGGGACGGTTATTTTTGTCTGAAATTCGACTTTATTCATCTTTTTGTTTCTTTATTTCAAATACTCTATATATACTTAAATTACATAAGTCTGCTATATCGCTGTATGTTATAGCATTTAATTCTAAAAGTCTTGCTACTAATTCTTCTTTTTTTTATCTGTGAAAATTGAACTTGATCTGTAATTTGATTTTCATTTGCAAAATTTTCAATTGTATTATTTACTATATTTTCAATATTATCTTGCTTTTCTTCTTTTGTATCAATATATATATTATCGTCACTACTATTATGAAATTTTTTAAAATCTTTTTTATTTTTAAATAAATCCAATATTTCACTTTTTGCTTTCATGGGATTATTATGTATATATATCAGCACACCTAGCATATAAGTATCATCTTCTACTGCTTCGCTTCTACATCTGTCTTAAAGCACATGCCCATTTCTCCTTTTATATTTTTGATTATTCTATTACTTTGTTTTTATATATTTCTTTCTGAAATATTTTCTCTTTATTTATTCCTTTTGTTTATCTGTCAAGCAAAAAGAACCGTCCCCTAAAGTTCTACGTTTGCTTTAATCCTATTACAATAAACAAATACATATATTGTTAATATTATCATAATAATATCAATTAGTATAAATATTATCTTTTGTTGTAAAATAAACGAACAAATCGTAAATAACACAATACTTGAAAATAAAATAATCGATAATAATATTTTAAATTTGATTATAGCTTTACTTACTAAACTTTTATATTCTTTTAAATCTTTTATTAAATTTTCATTGTTAATTTGCGTATTGTTTTTAGTCTCTAAAATTACAATTTCCCAATTATTTAGTACTTCAGGCGATGTCCATAGCTGACCTCTAATATCTAATGAAATTTTTTTCTTAGAAGTTGTACTTTTAATAAATAAATTTGTTTTAAAGGCTTTTATTAACTCAGATTCATATTTTTCTTTTAGGTTATCAAATTCACTACTCTTTACCAGTCCTACATAGTAGCTATATTCAGCTGATGGACATTCACACAATTCATAGTTCGACTTATTAACATTCACAATCCTATATCCTTTTTGAGCATAGGAATTTAACCAATTTTCTAAATCTTGCAAATCATTATAAAAAGGATTAAATTCTTTCAACATAATTACCTACCTTATTTTTAATATTTTTATAAATATATTTATATCATAAATATATTATTTACTAGATTCTTAAGGGACGGTTCTTTCTAATTGATACAATCACTTTTTATTCCTTTCCCTATGTCAGCAACTTTATAATAAGATAAATTACATATATTTGCTATATCTCTGTAAGAAATTATATCTAATTTTAATAATATTTCAGCTAACTCTTCCTTTTTTATATACTCACTTACACTGTTCCACTTATATTCTTCTATATTTTTTACTATGCCTGCTTTAACAGGGTTATTATGTATATATCTCAAAACACCTATTAAATAATTAACGTCCTCCACTGCTTCACTTTTAAATCCATCTTGAAATACATGTCCATATCTTTTTTCAACTTTATTATAATACATAGCATACTTTACATTAATTTTTTTCATTAATGTTCCCAATTTTTCTTCATCAATTTTGATTAACAAATGCATATGGTTATCCATAATACAATAGGCAATAACATAAAATTCTAACTCTTCTCTTATTTCTTTCACTATTTCTAATACTTTGTTTTTGTGTATAGAACTCATAAATATTTTCTCTTTATTTATTGCTTAAAAGGTGTGCTTGCTTTGACGCTTACCGAATTTGCGACATTTTTTATATGGATGAAATGCCGATAAAATATATTGGTTTCGGGTTTTGAAGCTAAACTTCTGGAAATGAAGGGGCTTGAAGAAGGTTTACCTGTTCTGTATTGATGGTTTAAAAGGCTTTAAGAAAGCTATAAACACAGCTTATCCAAAAGCACAATTCAACGTTGCATAATTCATCAAATCTGTTACTCGACACGCTATGTAAGTTACAAGGATATCAAGGCACTAATGGCTGATCTAAAGCTTGTTTATCAAGCTGTTACCGAAGATGAAACACTTAATAATCTTGTTAATTTCAAAGAAACATGGGGCAAGGCTTATCCATCTTACGTAAAAAGTTGGGAAAACAATTGGGATGTTGTATTAAACCAGTTAAACATCATGTTTTCAGAGCAAACTGCATAAGGATTTGCCCTTTTGTTATGATCCCCGAAGGTGAAACCGGCATTCCTTCGGAACGCATACCAATTTCATCTCCGGTTTTAATTGTTAACAAGGACAAATACTATACTGTGTTTTGTCATGCAAAACTATCAAAATATTTTATTTGCTTGTTTGTGAAGAATTTATATTTACACAAAATTCTTGGGAGTGTCCAGGCAATTAATTAAATTTTTTCGAACCATTTTTCAGTTGATAAATACACTCTTCTTTTACTTAAATTTATTGAGCCACAAAATCTTTAAAAGAATAGTTATTACCCGTTTCTTCTAAAATCTGACTAATCCATTCATCCTGCTCCTTTTGGGGAAGAAACTTAGTTTCAAATATTCTCTTTAATAAATTAAGTATTTCTTGTTTCACTTCATATGTTAGTTCTATTTTACTATCCTCATATTGCTGCTGAATTTCTTGTATTTTTTTATATGGAACAACTACACCTTTCTCGTACTCATCGTTATCCCAATTCTGATTAGGAGTCGATACTGCTGCAACCATACATTTTGTTATAATAGTTGGAATATGCTTACTATACATTTCATTATTTTTATATAGCTCAAACAATTCATTTCTTTCATATTTATTACCAAGACAAACAGCCTTTATATCTTCACTATGATTTCTTATAATATTTGTTACAAGATTTTTAGGGCCCATTTCTACTACTAAATCAACTCCCTTATTATCTAAATAATCAACTGTCTGCCTCCATAAAACAGGATGCGTCAAATGCTTAGCAAGTCCCTCTGAAACATCACTAATATCCTTGTAAGGCTTTCCTGTAACATTTGATATTACTGGATATCTAAAATCATGTAATTCAATTTTTTCAATCTCTTTTTTTAGCTCTTCTGCATACGGTTGCATAAGTGGTGAATGATAAGGTGCACTACCTACAAGTGGAGTTAATTGTCCGCCAGCCTTAAAAAGCTCATCTTCACATAACATTATATCATCAACATTTCCTGAAATAGCTGTCTGGTCCATAGTTGAATAACTTGAAATATATATTTTTTTGCCCTTATCTCTCATTGTTTTAACAATATCCTCAACTTTTTCAGTTAAAATATTTTCAATAATAGTCATACCACCATTAGTTTCCTTGACAGCTAATTTCGTCAAATCAGCTCTTAACCCAACAATTTTAATTGCATCTTCAAAACTCCATACTCCAGCAGCTGTTAATGCTAAGTACTCACCAAGACTATGCCCAGCCATAAATTGTGGTGCATATCCAATTTCCTGCGTAAATACTCTAAAAGCTGCTATTCCACAGGTTAGTATGCAAATATGTGCATTTTTTGTACGTGATAATTGTGCAAGTGAGCCTTCAAAGCAATACTTCTTCACATCAATAGAAGAAACATCTGAAGCTTCCTCAAAGGTTTCTTGAACTATTTTATATTCCTCAAAAATTCCTTTTCCCATACCTACATATTGTGAGCCTTGTCCTGGAAAAACAAATGATAACTTATACATTTTTCAAGTCCCCTTCATATAATTTTATATAGTCAACAATTTCACTTATTTTATCCATATTAAGCTTTAAAACATCAATTCCATCTTTCTCATACTCTTTACGAAAGCCAGAAAATTTATATGTAATAAACATTACTCTATTCCTATCTGTTGGAATGAATTCTGCATACAAATCAACACCAGCCTCCTTTGCTTTATTAGCAACATAATTTAACAAAACAGAGCCCACACCCCTTGACATAACTCGACAGGACATTAATAATAGCTTTAAAGTCCACTTTGTTTCTTCTTTTTCTACCAAGGCTAAACCAATTGCCCCATAATCACCATACTTATCTTCAAGCCGTGCGATTAATACAAGATAATTATCATCTTTACTGTATCTATCTAGTTCATCATATGAATATGTAACACCTGTTGCATTAAGCTGATGTGTTCTTATAGTTAATTCTTCAGCTCTTGCCAAATCATCCTGTTTAACCTTGCTAACAGTGAATTTCATATCAAGCATTCTTAAAAAATCTTCTTCTGTTCCCTTAAACTCTTCTTTAATATTGTTTCTTACAATATCATTTTGATATAAAAGTCTTCTATTCTTTGAATCATTTGTAAGATGAGTAGGATTAAAATATTCATTTAATAAAATATCATTAATTTGTGTTGCATCTATACACATAACCTCAGGTAATTTATAATTAACTTCTTCTCTTTCAAATTCCTGATCATCTATAAATGCAAATGTGTCTATACCAATATTTATTAGTTCCCTAATATTTTTAATTCCGTCTGATTTTGGATTCCACGAAATCTGAGGATATACAAAGAAATGGTCAATTTTCAACTCCTTTAATTTATCCATTGACTGGTCATAATCATTTTTACTGCATATTGACTGAAGAATTCCCCTATTATCAAATTCAGTAATAATATCAAAAACATTTTGCCTTAAGTGTACATTACTATCTTCAGATAAAATACCTTCCCACAAAGTATTATCAAGATCCCATACAACACATTTTATTTTACTTCTCATATTTTTCATGTATGATATAGATAGAAACTAAATCACACTTTCCTCCTTCAAATCAACAACTTTTGATTCAACATACTTTACAATAGCATTAACAGAACTAAAGTTTTCCAAATCTAATTCATCGTTATCGACCTCAATATCAAACTCGTTCTCAATAAATAATACTAATTGCATTGCAAACAATGAATTTACTGCATTTTCAAAAATATTATCATCATCAGTAAATTCCTCATTTCTAAAAAATCTCTTCATAAACATTCTAATTTTTCTTTTAACTTCCATAATAATTCTCCTTTAATATTATTTTATGTATTAACTATATACTTAAAATTAACAACTTTAATATTCACTTACTTATATTTGAAGAAACCTTCCCCACTTTTTCTACCAAATAGTTTTGCATCAACCATTTTTCTTAATATTGGTGCAACTCTAAATTTAGGGTCATGATAATTTTCATACAAAACATCTAAGGAATCAACAACTGTATCAATACCAATTAAATCAGCTGTTTCTAAAGGCCCCATTTTATGCCCAAAACATAACTTAAAGATTGCATCAACATTTTCTGGTGTTGCCACATTATCTTGCACAACACATGCAGCTTCGTTCATTAACAAATGAGATATTCTGTTTGAAACAAATCCAGGATAATCATTTACAATAATAGGTTTAATATCAACATTTTTCAAAACTTCTTTAAGATGGTCTATAGTTTTTTCAGAGGTATAATGTCCTAAAATAACCTCACACGCTTTTTTCATAGGAACTGGATTCATAAAATGAGTACCAATTACTCTATCCGCTCTATTTGTAAAGCTACCAATCTTTGTTATTGAAATACATGATGTGTTAACAAGATAGATACACTCCTCTTTACAAACCTTTTCTAACTTTTCATACACACCTTTTTTTACATCAACTTTCTCTACAACATTTTCAATTACGATGTCAACATCAGATAATATAACATATTCTGTTGAATATGTTATATTATCCAACAAAGCTTTGTAATCAACTTTTTCCTGACCTTTGCTAAACATATTTGTCATTCTAACACTATTTTTGATAATTGTTCTCGAGTTATCGAATGTTGATTCATTAATGTCTACAATCTTAATCTCATGTCCATATTTTGAAAAGCGTTCTGCGACACCACTTCCCATAACACCTGCACCAATAATACCAATTTTCATAAGCTTACCTCCTAATTTTTATTCAATAAATCCGATGCTTTTACAATAATCTAACATCTTACTTATTTTTTCGCTATCAATTTTTTCCCACTTAAAACCTAAAGCTTTTAGTACATTTATAGATTTCTGTTGTAATACACGAATATCAGTTACACTATCTACATCATTCATGATTCCAGTCTTGATAATCAAATCTCTTATTATAGAACCATATTTTTCACTATTTAAATTGTTTTCTATAAATTCAATAAATTCATTTAACTGCAATATTTCTATTTTTTTGTCTTTCCCTAGCTTTTTATTGATAATCTTGACTAAATCAACTAATCCAATAGAATACTGATTAAAAACGTGCCAATTTTGTCCTATTAATTCTTTCTTATCAAATAAACTAATAATGCCATTTGCAACATAATCAATATATGAAAAATCAACATTAATATCATTAATGTCCGGAACTTTGCCGATCTCAATAACTGTTTTTAACAAATTATAAAATGCACTTGTATTAATATTCTTTTGGAATTTACCATTCTTACTATTAAAGACTAAATTTCCAACACGATATACAGTAATTATCCGACCTTCCTGACGCTTCTTCTCAATAAGACGTTCTGCTTCAATCTTACTATTTACATAATTGTTATCACCAACTTGGTTTATATCCACATCATATTCAGTGAACACGTCATACTTTTTCTTTTCAATATATCCTGAACCAACACTTACTGTTGAAATATGATGAAATGCTACTTTAGGAGATTTTTCAATAATTTCAATACAATTACTTACCGTATCAACATTTACTTTAAGAAATTCTTCATACTCACCGTAATGCTTTACTAACGCCGCAGAGTTAATTATACAGTCAACATTTTCAAGCATTTCAGAATATTCTTCTTCCGTTACCCCAAATTTCTTAAGGGAAACATCTCCACAAAAAACATGTATCTTATCAATATTATCGTCAAAAAGAAAATCTTCAAAATAGTAATTATAGTTCTTTCTTAATTTTTCAAATGCTTTTTCTACATCTATTGACCTTACAATTAAATAAATATTTTTATAATTTTGTTTCAAAAAATTATGCAATAAATATCCTCCTAAATAACCAGTAGCTCCCAACAAAAGAACATTCTTATAATTAACAGACCCCTTAATGCTATTCCCTGCAATTTTTCCAACTTGATTATTATATTTAGATATCTTATCAAGCATTTCTTTATCATCTTCAAATTCTTTTTTAAGTTTAATTCCATCTTCAATAGCAGATGTCTTTAAATAATCAAGTCTATTAGTCATATACTCGCTGCTCATGGTACTCATTTCCTTAGCTAAGCTTTCTATATCTTGATATTCAAATAACATATTTATATCAATTAGAAAACCTTGCTCAATAATTTTTGATAATATTTCAATTGCTTTTATTGAATTTCCACCTATATCAAAAAAATTATCCTCTACTCCTACCCGCTCAAGTATAAGAACCTCACAATAAATTTCTATGAGCATTCTCTCTATTTCATTTCTTGGTGCAACATAAACAGTTTTAGTACAATCTTCCTGAGTAGGTAAAGGTAAATACTTTATATCAACTTTTCCATTTTGGTTATATGGCAATTTATCAAGATTTACAAAATATGTTGGAATCATATATTCTGGTAGATGTTTCTTTAGATATTTTTTAATTTCCTTTATTACAGGCTCTTCTTTCATTACTAAATAACAACATAAAGTTTTACTACCTTCAACTATTTCAACAGGTCCTATATAAATCCCATCCGGCTTTAGATAGCTCATTAAATACTTTTCAATTTCAGATACTTCTATCCTAAAACCTCTAATTTTTAACTGCCTGTCCTTTCTGCCACAGAATATTATTTCACCACTTTCATCGAATTTTCCTAAATCCCCTGTTTTATAAACTACTTCATTAATAAATGGACTATAAACAAAGCTAATCTTTGTTAAATTATCTTTGTTCAAATATCCTCTTGCTACACCATTCCCGCTTATACATATTTCACCAACAACACCCATTGGATTAAAGTTTAAATTATCATCCATAATATAAACTTTATAATTAGCTAAATTTTTCCCAATCGGAACACTATTTGTAATATTATCTCTGTCAATTTTATAATATGTAGCACAACATGTCGCTTCTGTCGGTCCATAACTATTATATAGTTGTAATGATGCATCATAAGAGTCTATATAACTACATTTCATCACATCTCCACCAGATATAACAGTTTTCAGACACCGATTATTTATATATTTCCCAATCTGAGCAAACAGTACAGCGGAAACGCTTATAATATTTATAGAATGTGTAGTTATAATATTATCAAGCTTTTTCATATCCAAAACATCTTCTTTATCAACTATAACCAGTTTTGAACCAGAAAATAATGTTGTATAAACTTCCTCATTGTATCCATCAAATGCATATGAATATTGTTGAAGCATAATTCTTTCTTCGCTATATCCAAATTCACTGAAAAAACCATTTACAAATGCGATTATATTCCTATGCTCAATCATAACTCCTTTTGGCATTCCCGTTGAGCCAGATGTGTACATAATATACGCCAAATCATTAGCAGAATTAGTTTTAATAACATCGTTTGATAAACTATCAAAATCGATTGAATTAATATTGATACTGTTAACATTACTTGGAATAGCACCATTATCCTCACTATTAACAATTACAGCCTTTACATTACTGTCCTCAAGAATATACTCAATTCTACTATCTGGATACGACATGTCAATCGGAACAAAAGCAGCTCCGCTTTTTAATACTGCCAAAATTGAAACAATTGTATCAATATTTCTTTTTTGATATATAGCAACACAATCATCATTACCAATGTTTTGGCTTCTCAAGTAACCAGCTAACTTATTAACTCTTTCTCCAAGTTCTTTATATGTATAACTATTGTCCTTATAAACAATTGCCGTCTTATCAGAATATGTTTTAACTGATTTATCAAAATAATCATTAACAGTCATTTTTTTATCATACTCATAATCTTTATTTGTAAAATCTTCTAAAATCAACTGCTTAGATTCCTGAGAAATTAAACTCATATTGTCAATTGACTTATTAGGAAATTCTAATACCTCTTCAATGATTGCTAAATAATCATTAACCAAACATTGTAGTATTTGTTCCGAATATAATTGTGTGCTATATTCTACATCAAAAATTATTCTATTTTCTTCTTCAACAGCACTTAATGAAATATCAAACTTAGACGCTTTATTAAATACACCATTTTCTACTTGATCAATAACATCAAAATAATCTCCTCCGCTTTTATTGATGCCATAATTTTGAAGAACAAACATAATATCAAATATAGGATTTCTTCCAAGATCTCTTCTTACATCTAACTTCTCAACAATATAGCTAAATGGATATTCCTGATAATTAAATGCTTCAAGTACATTTTGCTTTATGCTCATTAAGAATTCTTTAAAAGTCAATTTAGTATTTAGAATATTTCTTATTGCAACAGTGTTAACAAACATACCTACAACATCTTTATATTTGTTATTATTTCTTCCAACAATAGGACTACCTATAATTATATCTTTTTGATTGGAATATTTATATAACGTTAGATTGAAAACTGCTAATAGCATCACAAACAACGTTGTCTGCTCAGAACTACACATTTTTTTAATCGCTTGCATTGTATCTTTTGATATTTCAAACTTTATGTGTGAACCAGCATATGTTAATCTATTATTACGACCATTTTTTGTTGGCAAATCAATTAATGGAAGCTGTCCACTAAATTTATCAAGCCAAAATTCCTGTTGTTTACTAAATGCATTGTTTTCAAATCCATCCTCATACCACTTAGCGTATTCTTTATATGAACATGTAATCGGCTGTAATTTTTCGCCCTTATATAAAGAAAGAAAATCTCTAATAATTATCTCATTGGAAATACCGTCAGTAACAATATGGTGAATATCATACATAACAATACTCTTTTTACTATCTGTATTTAAAATTTTTATTCTAATTAATGGCGCTTTAGATAAATCAAATGGTCTTATAAACTTATCAAATATTTCAGAAAAGTTATCTTTAATCTCTCCTTCAGTTCGCTCTTCATATTCGATTTGTGCATTAACCTCGTTATGTGTTATTTGATACAACTCACCATCGCTATCATAAAATGATGTTCTTAACATTTCATGCCTGTTAATAAGCTCCTGCAAAGCAGTGGTTGCTTTATCAATTTCAATTTTTTTTGACAGCACAACAACGTTTGACACATTATAATTAGTACTCTTATTTTGTACTTTATTAAGCAAATAAATTCCTCTTTGAGATGGTGATAATAAAAATTTTTCTGGGAAATTATTTGTTTCTAAAACAGTTATTTGATTATCAACTTCGTCACTTTGTGAAAGTCCCTCAATATATTTGCAGTAATCACATATACAATTGTACTTTAAAATATCAACAACACCTAATTCTAAATTAAGTTTTTCTGATAAAGCCTGCGCAATTTTTATTCCAGAAATAGAGTCCATACCCATTTCAAAAAAATTATCATAAACATCAATTTCTAAATACCCTAAAATATTTGCAAAAACCTCACTTGCTTTTTTCTCTGTGATTGTGTAACTATCATCCGACTTTCCTTTTAATATTAAAGATGAGTTTTGAGAATCTTGCTTTTTTTGCTGCTTTTCAATATTTTTTATATTATTATTTGTGAGCTTTCTTTTTAATCTTCCATATAATAAAACTTGAGATTTATTTAATAAACGCAATCCACCATTTTCATTTATATATCCAACAGTTACTCTTGCACAATTCAGCTTCAATGCATTTTCAAAACCATTTATTGCATCTTTACAAGTCATTGCCTTGAAAATAGTATCAATGGTAAAACCAGCATCATGTGCCATTCCTTTTTCTTTCCATGTACACCAATTAATTGTCAAAGATGGCAAACCGCACTCTCTTCTATAACAAGAAAATTCATCCATAAATGCATTTGCAAGAATGTAGTCTGTTTGACCAATAGAACTAAATACTGTAGCAATAGATGAACACATAATAAAAAATTGCAAATTATCTTTAAGTGTTGCATTATGAATATTAATTGTGCCATGAATTTTTGGTTTAACAATATCATCTATTAACAAAGTATTTTGTCGTTCAAGAATACTTATATCTTTTGCGACACCTGCTGCATGAACTATTCCATTAATTTCGCCATATTTTTTCCTTGTATTATTTATTACTTCATTAACCTTTTTACCATCAGAAATATCACACGAAATGATTTCTAAACTTCCACATTTCCCTTTTAACAGAATTAAATCTCTTATTTTTTCTTTTAAACTATCTTGAATAGAAGCATCATTAGTTAATGTATCTAAATCCTTATCTTTTAAAATATTTCTTCTCGTTATAATTACTATGTTTATCTTTTCTAAATTACAAAAATAGTCGGCAATAGTTAAAGCAATTCCACCTAATCCACCAGTAAAAACATATGCTCCTTCTTTTTTCAATTTTATCATTTGATTTTTATTAGATTCATTTTCACCAAATAACTGACGATAAATATTACCTTCTCTTATTGCAATATATTTTTCAGAATTGTTCTTCACCAAGAAATTACTAATCAGATTAATCGATTTACTATTTTTATCAATATCGATGCTGCTTATTGTTATTGAATTACAATCCTTTTCAATTGACTTACTAAAATCTAAAACAGCACATTGATATGGATTAGTTTTATCATTATCTAATATATGATTACAATTATCCCCAATGATAAATATATGTATTTTTTTACCATTAAAAGTTTCTTTACATAGCTTTTGTAATACAGAATAAACACTATTAATTTGATTATAGAAATTATTTATATTATCTGTATTGCAATCAATTATGCTATTCATACCCGTTATATCAATAATAAATCCAAGCTCATTAACATCTTCATTTAAAATATCTATACTTTTATTTAATATTTTTTGCTCAATTACATTTGCTTTAGTTTTTAGAATTTCTGACACAACTGCTTCTTTACATTTACTATTATCAACATATAAATATACATAATTAGATAAATAACTATCGTTTGCAAAAATAATTCCATCAACTTTTTCCCATTTTAGCGAGTAACAATTAGAAGCCTTCATTGGGAACCAAAGATGTTCGTTCTCAAATTCATATAATGGTAAATAAGTTTTTACATATTTACTGTTATACATATCTTCAAATCTAATATCAGCACCTTTAGAATATGATTTTGCAATTTCATAGAATATTTGTATTTTCTTTTCAGAAGATAATTTTTTATAAATAAGAATATATTTTAAAGCTAATTCATTCATTTTTATAATGTCTTCACGAGTAATTTCACTATCTTGTCTTACAGATTTATTAGCAGGTACAATTTTGTGTTCCCCGTATAATATATTATCAGATTTTTCGCCCTTAGAATATTTTATCAGCTGATTATAAATATCCTTTTTATTTGAACCTAAAACTGCTAATCTATAATTATAGTGGGTTCTCCCAACTTGAGATGAATAACATAATCTTGCCACATCTTCACTTAATTCAAAAAATCGAACTATGTATTGTTTTACAAGCCGCTCCAATGAAGCCTTAGATTTTGCTGATATAACTAACATATATAAATCTTCACTTAATATATTTTCATCAACTATTTTAGGCTGTTCTTCTAACACAATATGACAGTTAGTTCCACCAAGTCCAAATGAGCTTACTCCACATCTTCTTTCTAACTTGGTTTCCCATTTGCGTAGCTTTGTATTTATATATACCGGCGAATTTATAAAATCAATTTGCTTACTTGGTTTATTGACATTAATTGTTGGAAGCAAACATCCGTATTTCAATGACAAAATGCTTGAAATAATACTTACCATACCTGACGCCTCAAATAAATGTCCCATATTAGATTTAACATTACTAATAGCACAAATTTGCTTTTTATCAGTATACTTTTTAAAAGCATTATAAATACCTTGCAATTCTAACGTATCTCCAAGTTTTGTGCCAGTACCATGTGTCTGAATAAACCCTAACGTTTCAGGATTTATCCCAGCCTTTTCCCAAGCATTAACTAAAACATCAGTTTGTGCATTTGCATTAGGTGCAGTAATTCCAATTGAATTTCCATCATGATTTATTGCTATTGATTTTATCACAGCATGAATTCTATTTTTATCCTTTATTGCCTTTGACAGACGCTTTATTACCAAAACACCAATTCCCTCACCTAAACCCGTGCCGTCAGAAGTTTCATCAAAAGCTCTTGTTATATTATCAGAGGATTGTACTCCAATACTTATATAATCATTTTCAACAGGCAAAAGATTTAATCTTACACCTCCAACTAATGCCATATCACAATCGTCATTTTTCAACCCTTCACAAGCTTGATTAAGAGCAGTTAATGAAGATGAGCATGCAGTGTCAATTAAAATATTAGGCCCTTTCAAATCTAAAAAATATGATATCCTTGATGGCATTAATGCTGATATATTCCCAACCATTCCATCTGACATTAAAGACTTATCCACTGAATATGCCATTAGTCCATAATTGCTTTGCACAAAAGTTGCATACCCTACATAAACACCTGTTTTACTTCCTTTAACACTTTGTGTAGAATAGCCGGCATCCTCCAATGCATGATAAGCAGTCTCCAAAAATTTCCGTTGTGCTGGGTCCATCATCATCGCTTCTCTTGGAGTTATTTTAAAAAACCTATAATCAAAAGTATCTATATCTTGTAAAAATGCACCCTCTGAAAAAACAATTTTCTCATCATTATTAGTACTGTTATAATAATCCCTAACCTGTTCTTTTCTTTTATCATCCAACTCCTTTGAAAAATCAACCTTGTCTGATAAATTTCTTAAAAAATTGTATCTATCAGTATTAGGAAGAATATACGCCATACCAATAACTGCGACATCATCATTTTTGTTTTTATCATTATACATGTTTATTAAATCTTTAGATAATTCCTTATCAATTTTACCGTCCTTAACTCCAGATAAAACATATTTGTTAAAATCTTTCATAGCTACTCACCTCCTAATTATCCAACATATTTAGCATTTCATCTATAGATATCTCGTCATTTTCAAACTGGTTAATCATACTATCCATATTATCATCAACTTCTGGCAATACTTCTTGTGTATCGTTATTATCGTTTTCTTTATTAGATATGAAATCTGCAATCTTATTAACAGATGTATAATTAAATAAATCCATAAGCTTAATTTCTCCTGGATATATTTCATCTATCTTTCCATGCAATCTACTGAGCAAGATGGAATCCCCACCAATTTCAAAGAAATTATCATAAATATTGACTGTTTCAAAACCTAAAACCTCACTAAATAACCTCGCTATTTCACACTCTGTATCCGTATATGTATTTTTACCTTTTTTCTTACCTTCTAACACAGTGTTAACTGATTTTTTCATAGAAGTAGTCTTTTGCGGAACAAATTCAATTTTGTTTTTCCCAACCCCAATAGGAATACTACCCTTTATTTCTTTAGATATTTCAAACGGAAGACTTGATATGTCAATATCATTTTCAACAAAATATTTTACATTAAGCTTACCTACAAAGCATCTTTGAATTCCTGAATTTATTACTTCTATTAATGCTGACCTTGCATCATTGTTATCTAATGCTTTAAAGAATAAATCATTGTTAATTCCAAATCTAACAGACATTCCTTCACTTTTCCAAGAGCTAAAATTGATACAATGTGTTTTAACATTATTTTGATTTGTATAATATGTAAAAGCATCTAAAAATGAATTTGCTGCAACATAATCTGCTTGAGATGCCTCTCCAGTAAGAGTACACCCTGATGAGCATAATACAAAAAAATCAACATTTTCTCTAATAATCTCATTGAACACATTAATCGTTCCAGAAAATTTTGGATTAATTACATCAAGAAAATCTGATTCTTTCCTTGTAGCAATAATTTCAGCACTTGCATTTCCGGCAGCATGAATGACTCCATTAATATGACCAAAATCAGTTTTTATCTGTTCAAATATCTGATTTACCTGATTTTTATTACTTACATCTCCCTGATAAAAACGAATATCCGCCCCTAATTTCTTAATATTACTGATTTTTTCAACCTTTACAGCATTACATAAATAATTATTACTTCTACCAATTAAAGCAATATTAATATTATTATTAATTTCAGCTAAGCAACCAGCATAAAATAAACCTATACCACCTGCACCACCTGTAATTACATAAGCACCTTTTGAATTAATGCTAAGCTTTCCTTTTGTTACCTCTAAATCTTCCACACTGAACTCTTCTACATAACGTTCATTGTTTCTATAACTTACACAATATTCCTTTTTATCTAATTTAATTTCTTTTATAATATTACTAATACTTGTAAATTCATCAATATCAATTGCATAACTAGATACTTTTAATAATTCAAGTCCAATAACTCTATTTATTCCATGAGTGATTGCTCCATAAGGATTATACTTATTTTCTTTGTCTGTTACTTTATAAGTATTTGTTGAAATTGTAATAAGCTTTAAGTTGCTATAATAATTAATATCCAACAAAGCTTTTACCAATCTAAACAATAACATTGTTGATTTCATAGCATCCTGCTCATCAGCACAACTGTTTAATGGCAACAAATTAATTATTCCGTCAATATTACTGTCAATAATCCCTCTTAAAAAGTCAGCTAAAAGTTCCACCGAATTTAACTTTTCTTCAATATCATTCTTATTTACAAGTATTACATTCTCAGTTAATTTTATTTCTTTGACTATTTTCATACTTTTAATATTTTCTTCATTTGCAAAAATAAGATAACTATTTCTCAAATTATTACAAACTATCTGTGGTGATTTTTTAATCCATTTTATTGAGTAATATAAATTTTCATCTATATCAAATAACTCAGGTACTTTAATCCAACAGCTCTTTTTCTCAAATGAATATGTAGGAGCACTTATTCGATATGGCTTATCATTACTGTAAAACCTACTAAAATCAATATCAGCTCCTTTAATGTATAGCTTAGCAAGTTCGTCATAATCATTTTCATTTAAAGCTTTCTTTGAAAACTCAAGTTTTTTACTATTGCTAATCTCATAATCATAAATATATTCCCTATCATCTGGAATAACTTTTATATGTCCAACATATGCATAACTTTTACATTTTTTTGTGCTAATATAACTTTGTAATGCATCTTTAAACTCATTTATATTTGAACATACAATAGCCATTCTATAATTATAATGACCTCTTCCTAAGTTTAATGTATAGCTTAAATTTGCAAAATCAACTTCATTATCTCTAACATAACAATATAATTTATTAATGGCATCATAAAAACCATCTTCTTTTTTATTAGAAATTGTAAGTATTCTCATTTTGCTATCAATTTGTATATCATTGACATTCCTATTATGCTCTTCAATAACAATATGAGCATTTGTTCCACTCATTCCGAAATTGCTTAATGCAAATTTTCGTTTATTGTTTTCAGCTTTCCATTCAATATTCTTGGTATTAAAATACATAGCTGAATCAGCCATATCAATTGACATATTTGGATATTGGAACAAAATATTCTTTGGAATCTTTTCATGTTTTAATGCCATTAAGCCTTTAATTATTCCAAATAATCCAGACCCTTCAGACATATGCCCATAGTTTGGCTTTACTGAGTTAACAGCACAAAACGCTTTCTTATTTGTATATTTTCTAAAAGCATCATTTAAACTTCTATATTCAATATTATCGCCAAGTTTTGTTCCTGTACCATGCACTTCAACATAAGATAAATCTTCAGGGTTTAAATTTGCATCTTGCCATGCTTTTAGAATAACCTCCTTTTGTGAAACTGGATTAGGAGCAGTTATTCCAGATGAATTAGCATCTTGATTTATTGCTGCTGATTTTATTACACCATAAATATTGTCTCTATCTCGAATTGCATTTTTCAAAGATTTAATCATAATCATTTGAGCACTTTCGCCAAACGATGTTCCAGTCGCTGTCTGATTAAATGTTCTTGTATAACCATCCAAAGATTCCATACCAATTCTGAATAAATCATTATCCTCAACAGGCATCAAAATTAGCTTAATGCCGCCTACCAACGCAGCTTCTATCTTATTATTAGTTATGTATTGCATTGCCGTTTCTAAAGCTGTTAGAGAAGATGAACAAGCTGTATCAACTACCATACTAACACCTTTTAAGTTTAAATTATGCGAAATTCTACCTGACATAACTGCCTGAGTATTACCAACAATAGCATCAGCAATATCTTCTTTATTCATATCAGCAATCATTCTTAGATACATATCTTTAATGTTAGTTGCAAAACCTAAAAAAACTCCTGTATTAGTACCACTAATATTCTCAATGCTGTATCCTGCATCCTCAATAACTTGAACAGCAAGCTCTAAATATATTCTATGATGTGGGTCCATAAGGCAAGCCTCTCTTGGAGAAATATTGAAAAACTCATAGTCAAATTTATCTACATCTTCAAGATATGCACTCTTTAAAAATTTCACATCACTTGTATTCTGCTTTGAAAACCTCATAAAATCAAGCAAATATTTCTTTCTCCACTTAGGAAGCTCATTAACCATACATTCACCTTGTAATAATGTTTCAAAAAAATCATCAACTGAAGATGCATATGGAATTTTTGAGGCAATACCAATTATAGCAATATCATTATCATTAATTTCTGTTCCATCATTATTTAATTCATCATCATTTAAATATGAAGACTCATTATTAGAGATTATATTATCACAAAGATAATTTGCCAACTTATTGGCACTGGAATAAGCAAACATATCAGTTACTTCAAGCTTATTTGGATAAAGCTTAGACAACTGCTTATGCATATTCATTATTTGCAGTGAATCTGCACCCATTTCAAAAAAATTATCATACACGTTTATTGAGGTATAACCTAAAACTTCTTTACATACTTGAGCTACTTGTTTTTCTGTCTTACTATAATTATCATCATTTTTACCAGTTAACTCAACCTCACCATTATCACTTTTATATTTATAATTTTTAGTATTCTCACTAAACTCAACAATACCGTCCTCAATATTAATCTTAGAGCTTTTAATTAAATTTTGGCCTACCTTAGAAGTATTAAATTCACCCACAATAATATTTCCGATAATATTTTGTTCAAGTATAGTATCTATATACTCCTGAGCTGTTTTTGTTGGCATAGCTTTAAAAATCAAATCATATGCTACATTATTTTTTATAGCCATACCAATTTCTTTCCAAGTTGACCAATTAATTGATAATACCTTTTTACCCTTATTAACTTGCTCTTGACAAAAACTATTTAAATATGCATTAGCAGCCAAATAAGCACTTTGATATGGTGCAGAAAATATGGTTGCAACTGAAGAAAACAAAATATACGCTTTTACATTATCACCAAGTATACTATTAATGTTAATTAAAGCTTTTACCTTTGGGTCTATCACCTGTGAAATATTTTCAATATTAGAATTCTCAAAGCTAAATGATGCACCATTTCCAGCACCATGAATAACATACTCTGGTTCTATTTCATTTTCAGCAAGCCAATCTATTGTGTTTTTAACACTTGACAAATTACAAATTTCTGTTTTCTTAACAATTACCCTATTACCGAGTGACGTTATTTTTAAAATATATTCAGAAATATCTTTATCATAATTATTAAGAACACTATTATCATCAGAATTAGAATCATACTCATCTAATCTTCTTGTTAATAAAACAAAATTTGAGTTATTATATTTTTTTGCAATCGCCTCACAAACAGCTAATGTTACAATGCTTGTTCCAGACGTTACTAAATATGTTCCTGATGAGTAACATTCTTCTGTATTTTCACATTTGCTTTCTTTTACAATTTTCATGAGATATTTCTTATCATTTCTAAAGACAATGTAATTATTTTCATTATTAAATACTTCGCAACAAATTCTATCTAGGGATGTTTCTTCATCCTTTTCAACTATTTTTACATTAAGCTCTCTATTTTCCTTTTCTACCGCTTTTAAAGCTGTTGCAATCGCTGCACAATCTTTATAAATAATCTCATTACCCAAAATATCAGTACATGTATCTATTATTAAAGCAAAATATTTAGGATTAATTAAATCAAAAATCTTAGAAATAATTACAAGAGTGTTTTTAATTTTTTCATAACAAACTATTTCATCTTTGTATTCTTCACCTTCAAATACAAATACTACTTGTCTTGCACTATGATTAATCAAATTATTACTTATCGATTCATTAATCTTATCACTTAAAATTATGTATTCTGCTTTAATTCCTATATCTAAATATTTATCATAATACTTTTGCACTTTATTATTACTAAAACCAATTACTAATACATCATTCATTGGATTAGGCTTGCTGTATTGTGCCTCACTCCAAGTTGTTCTAAATAAATAAGGTGATTTTTCTTCTTGTCTACTTTCATTAACAACTGGTCTAAACTCAGCCCAACATCTAATACTGTCAAAACAATAAACTGGAATATGAATAATATTGCACTCAATATTATAGAAATATTTTTCCCAATTAATCTTGTCCCCATTTAAGTATTTTAATTTTGTTTTTTCATACTCATCCTGTGGGTAACTATCAATATTTTTTTCATCTGTATTAATATTATTTGAAAAGAAAATACCCTCGTCATTAATTTGGCATTTATTAGCTTGCTCAAGTTTTTTTATCAAATCATTTTTAGTGGAAAATTCAATAAAAAGTCTTTTTTCATAATGCCATCTTCCTATACAAGCTGTATAACATAAATCATTAAGATTAATATTTTCACTCTTTAAAAATAAAACATATTCCTCAATTAGATTTTTGAGAGAAGTTTCAATTCTTGCAGAAATAACAAGAAATTTTTTGCCAATTTCACTGCTTTTTTTATTTTCATCAAGATATTCCTCAACAATTACATTACAATTAGTTCCGTTTAAACCTAAAGAATCAACTAAAGCTACACGTTTGTCACCGTTCGTTTCCCACTTTTTTGCTTTTGTATTAATATAAAATGGTGAATTGACAAAATCAATTTCAACATTAGGAGTTACTAAATTAATTGTTGGCGGAATAATTTTATTTTTTACAGCAAGGATTGTTTTTACAAGCCCCATAATTCCTGACGCTTCATATAGATGACCCATATTGCTTTTTACAGAACCAATTGCACATATTCCTTTTTTATCTGTGAGTGTTTCAAACTCATCTGACAATCCCTGAATCTCAATTGGGTCACCAAGCTTTGTTGCTGTTCCATGCATTTCAACCATTCCTATTGATTCACCATCAATATTTGCACATGAAACAGCTTTTTTAATAGTATTGCTTAAAACCTGTGGATTAGTAACTGTTACGCCCATGGATTTACCGCCTTGACTAACAGCACTACCTTTTAATACTGCATAAATATCATCATTATCCTCTTTAGCTGCGCTGAGCGACTTTAGCACTAAAGTTACTACTCCGTCACCTTCTCCAAAGCCATCAGAATCATTGTCAAGAGTTCTTGTTTGATAATCCTTTGACTCAACCCCTATTCTTGACATTTCAATATCATTAGGTAGCATATTGATTCTCATACTTCCAACAATAGCCGTACTACAATTGCCATTAATAATACTTTCACATGCTTCATGTACTGCTACAAGGGATGACGCACAAGTGGTATCTATCACCTCAGCTATGCCATGAGTATTAAGCATATAAGCAATTCGTCCACCTATCATACCATTCATGTTATTAACAATCGCCATATTAACTGCATCAGGCTGTGCTTTCCACAACATATTTAGATAGCTATCTTTTATATTTCCAGCATACCCAATGTATATTCTTGTATTGGTTTCACTTAATCGCTCATTTCCATAACCAGCATCCTCGATAGCTTTAATTGTGTTTTCTAAAAACAATCTCTGACAAGGATCCATTAATTGTGCTTCTTTAGGTGTTAAATTAAAGAATTTATAGTCAAATTTGTCTATTTCTTTAATAAATGCACCATCATAATAGCTCACTTTTTTTCCACAACACATATTATAATAATCAAGGTCAGCTTTTCTTTGTCCATCAATCCTATTAACCATGCTATGACCATTAACAATATCTACCCAAAATTCTTTGTAATTACCAGAAGCTGTATTAATGGAAATTCCAATAACTGCAACATCCTTAGAAACGCTGTCTTCATTTACAATATCTTCTTTTATATCATTTAAAGAAATAGATTTCTCATACAAATGTTCCATAATTTCTCACTTTCACCCTATAATATCTAAATAACAAACACTTATCAATTGTTATATAATAAACGTATCTTTTCAAATGTATATTCTATTGCCGCCTTATTGACAATCCTGCCATCATAAATTGAAGTAATGCTCATTAAATCGTTTACTTGCCTCAAAGAAACAATAACATCAAAATCATTAATGATTTTTTCATAATTAACCTTATAATCTAACGTAAATAGTAACTTTAGATTATTCTTTTTCCTTATTTGCTTAGCATATTCTGAAATATGAATAGAATTAAAATCAAAAGCATTAAATATTTCCTTTTTTATATACTCAACTTGAACTTCACTGTTAATTTTAAAATTAATAACCGAATAATAATCTTGCTTATTACTTAAATTAATTGCAACTTCCTCTTTATTGTTTAATAAGGAAATTATTCTTAAAAATGTAAATACAAATTTAGCATAAGCTTCTTGCTTAGATAAGTTAATATTCGTCTTATAATTCTTAACGTTTATCCCAGCACTTTTTTGAGTGCTAAAAAATTTATCAACAAATTCAATTTCATTTAAATATATATCTTGTTTTGTATTTTGCCTTTTAATAAATCCAGCTATTTTTTTTACAGACTGTAATTTAAACAAGTCACCAGCACTTATATTAACTGGAAATGTCTCTTTTATTTTCTTAAGCATCTTAATTAATAATAAGGAATTTCCTCCCACTTCGAAAAAATTTTGCTGACAACTAATACTCTTATCTTTAAGTATTTCAATCCAAATATTCAAAACTTTTTTTTCAGTTTCATCAGTCGGCGAAACAAACAACTCATTATTTTGTTTTTTTATCTTATAATCATATAAAGCTTTTCTATTAATTTTTCCATTTGGAGTAATGGGCATTCTATCTATTACTATTATTGATTTTGGAAGCATATAAAAAGGTAACTTGCTTGCTATAAACTCAGTCAACTTATCAATATTAAGCTCGTTATTATCACTTTCTACTTCAACAAATGCATAAATATTATTAAAACCATCTATATCTTTCGCAATAACAGCTGCTTTGTTAATAATATTATTACTTACTTTAATATTAAAATTACGAATAACTTCCTCAATCTCACCCAGCTCAACCCTGTAGCCTCTAATTTTAACTTGATTATCTATTCTACCTAAACAAATAAGATTACCTTCATCAGACCATTTTACTAAATCCCCTGTCTTATATATAATACCGTTTGCAAATCCTTTTTCTATAAATCGCTCATTCGTTAACTGCAAATCATTCACATATCCCTTAGAAACTCCCATTCCTCCGATTGCAAGCTCACCAAATCCACCTCTGAATATCAAATCATCATTTTTATCTATAATAAATATATCTGTATTATCAAGAGGTTTTCCAATTGTTATTTGCTCATCATCAGTAACATCCCTATATGTTGACCACACCGTTGTTTCAGTAGGTCCATAAACATTGATGATTTTAGCATCAGTATATTTACGCAACTTATTTAGAATGTCATAATTTAAGCTTTCTCCACCAACAAATGCTACATTTACCTGTTTTAATGCATTTGCACTTTCTTTTAATTCTAACATCATTGAAAGTCTTGATGGTGTAAACTGCACAATATTTACACCAGTTTCTACAATAAGTTTTGCAAGCTCTTCAACATTTTGAATCTGATTTTCATTTGCCAATATTAATTTGCCACCATAACATAATGTTACAAAGCACTCCAACGCAAAAATATCAAAGGAAATAGTTGTTACTCCAAGTACACAGCTTGTACTATCAATACTTTTAATATGATTAATTGATTGAACAAAATTGCACATTGCCTCATGTCCAATAATAACCCCCTTAGGCTTACCAGTAGAGCCTGAGGTGTATATCATATAACTTGACTTTTCTAACTCACTATGATTTATTTTACTATTATTTCTATGTTGATTAATTATTTCATCTACCTTAACGCTATTAATAATCTCGTTATCAATTAATGTCGCTGTTGTTGTTAAAACTACTGAAGCTTTTACATCATTAAGAATATAGCTTATTCTATCCTTTGGATATGTTGGGTCAATTGGAACATAGCTACCGCCAGCCTTTAATACCCCTAACAAAGTAGCAATAAGTAAAAATTCTCTTCTCATACATACCTGAAAAATCATATTTGTATTGCTATATTTTTCATATAAATAGTTCGCAATTATATTTGATGTTTCTTCAAGCATTTGATATGAATATGTTTTAGAATCACAAATTATAGCTTCATTTATTATATTTTCATTAAAGTGTCTATACCATTTATCAATAATCGTTTCATCAACAGTATATTGAGGGCCTTTTCCTAATGCAACCAATTCATCTCTTTGTTCTTTATTGATAATCTGTATTTGCTTAACAATCATCTCATTGTCAGCAACAATCATTTGCAAAATATTTATATAATTACTAACAAATCTTTTTATATATACCTCTGAAAAAAGCTCAGAATTGTATTCTATATTGCATTCAATATTATCTTTATTTGGAATCATTTCAAAAGTAATATCATACTTTGGAACAACTTCCTTAATTGGATATTTAGTTAGTTTTGCTCCATTAAAAGCAATATTTCTTTCTCCAAATATTTGATAAATAAACATAATATCAAACAAAGGATTTCTATTTACCTCTCTTTGAACATTAACCTTACTAACCAAATTTTCATAACCATAATCAGCATTACTAAAAGCATCTAAGCACATTTTTTTTATTTCTTGTAGCATATGCTGAACTGACGTATTTTCACTGAATTCAAATCTAAGCACTAATGTATTAATAAATACTCCCAGCATTTTTTTAGCTTCAGCTATAGATTTACCCGATGTTGAAGTTCCTATATTTATGTCATTTGCCCCAGTATATTTATTTATCAAAATATACAATGCCATTATTGATACCATAAATTCAGTGCTATTATTTTGAGTTGCTAATTCCTTAATCTTATTACACAAATCTCCATTAATATCAAAATAATACTTTTTGCCTTTAGTTCCATTCATTTTATTTCTTTCAAATGATAACGGCAATTCAAGCCTTTCAGATTTTTTTTCAAAAACTTGAAGCCAATATTTTTCCTGTTTTAAATAATCATCATTTTTCTGTCTATTATTTGAATATTCACTAAACAAACTATATTGAAATTTGACATCTTCTAAATCTAATCCATTGTAAACCTTCTCAACCTCTTCAATAAAAATATGTGCCGTACTTCCATCTGTAATAATATGGTGCATATCAAAAATAAACAAAATTTTTCCATTTGAAAGTTTCCCAACATAAGCACGCATAAGTGGTGGCTTTTCTAAATTAAATTCATGTATGAATTTTTTAATTTCCATATCAATATCATCAACTAAATCTTTAATTTCAATTTTAATATGTACTTCATTAAATATCTTTTGCATTGGATTATTGTCTATCATTACAAATGCAGTTCTTAATATTTCGTGCCGTAATATTACTGTATTAATAGCTTTTTCAAGACGCTCTACATCTAACCCACAATCAACGATAAAAGCTGAAGTGACATTATATTTGCATTTTATCTCTTCTATCTGCTCAAGCAAATAAATTCTAAGCTGAGATTCAGACAATTCATAATAATCCTTAATAGGCATATTATGAATATCAAGCAATAAATTTTTATTAGCTAAACAATTATCAGTAATGTTATCCATGCATTTTTTCTCTTCTATGCATTTCTTAATATAATCCGAAATTTTAACTATTGTTTGAAACTCAAATAAATCTGCTGCTGTTATCTCAACATTGTAATATTGCTTAATTTCATTTAACATCATTATTAATAATAAAGAATTTCCACCTATTAAGAAAAACCGTTGGTCACATCCGATATAATCTGTGTTTAGTATATCCTTCCATATATCAAATAGTTTCTTCTCAATTTCGTTAGCTGGAGCTAATAAATCTATACTTCTATTATCTTGGTTAATAATCGCTTCCCAATTTTTCAACTCTTTTCTGTCAATTTTGCCGTTAGGTGTCATTGGAAATTCATTTATTAAATTTATTACTGATGGTAACATGTAATAAGGTAAATCCGTTGTCAATTTTTTCATTAGCTCATCAAATGAATACTTGTTATCATCTACCATAACGTATGCAACCAATTCGTTATTACCATCAATATTTTTATCAACAACAACACATTTTTCTATTTCTTCATATTGATTAATGATTTCTTCAATCTCTCCTAATTCAACACGGTAACCTCTTATCTTAACTTGATAATCATTTCTTCCTAAACAGACTAAATTGCCATTTTGATTCCATTTACCTAAATCACCAGTCTTATAAAGTTTTCCCTCATATTCATCAATACAAATAAATTTTTCATCTGTCAATTTTTTGTTATTTAAATAGCCCTTTGAAACCCCTATACCACCAATAGCAATCTCACCAATAGCACCCTTATGTAAAAGCTTATTATCTTCTGATATTATTAATATATCCATATTATCAATTGGTCTGCCTATTGTAATAAAACTATCATTTGTTAAGTCCTTATATGTTGACCATACTGTGGTTTCTGTTGGCCCATACATATTAATTATTCTTGCTTGCGTATATTTTTTTAACTCCTCTAATAAATCAATTCCTACACTTTCTCCTCCAATAAAGATTGTTTTTAAATCTTTAAGAATCTCTCTGCTTTTAGGAGTCATTAACATTGTTTGCATCCTTGTAGGTGTGAATTGAATTATATTAACATTATTGTCAGAAATTACATCAGCCAAAATTTCAACATCCCTAATTTCTTTTTCATCAGCAAGCACTAAAACAGCTCCATTGCATAGAGTTGCAAAGCACTCTAACACAAATATATCAAATGATATAGTAGTAACTCCTAATACTTTGCTTCCACTGTTAAAATCTACAATATTACTCATAGCCTGCACAAAATTTGCAAGCTCCCTATGTCTGACCAATACTCCCTTTGGATTCCCTGTACTACCGGAAGTGAAAATAGTATATCCTACATCAGACATATTAGAGTTATTAACTTTTAACCCACTTGATTCATCTAATAATTTCTCCTCAAATATCTTTTCAATATATATACTATTTACATTTTCAAATTCATACTTAACATTTTTATCAGTCAATACCAACTCTGCATCAACAGCGTCAATTATATATTTTATTCGCCTTTCAGGATACTCTGGGTCTAATGGTATATAACTTCCACCAGCTTTTAATATTCCAAATAACGTTGCAATTAAGAACTCACTACGATGCATTAAAACAGGTATAACCATACATTTATCAGAATATTTATTTTTTAAATACTCTGCAATGATATTTGACATTATTTCCAAATCATTATACGATACAGACTTATTATGAAATATTATAGCAGGATTATCAGTATGATTTATATTTTCATACCACATATCAATAATAGTTTTATTTATATCAGTTTTATTACCACTTCCAAGCAACAAAAGATTTTTAATTTCCTCATTATTAATTACTGAAACATCCTTAATTAAGATATTTTCATCATTAGTAACCTCAGTCAAAATATTAGAAAAATGCTTAAACATATCTTTAATGTAATTTTCGCTCATTAATTCAGACTTATATTCAATATTGCCTTTATATATACCATCAATATAAAATAACTCGAAGGTCAAATCATCTTTTGCAGTTGATTTGTTTAAATTATATTCCTCACATTCAATGTCATTAAATCTTAAATTACATTTACTCATATTTTGGAAAATAAACATTACATTAAATAGATGATTATCACTTAAATCTCTATTTGAATTTAATCTGTAAACTAATTCTTCATATCCATAATCCGCATTATTAAAAGCACCAATACAGTTTTTCTTAACAATTTCAAATAATTCCTTAACACTCATGTTTTTTGCAATCTTACACTTAATTGCAAGAGTATTAATAAATACACCAAGCATATCTTCAATTTGTGCAGATTTTCTTGATGCATATGGAACACCAATACAAACATCTTGATCATTTGAATACTTATAAATTAATATGTTAATTGCAGTAAATAATAGCATAAATGATGTAAAACCATTTTTTTTTGCAATTTCATTAATTCTATTACTAAGCTCACTATCAAAGCTAAAATAGTATTTTTCTGCTTTATCATCAACTGTATATCTGCATTTATCGTATGTTTTTGAGAGATTTGACCTTATGATTCCAGAAGAATATTCCTCAAGCCAATACTTTTCCTGACTTAGATATTTATCAGTTTTATAAAACAATTCCATGCTCTCTGAATAATCAACGTAGGAATACTTTTCATATGCGACATCTTCTCCTAAATACAATCTGTTAAGCTCACTAATGAATTGATTAACAGATATACCATCAAAAATAATATGATGGGTATATAACATAAATATTTGTTTTCCATCAAGCATATCTAATATTTTAACCTTTATAAATGGAGGATTAGCTAAATCAAATGTTTCAATAAAGCTATCAAATTCATCATCTATCGTTCCCTCCATAAGTCCTGTTTCAACATGACATATACATTTATCTAAAATGACCTGCTTTGGAATGCCCTTAACCTCAACGAAAGCTGTCCTAAGAATACTATTTCTGAGTAAAATCTGATTTATCGCATTTTCAAGTTTATTTATATCAATTTTACCCGATAAAATGTATGCTCCACGCAATATATTTTCCTTGCTATTTCTTTTAATCTTCTCCTGTAAATATATCCTTAATTGAGCCTTTGATAAATCATAATAATACTTTTCATCTGCTTTTGTAATAAACATAACATCTTTATTTTGTGTCGCATTTTTAATATACTCTGATATTTTTTTTATTGTGTCATACTCAAATAAAGTTATTATTGATATATCAACATTATACATACTGTTAATATAATTAATACACTTCATTGCCATTATTGAATTAATACCTATCATAAACAAGTTATCATCAATATTTATATGGCTTTTTTTTATCACTTTACAAATACATTCTCCAATATTTTTTTCCAGCTCTGTAATTTCTTGTTTAGAATTACTTTCAACTTTAAAGGTATTACAATCTATTTCTGTTTTTTTGTTGAATACTCTATTAATCTCATTATTATTTATCCATAACCTCTTTTTTTCAAATGTATATAGCGGTAATGATATGTAATTAACTGAAGCATCAAAAAATCTTTGCCATTCAACCTCATATCCTTCACAATATTTTTTACATATAATATTTAAATACACAGAGTCCTTATTTTTTTGATATAAACTAATAAGCTCTGTTATTTCTTCAGTTTTCTTTGCATTAGCAATTCCACTAAAAATCGATTGATTATCACAAAAATCAAATATACTTTTCTTTCCTTTATTCAAAATTTGCCTTAGCTTAAGAATTAATTCATCCTGACTTTCAGCCAAAATAATAATCCTATATTTAAATTGGTTTCTTCTTACCATCAATGAATAACTCAAATCGTCAATACTCAACTTTGAATCATCTATTATATTCAAATACTTTTTTATAAGCTCTGTTAAGGCATTTTCACTCTTTGCAGAAAAAGCAAACATTCTTACTCTATTTTGATTTTTTATAACTTTATTACAATCATCTGCGCCCTCTAAAACGATACTACAATTTGTTCCACTTATCCCAAAACAGTTAACAATACTTATTTTCTTATCCTTTGATTCCCACTTTTTCAATTTTGTATTAACATATATAGGAGATTTAACAAAATTAATTCTCTTACTAGGCTTTATAAAATTTGCCATTTGTGGAATATATCCATTCTTCATCGACAAAAGGCACTTTATTACAGAAGCTAAGCCTGCTGCTCCATATGAATGCCCCATATTGGATTTAACAGAACCAACTGCACAAAATCCATATTTCTTAGATTGTTTCCTAAATGCCTTTCGTATTCCTGCTATTTCAAAATAATCTCCTACTGGCGTCCCTGTTCCATGCACTTCACAATATTGAATATCCTCACACATTATATTTGCATTTTTAATAGCTTGGCTAATTACCTGTGCTTGTGAATGTACACTCGGTGCAGTTATCCCCATAGATGTTAAACCATTTTGATTAGATGCATATCCTTTTATTACACCATAAATTCTATCATTATCTTTTATTGCATCGCTATATTTTTTTAGCACTATTGAGAATACACCTTCTCCGTAAGCTGTACCCTCTGCTTTATCATCAAACGAACGTGTTCTATAATCCATAGATTCAATTCCGATAAATTCATTACTATCATTAAAAGGTGAATAAACTATTCTACCACCGGAAACAACTGCCGCCTTACAATCTCCTGCTTTAAGAGCATTTGATGCTTGAACAATTGCTGAGCTCGAAGACGAACACGCAGTATCAATAAGCATTGCCGTTCCCTTTAGATTTAAATAATATGCTAATCTTGCAGGTAACATAGGCAACAAATTACCTGATATTGCAATAGGCAACTTTGATTTATCATATGCTTTAAGAAATTCTCTATACTCATAAACCTGAGCATCAGTAACCATTCCCGTATAAACTGCAATATTTTGCCCATGTACAGAAGCTTCTGTGTAACCTGCATCCTCTAAAGAATGCCACATTACAGCAAGATGCATTCTTACACTTGGACTCATTAATAAAGCTTCCTCTTCACTAATATTGAAAAATTCGTTATCAAATAAATCGATATTATCAAGAAAACCAGCTTCTATAAAATCAAAATCACATTCTTCATTTTTATGTCTTATAACATCAGCAATATCATTACAACGAGTTTTAGATAATTTTTTAATACAGTCTTCATTATTTTTTATACTATCCCAATATTCTTCAATACTATTTCCAGCTGGGGTATTTAAAGCTATACCAATTACTGCAATATCTGTATCATTAGTAAAGTTATTTTTACTCTCCTCATCTACCTTAGCAACATTTTCTTCTTTACTATCAATAAACTGTGCTAACTCTTTAATTGAAGAATATGTATATAAATCTTCAAAATTTATTTTGTCTGGGAACAAATCACTTAATTTATCAAATAAATTAAATGCCATAATTGAAGATATACCCATTACAAACAAATTGTCTTCAATATTAATATCATTTATTCCAACAATCGTTTTTAATACTTTTAATATTGTCTCTTCTGTTTTATTATAATTACAACTATTAACAATTGTATCATTCTTATTGGCATTAGATATTTGTTTATTAGTATCTTCTAAAACTTTTTCTTCATAAATTTGTTGCTTAATTTTTTCAATCAATTTATATCGAGCAGTTTTAGCTCCAGCTGATTTGGGAATTTCTTTTACCTTAACAACCCTATCAGCAGCTACTCCTAACTTTATAAATGTAATATTCTTAATTTTTTCTTCTATTATTAAGAAATCTTTATCATCCAAATCAGAAACTATGAAAATTGCCATTTCATCCTTATTTGATACTTCATTAAAAAATCCACAAACTACCAGCTTGTCCGACTCTATATTCATATTACCACAGCAAACTTTTTCTACATCGACAGGATAAAAATTTTGTCCACACGAAAAAATTATATCCTTCTTTCTCCCAGAAATTACAAGCTGACCATCTATAATAAATCCAACATCTCCTGAACAATACCATCCATCTTTATTATAAACACTATTATCATCGCCATAATAACCTCTTGTAATTACTTCGCCTTTTAAATAAACTATTCCAACATATCCATCTTCCAATTTTTTTTCGTTCTCATCAAGGATAACTAATTCACAATACTTTAATGGATATCCAAGCTTTGCATACTCAACAGCATTTTCCTCATTAATAGAAGATAATATCTCAACCTTATCACCAATTGACAAGCTTTTTCTATTTATTATAACACCTTGTGGTTCAGTTGAAGGATGTGGAAAGGTTACTGCTAAAGTAGCTTCCGCCATACCATAAACCGGATACAAAGCTTCTTTTTTCAAATTATATATTTTTAATTCATCATATAATTGA
Organism: Sedimentibacter sp. zth1; assembly: GCF_017352195.1. NCBI lineage: Bacteria > Bacillati > Bacillota > Tissierellia > Sedimentibacter > Sedimentibacter sp. zth1. Next base: position 2,834,379 of record NZ_CP071445.1, on the reverse strand, counting down.
CGTATTAATTCCATTGAAACAGGCTCTGAACCATTATAAATCTCTTTTATACATGACAAATCGACCCCTGTGATTTTATGTTGTCGCAGAAGCTTTATTAATATCCGATAAACGAAATTTGGGCCAGCAATTCTTGACACTCTAAATTTGTTAATGATAAAAAACCACGATAATGGATTTTTAAAAAATAGATTAGTAGGCATAAATATCTGATTAGTTTTACTCATAATTGGGGTAAAATGCATACCAATTAACCCCATATTATGGGTTAACGGTAACCAACTCATATATGTATCATCCTGTCGACCATCAGAACCGCAAATAATAGCATCGACTCCACATACCAAGTTCTTATGTGTCAAAATAACTCCTTTTGGAGTTCCAGTTGAACCCGATGAAAACTGTATAATAGCAACATCACTACCATCAATTTTAGCTTTACTAACATAACCATATTCTTCATCACATGAAAACAATGAATTCATTTCACCTTTTTGTAATTTTTCATAGCAAAGCTTTTCTTTATTTATTATTTGTTCAACAATTAAGGGTTCATTATCTAATACAATATCATTTCTATTGTTATCACTAAAATAATTTTTCACCTTTCCATACATATTTTCATCAATTAGAATATGAACATTTTCAAATTTTTTAATAACATTTTCTAATCTTTCAAAATCTTCAGATTTATCCCCAAGTTTTAATGGAACAACTAATACTTTCCCCATGAATGCAGCCCAGAAATATTTCATAAAAATTTTATTATCATCAGTCAAAAATACTAATGTATCGCCGCTATTAATTCCCTTTGTATATAATAAATTCAAGCTTTTAATACTTTCCAAATACAATTCTTTATATGATATAAATTCATAATTATTCTCAATATCTTTTATGAAATATACCCCTTTATCAGTACTGCATGCTTTCTTAAAATATTCAACTAAATTATCTAACATTTTATCCTCCTTTTTTAAAAGCGGCTATCAACTACAAATTATTTTATAAAATTCGAAAATATCTACTCGCATATGATAATTATTCATCAATTTTAACAAGATTATCTTCAATTGTTTTAGACAGTTTGTCCCACGAATTTGTCATATAAAAATGGCTTCCATTAAAACTGGTATATGAAACTTTATCTTCAATAAGACTACTCCACTTTGTAAGCTTTCTAAAATTAATTCCCTCATCTTCTGTTCCAGACATAATTACAGCTGGTGATTTAATCTTTTCACTGTACTCTTGATAATCATAATTACTAATAATATTAAAATCTGCCCGAATTATTTCATAAAAAACTTTTGTGAGATTTTCATTCATATTAGATAATTCCTCTATTCCGCCCATTCCTTTTAAATATTTTTCAAAATCTTCATTTGAAAAATTGGTAAAATCAATTTTATCTATATTATCATTTGGTGCCTCACGACCAGAAAAAAACATGCATTTAGGAAGAACATGATTATTCTCTAATAATTTATAATACAATTCGTAAGCAAGCCAGCTTCCCATACTATGTCCAAATATTCCATAATCACCAATACATTCGCTCTTAATCTGTGAATAAATATCATTAACAGCATCTTCAAACGATGTATAAAAGGGTTCATTAAATCTTTTCCCTCTACCCTTAAGTTCAATAAGTACTACATCAACATTTTGAAAATACTTTTTAAAAGGAAGATAATAATATGAAGAAGCTCCTGCATGAGGAAGACAAAAAAGCTTTACTTTTTCCATATACTTTTCTCCTCAGTCAATTTGCCCATGTCCATACAAATAATATTATCAGCAATATCAAAATATCTATCATCATGTGTAATAGCTATAATAGTTTTCCCTTCTTCTTTCATCTGAGGCAGCAATTTCTTGTAAAAGAAATCTCTAAAAATAATATCTTGGTCAGCAGCCCATTCATCAAATACATATATATCCTTATTGTCAAGATAACAAAGCAGTAATGCTATTCTCTTCCTCTGACCACTTGATAATTCAATTGTAGACAACTCTTTATTGTTTATTTTTATCTTATCATCAATTCTAAGTTGCTTTAAATAATAATCAATCTCTGCTTCTTTACCCTCAATATTCATTCCATACAGCTTTTTAAATAAATAATAATCACTATATATTGCAGAGAATAATTCACATCTTTCAGTTGCTAAAGCTTTTTTCCCATTTATTAGTATTTCGCCCTCGTTCTCTTCATAAAGACCTGTAATCACTTTTACGAGCGTAGATTTACCACTACCATTACTACCAATTATAAAATTAATTTTATTGCTTTCAATATCACAATTAATTGGCCCTATTTTAAAGCTACTTTCATCAGAATTGTTTTTGTATGCATAAGTAACATTTTTAAGTTCTATTTTATTAACATTATGTTGATACTCTATATCAATTTGATTAATTGAGTTAGCATTAATCTGAAGCTCTGAAATAATTTCTTTAATTCTAAAATAGCTTACTTTGGCTTGCATAGCTCTTGGAGCTAAATCCACAAGGTAACTTACTGGACTAATTATAAATAGGAAAATTAAAGCATACGACTGAAGAACTTGACTATCAACATCATTAAATATTATCGGAAATATAAATATTACTAACCCAATAACTACATACAAAAGACTTTGTCCTAAAACAAATATATTTGTCATTTTATTTTCAGCTGAAATCCTTGTCTTCATATACTGTCCGTTAACTTCGTACACATCACCAATAAATTCTTTCTTTTTCAAACTATTAATAGCCAATTCCTTGTGCCCCTTAATTAATGAATCTAAAAAATTATATACTTTATGCTGTATTTTCATAAGTAATGAAAAAATTTTTTCCTGAAATCTAACATAAATTAGCTGTAGTAAAAATGATACAATAACAAATATTATTGCAAAAATAAAACACTTCAAGCTTAATATCGCAAGGTATATAAAACAAACTACAATTGTTAATATATTAGTAATTACAGTAACAACATCCCTCATCGAGCTGCTTAATATTTCCATATCATTGTTAATACAAGTATATACTCTTCCAACATCAGTATTTTCAAGCTTTTCGTGAGAAGTGTTAAGAACAAGATCAAAAAGCTTTTTTCTAAAATCGCATACCTTATTATTTGTAAATGTAATTATACTGCTTCTGGTTATTTTTTGTGCGTAAATATATGTAACCATAGCGAATATAAAATACCATATGTAATAATTTTTCGTATTACCTTGTATAACCAAATCTATTATAAACATAATGAATGCATAACCTAAAGACCCTAATAATCCGACTAAAATGACAGAAAATAGTCTAAGCTCTTTTTTAGTAAACCAGCTTGTAATTAAATAATATACAATAAAGATACAATAAATAATAAATACTACTAAAATGTATTCCTTAATCTTTGAATACAAATTAAGGTCACTCTGTTTTATATTATAAAATGTAGCTAATCCAACAAGCGTATATAAACCAACACAAGCAAATGTCTTAAGTTTTGATAGTATCCCTCGCTTGAACTTCCTCTCCCTTTTAAAAATATCAATTAAAGCTACCATTATTTGAAAAGTAAATATTGCTCCAATAATTATACATAAAGCAACTACACCAATACCAAAATATTTTTCCATACTATTCCACACTTACTTTAACTGTATAACCCAATTTCAGTGAGCTATCAATATTGTCTACTAAAATTTCTACATCGACAACTGTATCACCATTATTTTTTAAATACGCCGTGTCAGAAATACTGTTTATTGTTCCAATGTACTCTTTTGACTTATCTGCATTAGGAATTATTTTAACTTTTCCCCCTACTGAAATATCAACTACAAAATTTTCTAATACATTTGAAATAATACAATACTGATTTTTATCTGAAACAGTTATTATTGCAGCTTGATTGTTAATAGCTTGACCCTCGACCACATTTATACTCGTAACTACTCCCTCATCAATATCACTAATAATCTGTTCTGATTTTGATGAATCGTCCAAACATGTATATTCAATAAGCACATCACCTTTTTTAACAATTTCTCCTACCTTATAGTTAATAGCTGATACCTTACCAACATCTAATGAAAAATATGTTTTTTCTTCTTTAGATTTAACAGTACCATCAAATGTTATAGTATCCACCTCTTTCGCAGTTATTACCTCCTGCTCTACTTCTTTACCATTATCACAAGCAGTTACGACTAACATTGCCAAACTTAAAGCAATTAATACAATAACCTTTGTTTTTTTCATAAAATACTCCTTCCCCATAAACTTTTATTTATTTCAAATATTTGCTCTTCAAATCAACTAATTTTCCCATCCTTTAAGTTAATTCTCATATTCGCATATTCACTGGATTCAGTTGAGTGTGTTACCATCACAATTGTTTTTTTCTTTTCTTCATTTATTTTTTTTAGAAGTTCCAAAACATCTATACCACTTTTAGAATCAAGATTTCCTATTGGCTCATCAGCTAATATTATTTTAGGGTCATTTATTAGTGCTCTTGCTATTGCCACTCGCTGTTGTTGCCCTCCAGAAAGCTCAGCAGGCATATACTTAATTCTATCCTCTAATCCAACAATCTCAAGAAGCTCTTCAGCTTTTTCCTTATAGTCTTTTAACTTTTTATTATCTAAAGCAAGTGGAAGCATAACATTTTCTATAACAGATAAGGTTGGAATTAAATTATAAAATTGAAAAATAAAACTTATTTCACGCCTTCTTAAAATACTTTTCTTATCATCGTTCATATTTTTTATATCTTCACCGAATATTTTTACCTGACCAGATGTAATAGTATCAATTCCTCCAATCAAATATAGCAATGTGCTTTTCCCAGAACCTGAGGGCCCCATGATTGACACAAATTTTGCTTCCTCAATAGTTAGATTTATTCCTCTTAATATTTTAGAAACATTATTACCATTTCCATATTCCTTGCACAAATTTACGGTTTCTACTGCAAAACTCATAACTAACCTCCTATTCTTGTTTTATTTCCTCAATAATGCTTATCTTAAAGCTCTTTTGTACAAGTAATATTGAAGTAATCGTTGATAATATCACTCCCAAACCTACACATATACAGGATAGCATAAAGGAAATATTAATAGACATAATTTGGCCAATGGATTTTATAAAATATGGAACAACTAAAATAAGCATATTTCCTAAAATCATTGCGATTATACCACCCACAAAACCGCTTGATATTGCTTCCAGTACAAGCATCAATGCTAATTGCTTCTTACTCATTCCAATAGAGCGTTCAATACAAAATAGCTTTTTTCGTTGAATAAAATTAACTATTCTGTTATTTGTCATTCCTATTAAACATAAAACTAAAATCATTACCGTTAAAACCTTAAGCATAAAATAAATTCCACTGTAAGATTCATAATTTTCACTTTGCATTTCATCGACGGACATTATTTTAACTTTTTTTTCGCTTAAAATATTTTTAAGCATTTTTAACGACTCACTTGAATCTCCTTCACTATATAAAGATGTATCTTTATAATAAACACTATTAACATCTTGAAAAAAATATTTATCTGAAATATAACCATTATTCCCATTACTATTAAGAGAATCGACCGCTCCAATTACTTTATACGAAATACATTTATCTCCAAACATAACATCAATGCTATCACCAACATTAATATTTAATCTTTCAAGCATAACTTTTGTAATAATAATATTGCGTCCTTTATTAAGCTTACTTAATAACTCATTAACATCTATATTTTCAGAAAGATTTACATTCCAAAACTCATAATATATTGTGCTATCAACACTTTGTATCTTTTCAAAAGAAAACTCTGTATTGCAAATATCATGACCATAACTAAAATCCGAGGTATACATTCTATAAGAATAACCAGATGAGTTAATTAAATTTTCAATATCTGACTGTGATTCACTTGATTCATACCATACAAAAGCATCAAATTTGGCATTGTCTCTATATAAGTCAGATACGTTATCCTCAACATTATTTACTACTGAAAATGTAAGTAAAAAGCATGCAAGACTGACAACTAAAAGCTTAATATCTGTCACAAAATTAACATTATTTTTTATATTTTGAATTGAAATATAAGCTATATCCTTAGAAAGCTTACCAAAAATATATCTTAATGCCTCACAACAAAAATAAACAACAAACTCTGTTACTAAAATAAATCCTATAACAAGCATTGATATGAATAATATTTCAAACAGCATTTTATTAGATGAAATTAGATTTCTATCAAATGTTAGTGGTATTAATACAAAAATTAAACTAATAATTAATTTTATTTTTGATAACTTTCTTTTCTTTTTTTCCTCTATTTTAAACAAAAGATTTTTAATAGACCTTTTTGTTATTTGAAGAGTAGGAATAATACACGAAATCACCGCAACCCCAATTGTTATAATACATGGTAAAATAAATTGGATTGGTAAAAATTTTATTGTAATATCTAAATTCGAAAGGCTTTCAGGCATTGTTACATTTACAATGGCATACATTGAAGCAATTTCAACTATACTTCCTAAAACACTTGCAACCAGACTATAAAAAACACCTTCAAAAATCAAAATCCTATTACATCTTTTCTTATTACCTCCAAGACTTCTAATAATAGCTATGTCAGCCATTCTTTCATACGAAATGACCTTAAATATTGACATTATAATAACTATGCTTAAAATTATAACAATTAAACTTAATATTTTGTATGTACTCGTCTGAATATTTACTGCAGTGTCAATGTTACTTTGAATAATTGAATATTCAACTTCACAGTCTGGATATTCATTTGTTAAATCTGCTAATGAATTTTCATTATTATTATACACCTTAACAAATGCTATATTTACTCTATTATCATAACCTAATCTTGTTTGAAGATAATCTCTTGGAACAAGCACATATTCAAGTTCACCATCATTTATAAATAACCCCTTTGGTTTCATTGCTCCTATAATTTTTAGTTTAGAATTAATTCCATTAACTGTTACAGTTATTTCACTGCCAACAGTAATATTATATTTATCCAAAAAATAATCACTAACAATAGCTACATTACCATTAAAGCTATCACCTATCTGTTTATTCAAATTATTAATTTCCCAAACTCTTTCAACATCTAAAAGCTCTGCTCCACGCAACATTAATACATTATTTTTTTCATAGGTACATTTAATATCAACAAATCCTATAATATATTCGTAATTGTTGTTCTGATTTATATTAAACGATAAATAATCACTTTTTTCTTTTGCAGTTATTTTATAATCAGAATTTCCCGAATATTTCTTGCTTGTTTCAAGTACAACCTTTTCTGTAATATTGCTTGCTCCAATTGTAACAAATGTTATACACATAACAAACATCAATGTTAACACTATCAGACATGTTCTAATCTTCTTTTTAACAGCATTTCTCAGTATAATCTTATATATCACTCATATGCCTCCTTTAAATTAAAGATTTTTCAATTTCCTTTAAAACTACTGTCGCATCTTCAACTATTACATAATCTGCATAATTAAAAATCGGAGCATTTTCATCAGTATTTACTGCAACTATTATTTTAGAGTTCTTTATACCAACCATATGCTGACTTGCTCCTGTTATTCCAAATCCTACATAAATATCTGGACATATACTAATACCTGATTGTCCAACCTGTCTAAATTTTTCAATAGTATTTTCTTCCATCGCTGCCCTTGTTCCAACTACTTCTGCCCCTAACTTTTTCGCAAGGCTAAATATTAAGTCAATAGTTTCTTTGTCTTTTATTCCTCTTCCTATTGCAAGAACAATCCTTGCAGAAGATATATCAACCTTTTTTTCAATTGTGATAGACTCACTCGATAGCTTTTTTACCAATTCGTCCATTTTGCTTATATCAATATCGTATTTTAAAATTTCAATGTTTATCTCGTTCATATTTTCATTGAAAATTTCATCAAAAACGTTATTTTTAACGGTGCACATTTCAATATCACAATTAACACACTTTATCTTTGCTATTGCTGAGGAATTTACAGCTGCACGCTTATAAACAAATTCATTTAACTCATCTAAACTAATTTCTATACATTCAGCTGTTAACCCTGCCTCAAATGTTATAGACATATAAGCAGCTGATTTTCTTCCAATCTCTGAAGCTGGAAACATTATCATTTTTGGTTTTTTCTGCTTAATAGCATACTCAAGAATTTTTAAATATGAATCATCTAAAATTTCATTTGTATTTTTACAATAAACAATTTTATCCAATCCATAATGAAATAGCTCACCCATTTCATTCTTATCAAACTTGCCAATACAAACAGCTGTAGCTATATATCCACCCTCATGTGCTAAAGAAGCTGTTTTGCTTACAAGTCCTTTAAAATAACCATTGTTACAAGTGTGCATATCATCACAAATTGCCCATATTTCTTTCTTCATTTTTATCCCCCAGCTCTATTATTTTCTATAAGCTGTAATATTGTTTTTGCCATATCTTGAGGATTACTCTCAATAATCTTCTTTTCAACTTTCCTCGTTAAATTCGAAGCAACATTCACTACCTTGGTTTTTGAACCTGTGATACCGCATTTGTCACAAGACACGCCAATATCCTCAGCATTAAAAACATCAATATTTTTTCTGCGTGCTTTTTTCAACTTAATTAAACTGATATTTTCATGTGTAGTTGTAAAATCATTGTACGATATTACAACTGGAAGCTTTACTTTTAGAATATTAATGCTATCCTCAAATACGGTTTCCAACACAACAAACTCATCATCAATCTCAATAATTTTGTTCACACCAGCTACGCAGTGAATGTTTAAACGCCGTGCAATTCCATAAACAACTTGACCAGTTTCTCCATCTATTGATTTGTTTCCACAAACAATTATTGAAGGATTATCTAATTTTTTGATTCCCTCAGTCAATGTATATGTTGTTGCAACAGTATCTGCCCCACTAAATTTTATATCTGACAATAACACCCCTTTATCTGCTCCCATAGCAATACATCTAACAAGGATTTCTTTAACGCTTTGAACTCCCATGCTTAAACATGAAACATTACATTCTTGTCCAGATTCCATAATTTCCTTTTTTATCCTTAAGATGTCATTTATAGCAAATGTATCATAAGGATTAATTGTTAGTGTTTCATCCATACTTTCATTTTGATATACCATGCTTGACTTAACTGATTTAACACAAACCGCTATATTCATAACATCCTCCAACATTAAACTACTTTAAAAAACAGACATTGAAGCAATAGAATAAATAGTATTCTTTTGCATTTCATTAGTTCCAGAATAAATACTACACGCAAGTGCATCTCTTAATTCTCTTTCAAAGTCATATTCCTTTGAATAACCATATCCACCAAATATCTGCATCGCATCTCTACATGTTTTTATATAATTCTCACTGACAAACAATTTGAATATTGATGTTTCTAAATATGCACTCTTCTTTGCATCTTTTATGCATGCAATTTTATACATCATTAGCCTTGACATTTCTATCGCTGTTTTCATTTCAGCAATTCTATGAGATATAGACTGATACTCTCCTATATTTTTCCCAAATTGTTTTCTTGTATTTGCATGCTCAATGCACTGCTCCATTATTCTCTGCATCACCCCAATATGCGGCACAAACTCATAACATCTTTCCCACTCTAAAGCTTGTGTCATAATTAATCCTGCCTTATTATAACTTCCCAAAACGTTTTCCTTTGGCACTTTACAATTATTAAATATAATTTCACAGGTTGGACATGCCCCAAGTCCCATTTTTTCAATATCTGGACCAGCCTTGAATCCCTCAAAACTTTTCTCTACAATAAAGGCTGTATATTTCTTCTTTGGCCCATCCTCTGTAACTGCATATACCACAAATACATCAGCAATTGGTCCATTAGAAATAAACATTTTACTTCCATTGAGAACATAATAGTCGCCCTCATATTTAGCAACAGTTCTCATACTTAAAGCATCTGTTCCTGATTCTGCTTCTGTAATTGCAATCGCACCTATTTTTTTACCCTCAACCATTTCAAGCAAGTATTTATCCTTTAATTCTTTACTTCCATATAAATAAATTAAATTCTGCGAAACCCATATGTGATTATTAACTACAAAGATTAATCCATTATTCTTACAAGCATATCCCAAAGCTTCAAATACAATTGCCGCTGTCAAATAGCTTTCATTTAGTCCCCCATATTCTTCACCAATAGTAATTCCTAAAAGTCCGAATTCAGCTATTTTATCAAACATTTCTGAGGAGTATTTTTCAAGGTATTCGTCATTATTAAGATTGTGTCTTGCCATATTAATTACTTCCTTACGCAAATCCTTTTGTTCCTTGGTTATTTCTAAATTCATAAACTTCCTCCTATTTAAACTTATATAATTCACTATAAATCAGTTGATTACAACCAACACTTTTCATGACTGAAATACCAGTACTGCATTTTTAAAAATATACCTATTTTTTATAAAATGTAAAAATTAATTTTTTATAATAATACCATTATTTAACGTTATTGTCAATTGTTATTATTTAATATGTTAAATTATACTATAAAAGTATTTATTTGATGAATAATATACTAAATACTAAATTCATTTTTGTTAATAATTACCACAATTTTAAAATTAGTAAAATGAAATAGTAAATTCCACAATGCACTACTAAATTCCACCCAAAAATATAAGTGGAATTTAGTAGTGCACAAAGAAAAATAGAAGTATAATGTAATTGGTTGTTTACCTGTGCAAATAAAGAGGTTAATCATGAAAAACAATCAAAAACATCTAACTTTAAGTGAACGTATAATTATTGAACAATCATTAAACGAAGGTAAATCCTTAAAATCTATTGCAAATCAGCTACATAAAGACCCAACAACTATCTCAAAAGAAGTAAGAAAACATAGAACAATTAAGTTAAGAAAAGACACTTCAAGAATCATAAAGTGTGATAATTCTAAGGAGTGTAACATTAAACATTTATGTAGCAAAGCTAATTGTAATGATTTATGTAAAAACTGTAGTAAATATATTAATTGTAGGATGATTTGTAAAGATTACAAACCAAAGACATGTGGAAAGCTTAATAAAGCTCCTTATGTCTGCAACAACTGCAAAAGCTTAGGTAGCTGCACATATGAAAGATGGATTTATGTAGCTAAATATTCTGATGACTGCTATCATGAGTTGCTTAGTTCTTCAAGGGAAGGTATTAATCAAATGCCTGAAGATATACAAAAGCTTGATACCTTAATATCTCCTTTAATTAAGAAGGGACAGTCTCTTTCGCATATTTACGCTAATCATAAAACAGATATATGCTGTTCAAGAAGAACATTATATAAATATATTGATAGGCAGCTATTTTCTGCTAAAAATATTGATCTTCCAAGGAAAGTTAAATACAAACCACGAAAATCAGGTACAAATTCAAGAAATATTAGCAGAAACTACAGAATTGGTAGAACGTATGATGATTTCAATAAATTTTTAGAAAATAGTCCTGAGATTTCTGTTGTTGAAATGGATACTGTAGAAGGTCAAAAAGGTGGCAAGGTACTTCTTACCTTACTCTTTAGGAAATCAACATTTATGCTTGCCTTTTTAATGGATAATAAAACGCAGCAGTGCGTTAATAATGTGTTTAGTATGTTAGTTCAAAGACTTGGAGTCAAGGTCTTCAAAAGGCTTTTTCCTGTGATATTAACTGATAACGGAAGTGAGTTTCAAGATCCAAAATCTATAGAATACGGACAGAATAAAGATAAACTAACTAATGTATTTTATTGTGATTCCAACTGTTCATGGCAAAAAGGAATGATAGAAAAAAATCATGAGTATATTCGTTTTATTGTACCAAAAGGTAGATCATTTGACATGTATAATAAGAATGATATTACTCTAATGATTAATAATATCAATAGTACAGCAAGGGACAGTCTAAATGGAAGCACTCCATTTCAACTGTCCCAAATGCTACTTGATAATTCCTTACATAAAAAATTATCACTTCAGGAAATTGCTCCTGATAATGTAGTCTTAAAGCCTACATTACTAAAATAAAATACATAGCACAGGCTAAATAACCATGCATAAAAAACATTACAGCAGGTGGAATTTAGTCGTGCACTAAATTATCCAGGTGCTTGTTTGCTATGCAAAAAAGTATATTGTTACCATGTGTTATCTATGATTATACGCTTGTCTTTATCATTTGTGAAGTGAAAAAGCGGAATTTAGTTGTGCAAAATACACATTCCTGCAAAGGCGGAATTTACTTTTTCATTCAACGAAATTTTAAAATTCTATGGTTTCATTAATAATATTTAATTTGTTATGTATAGGCTGTGTGCTACAAACTGATATATAATAACCACTCAGATAATATTCTTTAAAAAATAATTTCTCATTAGATAATTTTTCAATAATATATGTTGAATTTAGTAATTGCATTGCCTCAAAACTATTTTCTTTTCTTGATACTATATCTCCTGGCACAATCTCAAAAGAATTTAATGGAATTGCTAATCCTTTTCCCTTTGCCTTTATATAACTTTCCTTCAAAGTCCAAATCCTTGTAAACATTTCATTAGGGTAATTTACTGAATTAATTATTGATTTGTATTCATTGTTATGAAAAAACTTTTTTGCAATATCTAAATCATATGAAGATATTTTCTCTATATCTGCTCCATTTTCTTCTGTTCCTACTGAACAAACTGCATAATTTCCGCTATGTGATATATTAAAAAATAATCCGTTAGATTCTTTGAAATAAGGCTTACCATAATCATTTCTTACGAGTTCATAGTTAGTTATTCCATACTGTTTCATTAAACTTAAAATAAGAATTCCAGCAGCCATACTACGTTTTTTATCTTCGTCAAATTTATATCTCTTTATCATATCAATTCTATCTTTCCATTGTTCTATATCACTAAGTTTTTTATATATCATTTCATATACCATTTCATTGTTTAATTGGCTAACATCATAAATATAACAAGTTATATTTTCATTTTTCATAAATAAATCGTCCTTTCACAAGTAATAATAAAAATTTTAAAATATTCATATAATTTAGCACAAAAATTAATATAGTTATTTTGGTAATTATACTATTTTTTTCATTATTTTTCGAGTTTATAGCATAGATAGATAGTGTCAAGTTACTTTCGGAAAATAAAAAGTATTTTTTCCAAATTAAAATTCCAACACATTGATTTATTAACATTAAATTGCACATTGTTAAAAATTAATAATAATCTAATATTTTTATAATAACAAACTTAGCTATTATAACCCCCTGACAGCTTTCATTTGCTCAAATTCATATGATTTTTTGCCGAAATTTATAACAGCTGTTTATGTTATTCTAACATTTCTTTTACAAGCATTATTCCCACATCATCTAATGTTTCTTTTATCTCTTTTATTAAATCTTAAATGTTTAAATTTTCTTTTAATCCCTTTTTTAAAATTCCATAATATTCATTGCTGATTTTTTCCTACAGTAATTTTACACTAAGGTCTCAAGAATAACAGCTGTGAAAATTGCAATATGTAATACCCACATATTTAAATTTAATTAATCAAACCTATTTTCATAAATTTTATTTGCAAAATAATACCCTAATATCTTGCGTGAATAATTATTTATCCACGTTTCAATCCTTTTTATTTCTTTAACTGAGTATTTCCCTATGCCTGTACCTTTTGAAATAAAACGTCTTATCATTTTATTGATGTTTTCATTTGTTTCCCATGAACTATATGGATGTGCCTAGTATATGTTTTTAGGGACGGTTATTTTTGTGTGAAAATTGAGCTTGATCTGTAATTTGGTTTTCATTTGCAAAATTTTCGATCGTTTGCTTTATTACATTTTGAATATGTTCCAATTCCTCTTCTTTTGTATCTATATACAAGTTATTGTCAGTAGCACTTTTTATTCGAGCTTGTATTGGCATGTTCCACCTCTATATTATGTGTACCTAAATTGTACGCCTTTAAGGGGTCACTCCAAACCGTCCCTGTTTACTATATTGCTGTAGCTCTTACTGTTTGCATTTAGACCACCACCCCTCGAACAATTATATCATAATGTCTGTCCCATAATATAACCATTTATATCTACAACTGTTTTCTAAATTGCAGACTAAAGAACTCAAAGTTATCCCCTTTTTAGTGTTTTCTAGTTAACCATCACTCAAAGTTTCAATAGGGAATTCCCCCTCATTTCCCATTGCATTAGGATAAATACAAATCTTGTCTGATATCGACTTCAAAGAGTTACAAATTGCTGTTTTTCTTTCTTGCAAATCCGCATAATTGTGTCTTTTCCAGTAATCACTGCTACAGGTAATCCCCCAGGTGGTTGTAGCCACTGACCACTTAATAACATGTTATCGAGGCCTTTGATACGTCCTGGTATAATAAAGTCATAGCAAAAAGCTATGCTAATTCATATCTAATTCATGTTCTAGCTGAATAAAGAAAATCATTCTTGTATACAATCATTCAACCATTGAGTCATGAATAAACTCATAAGTTATTGTATAGAAATTCAACTCTCGACTTTGTCTAAGTCATAAGGTATTATATTTATTGAATAGGATGGTAGATGTTAACGTCCTTGGGAGCCTTTTATAAGGCAATACCTGTAACTACAGACAATCAATCCATTCAATGAGGATTTATGATTTTAGCTGGTTGGGAGCTGATAAGCTATACCCGAATAACGTGCCAGGTTGTGTACTCATTGCTATTTATGGATACCTATTCGAAAGGAGCTTTCTATGTTTAATTTTAATAATCGTAACTATATCTCCGTTGGTATTGATGTTGGTTCAACTTTTAGTTTTATGTCTATTGTTGATAACAACGGAAACATTATTTTGAAACCTTTTAAAATACTACATAACAGTATAGATTCTCTTGAACGTGCTATTTCTGCAATAAAAAAAGCAGAAGAGTCACATTCCATGAAATCACACATTTTCCTGGAATCTACCGGAATCTATCACTTTCCGCTCTTCTGCTTCCTGAATGAATCAGGATTTGAGGCCCATATTATTAACCCTCTCATCACTCATTCTATCAAAAATTCAGGAATAAGGAAAGTAAAAAATGATAAATTAGATTCTATTGGCATCGCTAGACTTGGTTTATCTAACAATTTAAAAACCTCTGTTATGCCTGTTAAGCTTGTTTTAGAGCTTCGTAGCTTAGTTCGTAAACATTATGACATTATGGATCAACGCTCAGCTCATATTAATAAACTAAAAGCGGATTTACATACTGTTTTTCCTCAATACCTTAATATTTTCTCAGATGTTTGTGGTGTTACATCTCGCATGATTTTAAAGAATTATTGTACTCCTGATAAAATATTAAGAGCGCATAAATCATCTTTGATTGAAAAAATATCTAAATCTTCTAGAAAAGGTATTTCAAAAGCTACTCAATGCTACGAAAAACTTTCTAACGCAGCAAATGCAGCCAAAACCTTTGGTTGTAATATTGATAGTGTGTATTTCAATATTTCTTTAACTATTGACTTAATCGAATATTTAGATACTGTTATTGAATCTATTTTAAATCAAATAAATTTGCTTGTTGATAAGCATAAATCCGAAAAGTTTATTAATCAAATTCATTTGCTAGATTCAATTTCTGGTGTTGGTTTTTTATCTGCTGTTACCATAATGTGTGAAATTGGTGATTTTAGTGCTTTTAAGAACCCTAAACAGCTGTTTGCTTATTTTGGTATGGATCCTGAAGTTAACCAATCAGGCAAATTCAATGCTACTGAAATGCATATGTCTAAGCGTGGTTCACGTATCGCTAGACGTGTTGTTTTTGCTATCGCTTTGTCTAATATACGTTCTACAAGTAATGGTAAAGCTATTAATCCCTATTTACAAGCTTATTACCGAAAGAAAACTGAATCTAAACCTAAAAAGGTTGCTATTGGTGCTGTTATGCACAAAATCTGTAATATCATTTTTGCAGTGCTACGTGATGAAAAATCTTTTGAACTCCGTTCTCCAGAAACTCATATTAGTAACTACAAACAATCATTACAGCTACTTGCTGCATAATTATTAAGTCCTTACATAAAGTTTTAATTGTTTTTCAAGCAATTCATTGTTTGGGTTTATTAAGGTTACACTTTTTTAGCTAAACAATATTACTAAACTTTTTTATTTTTCTTGTTGACTTTTACTAGCTGGTCTGTATGAGCCAAAGACCTTCCACTAATAGTCGGCCAAAAACCCATAAAGGCTCCACGATAAGCATTGCAGTACCGTACGTAGGTTTGCGGAGTGGCCACATCCAGCAGTTTCAGCTTTCCTTTCATGTGTGGAAAGCGAGTTTCCATTGCATCGATTACTGCTTCGCCAATCCGAGTCTTTTCCTTAGCGTAAGCTTCCTTATCTTTTACCAAATCTTCCCACGCATCTAGTTCTGGCTTAAATTGATTAATAGCAAAGGTCATTACAGTATGCCCCTTTGGAGCAAAGTTAGGCTCGTAGCCATAGTGGGTCATTTGTAAATGCTCTATTAGTTTCTGATTTTGGTTAATATCTACCGATTCTACAGGAAACTTAAGTGTCCGGGGAATGTCGTTCATTTCATCTTCATAGCCTATTCCAATATAAATGTTTGATGCCAAAGGATATCTATCTGGATTATTGTACCTTTCCTCAAACTCTTGATCAGGGTAACGTCCCTTTAGTAGCTTTTCATATAAAACCTTGGCGTCACAAGCGGCAATAAAGTAATCTGCTTCGAACGATTTTCCGTTTTTGCATTTAATACCCTTTACTGTATCTCCTTCAATATCCGCTTCCACCACCTCACACGAAGCCTCCACTGTTCCGCCTAAAGATAGGTATCGCTCTACCATGCGATTAGCTAGTGCCTTAGAGCCCCCGTTGGGAATAGACGACTGCCCACTAGTAAAAGTACCGAGAGGAAAAAGAACGGATATTGCACTGTAATCTCCTTCTGGCATAAAGGAAGCTATTGCTTCCCTCAACGCCGGGTGCTTGAACTTCTTGGCCAATTCCTTCACACTGATCTTTCCGTATTTCTGCATAAGTGGGCCAATATCTTTCATGGAGAAAATGTACTTTATTTTTTCAATTAGACTCATCATATCTACAGGTTTTCCTGATGGTATTGAAAATGAATGTAGCCGCTTTATGTCACTGTAAAACTCTTCTATTTCTTCTTTGTCTTCTGGTGATATTTCTAGCCAGCTTGACTTAAACCGATCAAGATCACGATAGAAATTAACTGTTACGCCGTCATGTTCAACAGCCATAAAGCTCTCAGGGTGATATATCTCAACCCCGTCTAGAGCACCCACGGTGCTCCAAAGATCATGAATTTGGGTTCCCTCTTTCGTTCCCACTAGCCAGTGAATACAACCATCTATATGGTAGCCTTGACGCTCCCAGCCCGTACACTCCCCACCTAAAGCATGGTGCTTTTCCATTATAATACTATCAAAGCCATTTTTCTGGGCAAAGATACCAGCACTCAACCCAGCAATTCCTCCACCAATTATAACTATTTTTTTCATTTTTTGTTCTCCCCCCGTTTTATTTTATGGACAAGCAAAAGCTACTCACCAATTTCCATAAGTAGCTCTTCAACGTCCTTTTCATTGAGCCAAGACGGTACATGACCATTGGCAACCATTGCTGATAGTCCCGTTTGAAAGACTCTCATTTTAAAAAATAGCCTTTTTCGTTCATCCATTGTCCAGTCACGCATTTCTTCGTCCTCAGCCATGGCTTCAAGCATTGTTTTCTCCACTGTTTCATAAGATGCCATGTATTGATTTGGTTGCATCGTTAGTTCGCGAAAAAGAACTGGATAATCTCTTGCAAACTCTAGGCTCGCCTTTCCGATATGTTTTTAGGGACGGTTCTTTTTGTCTGTAATTTGACTTTCTTCATCTTTTTGTTTCTTTATTTCAGATACTCTATATAGACTTAAATTACATAAACCTGCTATATCACTGTATGTTATAGCATTTAATTTTAAAAGTCTTGCTGCTAATTCTTCTTTTTTTATCTGTGAAAATTGAATTTGATCTGTAATTTAATTTTAATTTGCAAAATTTTCAATTGTATTATTTACTATATTTTCAATATTATCTTGCTTTTCTTCTTTTGTATCAATATATATATTATCGTCACTATTATTATGAAATTTTTAAAAATCTTTTTTATTTTTAAATAAATCCAATATTTCACTTTTTGCTTTGACGGAATACGGAATTATTATGTATATATCTCGGCACACCTAACATATAAGTATCATCTTCTACTGCTTCGCTTCTATATCTGTCTTGAAACACATGTCCATTAATTCTTTTATATATTTGATTATTTCTATAACTTTGTTTTTATGTGCTTCTTTCTGAAGTATTTCTCTTTATTTATTCCTTTTGCTTATCTGTCAATCAAAAATAACCGTCCCTTATTACACTGATTACATATTGTACAAAAAAGGAACCTATTAAGAAAGGCTTTTTTAGTGTCTATCTTATAGGTTCCATTTTATTACTATATTAGCGCTTTTCTTCTTCCTTTGTTGTTCTTCTTCTCGTTTCTCTTTCTCTTCTAAACGCTTTTCTTCTTTCTCGTGTTGTTCTTCCTTTCGTTTCTCTTTCTCTTCTAAGCGCTTTTCTTCTTTTTCACGTTCTTCTTCATCTCGTTTCTCTTTCTCTTCTAAACGCTTTTCTTCTTTCTCGTGTTGCTCTTCTTCTCGTTTTTCTTTCTCTTCTAAACGATTTTCTTCTTCCTCATGTTTTTCTTCTTCTCGTTTCTGTTTCTCTTCTAAACGATTTTCTTCTTCCTCATGTTTTTCTTCTTCTCGTTTCTGTTTCTCTTCTAAACGATTTTCTTCTTCCTCATGTTTTTTTTCTTCTTGTTTCTGTTCTTCTGTATCCACGTCAGTTTCTAAAGCTTCCAATTGACGCTTTATTTGTTCTTTTATCAATTCAACATCATCTTTATTTTGCTCCATTGAATCTTTATATTTCTCAGCCTCTTCCATCAAGAGCTTTGCGGATGCGATTTTCTCCTCATCGCCAGATGCAAGTGCATGCTTATATTCTTTTTTTGCTAATTCATAAAGTTTCTTTGCTTCAAAAAAGTCTTCTTTTGAAAGATCAAATGTAGCCTGCAAATTTTTAATATTTACATCTTCTACCTCTAATTCATTCAGATATTTTCCTATTAATTCGATTTCTTTTTCTAAATCTTTTTCTATTATTTCACCAGTATTTTCAAACACAGCAATTCTCTCTTCACTTGCAAAGAAGTCTTTAACAGACATTAATTCATCATCACTGGCTCCTCCGTTAGCAGCCAACAATCCTGCAGGTATACTCTTATCTTGCGCCTCTGATAACTGATTCATCGTTGCTTTAATCATCGCCACATTAACGTTTTGTAGCTCATCACTTTCAACTATCTTTTCTTTGATTAAATCTTCAATTTCTTCTACTTTTTCCTTTTCCTCTTCTTCTACAGGTATCATAGTGATAAGAACATAATCATCCTCTAAGTCTTCATTATTAATAAATCCAGCAACTCTAGCTTTACTAACAATTGTCTCAATAACTTCATCCACATCAATTCCAATAACACCAGATAGGTTCAGAGTTTCTCCATCATCATTCAAACTTTCTACTTTTACAACTTTATCATCTTCATTAACAGATACTTTAACACTCGGGTTAATATCTACAGTAATTAACGCTATAACATTTTTAAACGCTCTTTGACTCATGAAATTATTGATACCAATTAAACTCCCACTTACAATTAGTAATAAAACCGCTGCAACAGCAATTGACTTTTTGTTAATTATCGTCATCATCCTCAATTTTTGTTGATTATGCACAATATCGTCGTTTGTGTACATAATTTTCTGTCCAACAACAAGATTATTTTTTAACCTTATTCTCTTGTACTCATTGTCTTCTGACAATACGATAGCATAGTTCTTTTTTATTTTCACGACAATGCCTTTGTAGCACATGCTAAATCACCTCTTTTTCTTTTGACAACTAAACATAATGACAATCACTTTTAGTACCTTTTTTTGAATCTTTTATCCAAGTAAGAATACTCGAATAGTTATTGACTATAACAATAATAATTGCTGTAATAAATAGTTTACTTTTCTTAATTATTTTAAGACTCACTAGAAAGCGTTCAGAAATTTTTGTAATAGGTAATCTTTTTTTTTCATAAATATGATTTACTAAGTCTTCTTCACCACTAGTTTTTACAGCAATATCTACTGCTTTTTCTCTTGTATCTTTGTGCTTTGGCGATGCATCTATTAAATCATCAAAATCAATACCAAATCTCTTCAATTCCTCTTCAAATAGCAGAACTTCTTGTCTTAAATCGCTGTCTTGATAACTATAACTGTTATTTTGCTCATTATTCACCATTGCATCAATAGAATTATGTTCATGTTTTTGTTCCTTCTGCCAAAAAGTCTTGACTCTACTAGTGATAACCAATTTGGCATAATGAAGAAAGCTTCCTTTATTTTCATCAAAACGTTGGATTGCTTCAGTAAATGCTAAAAGTCCAATTGAAAACTCTTCATCATTCTCAACTTGAATATATTCATTTTTTAAATTCGATATAGTATTCAATATAAAGGGCTGATAATCTTGTATCAATTGATTAATTTTTGCTTTATCTTTTTTCAAATCCAAATTAGATATAATGGAATCTATTTCATTCTTCATATTCACTAGCTCCTATTAACAAATACTTTACTCGAGTTAACATCTACAGTAACTCTTGTCCAAATAATATTGTCTATATACATGCTCTTCTACCCATTATCATCAAAGAACACGATGATATAGTTCTTTTTTTACTTGTATCACAAAACCTTGAACCTCATCACCTATTTTCTTTCATATAATATACAAAATGATAATGAATTTTGGGTACCTTTTTTGATGGCAAAATCTTTCATAACTAGAATCTTTAAACCCCATATTTATGAAATCAGCTCTTTATTCATCCTTTGAGTCCCTTACACCTTTACAACAAATTGAGTTGAAAGTTCTTTTCCTCTTTCATTTTTAGGATTGAAATAAAAACTTATTTTCTAAAATATTTAATGACTACCATCTATTTCATACTCTAATTATACACATAAAACATAAATAATTATATAGACAATTCTCTTATTTAACCAATGGTATAATAATTTGATGAGTTTTATTAGTGTATGTTAAATAGGAAACATATTTATTGAAATACTATTTTATAAAAACATTCTAAATTTAAATATAAAATTTCTTTGTAATAAAAAAACATCTCGTAAGGACTTAGTTCTTACGGGATGTTTAATGTTTTAGTTTTCAACAACAACTTCAATAACTTCTACAATAATACTGTTCACTACTTTAAACTGAGCATAGTACCCTAAGCTTAATATTTCTGAATTATTATTTTCTAAATCTTTACTTACTAGATGTTGTGCTGTTTCACCATCTACAATATCTATTGTTAATTTCATTCCTTCAGTTGTGAATGATACCTCAATGATTTCACCAGTAATTTGCTCTACATTGTCTTCTGCAGCAATTTTTGTAACTACATTATTTTGTATCTCAACCTCTACATTCATATTTACAACTATATCTTCTAAAAAAGAATTTACTCCATTTACTGTTATTGTTTCCATATTGTCAGCTAGATCATATTGTTCTTCGTCTATTGTTATAGTTCTTTCTTCAAGGTCTATTCCCATTAATATTCCTTGGGCTTCTAATACTTCACTTTGTTCTATGCTATTAGCATTTATTATTTCTACTAATCCATTATCTATCTCTATTTCAACGTCCATCTCAACTTCTAAATCTGTTAATACTGCTCCCGCTTCATCGATGAATACTTCTACTTCATCAGATAAGTTATATACTGCTTCATTCACTTCTATATTTCTTTCTTCTATGTTTATACTTGTTAATAATCCTTGAACCTTTACAACTTCTGAAGTCTTTGCATCTATTTTTGTTACTAACTCATCTTCAACAAGTACATTAGCTTCCATACCTATCTCTAAATCTTCTAAAGTTGCTTCTTTTTCATCTATTGTAACTTGTGCTTCTTTTGATAATACATATTCTTTAGCCCCTACTCTTACATGATAAACTCCTATTAGGTCAATATCTTTTATTTCTCCTAATACTCTTTCGCTATTAATCATTGTAGCTTCTATCTTAATTATATTGTTATCTACTAAATAAATTATCGCTGACATTCCTAACTGTAAATCTTCTAATTGTGCTTCTTCCTCATTTAAAGTTACAATAGCTTTACTTAAAAGATTATACTCTTGATCATCAACAGATAAATGATATATACCTATTAAATCTAAATCTGTTATTTTTCCTTCAATCTTGCTTGTTTCTATTATTTCTGCATATATTTTAACTATTTCTCCGTTACATAACTCCACTTCTACTGACATACCAACTATTAAGTCTTCTAATGTTGCTACTTCTCCGTCAACTTTTACTATTGTCTCTGTTGCTAACTGGTATTCTATTCCCCCAATTTCAACATACCCGTATTCCAAGTTTATAGCTGATATCATTCCTTGTGCCTCTAAAATTTCTTCTTTAAATGCATTTATTTCTACTATTTCGCCATATAATTCTACAGCATTAATTTCCATTTCTAATTCTAAGTCTTCTAATATTGCTTCTTTGTTGTTTAATCTTATTTCCACTTCATTAGCTAACTTATATTCTACTTCATCTATTGTTATATATCTATCTTCAAGATCTATACCTGTTATATTTCCTTCTATTTCTTCAATCTCAAATTCTACATTTACTTTAACAACTATCTCTTCCTGTAATTTTACAACAACACTCATACCTGTTTCTAAATCTTCTAAAGCACTCGCAAAGCCATTGATAACAACTTGTGCATCTCTAGATAATTTATATTCTTCTTCATCTATTGTTATATGGTAAGTTCCTATTAAATCTAAATCTTCTATATTCCCTTCTATTGTTTCATATCCTATGCTTTGAGCATAAATTCGAGTTACTTCTTCATCAATTATTTCAATTTTAGCTTCCATTCCAACTTCTAAATCTTCTAATGTTGCCTCTTCTGCATCTAAAATAACTTCTACTTCTTCTGCTATTTTATATTCTACTTCATCTATTGTTATATGGTAAGTTCCTATTAAATCTAAATCTTCTATATTCCCTTCTATTGTTTCATATCCTATGCTTTGAGCATAAATTCGAGTTACTTCTTCATCAATTATTTCAATTTTAGCTTCCATTCCAACTTCTAAATCTTCTAATGTTGCCTCTTCTGCATCTAAAATAACTTCTACTTCTTCTGCTATTTTATATTCTACTTCATCTATTGTTATATGGTAAGTTCCTATTAAATCTAAATCTTCTATATTCCCTTCTACTTCTTCATATCCTATGCTTTGAGCATAAATTCGAGCTACTTCTTCATCAATTATTTCAATTTTAGCTTCCATTCCAACTTCTAAATCTTCTAATGTTGCCTCTTCTGCATCTAAAATAACTTCTACTTCTTCTGCTATTTTATATTCTTCTTTATCTATTGTTATATGGTAAGTTCCTATTAAGTCTAAACCTTCTATATTCCCTTCTATTGTTGCTATTCCTTCTACACTTTCAGCTTTTATTTTAGCTTCTTCATCTTCAATTTCAAGTTCTACTTCCATTCCAACTTCTAAATCCCCTAAATCAGCTTTTTCTCCATCTATTTCAATTTCTACTTCTTCTGGTAATTCATATTCTTTACCATCTATTTCTATGATTTTATCTTCTACGTCTATATCTGTTATATTTCCTTTTACTTCAATTTCTTCTTCTTCGTCATCTTCATCGTCACCTGATAATATTTCTTTTAATATTCCTCCTGGTAGACCATCTAATATTCCTTCTTCTTCTAATTTTTCTAATGAATCACTTGATAAGTCTAGTCCTAGAATTATTTCTTTTAAAACTCCTGGTGACAAACTTCCTGCATTTTCTATAATTAGTTCTACTGCTTCTTCCTCTGATAAATCTGAATTTAATATCATATTTTTCAATAATCCTGGTGCTATTCCTCCTTTATCTTGTCCATTTCCTCTCTCTGGCATTGCGTATACCTCTGGTGCTCCTGTAAGAGCTAAAATAGCTATTACTAAAACAATAGATATTGTTTTTCTTAATTTCATTCTTTCTACCTCCTATTAACTTAATATTATTTAAACTGCCAAATTAATCAATATGTTTAAAATCTTAATTCTTTTTCTTTTCTTATAGTATACAAAATGATAATGAATTTTGGGGACCTTTTTTTGACCTTTCTGCTAAATATATATTTCTTATATCACATTCCTTTTCTGCTTTAATTATTATTTTTTCCTTGCTCTTGATATTTGTCTTGCTCTTGCTTTTGAAATTAACTCTTGTGCTGTAATTTTTTCTTCTTTAATTACTTCATTTATTATTTCTTCAATACTTTTATTATTAATTTTATTCTCAATATCTGATACAGGTGATTTTGATACTTTATATTCACATACATCTATATCCTCTGTTTTTCGAGACGGTTCTTTTTGTCTAAAATTCGACTTTATTCATATTTTTGTTTCTTTATTTTAGATACTCTATATATACTTAAATTACATAAGCCTGCTATATCGCTGTATGTTATAGCATTTAATTATAAAAGTCTTGTTGCTAATTCTTCTTTTATATCAATATATATATATTCGTCACTATTATTATAAAATTTTATAAATTTTTTTATTTTTAAATAAATACAATATTTCACTTTTTGCTTTAACGGGATTATTATGTATATATCTCAATACACCGACATATAAGTATCATTTTCTACTATTTCGCTTCTACATCTGTCTTGAAACACATGTCCATTTCTGTCTTTTATATATTTGCTTATTTCTATTACTTTGTTTTTATGTACTTCTTTCTGAAATATTTTCTCTTTATTTATTACTTTTGTTTATCTGTCAAATAAAAAAACCGTCCCCTAAAGTTCTACATTTGCTTTAATCCTATTACAATAAACAAATACATATATTGTTAATATTATCATAATAATATCAATTAATATTAATATTATCTTTTGTTGTAAAATAAACGAACAAATCGTAAATAACACAATACTTGAAAATAAAATAATTGATAATAATATTTTAAATTTGATTATAGCTTTACTTACCAAACTTTTATATTCTTTTAAATTTTTTATTAAATTTTCATTGTTGATTTGCGTATTGTTTTTAGTCTCTAAAATTAAAATTTCCCAATTATTTAGTACTTCAGGCGACGTCCATAGCTGACCTCTAAAATCTAATGAAATTTTTTTCTTAGAAGTTGTACTTTTAATAAATAAATTTGTTTTAAAGGCTTTTATTAACTCAGATTCATATTTTTCTTTTAGGTTATCAAATTCACTACTCTTTACCAGTCCTACATAGTATCTATATTCAGCTGATGGACATTCACAATCCTATATCCTTTTTGAGCATAAGAATTTAACCAATTTTCTAAATCTTGCAAATCATTATAAAAAGGATTAAATACTTTCAACATAATTACCTACCTTATTTTTATATTTATAAAAATTATCTTTTTCTTAAGGAACGATTCTTTCTAATTGATACAATCGCTTTTTATTCCTTTCCCTATGGCAGCAACTTTATAATAAGATAAATTACATATATCTGCTATATCTCTGTAAGAAATTATATCTCATTTAAATATTTTTCATTTATTATATTTGTATTCTTTTTTTATATACTCACTTACACTGTTTCACTTATATTCTTCTATATTTTTTACTATGCCTGCTTTAACAGGGTTATTATGTATACATCTCAACACACCTATTAAATAATTATCGTCCTCCACTGCTTCACTTTTAAATCTATCTTGAAATACATGTCCATATCTTTTTTCAACTTTATTATAATACATAGCATACTTTACATTAATTTTTTTCACTATTTCTAATATTTTATTTTTGTGTATAGAACTCATAAATATTTTTTCTTTATTTATTCCTCTAATCATTATATGGTATATTCCTGTAGCGCTTTTTATTCGAGCTTGTCTTGGCATGTTCCACCTCTATATTACCATTTTTACTATAGTACTACCATTTTTATACTTTGTCAATCAAGAAGAACCGTCCCCTAATTTTCCCACAGCTGATTTTTTATTCTTTACTTCATCTTTTCCATAAACATAAAATTCTTCTGGGTATTTAGCATATAGTTTATTCTTTAAGTTTCTAAACTTTCTCTTAGGCACCTTCTTCTCTATTGCATCTAATAACAGCTTTTGACAGCTCTTTCTTAATCTTTTGTAATGAATATAAGATTTTTCCATGGTGTTTTCTTGCCACTTACACTTTCTGTGAATAAAATATGTACATGAGTATTCCTCCTTAAAATAATTATACAAAAAAAGATGCTAATTATTAAATTAACATCTTTCTTACTAAGTCCATTTTAAGGGAATACTTTCATGCTCCCTTTTTTAATTTCCACATTTTTTTATTTTATTTCATTGCCTGGTTTTGAAATCGAACTTAAAGCTTCACCTGCTTCATTCACATGTATATTTACATTTGCTAAATCCCCTAGTGAAAGGATTCCAACAATCTTGTTATTTTCAACTACTGGTAACCTTCTTATCTGATTTTGCGCCATCAATGTAGCTGCTTCATGAGCATTTGTATCAGGACTTGTGCTTACAATATTTTTACTCATTATATTTCCTATATGCTGAGTAGCATTATTAGTCTCAGCAACACTTCTTAAAACTATATCTCTGTCTGTTATTACTCCAACAGGATTTTTATTTTCATCACAAACAGGAACTATTCCAACATCTAAAGATTTCATAATATCTGCTGCTTCTGTTATATTGGATTTTACTGTTACATATGATACATCTCTTGTCATTATATCTCTAACGTTCAATATTAAAACCTCCTCTTTTTTTAATCAATATTAGTATTTCCTTTTTTAGAGGTTTTATTTATGAATTTTATATTTAAAACTCAAGATTTTATTCCTGAGTTTTAATTATTATATTATTCCTTGATTAACTTATAAGTGTATGTTGCTAATAACGTTCCTATTATAGGTCCAACTATATAAACCCATAAATAATTTAAATTTCCTGAAATAATTGCAGGTCCTATAGACCTTGCTGGATTAAATGAACCACCCGAAATAGGTCCAATAATTAAGACTCCTATAGCTATAGTAAAGCCTATTGCTATTCCTGCAAATTTTTGATGTGCTCTTTTATCTACAGCTGATCCCAAAATTACAATCATTAAAATAAAAGTATATATTATTTCTACTATAAGTGAAATTAATACAGCATTATTACCTAAGCTTTGTAATGGTTGAGTTGTCCCTAATTTTGCAATATTACCAAAAATACCTATTAGAATTAAACTTGCAGTAATTGCTCCACCTAACTGAGAAACTATATAAAACAGCAAATGTTTAGTATTTATTTCTTTTCCTTTCCAAAGTGCAATTGATACTGCAGGATTAAAATGGGCACCTGAAACATTACCAAATGTATATATTAGAAATGCTACTGTAAATCCAAATGCTAATGATATTCCTAAATGAGTAACAGCTTCATTTGATAAATCATTAATTATTATTGCACCTGTACCATTAAATACTAATATAAACGTTCCTATAAACTCAGCAATATATTTTTTGAATTCATATTTTTTCATTTAGCAATTCCTCTCTTGTATAATATTTCCATATAATTAACATACCCTTTTCGCGTGCAAAAGTAACTTCTATTTTTCTACTTTTTCAACGTTCCTTCTGTTTTTATCTTCTTTCAAATAAATAAACCAGTAAATAAATCCTACAAATATCCCACCACCAATTATATTTCCAAGTGTCACAGGTACTAGATTATTGATGATAAACGTATTCCAATTTAAATTTGCTAATTTTTCTGGCGAAAGATGGGATGCAGCAACCCAATCAACGTTGGATTTTGCCCATATTCCTGCTGGAATGTAATACATATTCGCAATACTGTGTTCAAATCCTGATGTAACAAAAAGCCATATTGGAAAGAACATACCAAGTATTTTTC
This sequence comes from Sedimentibacter sp. zth1, assembly GCF_017352195.1. NCBI lineage: Bacteria > Bacillati > Bacillota > Tissierellia > Sedimentibacter > Sedimentibacter sp. zth1. Next base: position 2,806,091 of record NZ_CP071445.1, on the reverse strand, counting down.
CAGCCATGTTTTTAGCTCCATAAGCCAGCCATACTGCCAAACAAACAAGCCAGTTTGCCATAATGCCTAAATATAATGCGGACATAAAAGGTAGATTCACTTTATAGACAGCAATTTTAATGGTTACTGCCCCAAGGACGTTCGATCCGCTGTTAAATAACCCTGACTGTACCATCATAAAAGCTATCAATACAGATCCTATTAAATTTCCTATATATACAGTCCCCCAATTTTTCAGCATCTCACTTACTTTCACTTTACCTTCTAAAACACTTATAATGATGAGTGTATTTCCTGTAAATAGTTCTCCTCCTGCTAACAGAACCAGCATCAGTGCTGTACTAAAAATTGAACCTGCCAAAACTTTTCCCAACCCATAAGTTTCAGGTTTTACAAATAAATTAAAAGCTGCCATATTAGATCCTTCTGAAGCAAAGGCAACGAAAACTCCTGCTAAAATCCCTAGAGTTAGTCGCTGTGAAAATGATAATTTTACCTTTTTGATTCCTGTTTGTACAGTTGTAGCCGCAATTTCTGCAGGTGTTAAATAATTTTTCGTATCCACTTTATAATCACCTCTTCATATGATAGTTACCTTTTCAAGGTTTCATCAGATCCGCAACAATGTTAAAGAAACTCTCTTTTTAAAAAATTATGCGATGTTTATAGAATAACCTAAAATATCAACACTTATTCGAACATAGCCTAATGATTCTATAATTAACAACATTTTCATGGTATGGGTATGGATAATTTATATATTAACTCCATAATAAGTCTTTTTGAATAACTCTTTCATTATCTTTTATGTTTTGACTTTAGGCAATGCTCTATATTTAAGCCTCTCGTTTCATTGCTTCCACAATTGTTTTCCCAAGGACAATTATTATTCTAAAACATATTCAAGATAAGGAAATTATTATAGATTCATTAAATTATATAGTATTTTCTTAAGAAAGACTAAGAACCGATCAGAGCTCTTAGTCTTTTCTTCATAATCTATTATTAAAAGTCTACTTTTTTACCATAATAAACACAAGTAAATAGTTTTTTCATTTCTTCTACTGATATTTCTCTTGGATTTGTACCTGTACATGGATCTCCTACTGCAGCTGCAGCAATTTCATCCAGCTTATCATTAAATTCTTGTTCGTTTAATCCAAATTCTTTTAATGTAAGTGGAATATTCATTTTCTTATTAAAGTCTATTACCATTTCTGTAAATGAATTTGTTAATTCCTCTTCACTATTCCCTGCTAACCCTAGTCTTCTTGCTATATCAGCATAAGTTTTAAGAGCAGTTTTTTTGTTGAAGTCTATTACATATGGTAAATATATTGCATTTGCACATCCATGAGGAATTCCATTTTCAAGATTGAATATTCTACCTGTTTTGTGAGCCATACTATGAACAATACCCAAGATTGCATTTGAGAATGCCATTCCTGCTAAACATTGAGCTATATGCAGTTTATTTCCAGCTTCTTCTTCTCCATTATAAGATTGTATTAAGTTTTCTTTCACCATTTCAATAGCTTTCATTGCTTGTGCATCAGTAAAATCATTTCTTACTGTTGAAACATATGCTTCAACAGCATGGGTTAATGCATCCATTCCTGTGAATGCTTTTAATTTTGCTGGCATTGTTTGTACTAAATCATTATCCACTATTGCTATATCTGGAGTGACATTAAAGTCAGCTATTGGATATTTAATTCCAGTTTTTTCATCTGTTACAACTGCGAAAGATGTAACTTCTGTCCCTGTTCCACTGGTTGTGGATATTGCTACAAATTTTGCTTTTTTTCTTAACTCTGGTAAGTTAAATGGTTTTGCAGCTTCTTCAAATGTAAGCTCTGGGTATTCATAAAATATCCACATAGCCTTTGCTCCATCTATCGGTGATCCTCCACCTATTCCAATAATCCAATCTGGTTGAAATTCCTGCATTACTTTTGCACCATTCATTACTGTACCAACTGTTGGGTCTATTTCTACACCCTCCAAAAGTTTTGTTTCCATCCCAGCTTCTTTTAAATATCCTTCTATTCTATCTAGTGCTCCACTTCTCTTGATTGAACCACCTCCAATTACCACCATGGCTCTTTTACCCTTTAAATTCTTTAATTCTTCGATCGCTCCTTTTCCAAAATAGATATCCCTTGGTATCGTAAATCTCGCCACTTTTATTCCTCCTAATTTTTGATTTAATTATATTGTTCCTTTTTTGTTTAATATAATTTTTTGTCTGTACATTAGTACTGTATTTATTTTAACTTAATACGTAGTTATTATACAAAAATAATATATGTATGTGAAAAAAACACTTTTTAGTGAGATAATTTCAAAAAAGAAACTAATTTTAAAATTTTAATTGAAAAAAATACTGATATAATAGGAGCTTTCTCTTGTTGTTACACTAGAGAAATTCCTTAAAATATTTTAAAAGGATAGTGATAAAATATAGAATGCTTTTAGGGACGGTTCTTTTTGTTTGAAATTCGATTTTGTTCATATTTTTGTTTCTTTATTTCAGATACCTATATATACTTAAATTACATAAGCCTGCTATATTGCTGTATGTTATAGCATTTAATTCTAAAAGTCTCGCTGCTAATTCTTCTTTTTATCTGTGAGAATTGAGCTTGATCTGTAATTTGATTTTCATTTACTATATTTTCAAATGTATTATTTACTATATTTTCAATATTATCTTGCTTTTCTTCTTTTATATATTTGATTATTTCTATTACTTTGTTTTTATGTACTTCTTTCTGAAATATTTTCTCTTTATTTATTCCTTTTGTTTATCTGTCAAACAAAAAGAACCGTACCTTAAGACTCCAGATTCTCCTGGCTCAAGATAAGAATCTACTACACTTGCAATGCCTCCAGTGTCAATATCTCATTTTCGGTCTATGGTCGTTTGGTTGACCTAAAACTTAACCTCTTGATTTTTTTATTTACGATCGTTATATTTTCAATTCTATGAATTCAGAAAATCAATAATCATTTTCCTCTCTCGTTCTGGCATGATATGCATATGACCACAACCCTCTAGCTTATGTACCTTGCAATTTATTATTATTTTTTTCGCTCTTGATAATACCTTTCTGGCTGGAAAAAGGCAATCCATTTCGCTGGCCATAACAAGTGTCGCAGCCTTACATTTCAACATTAATTTTTTACTTACATTAGATGGCATTCCTACTTTTGTTTTAACATTATCAAAACTATCCTTTATTATTGCCAAGGTATCTGCATCCAACACATCTTCTTTTATTGCCATAAATAAAGCTGTTTCTATTAAATACTTCTCCTTCTTTGTCATACAATACTTTATTAATGGCAACATCATCTTAGCTGAACTTATTGGAAAAGCATTATTAATTCCTGCTGGTACAATCAATACCGCCCTGTCAACTTTTTCGGGAGCAACGCACATGAGTTTTGCCAACACTCCCCCGCCAAAAGACCCTCCAAAACATTTTATTTTGCTAAATCCAAGTTTTGTTATAACTTCATCAGCCCATTTCCCATAATCATAATTGTTAGAAGAAAGCTTAACCTCATCACTTTTTCCCGGATGCCCTATAATATCTACTGCATATACATGAAAATCATTAAGTAGGAATTTACACATTAACAAGTTATATGCTGTTGTACTATTTCCGCCATGAAATACTAACAATGCTTTTCCATTCAAATTTCCGCTCTCTATCAAATGAGTCTTACCAAAGCTAGTATCAACGTATATATCTTTAAACGGAGATCCTACTTTTATCATTTGTTCATCATATAATTTTAATGATACAGTTTTTCCTACTTGCGATTTATAAATGCTCATAATTACCCCTACAATCTTATATGTTTTTTCTCCATCATATCCTAAACATCTCTTCAGTAGCTTACTTATGTTTTTAGGGACGGTTCTTTTTGTTTGAAATTCGACTTTGTTCATATTTTTATTTCTTTATTTCAGATACCTATATATACTTAAATTACATAAGCCTGCTATATCACTGTATGTTATAGCATTTAATTCTAAAAGTCTCGCTGCTAATTCTTCTCTTTTTATCTGTGAAAATTAAACTTGATCTGTAATTTGATTTTCATTTGCAAAATTTTCAATTGTATTATTTACTATATTTTCAATATTATCTTACTTTTCTTCTTTTGTATCAATATACAAGTTATTGTCATTTTGACTATAGAACTCATAAATATTTTTTCTTTATTTATTCCTCTAATCATTATATGGTATATTCCTGTAGCACTTTTTACTCGAGCTTGTCTTGGCATGTTCCATCTCTATATTATCATTTTTATACTTTCTCATTTTTATACTTTGTCAATCAAAAATAACCGTCCCTAATTACTATCCAAATCTTGTCTGGTATCGACTTTAAAGAGTTACAAATTGCTGTTTTTCTTTCTTGCAAATCCGCATAATTGTGTCTTTTCCAGTAATCACTGCTACAGGTAATCCCCCAGGTGGTTGTAGCCACTGACCACTTAATAACATGTTATCGATGCCTTTGATACGTCCTGGTATAATAAAGTCATAGCAAAAAGCTATGCTAATTCATGTTCTGGCTGAATAAAGAAAATCATTCTTGTATACAATCATTCAACCATTGAGTCATGAATAAACTCATAAGTTATTGCATAGAAATTCAACTCTCGACTTTGTCTAAGTCATAAGGTATTATATTTATTGAATAGGATGGTAAATGTTAACGTCCTTGGGAGCCTTTTATAAGGCAATACCTGTAACTACAGACAATCAATCCATTCAATGAGGATTTATGATTTTAGCTGGTTGGGAGCTGATAAGCTATACCCGAATAACGTGCCAGGTTGTGTACTCATTGCTATTTATGGATACCTATTCGAAAGGAGCTTTCTATGTTTAATTTTAATAATCGTAACTATATCTCCGTTGGTATTGATGTTGGTTCAACTTTTAGTTTTATGTCTATTGTTGATAACAACGGAAACATTATTTTGAAACCTTTTAAAATACTACATAACAGTATAGATTCTCTTGAACGTGCTATTTCTGCAATAAAAAAAGCAGAAGAGTCACATTCCATGAAATCACACATTTTCCTGGAATCTACCGGAATCTATCACTTTCCGCTCTTCTGCTTCCTGAATGAATCAGGATTTGAGGCCCATATTATTAACCCTCTCATCACTCATTCTATCAAAAATTCAGGAATAAGGAAAGTAAAAAATGATAAATTAGATTCTATTGGCATCGCTAGACTTGGTTTATCTAACAATTTAAAAACCTCTGTTATGCCTGTTAAGCTTGTTTTAGAGCTTCGTAGCTTAGTTCGTAAACATTATGACATTATGGATCAACGCTCAGCTCATATTAATAAACTAAAAGCGGATTTACATACTGTTTTTCCTCAATACCTTAATATTTTCTCAGATGTTTGTGGTGTTACATCTCGCATGATTTTAAAGAATTATTGTACTCCTGATAAAATATTAAGAGCGCATAAATCATCTTTGATTGAAAAAATATCTAAATCTTCTAGAAAAGGTATTTCAAAAGCTACTCAATGCTACGAAAAACTTTCTAACGCAGCAAATGCAGCCAAAACCTTTGGTTGTAATATTGATAGTGTGTATTTCAATATTTCTTTAACTATTGACTTAATCGAATATTTAGATACTGTTATTGAATCTATTTTAAATCAAATAAATTTGCTTGTTGATAAGCATAAATCCGAAAAGTTTATTAATCAAATTCATTTGCTAGATTCAATTTCTGGTGTTGGTTTTTTATCTGCTGTTACCATAATGTGTGAAATTGGTGATTTTAGTGCTTTTAAGAACCCTAAACAGCTGTTTGCTTATTTTGGTATGGATCCTGAAGTTAACCAATCAGGCAAATTCAATGCTACTGAAATGCATATGTCTAAGCGTGGTTCACGTATCGCTAGACGTGTTGTTTTTGCTATCGCTTTGTCTAATATACGTTCTACAAGTAATGGTAAAGCTATTAATCCCTATTTACAAGCTTATTACCGAAAGAAAACTGAATCTAAACCTAAAAAGGTTGCTATTGGTGCTGTTATGCACAAAATCTGTAATATCATTTTTGCAGTGCTACGTGATGAAAAATCTTTTGAACTCCGTTCTCCAGAAACTCATATTAGTAACTACAAACAATCATTACAGCTACTTGCTGCATAATTATTAAGTCCTTACATAAAGTTTTAATTGTTTTTCAAGCAATTCATTGTTTGGGTTTATTAAGGTTACACTTTTTTAGCTAAACAATATTACTAAACTTTTTTATTTTTCTTGTTGACTTTTACTAGCTGGTCTGTATGAGCCAAAGACCTTCCACTAATAGTCGGCCAAAAACCCATAAAGGCTCCACGATAAGCATTGCAGTACCGTACGTAGGTTTGCGGAGTGGCCACATCCAGCAGTTTCAGCTTTCCTTTCATGTGTGGAAAGCGAGTTTCCATTGCATCGATTACTGCTTCGCCAATCCGAGTCTTTTCCTTAGCGTAAGCTTCCTTATCTTTTACCAAATCTTCCCACGCATCTAGTTCTGGCTTAAATTGATTAATAGCAAAGGTCATTACAGTATGCCCTTTGGAGCAAAGTTAGGCTCGTAGCCATAGTGGGTCATTTGTAAATGTTCTATTGGTTTCTGATTTTGGTTAATATCTACCGATTCTACAGGAAACTTAAGTGTCCGGGGAATGTCGTTCATTTCATCTTCATAGCCTATTCCGATATAAATGTTTGATGCCAAAGGATATCTATCTGGATTATTGTACCTTTTCTCAAACTCTTGATCAGGGTAACGTCCCTTTAGTAGCTTTTCATATAAAACCTTGGCGTCACAAGCGGCAATAAAGCAATCTGCTTCGAACGATTTTCCGTTTTTGCATTTAATACCCTTTACTGTATCTCCTTCAATATCCGCTTCCACCACCTCACACGAAGCCTCCACTGTTCCGCCTAAAGATAGGTATCGCTCTACCATGCGATTAGCTAGTGCCTTAGAACCCCCGTCGGGAATAGACGACTGCCCACTAGTAAAAGTACCGAGAGGAAAAAGAACGGATATTGCACTGTAATCTCCTTCTGGCATAAAGGAAGCTATTGCTTCCCTCAACGCCGGGTGCTTGAACTTCTTGGCCAATTCCTTCACACTGATCTTTCCGTACTTCTGCATAAGTGTGCCAATATCTTTCATGGAGAAAATGTACTTTATTTTTTCAATTAGACTCATCATATCTACAGGCTTTCCTGATGGTATTGAAAATGAATGTAGCCGCTTTATGTCACTGTAAAACTCTTCTATTTCTTCTTTGTCTTCTGGTGATATTTCTAGCCAGCTTGACTTAAACCGATCAAGATCACGATAGAAATTAACTGTTACGCCGTCGTGTTCAACAGCCATAAAGCTCTCAGGGTGGTATATCTCAACCCCGTCTAGAGCACCCACGGTGCTCCAAAGATCATGAATTTGGGTTCCCTCTTTCGTTCCCACTAGCCAGTGAATACAACCATCTATATGGTAGCCTTGACGCTCCCAGCCCGTACACTCCCCACCTAAAGTATGGTGCTTTTCCACTATAATACTATTAAAGCCATTTTTCTGGGCAAAGATACCAGCACTCAACCCAGCAATTCCTCCACCAATTATAACTATTTTTTTCATTTTTTGTTCTCCCCCCGTTTTATTTTATGGACAAGCAAAAGCTCCTCACCAATTTCCATAAGTAACTCTTCAACGTCCTTTTCATTGAGCCAAGACGGTACATGACCATTGGCAACCATTGCTGATAGTCCCGTTTGCTTTGTCATTAGTTCGTTCGAGATAGCAAAAACACGTTGAACTACAGCCTCAATTAAATTCTCAATTTGTTTTTAGGGACGGTTCTTTTTGTCTGAAATTTGACTTTATTCATATTTTTGTTTCTTTGTTTCAAATATTTTGATTTTATGGTATTATTATATATATATATATCAACACACCTATTAAATAATTATCGTCCTCCACTGCTTCACTTTTAAATCTATCTTGAAACATACGTCCATTTCTGTCTTCATATTTATTATAATACATTGCATATTTAACATTTAATTTCTTCTTTTATATATTTGATTATCTCTATAACTTTGTTTTTATGTACTTCTTTCTGAAATATTTTCTCTTTATTTATTCCTCTTGTTTATCTGTCAAATAAAAAGAACCGTCCCCTAAAATTCCATGTTAATTTGAATTCATAGATTGAACTTTATCTTCAATTGTTTACTGATATTATTTTAATTACAACGTCTTTGCACATATAATTGATAGGTAAACCTTAGCAATCATAAAAATTTTTCTTTGCATTAGCTATAATTATTAAAGATATTGAAAATATATTTGTTACATTTCTTTATCTAACTAATAAAATCATACCATTTATTTCTTCATATCAAATTATACCATAATTTTCAAATAAGCTACATAAAAAAATCGAGATACAGTTATACGCAAATTAAAATTATCCTCTAAAAAAAATATAATTTCCTTATTTTTCAAGGTATTAAAATCTTGAATTTAATAAATACTATCTAGTAATAATTAAAATAGAGAGGAAATAACTTATGGCTGAAGTAACTGGTGCAGTTAAATGGTTTGATACTGAAAAAGGATATAGCTTTATATCTTGTAATGGAGGAAATGATGTATTCTTTCATCATTTGCAAATTAAAGAACAAGGTCCTGAATAAGATTTGAATGAAGGTGAAAGTGTTACTTTTGATATTCAAGAAACTGAAAAGGGACCTATGACAACAAATATTCAGAAATCATAGCCTATAAAAGATTTTTTCCATAAACTATCATTTTCTAATAAATAATAAATCTTGATTTGAATGCGAATAATATAATTGTTCACATTAATAAGGAGGTATCTATATTGAATAAACAACGTATAAAGGATATTATTTCTAGTCCAAATATGATTAACGTAAGCTATAATGGTATGCAAGTTTATATTGAAACTATTAACGAAAATAATAATACAGCACAAGTCCACTTCATCAACCAACCAGATAACAAACAAGAAGTATCATTAAATAATTTAGTAGAGAAATAAAATATAATGGAATAAAAGCTTTCACAGCCTTCTTTTAATAGGAGGCTGTTAACAAATTCAGCTATGGTAATATTGGATGCACCACAAATATTTAAATGACTTACTTACGCTAAATTGTATTAGTATCGCCGATTTGTTTATACTTTTGCCAAAAAGTTTATACTTATTCTAACAGGGGGGTAAACTAAAATATCAAAAAAATAATATCTCTATATAAAACACACGTTATATAGCCTAATCCTGAAATTCTACCCCTGCTCTTAAAAATTTAACCCTTTCACCTTTTCCTTTACTCGTTAATTAAATCCTTCAGCCACTTTGGAACCTTAAATGTTTTTTTCCCTGAAAGTAACAACTTCATTCAAATATTCAAAGTAAATTCTCTGCTACCAAATTATATTCTTTATTACAATAATCTATTAAATAATTCATAAAACATTTTAATTCATTTTCCCTTTCAAATTCTGTCTCATATAAAGATTTATCACAAGAGTTTTTTCTAATTTTTATAGCCTCTTCAACAATTAATTTATATTCTTTAGGATTATCTCTACTGTATATTATGCAGATTGAATTTTCGTAGTTATGCTTTTATTATCAAGTGTGTATAATATCCTACATAATGTCAATACAGCAAACTCAATCCATTCATCTGATAAGAATATGTCTTTTTCATACAATTTCTTTTTCCAATAACTATTTAAATTATAATTCATTGTTTCTACAATATTATCCCACTTAACATTCGGACTATTTATAGGTATTCCATTATATTTTAATGTCCACCAAGTCACAGAATTATAAAGGTATACGCCAAATATCTTATTTCCAAAATACTTTTTTAAATTTGATTCATATTCATATAACAAAGGTTTTAAAATATATGGAATTTTTTCACTCATATTGACATTCTCCTTAACTACATTTAAACCGTATGATTTTACTGTTGCGACGTAAAATAAGAAAATTGTTGTTTGTGGTATGATAAAAATACAGAGTTAGGCTGTGTAAAACATTTCATATTTTACATTCTGGCTATATTCCATTCTACTATAAACTGTCGTATGGATTGTTGCCGTTGGCTTCGATCATTGCTAACAGCTTTCAGTTTATACGGGACATTGTCTATGTACTGAATATAAAATTCCTGCAAATACCAAGTTGGCACAGGATTGTTCATATTGTCAAACCATGACAGTACATTCTTTGCTTGATTTTTCATTGTTGAAATTTCTTTTTCACCAAACTGTATTGCCCAATAAATTGACGAAAGTGTATTACCCGAAATGTAAAATGCTAACAGCTTGAAAAACTCAATAGGGGGTCTACCGTCAAAATAACCATTGATTTGCCCTGTTGCAAAATGAGGACTGACCGTTGCACTCCATACAATACGGTTAAATTCTTCCTGTTCTTTGGATGCAGGGATAGAATGAATTTTTCTAAGCATTTCACCAGACTTTATTCCAAGCACATATTGCTCGGTTTCTGAAAGACGCGGTAGGACAACTTCAGCATCTTCACCAATACACCATGAAAGAAGGGAATATACACTCTTTCCGCTACTCGCAGAAGTAGTTTCTTATATTCTGAGGTTTCTACGTAATATTTCTTATCATTTAACCAACCTTTATTGATCGCTTCAACTTTTTCAAAGGATTCACTATTAACAATATTATTCATACATTTGTCCTCCTTTTAATTTACTCTATAGTTCATAATGTAGGAATGTTTTGAATAATTTAAATACTCATTACTTAATCCATTCATTTCTAAGAATAGAATAAATAAGCTGGTCATATTTATTTTTATTAATCCAATAATGTTCTCTTAATCTCCCATCCAATTTAAAACAATACTTTTCTAAAAGTCTCGCTGCTAATTCTTCTTTTTTTATCTGTAAAATTGAACTTGATCTGTAATTTGGTTTTCATTTGCAAAATTTTCAATTGTATTATTTACTATATTTTCAATATTATCTTGCTTATCTTCTTTTGTATATTTGATTATTTCTATTACTTTATTTTTATGTACTTCTTTCTGAAATATTTTCTCTTTATTTATTCCTTTTGTTTACCCGTCAAACAAAAAGAACCGTTCCTTTAAATATAGAAGATTAACTCTTTCCTCTAATTCACCGCTTTCAAGTAATTTTAAGTATCCAGGTTTATACATAGGTTTCATCCTTTCATGTTTTATCTTCAACCCATATATTTTCCTATTTTTAATATTTTTATTAAAACTTATTTTAAGAACACTCCAGAGGCAATAAACTTGACTAATAATGTTATTAATTTGATCAATTATTCATAATTTAAAATTAAATTTTGGGAATAATATATATAAACAATTTTTTGTTAATATTTTTGTGATAACAATGATGATTTAAATTTCACTTCATATCATTAACTTTTTTGTTATTATTGTTTCAATATTCAAAGAAAATAAAGAAAATAAAATATGAAAGGTATTTTTCATGAAAAAAAACAACATTTCAAAACTTTTGACTATTTACTTCTCAATAATTATGTTTCTAACTGCAATCGGCTTTATACTGAAAAAGGAACATCATTTTATTTATAATTTAATACCAATATATCTTAGTTATTTACTTTTTATTTATTTTGAAAATAAAAAGAAATTTAAGGTAAAAAATTATATTAAGGCATTAGTTATTATAACAGCAATATTACATAACTCATTTGGGCAATACCTTAACCTTTACATAACTACAAATTGGTTTGATAAAGCTTTACATGTATTTGGAACTTTTTCACTTTCGCTTTTCTGTTATTCAATCATGGATTCAACTGCTAGTTTCTTTTCACGATCTAAGATATTTATTTTTATTCTTATAACATCTATTGGAATTACTGTTGGAGTTTTTCTTGAAAATTTAGAATTTATTTTAGATATTATATTTAAAACTAAAAACCAACACGGTCAAGTAGATACTAATTTAGATTTAATGTTTAATATATTTGGAGCAACTTTAGCAGGCATTTTGGCTGCATTTAGGAAAATATCTTTTACTAATAAGTAAGCTAATAATATAGATAGGTGCTATCAGATTGCAAAATGCATATGCTAACGCTTTTTTTTATTTCAACATTTAGTAATAAGATTCAAAAAAATGGTAAGAATATCTATCGGTGCTTAAACTATATCAAATTAGTTAGAAAGAGGTAGAGATATGAAGGATATGTTGCATGTAGGTTTTGATGTTGGATCAACAACAATAAAAATTGTAGTGCTAGATAAAAATGAAAAGACACTTTACAGTAAATATAAGAGACATTTTTCTGATATTAAAAATAGTGTAAAAGAACTCATTGAGGAAGTTTATAATATATTTAATCAAGAATGTATAACATTTAAGGTAACTGGATCTAGCGGTTTAGCAGTTTCTGAATGGCTAGATGTACCATTTATTCAAGAAGTAATTGCCTGTAGTTTAGCAGTTGAAAAGTTTATTAATAGTGCAGATGTAGCCATAGAACTAGGTGGAGAAGATGCCAAAATTACATATTTTAAAAATGGAGTAGAACAGAGAATGAATGGATCTTGTGCAGGAGGCACTGGAGCATTTATAGATCAGATGGCATCTTTGCTTAAAACAGATCCAAGTGGCTTAAATGAATTAGCAAAGAACCATAGAAATATTTACCCTATAGCAGCAAGATGTGGAGTTTTTGCTAAAAGTGATATTCAACCCCTTTTAAACGAAGGTGCTGCTAAGGAAGATATTGCAGCATCAGTATTTCAAAGTATAGTGACTCAAACAATCAGTGGTCTTGCATGTGGACGGCCAATTAAAGGTAAAGTTGCATTTCTTGGTGGCCCACTATACTTTCTTTCAGAATTAAGAAAGAGATTTATTGAAACTTTGAATTTAACAGATGAAAATGTTCTATTTCCTTCAAATTCACATTACTTTGTTGCATTAGGCGCAGCTATTTCTTCAGAAAAAAGTAACCCTTTAACATTTAAAGAACTATACGATAGGTTAGATAATCTAGGGAAGAGTAATAAAAATGAAGTAAAAAGATTAAGACCATTGTTTATTGATGAAGAAGAATTAAACCAATTCAGAAAGAGACATTCAAAGGAAAAAATAAGAAAAGTTGAACTGTCAGAGTATAAAGGTAAGTGTTTTTTAGGCATCGACGCGGGCTCAACCACCACAAAAGTTGTTCTTATAGGAGAAAATCATGAAATATTGTATACATATTATGGTAGTAATGAAGGAAACCCTCTTAAAAGAGTTGTATACATAATTAGTGATTTGTATAATAATCTTCCAAAGGAAGCAGAAATAGTTAAGTCTGTAGTAACCGGTTATGGAGAAGGATTAATAAAAACTGCTTTAAAAATTGATATTGGGGAGATTGAAACTATTGCTCATTATAAGGCTGCTGAAAGATTTTTGCCTGGTGTGGAGTTTATATTAGATATCGGTGGTCAGGATATGAAATGCCTGAAGGTTAAAAATGGAGTAATAGAGAATATAATGCTCAATGAAGCTTGTTCTTCTGGTTGTGGATCATTTGTTGAGACATTTGCTGAATCATTGAATTTAACAATTGACGAGTTTAGTAGAAAGGCTCTTCTTGCAAAGGAACCTGTTGATCTTGGTTCTAGATGCACTGTGTTTATGAACTCAAGAGTTAAGCAGGCGCAGAAAGAAGGAGCCACAGTTGGGGATATATCTGCTGGACTATCATATTCTCTTATAAATAACGCTCTGCAAAAAGTTATAAAAATTAAGAATCCAGAAAAGATGGGTAAAAAAATTATTGTTCAAGGAGGCACTTTTCTTAATGATGCGGTACTGAGAAGTTTTGAACTCATATCTGGAAGAGAAGTAGTAAGACCTAACATTGCAGGTTTGATGGGAGCTTATGGGTGTGCTTTAATTGCAAAAGAGAGGTCTGTGGAGGGTGAAAAAAGCGGTCTTTTAACTAGAGAAAAGTTAGATAAATTTCAAAGTGAAGTTCATCATAAAAGATGCAATGGATGTGTGAATAATTGCTTACTTACTATCAATAGGTTTGATGATGGAAGTAGTTTTGTAAGTGGTAATAGGTGCGAGAGAGGAAGCGGAAAGTTAGAAGAAGTAAAGGATATTCCTAATCTGTACGCATATAAGTATGAAAGATTGTTCAAATATCTGCCATTACCAAAAGAGAAATCTAAGGCAGTTATAGGTATTCCAAGAGTAATGAATATATATCAAAATTATCCACTGTGGTTCACTTTCCTTACGGAGCTTGGTTACAGAGTCGAAATATCTCCAAGAAGTAATAAGAAGATATATGAAAAAGGGCTGGAAACTATACCATCTGAATCAGCCTGCTACCCAGCAAAACTTGTTCACGGCCATATAATGAGTCTTGTTGAGAGTAAAGTAGATATGATTTTTTATCCTTGTGTTTTTTATGAAAAAAAAGAATTTAATCACAGTGATAATAGTTTGAATTGTGCATTAGTAATATCATACCCGGAAGTAATAAGAAGCAATATGGAAGTTTTAAAAGAGAAAAACATTAAATTCATAAATCCTTTTGTTACTTTAGATAATAAAAATGCATTGGCAAAAGTCCTTTACGATACTTTTAAGGAACATGGTTTTAGAAAAAATGAAATAGACAAAGCCCTTTCCTTAGCATGGAACGAAAATGAGAGGTTTAAAGAAGATATAAGGAAAAAAGGAGAAGAAACTCTTCAATATTTAAGAAGAAGTAACAAAAAAGGAATTGTCCTCTGTGGAAGACCATATCATATCGATCCTGAAATAAATCATGGCATTCCTGAACTTATTAATAATTTAGGCATGGCTGTTCTCACAGAAGATTCAGTTGCTCATCTAGGAAATATTCAAAGTCCATTAAGAGTAGTTGACCAGTGGACTTATCATTCAAGGGCCTATGCAGCAGCCTCTTTTGTAAGTAAGCTTGATTATCTTGAGGTAGTTCAGCTAAACTCATTTGGATGTGGTTTAGATGCAATTGCAACAGACATGGTTGCCGAAATTTTAGAAAACAACAATAAATTATATACACTAATAAAAATTGATGAAGTGAATAATCTGGGTGCTGCTAGAATAAGGCTTCGATCACTAAAAGCAGCTATTGAAGAACGAGAAAAAAATCACATTAAACCTAAACCTATGAATGAACATTGGAAAAGAGTTTTGTTTACGAATGAGATGAAGAAAAAGCATACTATTCTCTCTCCTCAGTTGTCTCCTATCCATTTTGAATTACTTGAGGAAGCAATTAAAAGTTGTGGATATAATTTCAAGGTGCTTCCTAAAGTAGATGATAGAGTTATAGAAGAAGGTTTAAAATATGTTAATAATGATACCTGTTACCCATCAATAATAGTAGTAGGACAGATTATCACTGCTTTGAAATATGGAGACTATGATCCCAATAATACCTCAGTAATTATTTCTCAAACCGGTGGTGTATGTAGAGCTACAAACTATATAGCAATTATCAGGAAAGCGTTGCAGGATGCTGGTATGGGGCATATTCCAGTAATATCACTAAATGCTGTAGGATTAGAAAAAAATCCAGGCTTTAAAATTACCCTTCCTATGCTAAACAAAATGATTATGTCAATATTATATGGTGATCTTTTTATGAGATTAATTTATAGAACTCGACCTTATGAGATAGTGAAAGGTTCTGCAGAAGAATTACATGCTAAATGGAAGCAGGCTTGTATTGAAGATATAACTACTGGAAAGTTATTTAAATCTAAAGAAATCATAAGTGGTATTGTGAAAGACTTTGATAATTTACCTTTAAAACATAGTAGAAAGCCCAAAATAGGATTGATCGGTGAAATATTTGTTAAATTCAATCCTTATTCTAATAATCAGATTGTAAAAATTATTGAAAAAGAGGGCGGAGAAGCTGTAATGCCTGATCTTATAGACTTCTTTTTATATAGTGTATTTAATTCAAACTTTAAGAGTAAATATCTAGGCAAAAGTAAATTCAAAGCGTTAGCAGGTAATTTAGCAATTAAATATGTAGAATCATTTAGAAAATATGCGAGAGATGCTCTAGAAAAAAGTAGGAGATTTGAAAATCCAAAAACTATTCAGCAGCTTGCAGCAGGTGCAGAGAAAATTCTCTCACTAGGAAATCACGCTGGAGAAGGATGGTTTTTGACAGCTGAGATGGTAGAACTATTAGAAAGTGGAGTTGAAAATATTATTTGTATGCAGCCATTTGCATGTTTACCTAACCACGTCACTGGTAGGGGGATGATAAGGACATTGAGACAAGAGTTTCCAAATTCAAACATATTAGCGGTAGATTATGACCCAGGAGCAAGCCAAGTAAATCAACTTAATAGAATCAAGCTTATGCTAACAGTAGCATTCAAAAAGCTTGGGTAAATGAGTATAATTTTAAATAGGCGAGCCGATAAATTATTCGGCTCGCTTTTACCTTTTATGAAAACAGCATTTTGACTGAATTCATACATTAAAGATAGAGTTTTGTACCTATCCTTCTATCATATTCAGACCAAGTTCCAGGAGCAACATCTTTTTTTATTTGTGAAATCTTGTTCATAGTTGCATCTATATAATCGGCATAATGTACAATGTAGGCTTCTTCCATATTTAATTGTCTTGGTGAGCCATATTCCATTTTTCCATGATGTTGGATGATACAACCTTTCATTCTTTCTTTGAAATCTTCATTATACAATTCTGGTTCAGCTTTAAAAGCTTCCTCAAGCATAGAAACTCCAATGACTATGTGTCCTTCAATTTCTCCACGCAAAGTATAAGAAAAAGGACCATCAACAAAGAGTTCTTCAATTTTACCTATGTCATGAAGCTTAGCTCCGAGTATTGTAATCTCTCTATTGTTACATTCGTATCTTTTAGCTAAGATCGTAGACAAATACATTACGTTTAATGTATGCTCAGCCAAACCACCCCTATAGTTATGATGTTGACGCACACCGGCTATACCTTTTTTGAATTTATTAAGAAAATCTGAATCATTAAAAAAATAATCATTAAGAGCTTTACATTCTTTACTAATAATTTCTCGATTGGTAATAAGATTAATCTCATCCATAATTTCTTCTATAGGCCTTTCAATACATGATAAGTAATCTTCTACATCATATTCCAATATTTTTTTATAACTCTCAACAACAAAGATTCTATCCAAAATACCTACCAATTCTAGTACATCACCCACTAGCAATTCATCGTTCTCATCTATAATCTCAGATTTAACCTCACCAGTTTTATCACCCAAGTAAGCAATGGTTTTTTCATTTTCTCTGAAAACTTTTTTCATTAACATTAATGAAATATTTCTTTTCTCATCTTTTTTAATATCTTTAGAATATAAGTTTTTCATTATTATAATACCTCCAATTATAGATATACATTACGAAAACTTAATTTGTTCATTTCCAAAATCTCTGGCACTAGCGAGCTATGGACTTGTATAAATTTATAGTTGAAGTTGTTTATCTATATTTAATTATATTATTTGAAATAACTACTTGAATATTCATTTATTTTAATGGAAAAGTATTAGCAGAAAATCTAAAAAAAGTTAATTTACTTTTAGCGAGCTTTTAGAGCAACTTAGAATTAAAGATATATTTGATGTTAATGAAGTTAAATTTGCAACAATTGAAGCAAACGTTCATTACATAGGCCTGCTATATCGCTATATGTTATAGCATTTAATTCTAAAAGTTTTGCTGCTAATTCTTCTTTTTTTATATATTTGATTATTTCTATAACTTTGTTTTTATGTACTTCTTTCTGAAATATTTTCTCTTTATTTATTCATTTTGTTTATCCTGAAGAGAGCATTGCATTTGGTTTAACGACGGAGTCAAAACATATGAAAAGAGTTCAATTACATTCATTGTCCCATTTTGAAGAAGTTGAAGTGCAAACTAGAATGCTTCTTGTTTTTTATCTTTTTTTAATGGATTAATAAAGTCTATTTCTCCGACAAAATTATTATCGGGGAGTGATTCCTTAAACATCTTAAAACATTTTTCAGTTCCTCCACCTGCATGGCAAACAAAAAAGTCTGCTTTTTGAAGCAGACTTTTTCGACAAGCTGAGGGTAAGTCACTTTTTGACTTAGCCTTTGTTGTTAAATTAAATTTTAATTGTTTAATACAAAACTTTATTATTTTTGTGCATCTTTTGTAGCTGGAAGTATAATTTCAACTTCTGAGTGTGGTCTTGGAATTACGTGAACAGAAAGTAATTCTCCAACTCTCTGAGCAGCAGCAGCACCAGCATCAGTAGCAGCTTTAACAGCTCCTACATCTCCTCTAACCATTACAGTTACAAGTCCACCACCTACATATTCTTTTCCAATTAAATATACATTTGCAGCCTTAACCATTGCATCTGCTGCTTCAACAGCTCCTACTAAACCTTTAGTTTCAATCATTCCTAATGCATCATATTTCATTTTAAAATCCTCCAAATTATTTAAATTTATAATATATTTTAATTTAATATTATCGTTTATTTATTTTTTAGCATTTCAGCTTGTATTATTTGTTTTAAACAAATTACTTTATTTAATAACTTCTATTTTTGTAGACGAATTTACACCTAAAGCATTTGCTTCCTCTGTATCAATATGACATTCAGTATAGTAATTTTCACTTACCCTCACTATCACATTATCGAAAGTACCGCCTCTTATACCACTTACTTTAATTGTTACTGTTTGACCATCTTTATAGCTAAACATTTTTGCATCTTTTGCATTCATGTGGATATGTCTTTGAGCTACTATAACACCTTCATTTATACAAACTGAACCATTTGGTCCTATAATTGTTATAGAAGCTGTATCGTCCAAATGACCTGACTGTCTCACATAAGGTTTTATCCCAAGCTTGAAGCAGTCGCCAGCTAATATTTCAACCTGTGTTTTATCTCTTTCAGGTCCGAGTATTCTTACTTTTTCAATAGCGCCCTTTGGTCCACAAATTGTTACTGTTTCTTTACAAGCATATTGACCTGGTTGTGATAAATCTTTTAGCCTATTCAATTCATAGCCTTTACCAAAAAGAATTTCCATATCTTGTTTTGATAAATGTATATGTCTGTTTGAAATTCCTATCGGAACAACTAAACTTAGATTATCTTTTTTTGTCTCTCCAACCATTTCAAGAAGAAGTTTCATTACATCTTCATAATTACTCATTTTACTGCTCCTTCATTGCTGCAACAATTTTATTTACTAAGTCAAAAATTTCATTTGAGCTTTCAGAGCAATTTGAATTATCAGTAATTTCTTCTTTGCACTTTTCAATAACAGTAGCAGCAGCAGCTATTTGTGCTGGGCTCATATCTAATGCAGATACTATTTTTTCTGCATTTACAGAATTTGTACAATTATGTGCAGTTTTAATTTTATTGAAAGTTGGATCATTAACTGCTAATGTTGCACAATCTTTTAGACCGTAAGCAACTTTTTTAAGATTTACAAGATGCATAGGAGTAACATTTTCTGATACTGAGCTTCCTCCCCAAGTTCCACAACCTAATGTAAATGATGGAGCTAATCCTGTACTTGCACCTGTTCCACCCATACTTCCTCCTGTATTAACAAGAATACGAGAAGCTGGTTTTGCAGCAAATTTTCTTACAATCTCTTTATCTTCAGTGTGAATACTCATTGTATGTCCAATTCCATTCTGAAGAAGTTGTATACTTAATTCACAAGCTTCATGAGCATCTTTTACTGTGTAGAATCCTAAAACAGTTGTAAGTTTTTCAAATGATAATGGGTAACCATTTCCTACACCCTTCTGCTCACCTACAAGTACTTTTGTACCTTCTGGGATAGTTATTCCAGCAGCTGTTGCTATAACATGTGCTGCTCTACCTACAAATTTTGCATTCATAGTATGACCATTTTTAAATAAAAGCTGGCATACTTTGTTAGTTTCTTCTTCATTCATGAAGTAACCGCCATTTTTCTTTAACTCATCTATTACTTCTTCTCTGTTACACTCTTCACAGATGATTGACTGCTCTGAAGCACATATTGTTCCATTATCAAATGTTTTACTTGCCATAATATTTCTTATAGCTTTTTTAACATCTGCGGTTCTTTCAATATATGCAGGTGAGTTTCCTGCTCCAACTCCTAGAGCTGGTTTACCTGCACTATATGCAGCCTTAACCATTCCTGGTCCACCTGTTGCTATGATTATTCCTACTTCAGGACATTTCATTAATTCATTTGTAGCTTCCATAGTTAAAACTTCAAGTGAACTGATAATATTTTCTGGTGCACCTGCCTCAACAGCTGCATCATGCATAAGTTTAACAGCTTTTATAGTACACTTAGAAGCTGAAGGGTGTGGTGAAAATATTATTGCATTTCTCGCTTTAAGTGATATTATTGATTTGAATATAGCTGTTGATGTAGGGTTTGTAGATGGAACGATTCCCATAACTAATCCCATTGGTTCAGCTATCTCAATTACTCCGTTAACATCATCTTCATTTATAATACCAATGGTTTTCATATCCTTGATATAGTCATATAAAGTTCTTGATGCTAAGTGATTTTTGTAAGTTTTGTCTTCTACCTTTCCAAATCCTGTTTCTTCAACAGCCATTTGTGCTAAAAGAACACTATTTTCTTCTGCAACTCTTACCATGTTGCATATAATTCTGTCTATCTGTTCTTCAGTATAGTTTGCAATTTTGTTTGCTGCTTCTTTACCAAGTCTGGCTAAATTTCTTGCCTGCTGTACTGAATGAAGATCCTTATCATATGCTTGCATATATTAAACTCCTCATTTTAATTTATTTTTATAATATGTTCTAAATTTTGTCATAAGCGTTTTTTTGCTTGCTTTTGAAATAACTCTTCCTGTTATTTCAAAGTCCTTATACTCTCTTGCAAGTTTTCTGAGTTTTACAACACTTACGTTATTCAGTATCGCACTAACATATTCAAAGCCTTTTTCTTCTACAAGCCTATCTATTTCATCCTTGCTTATATTTTCAAATTTATTTTTCTGAACATTATTATCTAAATCTATATTTTCGTCTTCTGCAGCTTCATCAATTCTTGTATTTTCTGTCAATTCTTTATTTTCAATTATTTCTGTCTGTTTTGACATTTCTGCAATATCTGTATTTAATGATATTTTCATTTCATCAGATATCACAATTTTATTTTCTTTTATTATATTTTTTATATCATCATGAGGACGAGGTATAACATGATAGGATATCAAAAGGCTCTCACCTAAACGGTTTACTGCTGCAACACCGGCATCAACCGCCGTTTTAACAGCTCCTACATCACCTGTTATGATAACTGTTACAAAACCTCCGCCTATATGACTTTTTTCAACCAATTTAATATCAGCAGATTTTGTCATAACATCAGCAGCCTCAATGGTAGCTATAAGTCCTCTAGTTTCTATAAATCCAAGTGTTTGCACTCTTCATACCTCCTCAGATTATTATAATAAATCTGCCCAATTTGCCGGATACGTTGAATAAAATACTCTTGCCTTGTCAGGTGAACCCCATACTACTTTTGATCCAGATGGAACAAATAGTACGTCACCTTCCTTTGCGGTATAAGTCTTTCCGTTTACTTCGATAGTTAATGTACCTTCTATTACATAATCTATCTCTTCGTAAGTTAACTCCCATTCAAACTTTGAATTTTCTATAACTAAGAAACCAGCACTCATTTTTGATTCATCTTTTGATATTAACTCTTGGAAGTACACTTTTGCATCAGGATTTCCTGTATCAAATACATCCATTATAGTAGTCTTGCCTCTCACTACCTTAAGTCCTGAAGAATCAGTTTCACAATCATATGGCAGATTTTTTTGGTTGCTTAATGTTTTAAGCATTTCTTCTAAAAATCCTTTATCTAGCATTGCTTTAAAAAGCTTAGTTAGCATATCTTTATCAAATCCTTCTGACAAAAATTCGTTTGCATTCTCTGATTTACACTCATGTTTTAAGATTTCTGCAGGCTGTTGTCCGCACACAATCTTAATTCCGTTATTCTTAGCTATATCTTTAGCTGAAGGAGTTAATATAACATCTTTATCTGCATAAAATACTTTTTTGCCTTCTTTTGAAAAATTCTGCATTTCTTTTGCGCTTATTAACTGTTTCATTTATTCACTCCATTCTTATCTTATAATTTAAAAAGGTTATATAAAATTGCAATCATCATCTATAATACCAATAACTACAGCATCAACGGGAGTATTATCATTGTTAAGCATTTTACGTGCTGAAGAGCCTGTACTTACTATAACCCTGTCCCCAATTCCGGCACCAATAATATCTACCACTACTAAACGCTCACCTTCAGTTATGCCACCAATTATTTCAGCAAGCATAAACTTATAACCATTTAATAAATCTGATTTTCTTGTTGCCCATATATTGTCTATTAATTTTGCCGTTATCATAATGATTTACCTTCCTCTAACTTAGTTTTTATATCATTCAGCGCAACCTCTACTGAAGCTATATCTCCGAAAATACCAATCAAAGTTATATGTTGAGGACAATTTCCCTTTATGTCTTCAACGGTAACTCCTACTGACTTTTCAGCAACATCTGATGCATATAGCATGTCAATTACTTTTCCTTGTACTAGACCTATTGCACCGACTGAGTCTATATCAGTCCTACAATTGTTTCCTATACGTTTCTTAATAATTTCTCTTGTACCTGCTGATGGTGACTTAATTATTCTATAATCCATATATAAAACTCTCTATTCAATAATATTTTTTGTACAACTCATTGCTATACCAAGTGGTGTTACAAACATAGGGTTTTTAGGTTTGTGAGTAAAAACACCTGTCTGTTTTTCTATAATTTTCTCAATACCAGTTAAGCAACACGTACCTCCTACAAGAGATATTTCATTTACATCATAGCCCTTAATATGAAAATTAATTATACTTGCTACTTTTTCAACAACTGGCTTTAATACTGGCAAAATCTCTTTATGATTTTTAGTCTCCCTTTTGAAAGCATCTGCTTCTTTGAAGGGCAAGTTATATGCACCAGATAAAACTAACGAGAAATGTGTTCCACCTGTAGGTTCATCCTCAACATAAATAACTTCTCCGTTTTTTAATATTGAAATACCTGTCGTTCCTCCACCTATATCAACAACTGCTCCATTCTGAATTTTTAAGACTTCATTTGCCGCAGTTGGTTCATCAAGTAATGACGTTAATTCAAATTCTGCTGCTTGCACGACATTCTTAATTGCTCCCCCGTCAAGTGAATCTGTTCCAGGAGGAATAGCCGCAGCTGCATACAATAGCTCTGTACCAAGCTTTTCTTCAATCTCTTGCTTAAGCTCTTTTACTATTTTTACAGCACCTATATAGTCGACTATCATGCCATCTTTTACTACATCAGCATTTCTATAAGCTCCTGCAACAGGATTATAATTTTCATCTAAAACAGCAAGTACAATATACGCTGTTCCAAGGTCAACTCCTGTATAGTATACTTCTGATTGACTTTTTACTGGATTTTCTATTACTTCCTCAAATCTCTGAACAAGCTCATCACAAAATTCAAAAGTTATATGTTTTTCTGACATGTGCACCCTCCTATCGCAGAACATATCAACTGTGATAACAGATTAATTATTGAGTTGATATTTCTAATTATTTTTATTTTCAGCTCTGAACTTATACATTCATTTAATTTTTCTATTGATATTAAAAGCTCTCTAAGTTCACATTTTAGCTGGTTTATTTTCAAAATTTCATTTGCATTGTCAAGAATTAAATGCTTTTCTGTAATTTCAAAACAATCATCCATATTTTTATAGAAATTTTCTTTACTAATAACCAAACATTCAACAACATTTATATCATCAAATGTAGCATTATTGCATATTGAATTTACTATAACTGATAGTTTTCTTTCAAGACTTAAAATTCCCTTAGCTAAAGTTATATCAGTTGATAAAATCTCATTGCCTACTACAAGAAATTTAGATTGTAATGTTTTTAATTTATACATAACCTTAATTTTTTGATATTGACTTAAACATACTGAGTTTTGTAAAACCGCTTCTGTCTTATTAAAACTGCATTCTAATTTTTCTGTATCAGTATTTTTGCTACATTTTTCATCATTTACAATTCTAGCTTCTTCTGCAATAGCTATTCTTCTGTCTGAAAGGAACTGACTTGCACCAGGAGTTAAACGCTGGCCTTTATTCAATGCAAATGTTTCAAAAGGCTGTTTTTTGTAAATATCCCTTAAATATTCTTCTGTTATAAACTTAATCATTCCCCTGTCTCCTTTATTCAACAAGTATATATCTTTTAAGTGATTCAATGCCTTCTTGATTAATATTGTTGATAAAAAAGTATGGCTCTGATACACCTATACGTTTTAACTGCTTTATACAATTTTCTCTGTTTTTTGGCATTAAATCAGTTTTTATTATTACTCCTATTACAGGACAATTAAATAGTTTAGCGAACCCCGGGGAATATACTTCTCTATTTCCTGATTGATCTATCAATATCAAAACATGCGATGCGTCTTGTGCAATTGCAATAATATGCTTATACATCCAAGAATTTTCTATATAAGCTCCTGGAACATCTATTGTGTTCTTGCCATAAATTATATCTGCAGTACGTCTTGCTATGGCCTCTTTATCATTTAAAAAATTTGCAAGAGTTGTTTTCCCACAACGCGAAGGACCAATAATCATTATTCTCTTTTTTCTCATGTTCTAGTTATAGTTGAAGGAGTAAATCCTAACATATCTTTTAAAATATCATTTACTGCCCGCAGTGCTGTTTCCACACTTTCCACATCACCGCTTATAACAACTGAACCAGTAAAACGGTCAAGAAAACCTATTTCAACATCAGATGTTTTTGTAGCAATATCTGCGGCAATAATAGCTGATTCATAAGGGGATAATGTAAGTATTCCTATTGCTCCATGTTCTTCTATTCCAAGTCTTTCATAAATATCTCTCATCGGAGAAGCTATGATATGTGAAATAGTAATTTGCTTTCCCGGAACAGACTCCTGTATGATGCGCTGTATTTTTTTATCATTGGTCTCTGTTTCTATTTTATAATATTCCTGCATAATCCACCTCCATAACTAGTGACGAACTACCTGAACTGATAAATCATATTTTCTAATCCAGCTTTCTATATTATCTAACTCTTCACTCGTTAAGCTTAGATCCCCTTTAATAGGATATTCAATACCTAATTGCTTGTATTTATTCACGCCCATCTTGTGATATGGTAATAAGTCAACACCTTTAAAATTCTTATAATCCTTATATGGTAGAAGCAACTTAGCGACATTCTCAATGTCCTCTTGTCTGTCATTCACACCCTTAAGCAAAGGCATTCTTATTTTCACATTATATTTTCTTTTTAATAATTCTTGAACGTTCTCAATGATTCTTTCGTTTCTTACACCTGTCCATTCAAAGTGCTTTTCAGAATCAATATGTTTTATATCAAATAGAAATAAATCAACAAATTCAGCGACCTGTAAAATTACTTCTTTTGATGCATAACCGCATGTTTCAATAGCTGTATTGTAACCCTCTTGCTTACATGCCACCAATAAACTTGTAGCTGCTTCGGGATGCATTAACACTTCTCCTCCACCAAGAGTTACACCACCACCTGACATTTCATAAAAAGTTCTATCTTCTTCTATTATTTTTATAAGTTCAGATATTGTTTTATATTCGCCAACAATATTGAGAGCATTTTTATTACACGCTTTCACACACTCTTGGCATCCTAAACACTCTTTATCACGGTCAATTTCATGCTTTAATGTTTTAGTGGAAATACTATGGATCCCTTGAGGACAAACATTGATACAAGCTCCACAGTTAACACATGCATCTGCTTTAAACATTATTCTGTTTTTTTTCATCATTCCTTCAGGATTTGCACACCACTTACATCTGAGAGGACATCCCTGAAAGAATATAATAGTTCTAACGCCAGGACCATCATACATATTATATTTCTGAATATTGAATATTCTTGCTTTTCGTTCTAGTATTCCTAAATTATTTTTACTCATGATATTACACTCCGGTTAATTTGAGCCTATGCAGTCTATTAGATAAACTTACTTTAATAGACTGCACAAAACTCATTAATTTAAGAAACCATTTTTAGAAATGTGTTAGCATTGTTCTACTAATGATTTCATCTTGAACATCCTTGCATAACTCTACAAAGAATGCGCTGTATCCGGCAACACGTACTATCAAGTCACGATATTGATCAGGATGTTTCTGAGCTTCAAGTAATGTTTTATTATCTAAGTAGTTAAATTGAACTTCACCAAGTTGTAAAGCACAAGCACTTCTTAATAATGTTACGATACCATCTTCTCCTTCTTTTGTATCAAGTAATCCTGCCATTAATTTGAAGTTATGAACCATACCAATGTTCATATCCTCACATGACATTTTAGAAACTGACTTGATAATAGCTGTAGGGCCTTTAAAATCTGCGCCTTGTGTAGGGCTTATACCGTCAGATAAAGGCATCCATGCTCTACGTCCGTTTGGAGTTGCACCTGTTAACTGGCCAAATGGTGTATTGTTTGATATTGATAATGTTCCATGGCTTAATACTGAATATAGTGTCTTATATTTTCTGTGCTCTTTCTCAGTAAAGCTTACAAGATCAGCAGCTATATAGTCTGCATAATCATCATCATTTCCATACTTAGGAGCTTCAAGACATTCTTTTCTTAATGTTTCATAACCAACAAAGTCTGCTTTTAATGCTTCATTAAGCTCTTTTAATGTATATTTCTTATCTTCAAACACTAATTTTTTAATTGCAGCCATTGAATCTGTGTATGTTGCAAGACCTGACCATATAACTCCTGGTCCGAAGTTGTACATAGCACCACCTGCTTCAACTCCTTTTCCTTTTTCCATACAACCTTCGTACATCATTGACATAAGTGGTTTTGGAGCAAGTTCTTTATGAACTCTTTGAGATATTACAGTTGCAACACTTGTCCATTTTGTGATGTACTTAATTTGTTCCTTAACTGCTGCATCAAATTGCTCATATGTTTTATATTGGCTTAAATCACCCATATCAGGAGTTACCTGTTTTTCATACCATAATGGCACACCATTGTTAAGAGCTAATTCAATACAAATTGGCCATTGTGTATAACCAGTTGAAGTCCACTGATATAGTCTTCCTGCCTTCTGAGGCTCAACACAACCCATTAAGCAGTAATCTCTTGCATCTTCTAGAGAAACACCTTTAGCTAACATCATTTTTATATGGACATCGTCAAAGTGACAAGCTGGGAATCCCATACCTGATCTAATAACATCAACTATTTTTCTTAAATATTTAATTGGTGAATTCTTATGAATACGACATGCTAATGATGGCTGATATATTTTAACGTGTCTAACTGTATCCATTAAAAGATATGTTAAGTCATTTGTAGCATCTCTTCCTTCTCTTGTTACACCACCTAAACACATGTTAACAAATGGTTGGTAACCTGCGAAGAATTTTGAACCACCTTCTGAAGTAATCCACATAACTTCTGACATTTTTATTAACATACATCCTGCTAACTCAAATGCTTCAAAGTTGTTCATTCTTCCACTCTCTATGTCACTTTTGTATAAATCATACATATACTGGTCAACACGACCTATTGACATACCAGTCTGATTCTCTTCTACAACAAGTAATGATTCTATTGTCCATACTGCCTGTATTGCTTCCCAGAATGTAGATGGCTTGTGAGCTGGAACTCTAGCATTTACTTCTGATATTTTTAATAACTCTGCTTTTCTCTTAGGATTTGTTTCTTTTGCTGCTAATTCAGCTGCATATTCAGACATACGCTTAGCATAAATCATAACGCCTTCTGCAGTATCAATTAGTGATTTATAGAAATAAATTTTATCTATATCTTCAGGATTTTCATATTTTAACTCTGCTAATTTCTCTTCAGCTTCTTTTATGATGTCTAGCATACCTTTTTTCATAAGGATAACATCATATCCAGGGTTTGAATCTCCACCACCGTTTACTGCGTGGTAAGAACAATCTGAAACGAATGACTCACCTGATAATTCCCAAACACCAGCTTCTCTGTACTGATCTTCACAGAACTCATCAACTGATTTTCCTTCCCAAAATGGGAATAATTCATCACGCATGATTTTTTTGTCTTCGTCAGAAATATAAAATGGATCTTGTGCTCTAGTTCCGATAGTATCAATTTCATCACCCATCCATCTCCAAGCTATATCAGGAGAAAAAGCACCTGCTCTAGGAGCACCGTTTGGAGCACCAACGATTAACTCGTTATCTTGGATTACCAATGGAGCTGTTTCACAACAGTATTTGAAGCATTTTGCTCTTAATACCATCTTAGGCATTCCTGGGTTTTCTTTTGCTATTTTAGTGATAGCTCTTGCTCTGTAAGTTGTAATTGTTGGTACATGCTTTAAGTATGTTTCTTTTAATTTTGCTAAACGCTCTGTTATTCCGTTTGGAACTTCACAATTGTTTTCACATACTACTTTTTCTTCTTTTGTATCTTCTTTTGTAATTTGGCTTGAAACACTTTCAAACATTTTTAATAGTCCATTACGTTCAACGTCAGACATGTTTTTAGTAGCTTCAGCAAATTTATTCATAAAAATATTAATATCCAAATTTATCCCTCGCTATCTTAAATGTTATTTATCTCTTAATAATTTTTCTACTACTTGATTCAAAAATTCAATATCAATAGTTTTCTCTTCTCGCTCTTCTTGGACTATGTTAGTCCTTGAAGCGCTGCCTTTTTCACTGGCTTCATAATTTTCAATCTGATACTCCAAGTTGTTTTCGCAACCACAATCAAGATTTATTTCTCTTACACCGTAACCAACCTTACGAACATAAACCAGATTAAGTGGCGAAACATTATCAGAAGTCATACCTTTGCCAACAGAACCACTACCTAAAGTCATTGCAGGAAATAGATTTGCTGTAACACCCATGCTTCCAAAAGCAGCAGGTGTATTTACTAAAACTCTTCCAACAGGCTTTTTAAGTGCAAACAATCTAATTACTTGTTCATCATTTGAATGTATAACAAGTGTATGTCCTTGTCTTTCTGTAAGAAGCAATTCTATACATTTTTCGCATGCATGTAACCAATCTGCTTCAATGTAATATGCAAGTACAGGTGAAAATTTTTCTTTTGAGTACGGATTATCGTATGATACATATTTTTGTTTTGAAACAAGCACCTTTACGGAGCTATCAACAGCAAAACCTGCAAGTTTTGCTAGAAACTGCGGTGATTTACCAACAAGATTTCTTTCTATTGAACCATCTTTTGTGAAAAACAGCTGTCCTAACTTATTGCTTTCTTCTTCACTCATAAAGTAAGCTCCATTGCTTTTCATCGCGTACTGCACTTCTTTAGCTATGCTACTGTCAACGACAACGCACTGTTCAGATCCTGCCATAACTCCATAGTCAAACGACTTACTGTCAATAATATCTTTAGCGGCTCTATTTATGTCAGCTGTTTTTTCAATAAATGCCGGTCCATGACCCGCTCCACCGTAAATCACAGGCTTTCCAGATTTATAGCACTCATCAAGCATTCCTGGAACACCAGTATTCATTATCATTGTTGTATACTTGTGGTTTATTAGCTCTATAGAACCACTTTTTGATACAGTATGAAGATAAGATATCGCTCCTTCTGGAAGTCCTGCTTCTTCTGCCACACTTATAATTAATTCCAGTGTTTTGCTCATTGATTTTTTAGCTTTCATGTGTGGAGAAAAGATAATCGCATTTCCTGACTTTACTGCTATTGCTGCTTTATACAAGGTAGTCGTCACAGGACTAGTTGATGGACAAAATGCTGTTATAACACCAACTGGTACTCCTATGTCCATTGTTTTATTAACTTTATCTTCACTTATAACCCCAACACATCTAAGCTTATTAAGTTCTTCTTTTAAGTGACAACAGATAAGTTTTCCTTTAATTATTTTGTCAGAAGCTTTTCCGTATTCTGTTTCTTGATATGACACTTCAGCAAGCTCTTTTAAATTACTTTCAACTGCATTTATCATTGCATTCACTATTTTATCAAGTTTTTCTTGCGTAAATGATGATAACCTTATCTGTGCTTCATGTGCATTTTCAACAAGTATTCTTGCTTCCTGAATAGAAAGCAAATCATTATCAAAAATATTCATGTTGATCCTCCTTTCGAGGCTTATTAGCTTTAAAAACCTAAAACTCTTCTACTAAATTTTTATTCTTCTCCTAATTGTACTTTTAAAGAATATCTTTTTAATATCTTCTCTAAATCCTCGTGTGGTCTTGCTATAACAACGTGACTGTAAAGATTAGCACCTTCCATTGAATTAACAGCATTAATGCCTGCATCAACAGCTGTTTTACATGCTCCTACATCACCTCTAACCAATACAGAAATATATCCAGAGGCAACATTTTCATATCCAATTACATCAACATCAGCAGCTTTGCACATTACATCTGCAGCCTCCAATGCGAAAACTAAACCAAAAGTTTCTATTAAACCTATCGCTTCATATCTAGCCATATTATTTCTCCTTTCAAATCCTATAAATCAATATCATGTACTGAAACTATATCACCTACTGAACTTATAGGTCTTGGCATTACATTGTATGCAGTAACCGTACCTACAGCTTCAGCAGCTTCTTTTCCAGCTTCAACAGCAGATCTAACTGCTGCAACATCACCTTTAATCATGATAGTAACAAGTGTTGATCCAATATTTTCATATGATATCAATTCTACATTTGCCGCCTTTAGCATTTTATCGGCAGCTTCTAATGCAGGCACTAAGCCAAGTGTTTCAATTAGCCCTAATGCTTCATCTCCATAATAACGCATTTTCTTTACCTCCAAAATTTCTTAATTCAGATTTTATTATTTATTTAATGTATCTGTTTATTGTTGCTTTTCCTTCTTCATTAGCATGATAATAAACTCTTAATACATTTTTGCTATCTAATTCAAATTTTGTTTCTTCTAATAATCCATTTGCTTCCGCTGTCATTAAGGCACCTAGTACATCCTTAACATTTAAAGCTTTAAAATTACCATAATCACCTTTTAAAGCTACTATAACATCCTCAGCACATGCTTCCTCAACTTTAGTAAAGTGTTTTAATATTGCATAGTTTAAAGGTCTCATTATTGTTGTCCTCCTCTTTTTCTTAATAAATCTAAAGGATTCATTGAAATTGTTAATATACCAAACATCATCAATACTGCACCTACCCATACAACTGAAGGTATTGTGTTACCAGGTATTCCTAGTATTACTCCTAAAATAATCCAACAGAAGAACGGTCCAAAGAATGAGTATGTTCCATTACATGCTGTACCTAAAGCAGCACCACACATACTGTTTCCTATATACCAAAGCATAAATGTTGCAAATGAACATAAACCACTAAGTGCAAACCAAATCATTGCAGGACCACTTGTTATAGCTTGTCCGAACAATGCAAATGTAGAACCTAAATCATTTTTGCAAATCAATGACATTAAAGGTAAAACTATTGCTATAGTTGATATACCAGAAGTTACCTGACGGATAGCTATACCTATCTGCGGGTCAATCATTGAAGTACCATAACCTGCAACGCAACCTTCAAATCCCCAGCCTAATGCTGCTATTAATGCTATACCTAATCCAAGTATCATTCCATCAGGTGCTTCTCCAGTTATACTTGTACTACCTATTAAGAAACTTGCTCCTACGCAAACTGCAATACCTAACCACATACGTTTATTTATTTCTTGCTTGAATAAAATACGTCCTAATATTGCTGCTATAGCTGGACATAACGCAGATATCGGAATTGCTATTGGACCAGCCATCTGTAAACCAACTACATAAGCAGTACTTGCTATTGGACCTCCTATAAGTGCTGCCACAATCATTATAAGTCCAGGTTTTGTTTTAAAACATCTTACTAAATCTCCAAGTTTACCTTTTAATCCAGCAAAGCCTATTGCCCATACTGCACTACATAAATCATTTATAGCACTACCCATTGCGCTTAATAAATAGATAATTGTTAATGCAGATAAACCAGCAGTGTTGGCTCCATACCAATCTGCCCATATACCTTTTTTCATACCCGCTGCTAAAAATGCTGAGTATAAACCATACAGAATACCAGAAAGTATTCCTACAAAAACACCCTTTCTTACAAAGTTAGATTTTAGTTTGTTTTTTGCTTGCACCGCGGCTGTGTTCGCCGTTGATTGACTCATGTGTTTTCCACCTTTCATAATAAATAGAATAATCGTTTTCACTATAGACAAATATCGCCAATTATTTGTCTGCTGAATTTATTATCGACTAGTTACATTTTTAACAATAAGATGTAAATCAATATGTAATAATAAATTGCTCATGTTATATTAGTAGTATAAACCTTTCCCTAATGGTTAAAGTCAAATGTTTTTTTCTGTAAATTTTTTAGGCAAATATTGTATATTTGCGTAACTATATGTCACAATATATAACTTTTATTAACGTATATAAGTATGAAAACCTTTGCTTTATTACTTAAATATACAGTGTTCTTTTTGTTTATAAGAAGAATATAATAAATTTACCTTGGCAGAAACAAAATAGATTTTTTAAATTTTTAGTTAAATAAAAAAACAGAAAACATTACCCTAAGGTTAATGTTTTCTGTTTTCTTTTTTACTTTTAAATAATTATTACTTAATTAATTTTCTGTTTTTTATTTTTATCAATATTTCTGTAACATACTTATCTTTATTTTTAATTGTCCAATAATCGACTACATACCTCTCATAAGATGACTCATCACACTCATAACCATGTTTTTCTATCCAACACAAAATTTTATCATACGTATTATTTATTGTTTCATGATCTCCTATATGATAACACGAAACCATCATGCACCCACCGAAATCAACTAATTTTTCTTCATCACAAGGTAATAGTTTCTTTTGCATTATTCTGGCTTTTTTACATTGTCCATTTATTTTATGTCCAAATGAGTCATATTTGATAATAACTGGTCCTGTAATTGCGTTTTTTGTATCCTGTACGTAATTGGTGAATTCTGTATTTATAATTGAATCCATGTAATCATATTCAAAAACCTGGTCGAGATATAACAAACGATCGTTTTCTATATATTTCATACATACTTCATTATAATTTTTTTCTAAAACACATTGAGCTTCTATAACAAGTTGGTACCAGTCTAAAAGTGATTGTAACTTAAGTTGAACTTCCTTTTGTATTTCTTTTAAATCATCAATCTTATTTCTAAAAGTTTTTTCACATACATCATAAGTAGTTCCATCTAGAAGATCCTTCATCTCTTCAAGCTTAAATCCTGTTTGCTTGTAATATTTTATTATAGGAACATACAACATGCTTTGCTTGCTGTAATACCTATATCCATTATCATCACGTACCATATCTGGAGATAGTATGTTCATCTTGTCATAATATCTCAAAGCTTTTTTAGTTACTTTGCATATTTTTTCAACCTGTCCGATTGAGTACATCTCTTTGTTTTTCATCATATTAACCTTTCTTCTATGTGAAAATGCCTAGGACTAAAAATCTTAGGTGAAAATACTAGCCTATTACTTTATCAAAAATAGCAGATAAATCATCTATATCAGTTTTTCTTGGATTTGCTTTGGTACATATATCTTTAACAGCGGCATTTAAAATATCAGATTTTGTGCTCTCACTAACATCCCTTTCAGCTACGCTGCTTTTGAAGGTCGTAGGAATATTTAATTTTCTTTGCAAATCTCTTATAGCTTTAATCAAGCTATTAACACCAATATTAACATTCGAAGCTGGTAAGTCAAGGAGTTTTGCAATTTTTTGATATTTTTTAGCTGCTATAGTGTATTCCTTATTAAATGTGTCTTTCTTAATGTCAGCGTTATATTCAATAACTAAAGGTAATATAATTGCATTACTTCTTCCATGTGGTACATGTAGCTTTCCACCTATAGCATGAGCTAAACTATGAGTAATACCTAGTCCAGCTGCATTAAAAGCAATTCCAGCAATACAAGATGCATTGTGTACTTTTTCTCTAGCCAAAATGTTATCCCCATTTTCATAAGAAATTGGTAGATATTCGAAAACAAGTGTGATAGCCTTTTCAGCAAGTGCATCAGTAAAATCATTTGCACCGTTTGCAACATAAGCTTCTAATGCATGTGTTAGTACATCCATACCTGTATCAGCAGTAATACTTTTTGGAACTGATGTAACAAGTGATGGATCAAGTATTGCTATTGTTGGTAAAAGGGATTTATCAGCTAAGGCATATTTTAAACCTTCCGCCTTATTAGTTATAACGGCATACTCTGTTACCTCAGAGCCAGTTCCGCTTGTAGTTGGAATAGCTATAAAATCTTCAATTTGCATCTCATTATTCATTAACTTTTTTGAATATTCTTTTATAGCTTTTGCTGCATCAATTGATGAGCCACCGCCTAAAGCAATTATTATTTGCGCATTTACACTTTTTAATATTTGCATACCTTGGGCTATTATTTCTACAGGAGGATCAGGAACTATATCACTGAATATAACAGTATTACAATTATATAGTTTACCCACAATTTTTTCTGCCATACCTGAAGTTTCTATAAATTTATCACATACAATCATTACCCTTTTATTCTTTATTTCACTTAGTTTTTGTAATGAGTCATTTCCAAAATATACTTTCGTATTTATACTGAATTCATTCATTGTACATAATCTCCTTAATTGATATTAACATGAGCAACCAATTATTAGCAGATTAAAATCATAAAACTAGAAATAATAAAAGTTGTTTATTAGTATATCAGCATTTTTGATGCAAGTCAAAACGTTTTATTCAATAAATATGTGGATATTATATGCAATTTTTAACAGAATATTTTTAAATTTTACAAATTAAACTAAAAAGCAGTGTTACTAACAAATAGTCACTGCTTCTAGTATTTTTTCTGTTTTTTTATTCCATAGATTGAATAAACAACCCTACTTAATATTAAAGTTATAACCATTTACTGTAAATTCATTGTAAATGGTTTACTAATTATTTTCCAAAAAAACCTCTAAATATATTTAGAGCTTCGTCACTTACTTTTGTCATTTCTTCAGGATGCCATTGTATACACAAAATAGATTTATCTTCAGATTCTATAGCTTCAATTAGACCATCATCTGATACTGCAACTACTTCAAATCCATTAGCAACATCCTTTATTGCCTGATGGTGAAATGAATTAATACCAAGTCTATTTGCACCTGTTAGATTATGTAGTAAACTTCCCTCTTTTATATCAACATAATGATATATCAAATCACGTCTAATAACTTCATAATTAGGGTTATGACCGCAAATATTTTCAATCTGAGCATATATATCTTGATACAAAGTACCTCCCATAAGTGCATTTATAAATTGGCAACCCCTACAAATTCCAAGCAATTTCTTATTATTGTTAATAGCAGAATTTATCACTTTTTCCTCAAATTCATCTCTCTCTGCACTGATAGAACCAAGTTGTTTGATTGGTTGTTCATTAAAATAAAATGAATTAATATCAGGTCCTCCGCATGATATAACTCCATCAACCATTTCTATGTACTTATTTATCAAAGCTTCATCTGATGTTAAAGGAATTATAACAGGTATAAACCCTGCTCTGATAACTGCGTCTACATACGCACCTTGCACCATAGACATATGACCGTTTTCTGAATATTTATTCTGTGATGTAATACCTATTTTAATTGACATTATGTATACCTCTCTTTGTTAGATAATGCATATATTTTAACACTAATGTAGCTACTTTTAAAGAATAATTTACTTATTTGACTTAAGTACCAAAGCTATGAATTTTAAATCTGTTTCACCAACATTTTCAAGGCTATGACTTTCTCCATCCTCTGTTATCGTCATATCTCCTGCTGATACTCTATAGGTTGTACCATTATCGTTATGTATTCCTTCACCCTCTAATATATACATAGCTTCGAATTCGCCATCATGTTTGTGGTATCCTGTACTACTTCCTTTTTTCAATGTTATAATCCCAAATGATAGTTGAATTAAATTTTATTTATATATATTAAGTAGCATGGATAAAGAAAACATTAAAAAAAGGAATTTATACAAACTAAAATTTAAGTTTTGCAAAAATTCCTTTTTCTTATTTTCACTTATTCGCTTTTTTCATTACCACCATTGTGAACACCTATTTTTTTCCAGTCTTATAATCATCCCTTGCCCAATTAGGTGCATTTACTGGACCAGCCTTAGCATTACCAGTTTTCGCAGCGCCTTGTATTTCTAGAACTGGAGTTTGTGCATTTTTTTTATGATACATAGACTGATTATTTTCTGTACCATGATTTTTATTGTCATGTGGACTTGGTCTTCTCATACCTGCTTTTGCCATTATACTACCTCCTATTTTAGCTTTTTAAGTATAAAATTAATTAATTTAAAAAATTTTAAATACTTCTTTAATAGTTTTGGTAGCTAAATCAAAATAATACGAGATATAATTTAACATTTTTAGATTTTAATTTCACAAATGCTTTTGCTCATACATATTACCAAATATTCTAAAATTTATATTATTTTTAAAATTCATTTTCATAAAACAATTTGGATGAGATGCAAGAACAAAAGCTTATAAAAATTGAGCATAATTCCGCTTGGTTTTCTCCATTTGAAATATTAATAAGTCTATTGCTTAATTCTCCTGTAAAATCAAAATAATCTTAATCATCTCTCCACTTGTTATAGTTTTTTCATTTTATAAATTAATTTTTATACCATTTGTTAAATTTTCAGTATTTATACTAATCCTATTAACTCTTAATAATTAGAATTCACAAAATATAATTCTATGATCAGCTATAAAGCCTGATTTTTCTAAAGTTTTTTTAGATATAATGTTTTTTACATCACAACAAACCATTGGAATTAAATTTTTGCTATAGCAATGTTCTTTTAACTTAACAATAATATAAGTTCCTATTCCATTTCTACGATATTTTTCAACCACATGCATACCTATATCACCATATTTTTCTCCATGTGTCTTAATTATTCTAAATTCTCCAATTCCAAGTAAGTTGTCATTATCATATAATACAAATAACTGATCATTATCTATTAACTCCTCATAATATCCCTCAAACGCCGGATCACATTTATTTTTTATTTCATCTATATCTTGCCTTTGAGCTAATCTAAAAGATAGCTTTGAAAAACTATTTAATTCATATCGTACTTTTTCATTATCTGTAAAAAGATATGAATCTACAGTTATATTTTTTTGATAGTCAAGACATAACGCCATAAATTCTGGTTCTTTTGTAGAAACCCCCGCTTTTTCTACTATCTCACTTTTAATAATATATTTAAAAATTTCTTCTACATTCATGTAGTATTCTTTAGAAACATAAAACTGTACTAATATTTTACGTGAATTTACACAAAAGTGCCCTGCAGCTTTACCATTGTACGAAATTTCATAACATTTTGAATTGGCTACTTCGACATTCTGCCAAAAACCATCTATTGGAGTTTTTAAACCCTCAATATACTCACTTTTTAGTTTACTTGCTGTTTCCTTGGCTTTAACTTCTATAATTTCAATCATTTCATCTATCTCCTATCCAAATATAAATTTAAACGAAAAACCAACTTTATTTAAGATTTCTACATCTTGATCGCTGTAATCTCTGTATCCGTTGGCTAAAATAGATGGAGTAATCAACCCCTGTAAAATATAATATTCTATTGCTTTTTTCGTTAAATTAGTTAGTTTACTGACTTCATTTATTAGCATATTTATCACCTCGATACAATCATAGACTAACACCCAACGTGATAGTCAAGTGTTTTTTTCTTTCATCGGAGAAATATATCCTACATAAATCACTATTGTTTGCTTCTTACTTCATATCATTAACACCTTCAACTTCCTCATTATTTATATGATAGCAAGTTAAAATATTCTTTACTTGATGCCATTAATCTACCACCTTTTCAAAAGCAACTGTTTGCTCTTTCATGCTTATCTTACCAACTTTCCATCCATACTGAAGTAATTCTTTCTTATATGTAAGGAATAAATGGTCAATGGTTACACCAGCAATCTTACCGATTTCATCGAAAGTCAGCTTGATGGGAGACTCGACATTTTTCTGTATGTAGTTCCAAAGTGCATCGTATTTGCTCATTGTTGACCTCCTTGATTAACTTCATAATTTTCCAGTCCAAGAACTAAGTAACCTGATATGTATTTTCATTTTTTGAGTATTCTATTTAAGTAGTTGACATCTAATAACAAATTAACTGTCTCAAAATTTTCTTTATAAAACACACCCCAATTATTGAAAACACAAGGCAATTCCTTTGCTTTTTGTAGCGTATCCACTTTAATTAAAGATACAGGAACATCATTTATTTCACAATACTGTTTTATCATCTCAATGTTTTGATAGACATAGGGGCATTGCTTGTCATAATAAATTATCAGCTCTTTGCTTTCAATTTTGGAGGTTTTAGCATTTTGTGTGAACTTTGGTGTTGTTTCATCAAAAGAAAGTGCAAGCAGTTCATATCCATTATCGGTAGTACCTACAACATCAAAACCGAACTTCTTCGCAAATGATTGGTCGGAAAGCCATGCTTTTTGTTTTTTTGCTTCGAGCATACAAAAGCCTCAACTACCGTCTCCACATGCCTTGAGTAGACAAAAAAGATGTCGTGGATAGCTGGTGGTTTCTTGGTGGAGGAATATTATTTTTTAAAAAATCACCTTAAATAGTATACTTAATTATAAATCTAATACTAAATTAAGTAAATATATTTTACTTATAAATAATTATTATTTATTATCCTAAGCTTATTCACCTAAAACTCTTTTCTAAATATGGATTAAAAAAGACGTGAGAACCTCTGCACTCACGTCTTTTTTTTTCTGATTTCTATTAATTTGATTTGGTTTATCATAACTATGTTCGTCAAGTTCTTTTGTCTATGCTTTTCATAAAATATTTTTAGATTTTTGCTGAAGTTATCGTTTTATCATCTTTATTAAATGCTTCTCTATCAAATTCATTTTCAAAATTTGCTACTAAAAAAGAAACTACAGAAGCACCAGTAACGTTTGTCATGGTTCGAGCCATGTCTATTACTACATCAATACCAAGAACCATTGCCAATCCCTCTACAGGAAGACCAAGATTCGCCAGTACTACGGTAGTAGCCATAGTGGCAGCACCCGGAACTCCAGCAATACCAATAGAGCTAATTATATTTGTCAAAACCAAAATTAGGTAGTGATTTAGGGTAAAGTCAATATTAAACATTCTTGCAATAAAAATTGCTACAAGTGCAGGATATATACCTCCACAACCATTGAGCCCAACAGTAGTACCAATTGATGCTCCAAAACTTGCTATTTTCTCTGAAATTTTAACTCTTTCTGTTAATACCTTTAACGTAACAGGCAGTGTGCCGTAGCTACTTTGAGTTGTGAATGCAACCACCTGAGCAGGATATAGCTTTTTAAAGAATTTGATTGGATTTACTTTACCAACAAACATAAGTAAACTTCCATGTGTAGCCAAAATATGAATAGTGCACGCTACATAAATAGCAACAATAAATTTTGCAAGTGGGAGCAAAGTTGAGATACCATTCTTAGCTGCAACAGAAGCCATAAGGCTGAATACTCCATAAGGAGCTAGTTCTATTATAATCTGCGTTAAGCTGAACATTATTTTAGCAAATGAATCGATAAAATCTTTAAAGGGCTTAATTGCTCTTGGATTTTTTTCACTTTCGATAATGATAGCTATTGCAATAAAAAGACAAAAAATAATTATTGGTATTACTTGTCCATTAGCCATTGAAGATATTGGGTTTAGCGGAATCATATCTAACAGAACTTTACTAAAAGCCAGAATTTCTTTAGCCTCAAAAGATGTTGATTCAGCAAATTTGACACCTACTCCCAAATTCATTATATTTGCTGTAAAGATCCCTATCACAGATGCAATTCCTGTAGTAAGTAAAAGTAATAAAAATGTTTTAACACCAATTTTTCTAAGTTGAGTGGTGTTGTTCAATGATGTAACATTTGAAATCAAAGATGACATTACAAGTGGAATTACCAGCATTTTAATAAGACCAATAAATATTTTTCCAATTGGCTCGATGATTAATACGTCTTTCTTAAATATTGCTCCTGCTAAAATGCCAAGAAACATTGCTATTAAAACTCTTCCACCAAAATTTAAATCTTTCCTTTTTAGAAAATATAACAATAAAAATACAACGATTAAAACTATTATAGTAATATAATGTAAATACATTTTAACCTCCTTGGTTATAACTAATTTGATTTAGTAAATCATGAATTTTGATAAGAATTTCTAATCCTTATTTTGTGTTTTATATTTATTTAACTTGGCCAAGTTAATAATGAAATAAAAAACCTTCTGCCTCTAAATAACTCAAGAGGCAGAAGGTTTACTTCCGCGGTTCCACTCTGATTATGCAATTTAATGCACATCTCTATACTAGTACAATTTATACTATATCTCTGTAACGGGAGAACCCGTAAAAGCCTACTATAGTTCGGTTTTAAGCTAACAGGGGCACTTCAAATATACTCTCTCATAAAACTCTCTCAGCAATTCGAGTTTCTCTCTGTTTGATTTGCATAGTTTACTTTTCCTGCTCATAGCCTTTGTTTTATTTTTTATATCAAAATATTATTGATTAGTTCATTATTGTAGATTATATTTTATTAAAAGTCAACATATAAAATATTCCATGCTCAGAATATTTAGTTAAGTTTTATTTGCAACATTTGCTCTATTGCTTTTATATTTGATTTATTTATGTATAAATGATATATTACAATTATAGTAAAATTTGTGAAAAATGTTTAAAATATGTTAAGGGGTGTTAATTTGAAAAAAATAGTATTATTTATTGTAATCTTAATTATGATTATGAGCAGCTATGTGTATGCTACAGAGATAGTAAATGTTCAAATTCCAAGCTTTGATATAACAATCAACAATGTAATTTTTGATAATCAACATGCTGCATATCCGTTTATTGTATATAACGATATAACATATGCGCCGCTCACATACAATTTATGCAGAGAATTAGGGGTTACAACAGGTTGGGACATAAAAAAAGGCTTGTATCTTGCACAATATAAAGATTATTCTTTTGGGTATAAACCTGACTTGGGAGGAAACTTCAAAAGAGGAGCTAACTATACGGCTACTATTCCAAACTTCTCAGTTTTGCTAAACGGAGTAAATATTAATTCAGAATTAGAAGAATATTTATATCCTGTCCTACTTTTTAAAAACGTCACATATTTACCTCTTACATGGGAAAATGTGTACTACGAGTTTGGCTGGGATATTGCATGGGATAGCAAAAATGGGCTAAAAATTAACAGTGATAATCCAGGACTAAATATGTATTTATCAGCAATCAATGAGAACTATGTATTGTTGCAGACTAATAGGGATATATATACAGAACAAAAAAATGAAGACGGAAGTACAACGTACATTAATACTGGAAAAGAAGAGACTAATCAATATAAGCTTGATTTAAAGAGCAATGAATTGACATATGATGGTCTGTGTGATAAAGCTGTGCGATATGATAATTTTAACAAAAATTATATCAGATGCGATGATGGCATATTTACTATAGAAAATAATATATTACTGCTGAATGGACAGAAAATTGATGATTTATCAAATATTGATATGAAAAATCCTAGCATATATGCAGCTAAATGGATTGTAGGTTATAAAAGCTTTTATGAAGTACGAATTTTCACAACTGATGAAATACCAGCACCATATAAACCATTTGTTCAATTCATATATATAGAAGAAGAAGGAAAAGTCAGCAAAGTTGATGATTGTTGGGATACAAAAAATTATTTGAATAACGTTTATAAGATAGGTGAAAATTATTATTTGTGCTCATATGGGAAACACGTTGTAGGTAGATTTGGTAATGGGTTGAGTACAATAATGAAAATTGATAGTCATGGGAAAAGCAATATAATCAATGATAAATACAGTGATTATTTAAGTATGGAAACTATAGGAACTATAGATAATAAATTAATCATTAAAGCTACATGGTTTGCTAATCCAGGTATTATTGATTCTATGGGGAAGGTAAGTGCGGTAAATGATGGATATTTTTACTTAGATGAGAATGATAATTTAACCAAGATATATCCTTTTGTTGATGGCAATGTATTTATAGCTCCAAATGATCATCTGTATTTAATTTCAACAAGCAGAGTATTTATGATAGATTTAACGACAGGACAGAGAATCAAAAAGAACCGTCCCTAATTATTAAAGAACCGTTCTTAATTATTGTAATTTATACTATTTCAACCTATATGTATTGTATCCTTTATAATTTATTACTGCTACTCTATCATCCTGTTGCAATTGATTTATCAATTCTTGAAAATTAATACATTCTCTTAATTTTAAAAAACTTT
This sequence comes from Sedimentibacter sp. zth1, assembly GCF_017352195.1. Classification (NCBI taxonomy): domain Bacteria; kingdom Bacillati; phylum Bacillota; class Tissierellia; genus Sedimentibacter; species Sedimentibacter sp. zth1. The sequence continues at coordinate 2,763,210 of NZ_CP071445.1, read as the reverse complement.
CAATTTCAAATTGATTCATAGGATGACGCTTAATTATACTTAGAACTGCTTCATAATCATCTTTAATTTCACTATGAAAACCTTCAGATTCTAATAAATCAATTGAAATACCATCTAAAAATTCTGCTGCTTCATTCATCTTTTCATGATTTACAGCCTCTATATCTAACTCTGATGGTGGTCGCACTGGTGTATTTAAATATAGTTTATCATATTTAATTCTACCAAGCATTTTAGCATATTTATTTAAACTTTCATTGTCATCATTTATATCTTTAATTAACATAATTTCAACCCAAAGTTGACCTTGATATTTTTCTGAAAAATCTTCTAATCCATTTATAACTTGTGAAAAATTCAATAAACCATGTGGCCTGTTAATTTTTCTAAATGATTCTTTATCATAACCATCTATTGTTGGCATTACAATATCAGCTTTACTTAATTCACTCTGTAATTGCTTATCATAAAGAAGTGCTCCATTTGTGATTACAACAACAGGCTTATCTGATCTTTTATGTATTTCATCAATAATTTCACCAAGTCCGAGATATAATGTTGGTTCACCTTCTCCAACTATAGTTATAACATCAAACTTAATATCATTTTTCAAAACTTCATCAAATTCGTCCATGATTTCTTTAACTGTAAAAAACATTTGACGAGTATTAGTCATACAATTTGTTCTTCCGAGCTGACAATAAACACAAGAATAGTTACATGTTTTTTTCGGAATAGGACTAATTCCTAATGATATACCAAGTCTTCTGGATGGGACTGGACCATATACATATTTTGTATCTTTCATTAATTGTTTCCTTTCTGTAATGTTATTCAATTAATAATATAAAATTAAATAGTAACATTACAATCATTTCCTTATAGCTTTAAACATATACTCTTTATATTTTTATTGTATACCTTTTTTGACATATGTCAATAACTATTTGCAATATATAAATCAATAAAGATTGCAACATTAAATGTCCTCCTTACATGAAATAATTTGACATTTATCATGTTCTTTAATTTAATCTATTATTTCAATAAACCAGAAAAAAATAATTGATAAATACTACAAAAGTGCTAAGAATTCAGCCCTATAAATAATTTTGTATATTTACCTATCTAAGGCAAATACAAGTATAAGTTTAGTTACAGCATTCGATAGATTTAAAAAGTCAAATGCCGCTACTTTTATTGTGTAAGCAACAAAATTATAGGATACATATTCATATCTTGATAGCGTAAATGAGTTAAGGTTCTTATTTATTATTAGAATTAAGTACAAGAGCTATAAATTACAAATGTTCTTCCATTTCCATGAAGTCTCGCTTCTCTTAAGAAAACTTTTTTTGATACTTTTCCTTTTCCACCAAGAAAGTTTTCAACCTCATTACATTCAATATCATTGCTTTTTATAATCATTTCTACACCACCTATTAATTATTGTATTTTATAGACATCATTTTCACTTATTCGCTTTTTTCATTACCACCATTGTGAACACCTATTTTTTTCCAGTCTTATAATCATCCCTTGCCCAATTAGGTGCATTTACTGGACCAGCCTTAGCATTACCAGTTTTAGCAGCGCCTTGTATTTCTGAGACTGGAGTTTGTGCATTTTTTTTATGATGCATAGACTGATTATTTTCTGTACCATGATTTTTATTGTCATGTGGACTTGGTCTTCTCATACCTGCTTTTGCCATTATACTACCTCCGTTTTAGCTTTTATTTAACATATTAATTAATTTATTTGAAAAAATTTAAATACTACTTTAATAGTTTTGGTAGCTAAATCAAAATAATACGAGATATAATTTACCATTTTTAGATTTTAATTTCTCAACTGCTTTTATTCATACGTATTACCAAATCTTCTATGTTTTTAGGGACGGTTCTTTTTGTCTGAAATTTAACTCTATTCATCTTTTTGTTTCTTTATTTCAGATATTTTGCTTCGACGGGATTATTGTGTATATTTCTTAGCACACCTAACATATAAGTATCGTCTTCTACTGCTTCACTTCTAAATCTGTCTTGAAACACATGTCCATTTCTTCTTTTATATTTTTGATTATTTCTATTATTTTATTTTTATGTACTTCCTTCTGAAATATTTTCTCTTTTTTTATTCCTTTTTTTATCTGTCAAATAGAAAAAACGTCCCTAAAATTATATTTGTCATATTTAATATCTGCCATTCTGTTTATCCTTTCAATTCTTCTGCTATAGTATTGAGTTGTCCCGCTATTTCTTTAAATTCTGCTCCCAAATCTAGTGTCTTTACGCTTATCTTATTACCACTCATTAAATACTCCTGATCTGGTGCTATTTCTTCATCTGTCTTTGCATATAACAATATTCCACTAACCAACCCGTTCGCCTTTGTATCTTTGTTTTTTACATATGTAAAAATCTGATACATATTATTTGAATGCACAGTTCTACTATTAAACATCTGATTGTACTGTAGCATTCTTGAATAGTATTTTGCATCTATGATTATTGTTTTTCCTTTGTATTCAAGTGTAATATCAGATTTCATTGCAGGTAACAGTTCAATAAATCCATTATCAACATTCCAATCTATCTGTGCTGCTGTTACTCTAAACTCGGGATAATGCTTCTTATAATATTCCAATATGAATTTTTCGTAGAGGTTGTGCATCTGTCTATCATCTACATATCTAAACATCCTATATGAACCTTCTTCCTCTGATATTAAAAGTCCATTTATAACAAGATAGCATATATTCATTAACATTTTATACGTTGAATTATTCCGTGAGTATTGAATGTTTGACCACACAATTGATCTAGGCTGGATAAAATCAACATTTTCAAAATAAAGCATTACTTTCTTTAATGCTCTTTTTCTATCAATTTTCACATCTTGTGCTTTAATAAGCAAAAATGACGTAGCCTTCAACACTTGATTCATATATGTATTTTCTTCATAAGAATCATAAACACAACTAAGCTTTTTGGTTAGCATTGTTCTTACTTTGATAGAATTTGAAATATCTAATTTACCATGCGGCGAAGAAAGATTATCTGTTTTTTCAATATAGTTTTTACCCAAACTACGTTTGATTTGATTAGATATTCCTTTGCCTAAAATTGACGCAAATAGGTCTGCTGCATATTCAAATTCTTCTGTCTCCACATCTTGATACTTTTCTTCACTCAATATTCTAAACGCATAACTCAGCATATAATAAATATTTCTAACCTTAATCATTTAAAGCACCACGCAATTTTTCTTCCCATTCAGCAATTTTTGATTGCTCATCAAACCAATATTCTCTGAGCAATGGGAGCAATTCAAATTCAACAATTGCACTCAGGTCGCTATCTAATACTGGCTCTGAAATACAGAAGTAACTATGTCCTACTACAAATCCAGCACCTAAAGAATCGTCATTTTCTATTACCTTATTAAGTGCTACTACTATATCAATAAGCTTATCAAACTTATAATTTGATGCCAATTCTTTCATTTCATCAAATTTCTCATTTGTAAATGCCGGCTTCAATTCAAAAAATGCAAATCTCCTTCTAAGCGCATAATCTATCATTGCTAAACTTCTATCAGCAGTATTCATCATTCCAATAATATAAACATTGGATGGTACCATAAACAACTCATTAGAATACAAAAGGCGTAAACTTTCACCCCTTTTATCCGTTTCAATAAGCATTAGCAATTCACCAAATATCTTACTTAGGTTACCTCTATTTATCTCATCAATAATAAAGAAATATTCTCTATCTTCATCATCTTGCGCTTTTTTACAAAACTCATAAAATGGTCCTGCTGATAGCTCAAATCCTTCTTTTGCTGGTCTATAACCCATTACAAAATCTTCATAGCTATAACTTTGATGAAATTGCACCATCATTACACGGCTAGTATCCTTAACTTTCATAATGGAATATGCTAATCGTTTTGCTGCGTAAGTTTTACCAACACCTGGTGCTCCTTGCAAAATGATATTTTTCTTCTTAAGTAAAAGTCTTGAAATCTGCTCATATGAACTTTCATCCATAAATACATTATTCATAAAATCTTCTTCTGTATATTTTGCATATTCTATTTCTTTTTGTAAATCAACTACAGTGCCAGTATCTTCAGAAAATATTTCTTCTAGTTTTAATACATATTCTGTATATTGAGTAACATCAGTTAAAGTTTTCATAACCGCTTGTCCTGGATGCTCAAATTCACCTTTATTAGTCCATTCTACAGCTCTCGTATTCTTATATTCTTTTCTTAATTCATCATAATGGTACTCTGATTTAACAATTCCACGCCCAACTATTTTAGATAATCCTCTTTTAACATATACGATATCACCAATCTTCAATGTGTTTACAAATTGCCATGTTGCTAAAGAATCATTTTTATAAGCTTTATCCAATTCTCCCTTTTGCTTCAGTGCTGTACGCATTTCTTCTCTATCTACATAATCACTCAAATCACCAAGTTCATCCCACCCAATAGCCATAATCTTCTCTTGGTAGAACTCATCCCATAATCTTGAATTTTCACCTGCTGCATACACCCAGAAATGAACTTGTTCATCAACAGGCAGATCTTTTTCATCGGCTTCACGCTTGCTTTTTAGTACTTCAACCCATTTCCGAAAAATATCGCTTGCTAATTGTTCTGTCATATCACAGGACATTCCCTTTTGAGTTAATGCCCATATACCTCGTTCTGATTTATCTATAATTCCTTCATAAGCCAAATAATTTCTTGCAAATGCAACTTCATTTGCAAATTTATTTGTATTAGTTTTCCCTCTCTTTTCATTAAGTTCATCTTTTGACAGGTTCATATCCTTTGCTATTTGTTCTCTTACATCTTTAGGACTTGCTTTACCACCTAACTTTTTAATTGCTGATATAATTGGGGCAAACCATTTTAAGAACTCTGCATTAGACTTTTTATCACCTTTTTTAATTGTATCCTGCCATGCAATATAAGATAATTCCGGAAGATTCATATAGCCAAAATCTCCCTTGCTTATTGCATTTGAACATTGTTCGCACATAAATAAATACTTATTTCCATCTGGCATTTTCTTATCAATTCCAGCAAATACAGTTTGAAAATAATGTGGTAAGTTGCCATCCTCTAAAACAAATTTGCGATTTCTATTATCCAAGTTTATATACGTATATGGTCTGCACCAATATAATGCCATTGTCAAATTCCACTTAACATTATTCTGTTTCAAAACAATATCATACATTTCAATAAAATCACTCTTGCCATCAGCTGATGGAGTATCCGAATATTTTATTGCATATTCAAACATTCGCCACAAATTATCAATATCTTTTTCTCCCTGATCTTTTTTGTATGAGAAAAACCATGTCTTCATATTATTTAGAACCGGAATACCCTCAAAAGAACTTGGCACCATAGATGACATCTCTAATCTATTTTTTAGAGCTGTGATAATAGCAATTCTATTTTCATCCTTTATTCCGCGATTAAATGCTCCAAAAACTGTAAATGGACATATGTCATAAATAATTTCACCATTTTCAGTATACGGAAACTTTATTCCAACTTCATCAAATACATTTTTTAATAAGTTAAGTAACGATTGTCTATCATTTTTATATAGTAAAAGCTTACCTGCAAATTCCATATAAAACTTTGTCCATTGAAACAAATCATTATTATCCATTTTCTAGCACTCCTTCTCTATTTTCTTCCATATTCTGACGAACCTTCTGCTACCATCATTATATCTTGGTGTGGCATTTCATGTTTTAGGTACGGTTATTTTTGTTTCTTTATTTCAGATACTCTATATATACTTAAATTACATAAGCCTGCTATATTGCTGTATGTTATAGCATTTAATTCTAAAAGTCTCGCTGCTAATTCTTCTCTTTTCATCTGTGAAAATTGAGCTTGATCTGTAATTTGATTTCCATTTGCAAAATTTTCAATTGTAGTATTTACTATATTTTCAATATTATCTTGCTTATCTTCTTTTGTATCAATATATATCTATTATCGTCACTATTATTATGAAATTTTTTTTAATCTTTCTTATTTTTAAATAACTTCAATATTTCACTTTTTGCTTTGATGGGATTATTATGTATATATCTCAGAACACTTAACATATAAGTATCATCTTCTACTACTTCGCTTCTAAATCTGTCTTGAAACACATGTCCATTTCTTCTATTATATATTTGATTATTTCTATTATTTTATTTTTCTGTACTTCTTTCTGAAATATTTTCTCTTTATTTATCCCTTTTGCTTATCTGTCAATCAAAAGGAACCGTCCCCTAATATCTATTTTTACTATAGTACTACCATTTTTATACTTTATCAATCAAAAATAACCGTCCTAAATTATTCCGCCGGAATAAATACATCATTATACCCACTTACACTATTAAATTCTTTCATTAACTTCATATTTTACTTCACTACATATCTTGTCAGCCTACCGCTACCAACTTTTGTGATAAGCTCTTTTTCCTGCATTTCTTTAAGCATATTAATGGCATGAGTAGTGCCGCTACCCAGAGCTTGTTCAACATCAGATCGAGTAATCTCTTTTTGATTTTCAAACAATCCTAAGATAGCCAAGTACTTTTCATTTTCTGCACTTAACTCTTGTGCATGCGTGTTAGGTAGAACAACTCGGAATGCCCCTTCTACATTTTCAAATTTAGGCTGTACCGCTAAACCTTTATAGCAGCTAATTATCTTGCTAATACCTGTTCCATATGCCTCAATTAGCTTCATTCTATAAAATAGAGCTGCAAATTTTTCATTTCTAGGTTGGGATGCCCCTAGCATAGCTGCCTCTAATGATAACCCAGATACCAACCCACCTAAGGAGATAATCTCTAAACGGTCAGAGTAAAGATTTATAAATGTGCTACCGCTAAAGGAATAATCTCTATGAACGATAGCATTCAGTAAAGCTTCACGAACAGCATCTTCCGGATAATCCCTCTCATCTGTACGAAGTAAATCATGGAAAGTCGCTTTTGTACCATTATAAAAGTCAATGGTTTTATAAGCATTTGTAAGCTGAGCAAATAGGGAACCGGTAAGCTCTTTTCTATCCTTAAACACTAACTTATCTGTGCCTTGGAAAATTGCAAATTTGATAGAGTGTTTGCATTGGTCTGAAACAAGCAACCCCATATTTGTATAAATATTATCAGAAGAAAGAATACCTAAGTTTTTCATCTGTACTTCAGTAAATTCTAAGCCCCTTTTTTGCAATTCCTCTTCTAATCTATTAAAAGTCAGCTCCTGAACTAGAGAACGATTCGCTTCAAATGAATCACCATCTGTCATTTTTATCATCATACGAATAGCATCCTCAGATGCTGGGGCAGACGTTGTTCCACTTCTAACATATACACCTGTTGGTTTAAGTCCTTTATCTGATAAGTAATACGGCTTTTTCGTGCCTTGGCTAACAGTTAGTTTAATAAAAAACTTCTTTTTTTCTTGTAATAACTCAATATTAGTAAACATAGAAACATCAGGTCTGATACTATCTCTTAGAGAGTTGGAAATTTGTTGCATGACAAGATCAGCGTCATTGACACCAATAATTTCTCCGCTATCCTGTACACCAATATAGATTGTACCACCATTTGTATTTGCAAAGGCAACAATTTCTTTCTTTAAATCAAAGGTATAGATTTCTTTTAATTCAACTGTTTCGCTTTCATATAATCTCATAATACCACTCCTTCTATCAGTTTATATCACTTATAACACAATAGTAACATAACGAGTGATAGAAAGCAAGGAGAACCGTCTGACAGATTACGACAAATAGATAATCTCATTATCCTTTATAAGAATACAATCTTTAATGCAATAAAAAGGAGCACAACAGTGGACCTCCTTATAAAATGATATCAGTTATATGACATATAAAAAGGCTAAGTTGCAGATCATTAACTGACCTACCACTTAGCCTAATACTATGAAATTCTCTTGAAAATATCTATATCATCTATATTTTTGCTTAATTTTTGCCGTCAAACAGATAATATAATATTTAATCAAATGTTAAACTTTTAGCCCAATTAATTGCTTTACTATTGTTTTCTTTTTTATCTTTTTTTAATGGATCAATAAAGTCTATTTCTCCGACAAAAGTATTATCAGGGAGTGATTTCTTAAACATCTTAAAACATTTTTCAGTTCCTCCACCTGCATGGCATGCAAAAAACGCAACCTTTTTTCCTGAAAATTTATATTGTTTAAAAAAAGTATTAAATGGTGCAGCATAAGTTCCCGCCCATATTGGTGTACCAATAATAATATTTTCATAGTCACTTAAATCAATATTTTTATTTTTTAATTCTGGTCTTTCCTTTAGCACAACGCTTTTTCCACCCCAAACGAATTTTTTAATTCCAGTGGACGGAAATGATTTTACAGTCTTTAATTCAATAATATCTGCCTGTAATTCCTTGGCAACTATTTCGGAAATAAATCTTGTGTTCCCTTCTAATGAATAAAAAATAACTAATGTTTTCATATTAATAATTCTCCTTTTGATGTACTAAAAAGTGTTTAAATTTATTATAATACATTGCATATTTAACGGTTAATCATAAAAAAATCCAAAGAATTATGAAATTACATGGTATACGTTCTATTGTAAGAGTAAAATATAAACAAGATAGAATTCTTAGTATAGATACCATTAATATTCTTGCAGCTAAATATGATTTAAATGGTTGTATAATTCATAGTGATCAAGGTGTACATTACACAAATAAAGAATATGCAAAATTACTAGAAAGTTTAGGTGTAACACATAGCATGTCTCGTAAAGGCAATTGTTGGGACAATGCTGTTGCTGAAAGTTTTTTCAGTCACTTTAAATGTGAAAGTATCTATATTATGAAAAATAAAATAAGATATCCTCAAGATGTAATTAATGTTACAGAGGAATATACTGAGTACTATACAAATTTTCGTCCGCAAAAGAAATTAGGTGGAATGACCCCTATTTCATATAGAAATGCTTATAATATAGTTTTAAAAAATCTATTATATTATGTGTACCTAAATTGTACACCTTTAAGGGGTCACTCCAAACCGTCCCCTAAAATATAGAACCTCTTTGGATCTAATTATTTTCAACTCTAATTTTTTTCATCTTCAAATGTTCTTTCAATTTCCTATTAACTTCTTGTAGTTGGTCTTCCTTAGTATATAGTAATTCCCTTCTCAAAAAAATTCCAATTTCCACTTTTCCTTTTTTGTGGAAAGATAACCAATCTATCGATATTACTTCTATTAGCCATTTTAAAGACACCATTTGCAATACAATAATTATGCTTTGGATTAGTTGCTGGGTAAAGATTAATCGCATGCACGTTATTTGGTAAATGTCTTACCGTATTCAAAACACTCTCTATAAAATCTTTGCTATAACACCTAACTGCATCATTTTTATTGGTTTCACGTTGAATATAAATTGTTGACAGGTTTTTCGTACTTTCAGGCATCAAATTTTTTGTTATTGGATATGTATCTGCTAATACAATATTAACAGATTCCGTATAACCATCATCTGATATTCCTTCAACTGTAACGGATTCTATATCTATAAGTTTATAATCATCATCCAATCTCAAATCATATTGACTAAATGTGTCACGAATTATCAACTTAAATTGCGTGGCTACCGGTACCCGAACCAAACTACATTTACAATAACCCAACACCTTCGAGCAAAACCAATACCAAGCATAACAGTGATCATGATATAAATTTCCTGTATTCATAATTTTTTCTTTATTACTCGGGCGAATTAGTTTGAATAAAATGAAAAGCATTAAAACTAAACCTATTACTTCGTTTCCCATCTTCACCAGATAATAATATTGTACGGTTTCAAAATCCGGATTTTCTCCATTAAAGAGCATCTGGATTTTTGTCGCTCCATCAAGCAAGATTGGTATCGCAAACGCAATTAATAGTATTACTACCTGCAGTAGCTGACTTATACAATCCAAAATTCTATTCTTCAATATCTTCATTAAATTTCACCTCGTTCCATTTTACAGTCGCAATTATTCTTGCTTTCCGTTCTCTATATGAATATTTCCAAATGCAAAAAGCATCATATCCAGCAATCAGATGATACTGTTTATTGTTTGTCGGTGCATTTTTTCCTATACGTTTCCAATTCTTTATATCTACGCTCGAATACTGAGGAACAGATTCTAGATGTGTATGCCATTCTCCTATATATGTATATATTCCAGAACTTCCCTTATATAGGCTTTCATAATAAAGAACATGTTGCTTATCTTTTCGTAAATACCTGCATCTTTTTCTCTCATCTCCAGGCATTGGAACCGTCGCAAATTCCATTATAAGATTAGAATTTGATATATTCTCTCGCCCGATAATAATGCCACCAGCCTCGAACGCATCTTTTTCTTTTTGCAGATATTGCATAATAATCTCAAGAACATTATCACATATTTTTATTTGTCGACCCTCAAAATTAAATACCATAGCAGCTACCACATATTCCACAGTTTATATTAACGAATTCATTTCCTTTAACCGTCAGAATACTTTCACTTTGATTTTTAAAAACATCTGATGTTTTCAATCCTGCTTTTTCATAATAATAGCCTTCTCCTTTTACAGAAATCAGAACATTTTCAACACATCTCCCACTAACAACTTTCTTCAACAAATCAATGGACATCATTGCTGATTTAAGGGAGACTGTTGAACCATATGGAATAAAAGAACCTCCGCAGCCAGACAGATTCTTTGTAATCTGCTGTCCTCTCTCACAGTATGCCGTCATGTCATATAATTCCTGCGTTTTATAATCTCTTCCAAAGAAACATTCATAACATCCTTCATGGCTTATTCTAATATATGCAACATGACATCCAATATCAAGTGGCTCATTCCAAGCGTAAATGACAGATATCTCCAATGCATTTTCACATAAATATCCATTAAGCCAACGATTCACATTGTTATTTCCCACTGCGGATATTATTATGTCATAATCAGATAAATCCACATCTCCATCATAAACTAAATTTTCAATCTCACCATCCAGTGGTTTTAAACGTATCCCTGAAATATTCTTTCCAAAATAATTGGTCAATGCTTCAGCCTTATATTCATCAACATATTCTATACCAAGTAAATGTCGAAATACATTTTCTTCTTTTAATAAATCACTATCAACCAGTGTAATATCCTCGCAACCAGACTTAACCATTTCATTTAAAACGTATCCACCAATAGAACCGCAGCCAATCATTAAATATTTTTTTGCTTGCAAAATGTTACACTCGTCTGACGTTCGACTCATTAAATACTTTTTATCAACCCTCCTTACAGATAAAGGTTGTAAAATGGAATAGCTCTTCACATAAATTTTATCATCCTCCGTCTTTGAAAAAATCCCGTTTCGAATCATAACTCCAATGCAGATCTTAATATTATTGGGTTGTCTAACTTCAAACAAAAGTACTTTATCATTTCCTACTTTGCTAACAACACTAAAAAATGTATGTGAATCAGCCAAGCATAATAAGCTATTGATATAATCAATGCCAAGTTTTTTTCTTGCATCCGGGGGCATTATATATGTTTTAGCCTGAATATAGACATATATTCCGTTTTTTCTGGTGTCCAATATATTCCACGTTGTAAAGTCCAAATGATTTGCCGTACCAAACAGACCTGTTCTATTAGTTCGTTGCAAATACTTTGCATAGCTTTCTTTTGAACGTTGTTTTCCACGTTTTTCAGCATAATGGATTATCTGCATTTGTTTTTCATGCGGAACACTGAACTTTATAGCTCTTATTCCAGGCAACTGACACCAATACAAATCAAACTCTTTCAAGAAATCGCTTCGATTTTTCCCAGTTAGCCCATCGGATATAACATGAATTGCTCGTTCTATGCATTGATTCAATAAACCACATAAATTTGGATCAATCAGAATCCCCTCAAGGTCAAACAGGCACACTTTTCCCTTTGTGTCTATGTGAGGAATAAATGGAAAATTATCCTTATCTTCAACATATACATCCATCAAATCAAGTTTCCAGTTATATGGAATACCAATTATTACTGGAATCCACATATCCAAAACCGATATTTCACAAGTAACAAGACACGCATATGCTTTGTTTGAATATGTTGCGTTTTTCTTACACATTACTGCAGCAATTTTTCTGTTATCCAAAAGAGAATCTTGAATAGTCATCAAATCCATCGATTAAAGCACTCCTGATGCACTTGATGATGGAATATAATTCATTTGAGTCTTAGACACATTTTTTGCCTCTGGTACTTCAAAATCATCACCAAATATCTTGTGCAGCTTTTTACATTGTTCCACTTCATCTGCTTCATTTTGAACAGCTTCTAAGTCTCTGACAAATTTGTCGGTCTTATCTTTGAAATCTGTCATTTGTGAATCAGTCATTTTTTCAAATGTATCCGTGTCATCTTTAAACATTAATTCACATGGCATCGGATACTTTATTCGATATAGCAAGCGTCCATTATCTGAAACTCCAACATAAGTAAATAAACTTTGAATTTTCTTTACCAACGAAATTAAAGCACTTAAATCATCATACCCGTCATCAGAGAAACATAATTCAAAATAGTCTGCCGCAATCAAAGTTATTCCAATACTTGCTGGCTCTGCATGTCCATTACTATCAAATTTAAGATTCTTCCAACGTTTAATATATCGAATAACCCTACGATATTGATCACGATCATCCCCTGCATTAACGGCATCATTGATATAGTCTACTAATCCTTTCGGATCAGATTCTTCCCAGCAAATCTCGTCAGGTGTACTTGCCTTTCCCCTTGCCAAATACATTTGACTATTATGATCACTTTTGTCTTCATATGTGTACACTACCAAATCCACATGATAAGCAGGCTCGCCATCCTTTTTATATGTAACAGTAACACACGGTTTCTTTATGGTTGAGCCATAAACTGTATGATTCTCTAAAATATCACAGATTGAATTTTTTAATCCCATAGGCTCATAATCATCTTTATTGACATCAAATCTCAATCCTACATCAATATCATACTCCTTATCAATAGATTCAACTCCTGTATGCATACTATAGCTTCCTTGGTTAAGTACTGTAAAACCCGGCAGCTTTCCGCTATTTCGTAAGATATCAACCAAAATATCTCTCTTATCTTTCAGTTCAGAATTAACGTTATAGTCAAGTCTTATCTTAGCATTAAAATTAATAAATTGTGCTTGTAAACTCATAAAAGATCCTCCTCATTAATTACGGTAGTGTCAAGTAGACACCCCAAATTTTTTATTTATACATTTATTTATCAAGGGTTACAAAGTTTTTTAAAATAAAAAAACAATGACCCCCTATTTCATGTTATAATTGAGTTTGCACAACGCAAATCAACAAAAAGGATAGTCATTGTCATGTCTCAAATTATAACTTATTTACTTATACAAAATTAGCAATTAATTAAAATTATTAATCAACTTTTATTTTTTATTGTAAAATATATTTCTCTTAAACAGTTCATTCATGAGGACTCTGTTAATCCAAAGTATCAAAAATTCAAAATTGATAAGTTTCCCATATTCAAAAAGTTTAAAAAACAGGACTACCAATTCTTACTTGAATACTATCTTCTAAAGTAGTATAAACCTTTAAAACCTGTTCAAGTTCGTAAAAATTCTAATAGAAATGTTCCTGAGGATACTGTTTGTTCTGTGTGTGGTGCTCCTCATCAATTTCTTTACGACAACAATGGTGGCAATGGTCAATTTCAATGCAAAGTTTGTTCTCATACCTTTGTTACTTCACTTTTAGTTTTGTTATGCCCTCATTGTGGACGTACTATGCTAAAACGGCTGCTAAACTTATTAAACCTTTTGTTGATAATTATAATTACAAACCTTCTTCTATATTTGTTGCTAATGGATAATATTGTTTATTTTAATTGTACTCTTATAGAAAGCTTTTTGCAAGATAGTTTATCCATAATTTTCTAATCTTTGACAAATTTAGTTTTACGTCATCATCATCTCCTCCTGTATTACACAAAGTGCATCTATCTCATCTCTAATGCCAACAGGCAAATACTTCGGTACTACTTCCCCTTATTGTATATGAACAAAAGAAGATTTTGGCAATAGTATCCATAATACTGTAAAAAAATGTACCAACTAACTCTTGTCTAGAGTAATCAGTACATTTTATTTTTAATAATCCGTTGGAATTTCAGCTACCTTATCATAAGTATGACTTTCCATAGCTGGAGTTATATATGTTACTTCATTAGAGCACATAAGTTTTGTTTGCTCCATTACAATATCCACTGCCTTTAATGTTTTATCTGGTGGATACCCGTATTTTTTAAGCAGTCGTTTTATAGTCATCTTCATTTTTGCTTGTACACTATCACGAATAGCCCAATCTACACTTATGCTACTTTTAATAGAAACTGTTAAGTCTCTTGCGATTTGTTTTAATATATCCTCGCCCATTATTTCTTTTGCAGATTCATTATCTGCCAAAGCATCATAGAATGCTAACTCATCCGGAGTTAATCCGGTAGACTCTCCACGTTTTTCAGCCTCTGTTATTTCTTTAGCAAGTTCAATTAGTTCCATTATAACTTGCGTTGTTTCTATAGTACGGTTTTGATATTTTATAATCGAAGCCTCTAGTAGTTCTGAGAATTTCTTTGACTGAACTAAATTGCGTTTAGAGAATGACTTTATATTTCCTTTAAGTAATCTATTAAGCAATTCTACAGCCAAGTTTTTCTGTTTCATATCCTTAACTTCTTCTAAAAATTCATCAGAAAGAATTGCAATATTTGGCTTATTTAAACCTACTGACCCTAATATATCTACTACTTCATTTGAGGAAATTGACCTTGAAATAAGTTGATTCAATTCACTATCAAGCTGTGCCGTAGTCTTTTTCTTATTATCATCACTAATAACCTTCACTATACTTGCTTTAACTGCCTTATGGAATCCAACTTCTACATTTAATCTTTCTGCAATATCTGTTGTCGCACAGAGAGAATAAGTTCTAGCAAGTTCTGTTACCAGCTTGATATAATCATTCTTTCTATCTTCACGAAGCCCAATGATAAAATCCATGGTTTCAACGATTGCTTGCATTTTCTCGCTAGGTCTTCCATTAAAGAATTTACTATAGTCATGTCCATGAAGTAACTCTTTGATTAAATCATGCTTTTCAAGAAGTACCATAGATGCTACCTCTGTATCTACACCAGTAGTCTTTTTGTCACTTTCAGTATATTGAGAAAGTGCTTCTTTTAGGTTTTCGGCTATCCCAATATAATCTACAACAAGCCCACCTTGTTTTCCCTTAAATACTCGATTTACTCTGGCAATAGCCTGCATTAGGTTATGTCCTCTCATTGGTTTATCAATATACATAGTATGCATACTTGGTACATCAAATCCAGTGAGCCACATATCACGGACAATTACTAGTTGTAATTCATCATTTTTATCCTTCATACGTTTTGCCAATGTCTCACGATTTGCTTTGGTACCTATAAAAGGTTGCCATTCTGATGGATCGGATGAACTTCCTGTCATTACTATTTTTATTTTTCCTGACATTAGGTCATCACTGTGCCAATCTGGTCGTAAAGCTATAATTTCTTTATACAAATCAATTGCAATTCTACGACTCATTGCTACAATCATACCCTTACCACCCTCAGTTTCCTGAGCTTGCTGTCTTTTTTCAAAATGATCTACGATGTCTTTTGCAATCAGTTTAACTCTCTCATTAGCTCCAACAATCGCCTCAAGTCTTGCCCATTTGCTCTTAAGCTTCTCTTTTTGTCCTAACTCTTGATATTCTGTGATTTCTTCATATTCTGTATCAACTACTGGTTTCATTTTCTCTGGTAGCTCAAGTTTAGCAATTCTGCTTTCATAAAAAATCTTAACCGTTGTACCATCTTCAACCGCTCTAGTCATATCGTAAATATCAATATAATCTCCAAATACTGCCCTGGTGTTTTTATCTGTTAATTCTACTGGCGTACCTGTAAATCCAATATAAGAAGCATTTGGCAAGCTATCACGCATATACTTTGCATAACCATACTTAACATCTGCTCTTTCATCACCTTTTACAATATCAGCTCCAAAGCCATACTGACTTCTGTGCGCCTCATCAGCCATAACTATCACATTTTTACGATCTGTAAGTACTGGTGCAGCATCACCCTTTTCCTCAGGTGCGAATTTATGAATAGTTGTAAAGATAATACCTCCGCTAGTGCGGTTATTTAAAAGCTTCCTCAAGTTAGCCCTGTCTGTTGCTTGAACAGGAGTTGTTCTCAATATATCTTTACATTTCAAAAATGTTCCAAAGAGCTGGTCGTCAAGATCATTTCTATCTGTTATAATTACTATTGTTGGATTTCCTAGCTCAGAACTTATAACAAGCTTAGCAGCATAAAATACCATAGATAAGCTTTTCCCACTTCCTTGGGTATGCCAAACAACACCTATCCTTCTATCACCACTTTCCATGGTGGCTCTTCCCGTACTTTCTACCGCCTTGTTTACTGCATGGTATTGATGATATCCTGCAAGTATTTTGTAAGTATCCTTTCCATCCGATTGGAATAAGACAAATTGCTTGATAATATCCAAAAATCGATTTCTTTCAAACATACCCTTAATTAGTACTTCGAGTTGAGGGATAGACATAGGCGCAATATCGTCGCCATCAATTGTTCTCCATGCCATAAATCTATCTTCATCAGAAGTAAGAGTGCCAGCTCTTGCATTGATACCATCACTTGTCACTAAAAATGAGTTATAAGTAAATAAAGAAGGTATTGTCATTTTATAAGTTTGTAATTGATTGTAGGCATCCGTAATATCCACATTTTCGTCACTAGCACTTTTTAGCTCAATGACCACAAGTGGTATGCCATTCACAAAAGCAATTACATCTGGTCTTTTTTCTCTACCATGTTCTACTACAGTAAATTGATTTGCTATCATAAACTCATTATTTAGTGGTTTTTCATAGTCAAAAACATATACCTTCTCTGTTTTATAACTAGCATCATTTTGCTTAACTTGAACATCTATACCGTCAGTTATCATATGCTGAAATGCTTTGTTATTCATCAAAAAGCTTGGACTTTGTGGTATTGTAATCTTTCTAAAAGCTTCTTCTATTGCATTGCTTGGCATTTTAGGATTAATCCTTGAAAGTGCATCTCTTAACCTTTCAGCTAATACTACATCACTATAATCCTCACGCTCTGGATATTCTCCTTCTGGTGCAATATCAGGTGCAAAGATTACTTCATAGCCTAACTCCTCAAACCATTCAAGTGTAGCTTCTTCTAAATGGGATTCACAAAAATTGTTCCTTGGCAATTATTTCACCTCCGCTGTTGGTACTCTGATTTCTCCGCTCATAAGTTTTGGTAGTAGGGAGTCACGAATTTTAATTAATCGTGAGATTTGTTCTTCATTGTTTCTTCTGGCTTCAAACAAAGGGGACAAGAGTCCGTTGAAATTTTCCAGGCTCTCCTTTGAAGGGATAATTACACACAATGAATTCAAATTTCTTTGATTAATTTTCAACTGTACAGCCCCAGTAACAATACTTTGAACGTTAGTGTTTTTTAATAACATAAATAAGCTATTTTCATCAAAGCCGTTTTTGCCTTTCATTATATGTGCATGGTTGTTTACCCAAAATTTTCCCCATACATATTGTAAAATAGGATATCCCTTGCTATCAATTACTGAACCATCTTCACCTAATAAAACAAATAACCCATCAAAGAGGTAGTTGTCAACATAGTCCATCAGGGAAGTGGCACCGTAATATGGATATTTCTTTTCTATGTTTGCTCTCTGTCTGCTGGAAAGAGGGACTCTTTTCGAATCAAATAATTGCATACATTCACCCAAAGCACCAACTCTCCACCCCTTAGGTATCCTTCCTAACTCGCTGTCCTCAAACTCACCATCTCGAAATGGTTCAAAATCTACAAACCAGCTTTTGAAAATAGCTTGTGCCATTTCTTCAAGGTTTTTATTGATTCGATTGTTAACTTCGATTTTAGAACACAAATCATAATAGGTTTCACCGATAAACTTCTGTACGTTCATTGATGGAACTGGTATTAACAGTTTATCAAGATCACCTTTTTTGAAATGAGGAATTAGTGTTCCTACATGAAACTGCTCAATTTGTGTTTGAAATTGTGGACTCCTTAATACCGCAAATAAATATTTATTGTTAATGATTTTATCATTTACTCTAAATGCCATCATGTCTTGCGCAATACAAAATCCAACAGGATCTGGCACTAGACAAACTCTACCAGGGGCTCCTTTATTAACAAAAATAATATCACCGGGTATCGGGTGGGCCCTGAACCAATTTTTATAAGTTTCTTCAGAAAGATATCTAATCTTTTCAAAAACAGGATATAGTTCATTATTCTTGATGCAATTCGTAGCAATAAGAGGAATACCAAATTCAGCTGTTGGTACAGTTTTGCCTCTATTGTCAACAATAAAAGACAAGACATCGGGTAAAGGCAAATATCCACAATCTGACATGTCCTTAGAATTCATACCCAATCGCCCCCAATCGCTGCTTTATTTCATCTTCAAGCTCATGGGATTTAGAAAACATTTCTGCTAGTTCTCCTGTCAATCTCGTCATCTTTTCATCGAATGGCTCTCCATCCTCTTCTACTTCTTCAATCCCAACATATCTACCAGGTGTTAAGATGTACTCATGTCCCCTTACTTCTTCAATGTCTGCAGATTTACAGAAGCCTTGTACATCCTCATATTCTTCTTTTTCTTCTCGCCAGTTATGGTAGGTATCATAGATTGCTTTTATTTCATCATCAGATAATTCTCGATGTTTTCTGGTAACCATCGTGCCCATTTTTCTTGCATCTATGAATAAGATTTTGTCTTTTCTATTTTCTTTTTTCTTAGATATAAACCACAAACAAACTGGAATTGTCACATTATAAAACAAATTTGTAGGCATAGTTACTATACAATCTACAAGTCCTGCTTCGATAATATTTTTTCTAATCTCCGCTTCTGCTTTTATAGATGTACTCATAGAGCCATTGGCAAGTACAAATCCTGCTATACCTCTAGGAGATAGCTTGCTAATCATATGCTCAATCCAAGCATAGTTAGCATTATTTTGTGGTGGAATTCCATATTTCCAACGAACATCATCTTGAATTAATGTGTAATCACTAATATTAAATGGTGGATTAGCAAGAACAAAGTCAGCTCTAAGATTTTTATGCAGGTCATTACTGAAGGTATCAGCATCTCTATCTCCTAAGTCACCATCTATTCCTCGTACTGCCAGATTCATTTTACAAAGTCTCCAAGTAGTTGCGGTGAATTCTTGACCAAAGATATGAATATCATCTTTTCGCCCACGATGCTCTTCAACAAACTTTTTTGATTGTACAAACATACCACCTGATCCGCAACATGGATCGTATACTCTACCTTGAAAAGGCTCTATCATTCCAACTAGCAATTTAACAATAGTAGGAGGGGTATAGAACTCACCTTCAGAGCTTCCAAACTTACCTAGGAAGTATTCGTAAACTCGCCCTAATACGTCCTTCGCTCTTGCTTCTTTACTTCCTAAATTAAATGAAAATAAATCTACGAGCTCTCCTAGTTTTGTTTTATCTATCTCAGGTCTTGCATAGTTCTTAGGAAGTACCCCTTTAAGTGTAGCATTCTCCCTTTCAATGGTGATCATAGCATCATCAATTATTTGTCCAATTGTACTTTGTTTTGCACTTTGTTTGATAAATTCCCATCTAGCACTTGGCGGCACAAAGAATATACTTTCTTCTGCATATGCATCTCTATCCTCTTCAAAGCCTTCCCCTTCGGCTACTAGCTCTGCGTGCTTTTCATCAAATGCATCTGAGATATATTTTAGAAATATCAACCCAAGTACCACGTGCTTATACTCACTACTTTCAATATTTCCTCTTAGCTTATCTGCCATTTCCCACAATTTGTTTTCAAACTCTAAACTCACTGACATTATTTTAGTCCTCCATTTTTTGTACTTATAATTTTACATAAGCTTTAAGTTCTATTATCCTAGCAACATTGGATAACTTTTTTTCATAATTATCTGACCTTTAAATACTTTTTTCTTCCATACGCTTAACTTCCTAAGTTAATTGATTGTAAAGATTTATCTTTGTACTGCTCCATCTTTTTTTAGCTATATTGACTGCCTCTTTATAAATACTCGATTCCTCAGCATACCTTTTTACCATATTTTCTTGTTCTCGCAGGGTCAATAATGTAATCTCCATCTCCATAATGTCAGAGTGGTTGATATTCATTACTGTTGTTCCTCGTTGAAAGCTTTTAATAATAGCCATGCCAATAGGACTTTCAAAAAATATTTTGATATATTCTCCCAATACTTTTTCTTTAGGTCTAATAACAATTACATTTGCAGAAGCAATTACCAACTTATCCTGTTCTTTAAAAACTGCTGATTTGATTGCTGTTCCCCTACATGAAAGTACTACATCATTATTTAACAGTTCATATCTTTTAATTTTTCGTTCTTCTTCATCAATGGTATCCATATCTAAGTAGTTAATCTCACCATCTTCAATATTAGAAATATTAAGTACTGAAACATTTCCAACAGAAGTATCTTTTTTAAGGATAGACTTTCCTCTAAATACCTCCGCAATTTCTTTAATTTTAATCTTTTCTAAGCTTGAATTCTTAAATTTCTTAATATTAGCATCATCATCAGAGAGTAGCAACTCAACACGCCAGTCTTCATGAATTATGAACTCTTTCATATCAATTTGTTTTTTAACATCTACATAAAAACGCTCTTTATCTAAGTTTAATGTACCAACTTCAATCTTGTCATGAAGTGCTTTTGTAATTACAAATAAATACGTTTTAATAGATGTTGCTGGTCTAAAGGTACCTTCAGGTAAAATGAAGATGTTTTTTAGACAATAATATTCAGTAATAAATTTTCTTAATCTTTCATAGCCCATACCAGAAAAAGTTATTTTAGCTGGTATGATTATGTTCAAATAACCATCTTCCTCTAGGTGTTTCAGCAGATTTTCAACTGCTATCCCCTCGCTATCCCTTGTAAAAAACTTATGTTTAAAGTTATCCGGTTTATATCCAAAAGTTGGAATAGAGTAAATATAATCATATTTCTCACCACTCAAGCATTGTGTATAAATGGATTCAAATATTATTTTGATATTATTTTCATAGCCGAATGCTAATTGAAGTAATAAGTACATTGGTTTTGATTGCGTTGTTAAAGTAATTTGAGAGTCAGCAAATGTATCAATAAATCTCCCTAACGCCGCAAGATGCTTTTCAGCTTCTGTTATTAGTATTTTTTTAGGATTAACTCCTAATGCCGTATCTCGAATAAATTCCGTTAGGTAACTGGGTGACACGATTGTTCCCATTTTATCATCCTTAAATATTTTTAAGGCAAACTCAATCAAATCCACGCCTTTAAGTGTTTCATATATCACTATAAAATCGTCTCTATCAGCAGGAAAAAATCCTAGCTCATCTTCTGTCACTTTTTTCATAAACTGAAATAGTTTTTCTTTATCTTTAATGTCTTTTGCACTAGACTGCAATTGTCTTTGCGTAAGCTTAACTCTTAACATTTCATTTAGTAACTGCTCTCTAGTAACTATCTCCCTTTGGTATAATCGATTCAATGCCAAATCTATGTTAATATCCAAGTTAATCCTCCTTTCAATTTTTTTACTATAATACACTTCAAATAATACATTGAATATTTTAGTATGTCAATACTAAGTTTTAATATTTTTAATTTAAATATTGTTAAATCTTATTTTATAAAACAAAATCCTAATATTCATAAGACCCCCACATTAAAAATTCCCGCAAACCTTAGTCTGCGGGAAAATAAAACGCACTTCAATATTTGCTCAAAAACCTTAAAATTCTTTGATTTTAGGCTATTGTTGATATATAAAAATAATTGTAACAAATAAATAATAATAAATGTAACAAAATCTCTTGTTAATTTTTTAATTTTATAAAAAAATAATATATTTTGGATAATAATAAATGTAACAAATTATATTGTTTAAAATTATCTCCAAGCATAAACTCTACATTTAATCATATATTAATTGACAGCCACAATACTTCTAATGATTTTCACATCATAAATAATATAAAACTATTCTATAAACTTTGTTATGGTTAATTTTTAGAACAACTCTATAAAAATCAAGATAGAACCGTCAGACTGGGTTTTTGCGTAATCTGACGTCCCCAGTTGTCGTTCTGAGCACTTTCTCGAGATGTCACTTCCTATTCATCAAAGCCAAACTGATTATTTCCTGCTCCAGTTTTACATTGTGATCTAACATATAATTCACTGTATCGGCATATTCATCCATCTCTTTTAATTCCTGAAGTCTTGTTATATCATTTTCCGTTAGTCCATGTAAACAAGACTCATACTCTTTATTCTTAAGCTCGTCAGATGACATACAAAACAAATCAAAAGCAATCCCTGTAATCTCACACAAATTGTGATGTATCCAGTAACCGCCTGCATCAATGTCTCCAAAATGTAAATATTTTTTCTCTGGATTTGAGTCATAAATCAGCTTTATAAATTCTCGTTGATATCTGTTTGCATAACCTCCAAGATAAAAGGTAACAATATCATCGTCCTTGTACCTTAAATATGCTGTCCTATTCTCAATAGTCATGAACTTCGTAGTACGTATATTTACAGACTGAATGTTTTCAAAATCTGATGCCATGAACTCTATTCCTTCAGAGAAAACACTTACATCCACCTCTATGCCAAAAATAGTTATAACCACGTTTCCTTTAATGCAAAGTTTCTGAGGCTCTTTATAAATATGATAATCCACCAGGACTTCATCAATCAGCTCATTGTCTTCATTTGTTCTATCTGAATACTTACATAACAAAGTACACACCTGTTGTAACGTTACAGTCTCAAAGAACTTTGAATCACCATAAACTTTCATCGAAACTTCTCTGATGTATAAATCATCCAAATTATTCTCTATAAACGAAATCGCTTTGAAAACATCATCAAGTGCCTCTATGTTCTTTGGAATTCTTCTATTATCTATACTCTCCGATAACAGTACGCATTCTTTTTCACATATAGGTGAAGCATTTATGTAGCAGTCAATCAGAGCTTGCAACTGCTCAATCTGCATGTCTTTCGACACATATCCATACTTATCTATTAGATATTTCTCAATATCCTGAATTCGCTCATCAACGAGATATATGCTCTGTATTTGTGTTCCAAAGATTTCTATATCACTATAAACAAAGCCTTTCTCTGTCAACTCATTTACCATTTTATTAAGTCTTGATATTTCTTCAAAATCACCATCGTTAGCGTTATATTTTTTATATAACTTTTCCGGTTTGACCTGAGTTCTTCTATTGGTTTTATTATCACCAAAGTCCTTTTTACTCTTACGATATTTTTCAACCAAAAGCTTAAGTATCTTCTCCTCGTATTTCACTCACTACACTCCCTTGTGCATTTTAACAATACCAATCTCCATCAAGTCAGCTTGAGTTCTAATAACGGGCATTACAACTTCACATTCATCACCAATTAACTCAGTCTTATCAGGTGCACAGAAAATCATCTGAAGATTCTGCTCCTTCATAAATCCAAGCATGATTTTGACATTAGTTGGATCCATTTTTGAAAATGGTTCATCAATAAAAACAAGTCTTGTTGAATTAAGTTTATCATTGTAAATCATCAACAATGCAGATAACAAAATTAGCATGTATGGAATCTGAACTTCAGCCCCTGAATTATAGCCAGACTGTTGTGAAAGCTTAGCTTTTCTGAGGACATCATTTGTAAGCAATATCTCGTATGTCATATAGTTACGATAATCAGCATAATGCTCGATTTGATCCTTATCATTGTTTTCAATAATTCGGTTGATAATATTTCGAATATTCTTTTCCAGTTCCTCTCCCTTATCATTTGAATATGATGTCAACGCATCCAATGTCATCTGTTCAGATGTAGTCCCTAGTTCCCCACATTCTTTTAAATACTTTGCATAATCAAGGATTTCTTCATAATCAGAACCATCCTTAACGTATTTCACATCAAATTCATACTTAGATTTAAATTTCAATCTTGCTAATTCAGCATTTATTAGTTTCAAATCGTTTCTTGCTGCTTCACAGGATTTGAGCACCATAAGTACAAATTCATTCTTGAAGATTTCTTCATATCGTCTAGTCTGCTCTTTTAACTTCTGCTGTATCTCCTGCAAATCATCCATCCAAATTCTTGATTTTCTTGCCTCATATTCCGCTCTGGACTTATCAGACATTGTCAAACGATTATCTACTGTCCTGGTAGCATTATATGAAGCTTGGGCTACTGTAAGCTTCTCACCTGCTTCTCTCAATGAACGTTCAGAACGTGCTCTATCCTTCAACGTGCCACCTGCACTGTCTGGTCCATTTGTGATATGCTTTTCATAATCTTCAATTGTCTTCGCATAGACAACATTATTTGTGGTTTCTAATTCTTTTAATTTACTTTCTATAGCACCAATACTGTCAGTCTTTTCCTTATGCTTGCTTTCATTCTCTTTATATTCCATCTGCATATTAGATTTGTCGCCACGAATAGCGTCACACTCTATATTTATAGCTTCAAGATCATTCTTGAGTCTTCCTACTTGTTCATCAAGCTCCATATACTCCAGATTATTCTTTTGTGCTTCTTTTAGGCGTTCTAAATCATCCTTTTTTTTAGTGAGCCCCATTAATGCTACATCATAAAGTCTACAAGCATCAAAATTATACTCTCCAAAAAGTTCCATAGCTGTTTCCATGTATGACTTCTTTGATTTTTTAAGCTGCAATCGTTCTTGAGATTCCTTATATTCGGTAAGCAAAGATTCCAATGCTTTTGTAGCTTTAATTCTATTAAGTTCTATTGTTTCCTGTCCTAAACAATAGAATTTAATCTTATCAAAACGCAGGAAGAAACTATCCATAGCAACTGATACCCTGCCCTCTTTTGATATAGCATTCTCGTAAATTTTAACCTTATCCTTAGTAGTTGCGTGAAAACGTCCAAGCTGATAATCAAAATATTGCTTTGCAACTGGATTCTTCACTTCAATAAAATGAACAATGGAATCTTCTTTAGGCGTAACCTCTTTTTTCATTAAAAGCTTTGTATTGAATAAATGGGCATATTTATTTTTTGAACCATTAAGCACATCATCAGCAATATTATAGTATTCAGGCTCAACAAGTATGGTATATCTACGTCTGCCAAGATAGCTTTCAATAGCATCACGCCATGACTCATCCGTTAACCCAATAACATATTCACAAGCAAAATAGGCTTCTGATTTTATACCTCTCTTTTCAAATTCTTTGTTAATCTCATTCTTTAACGCTACATAATCAGGTATTTCTGAAAATGTTGTCTTCTTGGAATTACTATCATTAATTACCTGCTGCCACTTGGATTGTTGTTTTTGATTTTCTTTTAAAGAATCCTCAGCTCTCGTTATTTCAGCAAGAAATTCATCTCTGTGCCTTTTGATTTCCTGTAATAGATAATCGATACTACTTTCTTTCTGAATCTTTGTAAAATTATCCAAAGTTAATGAAGACAATACATCCTGTTGTTCTATTCTAAAATTCTCTTCATAAAAAAAGGCTAACAATTCACTTACTCTGGTTTGGAATTCGTTAAGTGCACTCTTTTCTTTTTCAAGTTTTTCCTTTTCAGACTTAGCATTCTGTAAGGCCTGCTCAGCTTCGTCAATTGCCTTTGCACAGTCCATCGAACTTAAATTATCTTTTGCCTTATTATAATCCACACGTTGTTTTTTCTCACGAGTAGCGATAGCTTCAAGCTTTCTCTCATCTTCTGCAATCTGTCTAGTCGCAATATCCATTTTCCTTACTGCTTCTTCTATATCTTTTTTGCACTTCAATAAATGCTTATATGCAATTTTTACATTATCTGTAAAGATAACATTTTTAGCATTCTGCAAACCATTGAAAAGCTTAAGTATGTACTCAAGTTCTTTAATTTCAGCATCAATGGTTTCAAAATTCACATTCAATGAATCAATATTATTTTTTGCTTTTACCAGTTTGGAGAAATCAACTTTCTTCTTATCTAATACACTTTCCCTAATAAACTGATCAATCTTGGCATTGGGATCATAAGACATAATGCTCCGAAGTTTTCTTCGGAAAGAAGCTAACTGCTGTTCATTTAAACGCAGTCCTGTTCTCTGCATAAACTTAAGCATGCCCTCTTTTACATCCATCATTTTTACACCCAGAACCTTCTGCAATTCAGATGTACTATACGGAATAGTCTGACCATTTTCCTCATATGTATGGACAACACCCTCGAGTGTTTTATTCTCTACGACATATCTTCTAGTTACAAATCCGTTACTAGAGTCTGTGTCTATAACGGTTCCAAGGATAAAACTCTTTCCAAGTTCTACATCCTCCATTTCAAGCACAATATGGGTGTATACATTTGGCATTTGATCTGCCGGTCTCATATAAGTTCCTGCAGTTGCATCAAGCAATCCTCTTGTGTAAGAAGACACCGTTCTGCTTCCTTTATTCTCTGTAGATTTATTAAATACTGTGTCCCCATATAGTGCATATTTTATAGCGTCCAATAATACAGATTTACCATTTCCATTCTTACCTGCAATCAAAGTGAAGAAGCCTACAGGAACAGTAATCTGGCTAAATCCATACCAATTGATCAATCGAATCGATTTCAATATTATCATTCTACATCCTCCTCATCTTCTTCACTATCTGAAAACGGTTCTTGTATATCGTCCTCTGACTGGCTATTCTTCATATATTCTGAAGAAACCGTCTGAAACTGTGCAACATCCCAGCCAAACTGCAATGACGGATATAATGTAATGATTGCATCTTCCGACTTATCCTTTGGATTATATTCAACCAAATCATACTTCTTAAAAATCTTCATAGCAGCTGAAAGTTTATTACTATCCATATCTACTTCATATGCTTTTATTTTATCAATCAGATCCCCACGCATTACAACATTCTCATCGCTATAACCCAGGTTCTCCAAATACACCTCCCAAAGCACAAGTAGCAAATGATACTGCTCTGTTGTGAAAGTCACAACATTTGCTCGTTTTAACCCTACTACTTCTTCATCCGACTCATGAGGTTTCAGCATTGCAACTCTTACATTTGTATCTAATAACACATCAAATCCAATCATGCGCAGGTAATCTGAAATATCCTGTCTGTTTGATTCTCTTGATATAAATGTATATAATTTTTCATTCTTGTCGCCAACTATGAACGTTGAATCCAACAACTTACGGATGCAACGTTTGAACAATATGTTATTCTCTTCTTTTACGGAAATGTTTAATTTGATATCACTCATTTATTTCTTCCTCTTAATTCTTATATTGCTTATCGTTGCAGCTTCTGTTTCAATAGTTCCTTCCAAGACTTCGACCTCATATGGAAAATCTCCAGTTCCAGAATATATGACACTGGCCACCACCATCATAGCGTCATTCCTAGTTTTTACCATCGTCTCATCTGGTATTACACTTTCCTTACCTTCAAACATGCTATCAAAGTAACCTACAGCCTGCTTTACACCATACCGATCTGGATATTCATATAATAATTCTTCTGTAAGCCTTGCTTTATCTTCATAAGACAGTGAACTTGTAATAATTGCACCGCTCTTCGTATTCGGTTTGCGTTTCTTTCTACGTTTAATTGATTTTCTTCCAACATATTTATATGACTGCAAACCAAAACACTTAGATATGGAATCAATGATTATCTTCTTATCATCTGGATCAAAATCCTTGATTGTCATCAGCAAGTCATTCAAATATGTCTGCATATTAACATTATTGCTTAATACCATGAGAATTCTGGTTGAATACAGGCTGTAATAGTTATTGATCTTCTTATCAATGTAATCCATCTCTTTGACATAATCATAACTAATGAAGCTCTGCACCTCCGAAAGTTGACTATCTATTATTTCCCGAGCTACGATTTCATCTATATTATTTAAGTGCTGATATTCTTTAATTATATTCTCATAGACTTCTGTATTAGTGATCTGTCTAATCATCTTCTCAATTTCTGAAATATATCCAGGTATCAAACCATCCTTTTTTATAAAAAAATAATCATTAAAAAAAGAATCCATCATTTCGTCTTTGATAAGGAACTGTCCTAATTCATTGGTTTCTGTCATCTTTATAATCATGCGCATAATAGACCTGATGCTATCTTTAAGCACCAACAGTTCATTTTTCAAATCCGATACACTGTCCGTTACCGGAGCCAAAATATTGGAATATGGCCTATGTGTTCTTCCATGATCCTCAATAAATGCAGAATGCAAAATATCAAAAATTAAGAAAATATGGTTAGTCAAAGCAGCACTATTATCACGATTAAAGATTCTCTCAATAGAATCAATTATCTTCCTACAATAAGGCATAACCGTTGCAATATTGTCACCATTTCTTCCAATCTCACGTTCTGAAATCCAACCACAATGTCTGAAATATCTAAGAATCGCACTGGCGTTTTCAGTCTCTGATTTCTTACTACTAATAACTTTATCAGCATTGCCAGTATTATCTTCATCTTCCACTGCATAAGCACAGTTACGAAGATACAAAATCAAAGTATCCCTAGCATCAGTTTCGTAAAGAAGCGGAACAGCCTTAGACTTTTCAATGAGCTGCAAAATGCACTCATAATATATTCTTTTGTTCTTGCAACAAAGCGGATTGAAAAATCGATCATACTCCGCATTATCAAACAGTATCATTTTGCACCTCCTCTTGGTTATTTTCATTCATTACAATCCAACTATTTTTACGAAAATTCTGTGACATTTGCTTCAGTTAAATTTAATTTTTTTCTACCCATAAAAAAATACCTCACTTTAATTACATATTATATCCAAGTGAGGTATGTGTCAATCCAATATCAATTTTTCACATTATTTATTTTTTTGTCACGTTATTTATTTTCCATCAACAACTCCACCCTTGACATTAGCACAACCGCCTCCACATGCGGAGTCATAGGGAACATATCTACACATCTTACCTTTTTAACTTTGTAACCCGCATTTAAAAACTCTGGTAAATCCTTTGTCATTGATGTTGGTTTGCATGAGATGTATATGAATGTTTCTGGTTTATAGTCTATGATTTTCTTAAGAGCTTTAGGGTGGATACCTTCTCTTGGTGGATCTAAAACTATGATATCTGGTTTATTTGCTCCATCTATTTGTGTTAGTTCTCCAACTTTCTCAAGTACATCACCTGCTATAAATATACAATTGCCTATGTCATTTAAAAGTACATTTTCATTTGCTTTTTTTACTGCTTCTTCTACTATTTCTATGCCTATAACTTTTTTTGCATTAGTTGAAACTATCTGACCTATGGTTCCTGTTCCTGAGTACAGGTCATAAATTACTTTATCCTTTGTTTCTCCTATAAAATCTCTTACTACACTATACAGTTCTTCCGCTCCTAATGAGTTTGTTTGGAAGAATGAGAACGCTGATATATTAAATTTAAGTCCTAATATTTCTTCTTCTATTTTATCTTCACCATAAATTATATGCATTTGGTCTGCTTTAACTACATCCGCTACTGAATCTGTGATTGAATGAGCTATGCATTTTATTTGACCTTCAAGTTCTAAGGACATAATTGCTTCCACAAATTTTTCTCTGTCAAGATTACCTTGTGATGACGTTACTAAATTTAATAGTATATCTCCACTTTTAGCACATTTTCTAACTACTAGGTGTCTTAAAAAACCAATTTTTCTCATTTTATGATAGAATGTTTCACTGATTGATTGAAAATATTCTAACACTTTGTCTAATATAACTCTAAAGTCGTTATCTACTATTTGACATTTATCTACTGTAACTATTTCATAAAATCTGTTTTTTCGATGAAGTCCTAAAGTTAATGGTCCTCCCTTAACTGCATCACCAAATGAAAACTCCATCTTATTTCTATACTCTGTTTTTCTTGGGCTTTCTATGATTGGTAACATTTCATAGTCTGTTGTTACTTCATCTATGATATTTTTAACTTGATTTTGCTTAAGCTCTGTTTGCTTTTGATATGGAATTGTTTGATATAGACAGCCTCCACATATACCAAAGTGTTCACATATTGCTTCTTGTTCAAAATCAGCCTGTTTTACTACTTCAAAAAGTTTTGCTTCGATTTCATGTTTTTTGATTTTTGATACCTTTACATTTACTGTTTGCCCTAGTAATGCATTTTTTACTATAACTGTGTAATCCTCGTATTTTCCTACTGCTTTGTTTGGGAAAAGTACATTTTCTATTGTAATTTGTATTATATCGCCTTTTCTCATTGTTTTTCCTTTCAACTGTTTATGTATATTAATATTCTATATACTCTGGTCCTTTATCCTCTTCGTAAACTATTAGTTTATCCTTATTTTCAATATCTCTTGCTATTTTCTCAATAGGCATTTTCATGTATTTACCATGTGCTGTCGCTGCTACTTCACCATTGTTTAATAATATATAGCCCTCTGCTTCATATATTATTCTAGTATTTCTGGTTATCTTAGTTATTACCTTTAACTCTTCATTTAGAGGAATTGGTTTTTTATATTTTAGCATCAATTCTGCGGTTACACCCCATGTATCAGGTTCATGTATCATTATTGCTCTTCCCATTACTTCATCTAAAAGCGCGGCTGATACTCCACCATGTAGTCTATTCGGATAGCTTTGATGACAATCCTTTGCTATAAATATTCCTACTAATTCTTGTGTTTCCATCTCGTAAAATTTTACCTTTAAGCCTGCATCATTTAAAACACCACAAATGAAGCAATCCTTGCTTACATATTGTGTTTTCAAAACTTTATTTTTCATATATTCCACCTTTTATTTAATCAATATATCACACATTTTATCTATTGCATTCTTTATTTTTAAACCTGGTCTATTGTCAGCTAGATCTCCAACACAATGAATAAAACCATAAGCGGTATAGCTTTCATTTTTAACTAAATTGCATGGAACTGGGATACTAATCATTCCAAGATGTTGCCCAAATGTATTTATAGCTCTAAGGCACATATCTCCACCACCCTCAACCGTTCCAGCTGTAGTGTACGCAAATAGTTTCTTCCCATAAAAACTTGCATCTACCCAATATGGTGCAAATTCGTCCATAAATACTTTGATTTCAGCAGATACATTGCCAAAATACGTTGGAGAACCAATAATTATTATATCACTTTCTAATAACTTATTAAAATCATATATAGGCACATTGCTAATTTCTTTGGTAAATTCTTTTGCTGTTTCAAACATTTCTGATAGTTTTTCATAATCATCATCTTTTACCCTGAATAAGTTTACCTCTGCACCTTTACTTACAAAAGAATCATAAAAATTCTTCGCCATCAAATAATTGTTACCACAAACGCTGTGAAATACTACTGATACTTTTTTCATTCTTACTCCTTATCAAGTAATCCTACTAAATATTTTTCTACATCTATTCCTAAATCAAATTCTAATACTTTTTTCGCTACTTGTTCACATTCAGATTTTGAAAAACTTCTTATTATGTCTCTTGATTGTAAAATTGAAGAAGGACTCATACTAAATTCATTTAATCCCATACCTATTAACACAGGTATAAGTGTTGGTTCTCCTGCCATTTCTCCACACATTGCAACTTCAATATTGGCTTTATGTGCACTTTTTATAACATTATATATAAGCCTTAATAATGCTGGATGATATTGATTGTATAAATGATTTATTTTAGGATTAGTTCTATCTACAGCAAGAGTATATTGTATCAAATCATTTGTTCCAATACTAAAGAAATCTACTTCTTTTGCTAATACATCTGCTATAATTGCCGCTGATGGTATTTCAATCATTATACCTAGTTTTATATTATGATTTACTTCTATATTTTCACTTATTAATTCCTGCTTTGTCTCTTCGTAAAGCCTTTTTGCTCCCCTAAGCTCATTCAAGCTTGAAATCATAGGAAAAAGTATTTTTACATTACCGTAAGCACTTGCTCTAAGTATTGCTCTTAATTGTGTTTTAAATATATCCGTATTGTCTAAACATAGCCTTATTGCTCTATAACCAAGGAATGGATTCATTTCTTTTGGTATATTTAAATACGGTAAATCTTTGTCTCCACCTACATCAAGTGTTCTTATTACAACTGGTTTTCCTT
This sequence comes from Sedimentibacter sp. zth1, assembly GCF_017352195.1. NCBI lineage: Bacteria > Bacillati > Bacillota > Tissierellia > Sedimentibacter > Sedimentibacter sp. zth1. The sequence goes on along the minus strand of NZ_CP071445.1, from coordinate 2,730,678 downwards.
GCATTTTAACAATTATTTCTTTGTATGCTTGGAATTGTTCTTCTTCAGATGGCACCTTGTTTCTCTCCATGTACAAAAACTCACTTCTAAATAAGCCTATACCTTCAGCATCATTTTGCAAGGCATATTTAACATCATTAAGTATACCTATGTTTGCTACTATATTTACTTTATAATTATCTTTAGTTTCAGATTTTAAGCCTATAAGATTTTTAAGTTTTTTTCTTTGTTCTTCTTCTTTAACACTTTTTTCTTCATAAAAGCTCTTAACTTTCTGTGTTGGATTGATGCTTATTTCTCCAGTAGAACCATCGCATATTATTTCATCTCCATCTTCTACTGAACTACATATTTTTTCAACACCAACAATTGTCGGGATTTCCATAGTTCTAGCAATGATTGCAGCATGTGATGTTCTTCCTCCTACTTCTACAATTATTGCATTGACTTTTTCTTTATCTATTTGTGATGTATCTGATGGAGTTAAATCCTCCGCTACTAGAACAGTGTTTTTTTCTATATTTGATATTTTTTTTGTCTTGATTCCTAATATTATTCTAGCAATTCTATACATCAAATCTTTTAAATCAAGTGCTCTTTCTTTTAAATATTCATCCTCTATATTTTCAAATAATTTTATATATTTACCTAATATTTCTACAAGTGCAAATTCAGCATTTACTTTTTCTTTTTCAATTTTTAAAGTAACTTCATTAAATACAGCATCATCATCTAAAATCATTTGATGTGCCATAAATATTTCAGCCTCTTTTTTTCCAACATTTTTTAACGTTATTTCATATATTTCATCAAGTTGATTTTTGCATTCTACTAATGCGTCTTCTAATTTTTTAACTTCTTCTAATGTATTTTCAACATTTCTTTTTTCTATATTTACGTCATTTTTTTCAGCCTTGAAAACTCTTCCAATTCCAATGCCTTGAGATACACCTATACCTTTCATTTTATACCTTTCTTGATTTAAATTTTAGTTAATTATGTTTTTATATCCGACAAGTTTTAAATCTTTGAAGATAAATTAGATAACAAAATAGTTTGTTCAGGAAAGCGATTACAGCTTTTATCATATTAATAAAACATGATAAAAGCGAATTTTTATAGTTTGAATACATATTATGAGAGTTTAAATTCTTTGCTTTTATTATGGATTTATCGTTGATATCATGTTGCTTTTTACACAAATAACATAAGAAATTGTGCATCATGATTTTCCTCCATAATGATTATTCTAAGAACAATTATATTCTTTTTTCAAAGGTTTTGCAATAATTTTATAGAATTGTGTATTAATAAAAAAATATTCTAAACATCGTATATATTGTACACAACGTTAGAATATTTTATTATAAAATTTTATCTTAATTTCATTTTATCTTATAGGACAAACTCCGCTTTCACAGCCTTCATTTCCTATATCTAGCTCTTCTTCTTTAATTTCATATCTTCCCAATAAAGAAGGAACAAATGGTTTCATTTCTTTTATTCGTTTATTATATTCTTCTTCTGTTATTGATTCATAAGGCATCAATTGATAGAAGCTATCATCTAATGATAAGAATGATAGTGCAACAACATCTTCCCAGTTATTCCATACCCATTCTTCAACTTCTTCCCACTCATTTGATCTAACATGTACTGTTATTGAACAGTTATGGTCAACATAGTTTTCCATAAATAGCTTATAATTTTCAAGCTGTTCTATCGCACTTACATCATATTTTGTTTTACCTTCAGGTGATTTGCAAGGGAATTCAACTACTTTTGTTGTACAAGTTTTTTCATCTTGTCCTACCTCAGGGAAAATTGGATATCCTAATTCTTTGCAAACCTTTAATAACGGATCATGCGCATTTATTCTTACCCTTCTAATATAATAAGGGGAATGTGAATAATGCACCCCGCTTGAAACTGTTGGTAATTGTGATAATGTTCCTTCTGGTTTTACTGTAGTTACTAATATTGGTGCTTTTTCACCAATTTGAATCGAATATTTTTTTGCTTCTTCTTCAGCAATACTTCTTAATTTTCTTAATAGCTTTGCCTGACCGTCAATATCAAGATTAACGGCATTCACCATATCCTGCCATCCTGTCAATGAACAACCTGTTAATTTGTCTCTTTGTTGAATTGTATCCCAATCTGGTAATTCTAATTCAACACAAGTCATTCTATATGCAGCTCTAACAGACAATTTTTGTGCTTGCAATATACCCTCTTCATCTAATGTATTATCAGGATTTACAAATGCAAATGCATTTAGTGTAGTTAAATTACAAAGTCCTTTTGAATCTAATAATATTTCACCACAAGGATTAACACCATTCATATTCTTTCTACGTTTTGCTCCAGCTATTTCATTAACCCAACCTGGCTCACCTGAGTATCTCATTTGTTCTATTTGCCAATGTAATTGAGATCTTGTAGGTTTTTCTTTATAATATATTGAATTATTGCTCATTTGTCTATGAATTATATCTTTGTCAACTATCCATTGACCGTCAATTTGTTTATATAATTTAGATTTTGCTTCTACACATTCCTTATCATTATAATCAATAAGCATAATTTCAGCAGTTCTTCTTACTCCACCAACCACAACATTTTCGCCTATGATATTTGCTATATCAAGACAATCAATAGATAATAATTTAAATCTATCTTTTCCTTCGATACTAGAACGTTTTTGAATTACTTTGTCTATTTTAGCAAACATACCTTTTAAGCTTTCATGTCCACTAGCTGTACCACCAAAAGTTTTTAATGTCTCTCCTTTTGGTCTTACATTGTCATAATTAATAACTATAGATGTAATATTTTTGTACTCTGTATTGCAAATTAGTTTTAAAAAGAAATCAAGTGCTTGAACCCAACCTTCTTTACTATCCCCAATAACAATCATCGCTGAATTATTTTTATAGAATTCAAGACTAGTATTATCTTCTCTATGTTCTTTGTCTATAGGAGTATATGCTTCATGTATTATCATGTAGTTACTTCTGATTTTTGGAAGCTTATTTACATCTTCTTTTAATATTCTTACTCCAACACCTGAACCAATCATCAATAAGTAAAATAAATCTCTGAATGCATGATAGTTATCTATAACCTCAAATGCACAGTTATAGTTTGCCATAGGATAATTATATGCTACTGGTGTTCCACCAACCCAAAAAGTTCTTCCTGAAAGGAATTGTCTTAGGTTAAATATATTGTCATACAATATTTCTGCTTCTTCCTTGGTTGTTGGTACTAAGCTACAGTTATATTCAACTGCTCTTCTTACTGTTTCCCACCAATACTCTCTTCTTCTTTCTTCATTTAACCATCTCGAATATGTTCGATAATATACAAAGTTACCCAACTGGTTCATTGGAGATTCTTTATGTTTGTATTTGCTCAAAAATTCTTCACTTAAAAGCTTTGTATCTTTTCTTTTCCTAGAATCTCTTGATTTATCTCTTTCATATCTATACAGTATGTATCTTTTTGCTACATCTTTTCTGCTACTATCCATAAGCTTATCTTCTACCATATCTTGTATAAGTTCAACAGGAACAGGATATTTTTTTAACTCTAATTCTTTTTCTATAGATTCTGATATCTCTTTAACGATACTTAAATCTACACCCTTTTTTGTTTCCTTCATTGCTTTATTAATGGCATTTTCAATTTTGTTAATATCAAAATCAGCTGAACTACCAGTTCTCTTTAGTATTTTTATCATTACCCACCTCAACCCTTTATAAAAGCTTGTTTTTTTATTATACTATATATTGTATCATCGTTTGGCTTTTTAGTCAAATATACACTACATATAGGGATAGCATTGATATTTCAATGTTATTTTTTTTAGTTCTTCGATAATATTAACTTAAAATAGTCAATTTTACACGTTTTTTTCATTGTAAACTTTTTCTACATAAAATATTAAATATATTTAATATTTTTATATTATCCTAGCCAATTTATAGTTTGCATTGTTTTTTTAAAACAGCTTGATTTTAGAAAATCGTCATCGTACTTTGATGAACACATCATTGGATGCCTGCTGATATATTTTGTACCACTAATAATATACTGAGATTTTTCTTCTGCTTGCTTGCCCCATAAAAACCAATTAATACTTGGATTTTTGCTTGATATATACCTTAGTAGCTCTTGACTAAAACTCTGCCATATTTTTATATGACTACCGGGTTTGCCTGCCTCTACGCTAAAATAAGTATTAAGTAGCATAACGCCTTGATTTTCCCAACATTTAAACAGTACATTAGGTTGCCTAATATTGAATTTGTTATCCCTTATTTGCTTTTGAATATTGGAAAATTTAAATATATCTTCATAATTTTCTATATTATTATAATTTTTATGTATTAATCTAACGATATTTTTGAGAGATACTTGTCTGAATTTTTGATTCCAATCATTTAAATCTCCAACCTCAAAGGCTCTACCAGTTGCTCTGCCTTTTTCAGGATAAGGATCTTGCCCTAATATTACTACTTTTATTTCATCTAAATTTAGATTTAAAAATCTAAGTACATTCTCTTTTTCAGGATTTATATTATCCCCTATTTCTTTTTCTATTTGATTTATCTCATTTATTCTTTCTTCTGTTAAAAACTCATTCCATGAAGAATGATAGCTATTTAATAATTTCATAGTTACCCCGTGTTTAATTATAATATCTAAAAAGCATAACATAATATATAAAAAAGTTCAATAAAACAAAATGCATATATAAGAACTATAAAACAAAATAGAAGCCTCAATGCTATATCATAAATTAGCATTGAAGCTTGATTTATTTTACTATTTTATTTTACAATAACTCTATGGAAAACTTTTTTACCTTTTTTAATCATAATACTATTTTCTTTAAAGTCTGCAAAAGTGATTACTTTAGTTATGTCTTCTACTACTACATCATCTACTCTTACACCTTTTTGTGTTATAAGTCTTCTTCCTTCGCTTTTTGATTTAATTAGGTTTAATTTTATTAGTAGGTCAATCACATTAATTCCTTCACCTATTTCTGATTTAGTAATTTCTGTTGTAGGAACATGTTCCATATCAACTCCACCAGCGAATAATGCTCTTGCTGCTGCTTGTGCTTTTGTAGCTTCTTCTTCTCCATGAACAATTTTAGTTATTTCGTAAGCCAAAACCTCTTTAGCACGGTTGATTTCAGAACCCTCTAATGCGCCTAAACTTCTAACTTCATCCATTGGTAAGAATGTTAATAATCCTAAACATTCTTCTACTTTTACATCCTCTATGTTTCTCCAGTATTGATAGAATTCGTATGGTGAAGTCTTTTCAGGATCTAACCACAAAGCACCACGCATAGTTTTACCCATTTTAACTCCTTCACTTGTAGTTAACAATTTAAATGTTAACCCAAATGCTGGCTTTTGTTCTTTTCTTCTTATAAGTTCAACACCACCTATGATGTTTGACCATTGGTCATTTCCACCTAGTTCCATAGTACAGTCATATAATTTATTTAATTTCCAGAAATCATATGATTGCATCAACATGTAGTTGAATTCAAAGAATGTTAGTCCTTTTTCCATCCTTTGTTTGTAACATTCAGCTGTAAGCATTCTGTTTACAGAAAAATGAACTCCTACATTTCTTAAAAAATCTACATAATTTAAATTTAATAACCAGTCTGCGTTGTTTGCGATTATTGCATTATCATTGTCAAAACTAATAAATCTAGATAATTGTTCTTGAAATCTTTTCGCATTATAATCTATTTTTTCTCTAGTCATAATATTTCTCATGTCTGATTTTCCTGATGGATCACCTATCATTGTAGTTCCTCCACCAAGTAAAGCTATAGGTCTATGCCCTGCTCTTTGCATATGCATCATAGCCATAATTGTTAAAAAGTGTCCTGCTGTCAAGCTATCTGCTGTAGCGTCAAACCCTATATAAAATGTCACTCTCTCTTTGCCTAGAGCTTCACGAATCTCATCTTCATGAGTGCATTGCTCAATAAATCCTCTTTCTTTTAATACGTCAAAAACATTTTGCTTTTCCATAAATACCTCCTATTATTAATTTACAAAAATAAAAAAACGGCTATCTCATCCTAAAGGACGAAATAACCGTGGTACCACCTTATTTTACACTCTATCAAGTGCCTCAGACTGAATAACGTTCAGTTACCCGCTATAGTTTCCTATAGATACTCCAGAATCGTATTTCATATTATTATACTATAAGCCTCGCACCAACCGACTTACTCTCTGAAAAGCATTAACAATATTACTTATTTCCTTCAAAGTATACTTTGTCTTCATTAATTAATTATTATGTATTATATTATTACACAATTTTTTAAATGTCAAGAAAACATTTTACTTTTTTTATTTATTTTTATATGTATAAGTTGTTATTTATTGTATATTTTAAGCTTTTTCTATTACATATATTATAATTATAAGTAAAATGTTCAATTTATTTTTGTAAATATTTATAAATATTACTGTATAAACAATAATATGAACATATTTAACATTTGTTCATATTATTGAGGGTTTATCTTTTATGGTATCCCCTGTATACTTTATTTATCGGGGGAAACGCAAATCAAGTTCCCTAAAATACAAAATTTCATAAGAAGGAGCGTGATTATATGAAGAATAAAGTGATAACTTTATCTTTACTAATTACAGCAATGTCAATTTTTCCAGCTTTCGGAAATACTAATGACAACTGCAATAGCAATGTATTGAATAACTTTAATTCAAACTGCTACATTCTGACGAAAGGAGTAGAAAGTAATAAAAACTGTGAAAATTTTTCTCAATCTAATTGTAATATAGACATTTTTAGTTTTATAAATAAATATATGACTGACAAATCTTGCAACAACAAATATATATCTATTTTAAACTCTTTAAAATCTAGATTTGGTCAAAAAAATGACAAGCCTAGCGTAACTACTCCAAACAATAATAAACCTAACATAACTGTTCCAAACAATAATAAACCTAACGTAACTGTTCCAAATAATAATAAACCTAGTGTAACTGTTCCGGAAAAAGACAAGCCTAGCATAACTATTCCGGAAAAAAACAAGCCTAGCATAACTGTTCCGGAAAAAGACAAGCCTAGCATAACTGTTCCGGAAAAAGACAAGCCTAGCATAACTGTTCCGGAAAAAGACAAGCCTAGCACTGAAAATACAAATACATCTGTTTCAAGCTTTGAAAAAAAAGTTGTTGAGCTTGTAAATGTTGAGAGAACAAAAAACGGTTTAACACCATTAAAACTTGATACTTCAATTTCAAATGTAGCAAGAATAAAATCAAAAGATATGGCTACTAACAATTATTTTAGTCATACATCGCCAACTTACGGTAGTGCTGGTAATATGCTAACAAAATACAATATTTCATACACAGCATGGGGCGAAAACATTGCAGCAGGACAAAGAACTCCCGAAGAGGTAGTAAATGCATGGATGAACTCTTCTGGACATAGAGCAAATATATTATCATCTACATTTACAAAAATAGGTGTTGGATACGCTACTAACTCTAGCGGAAAGGCATACTGGACACAAATGTTTACTAGATAAATTGTTAATAATTTATTCACATACAAAATATAATTGCTATAAAAAAATCCACAAATTATAAATATTTGTGGATTTTTTATTGTGTAAATAGGCCGTGCAAATAATTTTGTGTATTTAAATATTTCTATTTTTCTTTTTTAGGTTCTTTCATAAGGTATTTATCTACTGCTTTAACCATGTTGGTTGGTATTTCTCTTGGCACTGGAAATAAACATGCATTAACTGTTCTTTCACTAAATACTTTTATAAAATCTGTTAGATTTTTAAGATTATTCATTGACAATGTATTTAATACATCATTCCTGTTGTGTAATCCAGCTCCGCCTTTTGCAGCAAAACGTGCAAAACTTATAGCTGGAACTTTTTTATCTGCATATGGAGTTGAATCACTAGAATATACATCTTGTACAACTTTCATAGGAAAACCTATTTCTTTTGATAAATACTCTACCATGTTGCATAAGCTGTTATCTGCTGTAACAAATGCTCTATTTTGACCAAGAATTGGTCCAGCCATATCAACATTTACTGTCATAACTACATTTTTTAATTCATCTTCATGTATACTTGTATAGTATTTACTTCCTAGCAAGCCTCTTTCCTCAGAACCAAACCATATAAATTTTAAATTTCTTTTAGGTTGATTTTCTTTGAAATATCTAAGCAACTCCATTATTATAACAGAACCAGCACCATTATCATATACTCCTCTGCTAAATGGTACACTATCATAATGCGCTACAAAATGTATTTCTTCATCTTTATATGTACTTCCTTCTATCGATGCTATAACATTATGTGAATCACATTCTCCTTCTTCCTGAATGAGTGTCATCTTAACTTTTGCAGGAGATTGTTTAAGCATATCTAATGCATCATTTGCCCTAATTGTTACTCCCGGAATTTTACCATGCTTTAAATGTTTTGCTCTAAGCATTCTTGTTTCTAAATCTGTTTTATCTTCATCATCAAAAACACTACCGCTAAATGATATAAATCCTTTAACTCCAGCTTTAACAAGATTTTCATATGCTTTTACAGTAACTCTTTCATTTACTAGTACTATTTTATCTTTAGCATTGATTAGATTAACTTTGCTTGCATCCTCTACATATTCAAATTCACATTCCAAGCCATCTTCTATTGTACTCCCACTCATACCATAACCTGTTACTGTGTATTCCTTGTAAAATGGTTCTAACACTTCTAATTTTACTTTTGATATATTATAATATTCAACCTTAAAAGGTTCTAATTTAGCTTCTACCCCTATAGATTTTACTTCTTCCACTAATATATCTGCTGCCATTTTTTCTTCTTTACTACCACTTGTTCTAACAAATCCAATCTTTTTTAATAACTTGAATTCCCTTTCAGCACAAATATTCATATACTTTCCTCCATAGTTAATTTAGTATAATTAATAGTATCATGGTTTATAAGTAATTACAAATTATGTAATTTTACTTAACTCTTTAAGGTATCAAAAAATTTATATTCAATAATATTTTTTCTGTATCTAACAAGATATATTGCATACAAAATTTATTACTGTTATAATAAATTATTACATTTTGAAACGAGGCGCTAATATGTATAAAACAGGTATTTTTAATTGGTTCGGATATATTCTTCCTATTCAAGAGCGTTTAGAACTGATTAAAGAAGCTAATTTTGATTCTGTTATGTTATGGTGGGAAGATGAGACAATTCCTTATTTTGTAGATAAAATGAATTTTATTAGTCTCGCAAATAGTATTGGACTTGCAGTTGATAACGTTCATTTACCGTTTGAGGATACTAATTTATTATGGTCAGATAAAAAGAACGAAAGGAATAAAAAACTTACTACCGTTCTAACATGGTTATGTGATTGCAAAAAGTCAAACGTTCAAAAAGTGGTTATGCATACTAATGATTTAGAAAATATAAGCTTAAATTATAAAATGGGATTTGAATCTTTTAATGAGATTGTAAAGCTTGCTGAAGATATTGATTTAAATGTTGCAATAGAGAATACTAAACATTTTGAATATTCAAAATTTATACTTGACGAATTCAAATCACCAAAGCTTGGATTTTGCTATGATTCATCTCATGATTTTGTCAATGGACAAAGCAAAGGATTAATATTAAATCAATACAAAAATAGATTAATGTGTGTTCATTTATCTGACAATGATGGATTGAAAGATAGACATTGGTTACCGACAAAGGGTAGTATTGATTTTAAAAATATTATTAATATAATAAAAGAAACTTCCGTAGAAAGTTTCTCTATGGAAGTTTATCCTTATCTAAATGAAAAAAGTTTGTCACCAATAGAATTTTTAAATAAAGCAAATAATATCATAAAAAAAATCATTAGTTAATTTAGAACCTAATCTTCAAAATAAGCAATTGCCAAACAATTTGGACCTGTATGTGTTCCAATTACACTACCTATATCTCCTGTTATTATTTTAGCAGGTTTATATTTGTTTTTTACCATTTCTGTTAATTCTTTGCATGTTTCATAATCAGTAGAATGATATATTGTAATAGTTTTATTTTCAATATTTGCATTTTCATCTATCCACTCATTTATCCACGCCTTAACTTTATTTTTACCTCTTACCTTTGCTATAGCTTTAATTACGCCGTCTTTAACCTTTATAATTGGTTTTATATTTAATATAGTACCAATCGTTGCAGTTCCTTTCGACATACGTCCACCTTTTTCTAAATATTTAAGTGTACCAACTCCTGCTACAATAATCACTTTATTTTTAATTTCTTCTATTCTATTTACTATTTCTTTACAAGTGTGTTTTTGTTGCAACATTTTATGTGCTTCTTCAACCAATAAACAAGTTCCTAAGCTTGCAGTTCCTGAATCAATAATATGTATTTTATCAGATCCAATCATATTTTTAGCTATTTTTGCAGACTCACAGGTACCGCTAAATTTACTACTTAAAAATATTCCTATTATTTCATCATGTGATTCCAAAATATTTTCAAACACTTTAATAAACGCACCGGGAGAAACTTGTGATGTTGTTGGAAGTTTATCGCACGCTTGTAGTTTTTCAAAGAAATCAGCATTGCTTATTTCTATTTTATCTAAAAAGCTCTCGTTTTCAAAATTTACTGTTAATGGAACTACCTCAATATCATATTTCTTGATAATTTCATTTGATATATCCGATGTTGAATCCACTACTATTTTAATTGACATAGAAATCTCCTTTACTTTTATAATTAAATTATTTGATTATCAAAGTATATATTTAAAAAAATATTATCGACTTTCCTACATATATTTTTTATTAAAATGTCTTTCAATATTTCTTAATACATCAACTAATAAAAGCTGTTCCTCATCATTTAATCCTTCTATTACAGTATAAACCATATCTACATGAAAGCTATCATGTAATCGAAATGCTTCATCACCTTTTTCAGTTAGTTTAATTTTAACTACTCTTCTATCCGTTTCAGATCTTCTTCTCTCAACATATCCTTTTCTAATTAAGTTGTTGATTGCTATTGTCAACGTTCCCGATGTTACTTTTACATTTTTAGCTGTATCAGACATATTTCTTTCAGAACCAATACCAATATTTTCTATAATGTGAATCTCAGTTATTGATAAATCCTTAAAATCGCCACTACAAACACATTTTTCTTCGCTATCTAATATATTACGAAACAATCTAACCAATATATTATTTATAGATTCATGATTCTCCAATCTCTCACCTCAAATACTTTGATAATCAAATTATATATTAACAAGTTGACTATGTCAACAAAAAAAATGTTTTCTGTAAAATAAAAAAAAGCCATTAAAGGCTTCTTTTAGTAACTAATATTTTTCTATATCTTTTTTAGTTCCATAACATTCAACGACTGGGACAACAAACATAAATCCTAAACCCGGCTCTTCAAAGTTGTCTAATAAGCCCTTTATTTTATCAACTATACTTCTCTTTTTTTCTTCACTGTCCACTACAGTAAAAATAGTTTTATTATATGGTTTTCTTCCTTCAATTAGCTTTCTAACGTTAGCTAACATAGGAACATTCACATGGTGATTTAATAAAACATTACCCATACCTTGACTATCTATAGTTGTAGCACCTATTTCTTCTTCATAAAACAATTCATGAACTTCATCCAATTTGTATACATCATTTAAAACTAAAAATATAGCGTACATGGCATTTCTCCTATCTTTAGATTTTGTTTGTTAATTTAAAAATTATCTGCTTATACATATTCTAATTACTTTTTTTAATAATGTCAACTTGTTTTTCAATATATTCTAATTTTGTATATTATTATATTAGCATAATATATCTTTTTCACTAATTAGTTAGTAAAAGATACAGCAACACTCTTTTCATTTAACCAATTCAACATATCATTTATTACAGTATTTTTTTCTTTTTCATTAAATATCTCGTGATATAAATTATCGTATACTATTATAGATTTGTCAATTGATGCAATATTATTGTAAAAATTATGTGAACTTTTATAACTAATTATTTTATCATCTCTTCCGTGCAATATTAGACAATTGTATTTGTATTTGTTTGTGTTAGACTTTAAATCTTCCATTCCTGTAACAACAAATTGATTAAAAAACCTCATTGTTGCCTTAGAATGAATTAATGGGTCATTTTTATATTTTTGCACCACAGTCTTATCCCTAGATATTAAATCTGACATATCGTTTTTAATTCTTAATTGAGGACATATTTTATTTGCAATTTTTATAATTTTAATCAAAAAAGGATTTACCTGTAATGGTTGGTCTGTCGCTGCACCTGATAATATTTGACCGTTAAGCTTATTTGGATATTTTTCTCCGTATAGTGCTGTAATAAAGCCTCCCATACTGTGACCTAACATATAAATTGGAAGTTTATCATATTCTTGTTTTGCTTTATTAACTATAATATCTGCATCTTCTAAATAAACATTATAATTTTCTATATCTAAAATTTTTCCACCACTCTTGCCATGACCTCTAATATCAAATCTATAACATCCATACCCATTCTTATTTAAAACTTCCGCTACATAATCATATCTTTTTAAATGTTCTGCAAATCCATGTACAATAACAACTATACCCTTTGCATTGTCTGGAATATCTTTGCGATAAAAGATGTCTACATTATCATCTGTTTTGAGCATCAATTCTTCGTACATTTAATTTGTCCTCCTATATTAATTATATTAACTTATTTAATATTTATTTAATATTTATTTTTAATTTTTAAATTTTTTAACCTTTTCAACATACTAATTTCTAATTTTTTTCAAATTTCGTCTTTTTTCTTTTTATTTTTTCAGCAGCAATTACAACATAAGCAGTAATTGGAACACTTAATACAACACCTGTACTACCCGCAATACTTCTCACAATTTCTGTAGCTATATTATCCAAATTGATAATATCTAAGTAAGGAGTTTGATATGCCATAAACACCAATAATATTGGCAAAGCTGAGCCTGTGTAAGCAAGTATCAATGTATTTGTCATTGTTCCCATAACATCCTTCCCTACCTTTAAGCCAGAGTTAAATAGTTGTTTTAAGGAAATACCTTCATTATGCCTCATAATCTCATGCATAGATGACGTTACAGACATGCACATATCCATAGCAGCTCCAAGTGTTCCTATAATAATACCCGCAAACAATAATCCCCTAAAGTCAAAATCAATGTTTTGAGGCAAATGTATAAGCATTGTACCTTCAGTCATATCCATACCAGTAAGTCTTGCAAAATGCCCTATAACATATGCTAAAACTCCTGATATGACAACACTTATAGCAGTGCTTATAATAGCTGAAAACGACTTTTCATTAATTCCCGATATAATAAATAATGTTATAATTGTTATAAAAACACAACTAACTACCGAAATAATTATGGGATTGTATGCTTTTAATATCATAGGTATTGTAAACATAAATACTATTAATACTGTTATTGCTAATGTTATCAATGTTTTCAAGCCCTGCATCTTTCCAACTACAAGTATTGCCAATATAAATATTACTAAAAGTATATAAATTGATCTGTCTCTTTCGTAACTATTTATATATGCTTTTTTACTTCCATCCTCAAATTCATCAAATGACAAAATAACACGTTGACCTTTTTCAACTCTTATATCGCTTACTTTATTTCCTCCCAAATAGTTTTCTACCGTTACTATTTGTCCTTTATATTCACCTGTCAGTACTTTGAGTGTTACTATTTGAATCTCATCATATATAAAATTATCATCAAACTCATTGTCATTAGATAGAATATCTTGAGACTCCACCTCTAAAACTAATGCCTTTTCACTATATATATTATCAGAATTCATGCTTTCAACCATTTCTGCAAAAGCAAAAGTACCTAATGCAAACATCATTTGTAACATTATAACAATTATTATTACTTTTTTCATATTTACCTCTACTATTTATTTCTATATTTCAATATTTTCACCATAATTCAAAATTGTAGTAGTACATGATTTATTAAGATTTTTAAATTCATTTGGGTTAGCATTAATAACATCAAATGTATCATAATGCATTGGAATTACGTTTTTAGGCTTTATAAATTCAACCGCCTTGACAGCATCTCTAATATCCATTGTATAATTACCCCCTATTGGCAACATCGCTACATCGATTTTTTCATCTTTCAAAAGTTGCATATCCATTGTTAGTCCTGTATCTCCTGCATGATAAATAGTTTTTCCATCTATTTTCAATAAAAAGCCACATGGATTACCACCATCTATGATATTACCGTTATCATTTATACTTGAACCATGCAATGCTACTGTAAGTTTGACAGTACCAAAATCAAATTTATATCTTCCACCTATATGCATAGCATGTGTATGAACTCCTTTATTATTTAAATAACTTGATATTTCTGCATTTGTTATAACTAAAGCATTGTTTTTCTTTGCTAATTCTACACAATCCCCAATGTGATCTCCATGCCCATGTGTTATAAATATATGTGTTAATCCTTTAATATCATCCAAAAGTCCAGTATAAAACGGGTTGTTAGTTATATATGGATCTATAATACATTTGAAACTGTCGTTTTTAATAATGAATACAGAATGTCCTAAATATTGTATTTTCATATGGTTTTCCTCTCTTCCCTTTTTATAATTATATAATTTAAAGTAATAAAATACAAGTACTCCATAACTAATTTACAAACAAAAAGTACATTCGATATTAAGAATAAATAATATCAAATGTACTCTATTTTTTCTAAATCAAAATTTATACTATGCCTCAGATGTTGCTTGATCAACTAATTTAAACTTACCAACTTCATCTTTCAAAGTACTTGCTTGACTTGCCAATTCTTCGCTTGCAGCAGCACTTTCTTCCGCAGTTGCTGAGTTTGTTTGTACAACAGCAGAAATTTGCTCAACTCCGTCTACAACATTTTCAACAGATTTCATTTGTTCATTTGATGCTACCACTATTTGATTAATATATTCTGTTGACTGTTTAGTTCCTTTAACTATTGCATTTAAAGCTTTTGCAGTTTCATCTGCTAATTTTGTACCTTTGTCAATTGCTTTTATAGTATTGCTAATCAACGTTGTTGTATTTTCAGCTGATTCAGCACTTTTACCTGCTAACACACCAACTTCATTTGCTACTACTGCAAAACCTCTTCCGGCGCTTCCTGCTCTTGCAGCTTCAACGGCAGCATTTAAAGCAAGTATATTTGTTTGGAAAGCAATATCATCAATATTTTTAACTATTTTACTAATTTGACTAGAAACATCTGATATTTCATCCATTGATTCCAGCATTTTTTGCATTAACTCATATCCTCTTTCAACCTCTTGTTGTACTTCACTACTAAATTTGCTTGCATTTTCCGCATTTTCAGTATTGTTTTTAACTTCTTTTGAAATAATATTTATTGAAGAAGATAATGTTTCAATAGCACCTGCTTGTTGAATTGAACCTGTCGACAATACTTGAGATCCACTTGCTACTTGCTCTGCTCCACTTGAAACTTGTTCTGATGATTCATTTATCATATATAACGAATCACTTAATTCTTGAGCTATTTTTTTGACTGATTCTTGTATAGGTGCAAAATCGCCTGCATAATCAATATAAAATTCGACTTGCATATCTCCTGTTGCAATTTGTTCTAACACATTAGAAATGCTATTAATATAATTTGACAATGTTTCAGTTGTTTTATTTAAGTTATTTGATAATTTTCCTAATTCATCTTTGCTATTATAATCTATTTTAGTATCCAACTTACCTACAGCCATATCTGCTGCAACTTTTTGAATTTGCTTAACAGGTTTAACTATATTTCTGGTAATTACTAAAATTGCAAATATAGCAATTATAAATCCACCTACAAAGAATGCTCCTATAAGTAGTATCGATTTTATAAATAATGACTTACTTTCATTTATTGTAGTGTTAATTTTGTCATCTACGGCATTTTCAATTTTTTCTAGTGCTAATGATGCTTCATCAATTTGCGGTAAATAATCTGCATTAAGTATATTAGCTGCGCTCTTTCCGTTGCTTTTTGCTAATGTCATTATAGTTTTTTTAGATGATTCAGACTTATCCAATACAGCTATAAACTCAGTTATCAAATTTTCATCCCCATCAAACTTAGTTTGTATTGTACTTACAGCATCATTCAAAGTATCTGAATTATCATTTACATTTGTTATGTACTGTTCTGGTTTATCTCTAGTACTTATCATTCTAAGCATGTTACTCTCTATACCTGAAAGAGCATTTCTAGCTTCAATACACGAATTTGATACAGAATATAACCCATCATAAAAATCACTTAATGAATTAGTTATACTTCTAATATTAACCAATGAAGCTCCTACAGTAATTGCAAAAAATAATAGCACTAATGTAAATCCAACAAATAATTTTTTACCAACATTTAAATTTCTGAAACCCTGTGCAAAAGATTTTGTACTTTTATTAGATTTGTCACTCATAGATTTAACTTCTTTTACTTTGAACTCTTTAATTTTAACTTTTTTTTCTTTGTTATTTTTAAAAATATTGTTCGCCATATCATCACTCCTCAAAATTAGATACAATGTAAAAAAATTTATTATTTATATTTATTTCTATTATATAATATCATTGTAAAAGTGTAATGTCAATAATTGTTACATATTGTAATAAATAACTTGAAAATTTTCAAAAATAAATTCTATTGAAATATACTATAAGTTTGTTATAATATAGTGTAAAGTATAAACGCAAACTAAATTTGAGGAAGGTAATATTATGGCTTCATTTAAAATCGGACTTGACATAGGTTCGACAACTGTTAAAATTGCTATTCTTGATGGAAATAATAATATTGTTCATAAAGAATATAAAAGACATTATTCGGATATTAAAAGTACTGTTTTAGAAATAATTAATAATTCTAAAGTACATTTAAAAAATAAAGAAATAAGAATTACCCTTACCGGGTCAGGGGCAGTTGATGTTGCAAAATTTTTTGATATAACATTTGTTCAAGAAGTTGTTGCATGTACTAGAGCAGTTGAAGAGTATATACCTGAAACTGATGTAGCTATTGAACTTGGTGGTGAAGACGCTAAAATAACATACTTTAAAGGTAACCTAGAGCAAAGAATGAATGGTTCATGTGCCGGTGGCACTGGTGCTTTCATTGATCAAATGGCTATACTTTTAAAAACTGACGCAAATGGATTAAATGAGTTATCTAAATCTCATAAAGTTATTTATCCTATAGCATCTAGATGTGGAGTGTTTGCAAAAACCGACATACAGCCACTATTAAACGAAGGTGCAAGGCAAGAAGATATTGCAGCTTCTATATTTCAAGCTGTTGTGAACCAAACAATAAGCGGATTAGCTCAAGGAAGACCTATAAAAGGCAATATCGCTTTTCTAGGCGGACCACTATACTTTTTACCAGAACTAAGAAAAAGATTTATAGAAACACTAAATCTAAAGGACAATGAAATTATTTGTCCAGAATATGCAAACTATTATGTAGCATTCGGAGCAGCTTTATGTGCAGAAGAAGTTGAAGAAACAAGCTTCAACGATTTTTACGAAAAAACAAAAGCTAATGCTACAAATTCTAATAATTTAGATAAGCAAACATTAAATCCTTTGTTCAGTGATAAAAAGGACTATGATGAATTTATTAATAGACATAATAAAAACAAGGCTAAAACTAAGTCAATCAATTCCTATAATGGTAAAGCATATTTAGGAATTGATGCAGGTAGCACTACAACAAAAATCGTATTGATAACTGAGCATGGAGAAATTTTATATACATATTATGGAAGCAACGAAGGAAATCCGTTGAAATCTACCATAAATGCCCTAAAAGATATGCATACTAAATTGCATGATGGTATCAAAGTTTGTTACTCTACAGTTACAGGATATGGTGAACACTTAATTAAAGCAGCTTTAAAGGTTGATTTAGGTGAAATTGAAACTATTGCACACTATAAAGCAGCTAATTTCTTTCTAAATGATGTTAATTTTATTCTTGATATTGGTGGACAAGATATGAAATGCATGCGTGTAAAGAATGGTGTCATTGATTCTATCATGCTTAATGAAGCATGTTCATCTGGTTGCGGTTCATTTATTGAAACATTTGCGAAATCACTTAATATGAGTGTAAAAGACTTTGCTCAAGAAGGAACTCTTTCTAAAAACCCAGTAGACTTAGGAACAAGATGTACTGTTTTTATGAACTCAAAGGTTAAACAAGCACAAAGAGAAGGTGCTACATTAAAAGACATATCTGCTGGTATTTCTTTTTCAGTTATAAAGAATGCTTTATTCAAAGTAATTAGACTTAAAAACTCTGATTCATTAGGAGAAAAAGTAGTTGTTCAAGGTGGTACATTCTACAATAATACTGTTTTAAGAGCTTTCGAAATAATAACTGGTAAACAAGCTATAAGACCTGATATTGCAGGACTCATGGGTGCTTTTGGTGCTGCTATTGTTGCAAAAGAAAAATATAGAGATAATTTTACTTCTACACTTATTAACTTGTCAGAGTTGGAATCATTTACATTCGAAACAACTATGGAAAGGTGCGGAAAATGCGGAAACAACTGTTTACTAACAGTTAACAAATTTCCTGATCAAAGTTACTACATTTCTGGAAATAGATGTGAACGTGGTGCGGAAAAATACATACATATTGAAAAGAAAAAAGAAATACCTAATCTTTATAAATATAAATATAAAAGATTATTTGATTATACTCCTTTATCAATGAATAATGCCCCAAGAGGAATTATTGGAATCCCTAGAGTTTTAAATATTTATGAGGATTATCCATTTTGGTTTACTTTCTTTACCAATTTAGGTTATAGAGTTGTTTTATCAGGTAAATCTACAAGAAAAATATATGAATTAGGAATGGAAAGCATACCATCTGAATCAGTTTGCTATCCAGGAAAAATATCACACGGACACGTTATGGACTTAATAAATAAGAAAATCACTAAAATTTTTTACCCATGTATTTCTTATGCTATTCAAGAAGATAAGGAAGCAGGAAATCATTACAATTGTCCAGTTGTAACATCATATCCAGAAACAATTAGTGCTAATGTTGATATGAGTGATATAACATTTTATAAGCCATTTTTAAATTTAAATGAAAAAGATAGAGTTATAATTAACCTAACTAAAACATTTAAAAATGAAAATATCTCTGAAGATGAAATAACTAATGCAGTTAATAAAGCTTATGATGAGCTTAATAATTATAAACAAGATGTTGTTAATGAAGGTAACAAAGCACTGGAATATATAGAAAAAAACAACTGTAAAGGTATTGTATTGTGCGGAAGACCATATCACATTGATCCTGAAATTAATCATGGAATACCTGAAATGATTGAAAGCTATGGATTGGTAGTTTTAAGCGAAGATAGTATTAGAGAAAAAGCACATATTCAAAGACCACTTAGAGTAATTGACCAATGGACATATCATACTAGACTTTATGCTGCTGCTTCATTTGTTACTAAATCGCAGAATCTAGAATTAATCCAACTCAACTCATTTGGTTGTGGATTAGATGCTGTTACTACAGACCAAGTAAATGAAATACTTGAAGAAAACAATAAAATATACACACTAATAAAAATTGATGAAATAAATAACTTAGGTGCTATCCGTATTAGAATTAGGTCACTTATTGCATCTATTGCAGATAGAAAAAATAAACATATTGAAAATATTGACAAAAAACAAGTTAAACCTAAAGCTATTTTTACAAAAGAAATGAGAAAAACTCATACTATATTGGTTCCTCAAATGTCACCAATACATTTTCAATTTGTAAATACAGCTGCGAAAAAATCAGGTTATAATTTTGAAGTTCTTCCATCAGTTGATAGAGATGCTATAAATGAAGGATTGAAATATGTAAATAATGATGCATGCTATCCATCAATAATAGTTACTGGTCAAATGATTAATGCCATTAAATCAGGCAAATATGATTTGCATAATACATCATTATTGATTTCTCAAACCGGTGGTGGTTGTAGAGCAACAAATTACATTGCATTTATCAGAAAAGCACTTTCTGACATGGGATTAGATTATATACCTGTTATTTCTGCAAATTTGGTTGGACTTGACAAACAACCTGGTTTTAAGTTTACTATACCATTTATTAACAGAATGATTTTAGGTATTGTAATTGGTGATTTACTTATGAGAGTTACATACAGAACAAGACCATACGAAGTTGTTAAAGGCTCTGTAAATAAGTTATATGACTCATGGGTAATAAAATGTAATAAGGTTGTAGAAAGTGGTTCATTTGCTGCTTATAAAAAAGCCGTAAGTGGAATTGTTAAAGATTTTAGTGAAATAGCAATCAACGAAAATATAGTAAAACCTCGTGTAGGAGTTGTAGGAGAAATTCTTGTTAAGTTCCATCCTACCGCAAACAATAATGTTTATGGACTATTGGAAGATGAAGGTGCTGAAGTTATAGTTCCAGATTTAATTGATTTTGCTTTATACAGTGCACTTAATGGTGTTATAAAATATGATAATAATATATATGGAACAAAAAAAGCTCGTACTAAAAACAATTTGGCTTTAAAAGCAATTGAAATGTACAAACGTCCACTTGTCAAGGAGCTTTCCAAATCAGATAGATTTACTACTCCTTCTTCTATAGAAGAGATAGCAGGTAAAGCTAAAAACTTTTTATCATTGTGTAACCAATGTGGTGAAGGTTGGCTATTAACTGGAGAGATGTTAGAGCTACTTGATAGTGGTGTTGATAACATACTTTGCTTACAACCATTTGCTTGTTTACCTAATCATATAACAGGAAAAGGTATGATTAAAAAGCTAAAAGATAATTATTCAAAATCAAACATAGTTGCAATCGACTATGATGCTGGTTCAAGTGAAGTTAATCAAATTAATAGAATTAAACTTATGCTTACTACAGCAAGAAGGACTCTAAAGAAAAAAGCTACCGAAGAAGCTTAAAGAAAACATAAATATATATTAAAAGCTGTGCAATAAAATTTGCACAGCTTTTAATTTGGGTTCTATAATAAATGTGAGGTTATGAAAAATAATTTCATCTTCTCTGCATTTTTTTATTTACATAAAAGTCACTTACGATTCAATATTAACTATTAGAGTAACACATATTATCTTTAAAATCTCCATTAAGTTTTAAAAATTATACAAGAAATAAACTTGTCCACATCACAATCTAAATCTTTACAAAACTAAATATATTTAAATTAATTTTCATAATACATATCATATTTTTCAAATACATAATCAATATACTCCTGTTTCATATCTTCAAAGGATTTTTGATAATATATGTAAAAATCTGCAAAATCATTAAACACTGATACATATTTGTCAATGCCATAATTAGATATTAAATAGTTGGTAAATAGTGGTCCGAAACTATAATTATAAATATACTCGTTTTCTAATATAATTTTACCATCTTGTCTGTAATTTACATAAAAAACAATTTCCCAAAAACTAATAACATCAATATTAGAAACATCTTTACCGTAGTACTGACTATATATTTGATATAAGTCTTTAAATGGATACTCTTTAGAATTTATACTTTCTGTCAAATGTTTCAAATCCTCTATTCTTCGATAGTTACTATATTTATAAGCACAATATTGCGCTATTCCATCCGTTATAATTTCATCTGTCTTTATTCTGTCTATTTTAAATGTAACTGCATGAGTATACTCATGTATATAGTCCATTAAGTTTGTACAGTCTATTCTTGTAAATTTATATTCTGACCTATGATTATTAGGTAATTTGAAGTTGTTAAAAAAAGTTATATTCTCTTTGGCATCCATTTTAGTATACTCTCCGGGCCAGAAGTCTCTTACATCCTTCATCTCTTTCTCAAAGGTACGTATACATTCTTTCACATTTTGATATGTTCCTTTATATCCTGTTATACCTGTATTTTCATCCTTAAATTCTCTATGAAAGCAGTATGTCATCCACTCTGTTACTATTGCCACTGGATAATGCTTATCACCATATATCTCATATCTGACAGGCAATGTTTCATCCTGTAATGCTATATTGCAATCTATGTTTTTTAACCATTCATCGCAATATTTTTTGTATTCCTTATCAAAGTCAAGTGTTAACTCCGATGAACTTAATAAAAGCTCTTTAAGCTTGTCCTCTCCATGCTTTTCAGATATATATTTTACAAATTCTTTTGCTATATATTTTGTCTTTTCTATATCTTCTTCTTTGTAATATTCTGTTATAAATACAGGTAATGTTAAATCCATAACCTCTGTATTTTTTTCTATAAATGTTGATATATCTGAATTTTCTATAATCTCCTGCTTACTTGCAATTGTATTTAATTCATCTTCAATAGACTTTGAAATTCCATATATTAAGCCATAATTGCACTTTGTATCGGTTAATTTAAACATAGTCTGAATTATAAAGTCTTCTATACAACTGCTTTCTTCATCTAATTTAAGGTATACATTACCTTTTTCAATATGGTTATAGAAATCAAGGCTTATATAATACTCTGGAATTTCAGTTAAGTTATATTTTTCTACTAAATAATTTATAACCATATACGTATCAGATACATATTTTATTCTTTTATCCATTTCAACTGTACTGTCAAACCAGTATGTTATATTATCAGTATTAAATGATTCAAAAGTCATATCTCTCCATTTTGTGTCTTCAATCTTATCAATTGGGTCATACATAACATATTTTGATTCAGATTCTTCTTGTACTTCAATCTTTTCAGCAGTGTATGGTAAATCTTCTTTGCCACAAGCACTAAACACTAATGTTGATATAATTAATATTAAAAGTATTAGTTTTTTCATATTTTTTCTCCTATTACATATTGATATTTTGTCTTTTATTATATTTTAATTTTTTTACATTTTACCATGATGTTTTTGGAAAATTTTAACAACAAATTTCTATTCTATGTTTTCTACGAATTAACGTAATGCCCTTTGGTCAAGGTTTTTTAATTATTATATAAAATTATTATAATCATATTAATTATCCCGTAATTTAATAGATTGTTTATTTTTATAGCATTTCGTAAAATTTATACATTTTGATTTCCTTTTGAAATTAACATTTACATCAATATTAACTAAATCATAATAATACATGTTTAAATCAAAAGCTTTTGAAGGTTATTTAGTACTCTTTCATTTTTTAAACAACCACAATATGGAGTATTAATATTTTTTAATTTATTATAACTATATAAAATACATCCTCCGTTACATACGTATCTAAAATCACATTTTTTACATTCTTCTATAGTATATATCCCCCTATTAAGTATTGCTTTAACTGCATCAATATCAATAGACATATTATTTATAAAATCTCCAACTACTCCAACATTATCATCTGTCTTTGTACACCAATATATATTTTTATCAGTTGAAAAGACTAGCACTAAACCTTTTTCCCAGATACAACGACAAAACCTATAATTAGGTTTTTCATTTATTTTTCTAATAATGTTATTCTCTAATAAAACCAAGCTCTTGAAATCCTCTAAAATAATATTATTATACATTTTTTGTATTTTTCCCAACTTTCTATAACAATCAATAAACTTATCTATACTATAGAAACTAGTA
Organism: Sedimentibacter sp. zth1; assembly: GCF_017352195.1. Lineage (NCBI taxonomy): Bacteria > Bacillati > Bacillota > Tissierellia > Sedimentibacter > Sedimentibacter sp. zth1. Next base: position 2,706,814 of record NZ_CP071445.1, on the reverse strand, counting down.
TCTATATCCACGTCACTACAAAAATTAGATATAGGAGAAAAAACAAGTTTTATTTTATTCAATATATTATTTTGTTCCAAATCATTAATAAAGTTTTCTATATTATTTACATTTTCTATATTAATTAAAGAATGAATTATAATATTTATATTATTTTCTATCGCTAATTTTATTCCATCTACTATTCTTTCATATGCATTTATATTTTGTCCATTTAGTGATAAATTTGATATTATGTTGTTATTACCATCAAGACTTACCTGTATTTCTGCTATTCTAGTATATGGCAAATCATAAAAAAGTTTAGATAAGTTAAAACCATTTGTTAACAAAACCAGCTTTGCATCTTTAAATGTATTTGCTATTTCCCATATTATTGGTATGTTGTTCTCTAATATAGATTCTCCACCAGCAATTACTACTCTATTGATTTTATATTTATAATTATTTTTTTTAACATATTCCTCACAGACTTTCCTAATATTTTTTATATCTTTAATTTCCAATCTACGATTTTTTGAAGAATATTTTTTTTGATAACAGTATACACAATTAAAATTACATTCATCTGTTATATCTATCTGTATAGATTCAGAAATGTTATAATTAATATCTTTAATTTTTTGTTTTCTTATTTCATTCATTTTTTTATCAAATAACTCTATAATTTCGTCACTTAATATCTGTCTTTCATTAATCAAATTATCATACAGAGTTTTTTCTTTATAGCTAAAATGTGATTCATTATTTTTTAATTTTGTATATATAGAAATTAGCAAATCTAACTCACCATATGAAATAAATTTTCTTCTGAATGTTATTAAGTTCATTATTAAAACTTTTTCTTTATATTTGATAATAATATTTTTTAAAATAACCATTTTTCATTCTCCATAATTTTTTTATCTATTAACCTTATTACAATACAAAAGCTTTTATATTGAATATAAAAGCTTTTGTACAATTAATTAGTTTTTTGACCACCACGTACAAACGGGATTGGTGCCAATTGTTCCACCATTATGATGAGTACAATCTAGAACTATTACAGGATCATCAATACCATCTGTCTCGATTTCTTCATCTTTCCAAATTAAACTAGTTAATGTCTCCATTCTTATACCTCCTTAACAATTTTGATTTAGAAAATAATATATTTCAAAATAATATATTTCAGATAATATATTATAAATCTACTATTTAAATATTAATATTTTTTGACTACTTTTTCTCTACCTCATAAAAGTTATTATAGATTTTAGGAATATTTACATACAACTCTTTCATAATTTGACTGCAATTAGGTCTTAAGCAATTATCATCTTCTTTTAATACATTCCCACAACCTCCACCACACAAAAAAGCAAGTTTACAGTCTTTACACTCTTTTATAGTTTCAATATTTCGATTTAGAAAGCTATTTTCTTTTAGTTTATATTCAGGGTAATATGTTCCCACAGCCTTTTTAGTATCACCTACTGCAATTAAACATGTATATATATTTCCTTCTGCATCATAATACCTATTATTCTCTTCTGCACCACAATTACAATATTTGGGATATATTTTCCCTGATTTCAATAACAATGCTTTAATTAAAGGCGATGCTGTGTTTAATATAATATTTTTATTTATATTTAAAGACTTATCATTACCACTTTCTAAATCTTTCTTATTCCAATAAATTTTATCTTCAACCTCTATCCTTTCTTTTTCTTCAAGTTGATAAATAGGCTGCAATTCAAACTTTAATAAGTCTGTCCATTTATATTTATTTAACATTTCTTCTCTTAATTTTAAGCAACTGTCTACATTGTCATTAGAGATATTCATTCTTATTTTAATTGAAATGTTATTTTTTAGGCATAAATCAATACCTTCCATTATTTTATCAAATGTTTGACCACCATTTTTCAATATTCTTGTCTTATTATGTATATTTGAATCTCCGTCTAATGTGACTTGTATAAATTCAACTTTGATATTTATTAAAACATCCATATATTCTTTTAAATAATACCCATTTGTAAATGCATAATATGTTGCATTAGGAGCCTTTGAAATAATGTATTTGATAATATCTATATTACTAAGCAGTAATGGCTCTCCGCCAAAAAAGTTTATTTTTTCTATATTTTTATGCATTTCAAATACTCTATCTACCATTTCTTTTGTAATAACTTTAATACGATTTTTATTATCACCTTCATAACAATATGGACATTTAAAATTACAATTATATGTTAATATAAATGTAACTGAATTTATGTTTTTCATATTTTCTATGTGTTTTGATCGCAACTTTGTTAACAGCGCATTTTTTTGCTGTTCTTCTTCCTCTTCACTTGCTAAATATTTTGACTTGGATAAAAATTCATACAATTTTATTTCATCATCAGATTTTGGAACAATATTATCTTCTTCAATCCATTTATCTATTATATTTGAATATTTATTTTCTACAACATTTACGGCACCATATATTGTATTAATTATTAAATATTTATTATCCTTTGTTTTCAAGTCTATTTTAACCATATATTTTGTTAGTTTCATTTTTACCCCCATAGTTAACAATTATATTTTTATTATTTATATTTACTAAAGTATCATAATCATTTAAATATTCACTATTATGTGTTGCCACTATTACTATTTTATTTTTGCAATATTTATTTATTAAATCATTAAAATGAATTTTGAATTCATTATCTGTATTTGCAAGAGGTTCGTCAAAGAGGATAACTGATGTATTTCTTAATATGCACCTTATTAATTGTATTTTTTTCTTCTGTCCTGCTGATAAATTAAAATCCTCAGTTATATACGTTTCAAACTGATTTGGCATATTTAAAATATCATCAAGTATTGAAAATTCAGAACATATTTCCATCAATTTTTTATCGTCTATATTTTCAGTTTCCTTTGACATTAAAAGATTCTGTTTAATTGTCATTTCATACATTATAGGTATCTGGCTTACATATGTTATATTCTTAACTATACTTGTGAATTTGATTTGATTAACATTTACATCATTAAATTTAATTTTTCCACCATTTGCGTCATAAATATTAGCAATTAAATTTAGCAGAGATGTTTTTCCACACCCATTTTGACCTATTAATTTTACTATGTTATTTGAATTAATATTCAATGACTGTTTATTGAATATTGTGTTACCTTTTTTTACTAATACCACATCATCTATTTTTATATTTTCAACATTATCAACATCTATTAATTCTAATTCATTTTTACTTATACCTATTTTACATTTGTCTAAAAAACAGTTTACTCTTTCAGCTGAAACTACTTGTTGTTGCAGATTTGCATTCATTGTCGTTATCGAAAACAATGAACTTGTAAATATTTTGGAATATGACAAATATGCTATAAACATGCCAACTTGTATTTTATCATTTGTAATAAAATATACCCCTAAAAAAAGAAATACCATATTACCAATAAAACTTATTAAACTAGATAAAATTGAATTATTTAATTTTAAATTATCACAATATATTGATTTTATATTGAATATTTTTGTTTTCTCTTCAAACTGTTTGAGTATTGTTCTTATTGAATTGCTATATTTTATATCATTCATATTCATTACATTTTTATTAATTATGCCAACTAAGTTGTCTGTATCTTTATATATTTCTTTACTAATTTTATTTATTTTTGCAGCATACTTTTTATTAATAAATATAATTAATGGAAAAGCTAATACTACAATTACTGATAATACAAAATTAATTTTCATTATTATAAAACCTACAACTATTACGTTAAGAACATCTTTAATATAACTACATATTGTATATACATAATCTCTAGCAGTTAGAGAATCATTGTACATTATAGACATTAGCTTGTCCATTGCATAGTCATTTAAAATTGTTTGTCTGGATGTTAAAGTACATTTCATTAATTTACGTTTGATATCAATTGCAACATTTTTTTTAATTTTTATATCTACTTTACTGCCAATATACATGAAAAACATACCTATTAAATAAAACCCTATAATATATAGTAAATTTAATATCATACCATTTTTGTCCATCGCATATAAAGATGTAACAAATTTTGCATAAATTATTGGTTGTATTATAGAAATAGCCAATCTCAATAAAATGCATAAATTTGAGAATATAAACTGCCATTTATACATAACAAAATGCTGTAAGCAACATCTAAACACCTTAATTATTTTTATCATATAACCTCTAATTCTAATAAAATATTTTTTCTAATTCTGCGTTTACAATTTTCAGATCATCAAGACTTAAGTTTTGTAAAGGAATAGATAATATCCTTTTCATCTTTTTACTTTTTATATTATTAAAATCACAATTTCTAAACTTTTCTCTTAATTTTTTCAATAGTTTCACATATTCATTTTTATAATAAGTATTCATTAAATTTGCTACTTTCAATAAATTATCCATTATTTTAACATTATCATTTATATATATCATATTTGACTTAGTATAAATTCCACTATCTTCTAAATATTGTAGTAAATTATTATCTTGTAACTCTATTTGCACACTATCTGAGTTATATTTATATTTAGCTCTATCTCTATGTGATAACCCATATCTTAAATTCTTTACATATGCTTTATACTTTTTAGTCAAATTATTTTTTACTTTTTCTTTATCAAGGCTACTTTTGCTAATGTTTGTAGAAACAACATAGCTAGGTATTTCATTCATTGCTTGCTCATCAGCACTTACAAAAATTGTTGGTATTTTATAATAGGCTAATAAATTAATAAATACTTCTATTTCTCCAACAATTCTTTCTCCTAAAAACACATTTTTTATCTCATCTCTAAATGAATGTGCCAAAACACCAATACCACTTTTCGCATGTAATCCTGTTAACATTGCATAGTCATATTTTATTTTAAAATCAATATTCCAATAACATTTTATAAAATTTACTGTTGGATACAATGAATATAGTTCAGAAGTTGTTTCTCCATTGTCATGTATATCACAAAAATATATTTCAAATTCATCATTACTAATTAACTCATCAAGTAATAATTTTATTTCTGTTTCCATATAACTTTTGCATTTATCCTTGTCAGACATATCGTAAATACCTATTATTCCTTCCATGTCTGCTAATATAAGTATATTTTCCTTCATTTTATTGCCTTCCCTTTATATAACTTATAAAAAGTGTTTCTATTATAGTAATTTTGGCAGATTATTTAAAATTTTTTCATTTTTAAAGCAGCCACAATATGGAGTATTAATATTTTTTGATTTACTATAACTATATAAAATACATCCTCCATTGCATACATATCTAAAGTCACATTTTTTACATTCTTCTATGTTATATATTCCCCTATTAAGTATTGTTTTCACTTTATCAGAATCAATATATATACTATCTCCAAATTCACCAACGACACCAACTGTATCATCTGTCTTAGCACACCAATATATTCTTCTATCAGCACCAAATACTAACACTAAGCCTGTGTCCCAGTTACAACGACAAAAACCGTAAGTAGGCTTTAGGTTAAGTTCCCTTAGAAGTAGATTCTCTAAAGGTGATAAACACTTAAAGTTCTGCATAATAATATTATTATATTTCTTTGTAATTTCACCTATTTTTTTATAACAAGTAATAAATTCATTTTCATCATAGAAATTAGTATCTATTTCTATTTCACTACAAAAGCTAAATATAGGAGTAAAAACAAGTCTTACTTTACTTAATATATTGTTTTTCTCCAAATTTTTTATAAAATTTTCAATATTATTTGCATTTTCTAAATTAATCATAGAATTTATTGTAATATTTATATTATTTTCTAATGCTAGTTTAATTCCATTTATTATTCTGTCATAAACATTTACGTTTTTCCCATTTAATGATAAATTTGATATTATATTATTATCACCATCAAGGCTTACTTGCATTTTTTCTATTCTTGATAATGGTAAATCAAAAAAGAATTTTGATAAATTGAAACCATTTGTTAATAGCTCAAGCTTAGCTTCCTTAAATGTATTTGCTATTTCCCAAATTATTGGTATATTACTCTCTAAAATGGATTCTCCACCACTAATTATCACTTTGCTTATTTGATATTTATAATTATTATTTTTAACATATTCTTCACAAACTTTTCTAATATTTTTAATATCAACAATTTTTAATTTTCTATTATTTAAAGAATATTTTTTTTGGTAACAATAGTCACAATTAAAATTACATTCTTCTGTAATATTTATTTGTATAGATTCACCAATATTATAATCAATATCTTTTATTTTTTGCTTTCTAATTTCATTCATTTGCTTATCAAATGATTCTATTATTTCCTCATTTAATATTTGTTTCTCATTAATCAAATTATTATATAAAGTTTTTTCTTCATTACTAAAACTTGTTTCATTGTTTTTTAATTTTGTATCTATAGAAATGAGTAAATCCAATTCATCATATGAAATAAATTTTCTTCTAAATGATATTAAATTCATTATTAGAACTTTATCTTCAAATTTAATTATTATATTTTTTAATATAACCATTTTTATATCTCCCTGGTATAATAGTAAGTATTATTTCAAATAAATATAAAAGCTTTTATATTTAATATAAAAGCTTTTATATTTATTGCGATTCCTATTGAGCACTCCACCAAGTACACAAAGCTACTACACCACCAGGGTGGACAACTTTTGAACAGTTAAGCACAATTTCTGGTGTAGTTGAAATATTAGGTACAATCTCTTGTCCTTGTTCTTCATCACTCCAAATTAACGATGTTAACGTTTCCATGTTTTCACCTCCTATCATTGTTTAATACAGCCATAATTTATATTCCAAAAATATTGCATTATTGCAATTTATGATCATGGCAAATTCAAAATCAATATATAGAAAATAATCAACACAAAGCCATACAATTTAGATGTTAAATAAATACAACCTAAAATGCTAATTATTAACTAACAACAAGTAAGCACACACAATATAAAACTATTTACAATTATTCATAATATGGCTCATATTTTTCAAATAAATAATCAATATACTCCTGTTTCATATCTGGAAAGGATTTTTGATAACATATATAAAAATCTGCAAAATCTTTAAACACTGATACGTATTTGTCAATGCCATAATTAGATATTAAATAGTTGGTGAATAATGGACCAATTCTATAGAAATAATAATAATTTTTCTTTTCTAATAGCATTTTACCTTTTTGCCTGTAATTTACATAAAAAACAATTTCCCAAAAATTTAATGTGTTAAAATCAGAAATATCTTCTCCATAGCATTTGCTATATATATAATAAGCTTTTTTAAGTAGACCGTCATTTGCATTTTTAGTTTCTACTAAATGCCCTAATTCTACTTCACGATAATAATTACTTAGTTCATATAAGCAATATTGTGCCAATCCTTCATAAATAAATTTATCAGTAACTCCACTATAACCAAATTCAGAAAGTGATACTGTGTGAGTATATTCATGTAAATAATCTATTAATCTAAGACATATAATTTTATCTAAATGGCTAGTTGATTGTGTGTGTATTTCATTAAAACTATTAAAATTATTAAAATAGCTCACATAACCTTCTACATATTTTTTTGTATACTTACCGGGCCAGAAGTCTCTTACATTCTTCATCTCTTTTTCAAAGGTATGTATACATTCTTTCACATTCTGATATGTTCCGTTATATCCTGTTATTTCTGCACATTCATCCTTAAATTCTCTATGAAAACAATATGTCATCCATTCTGTTACTATTGCAATCGGATAATGCTCATCACCATATATCTCATATCTGACAGGCAATGTTTCGTCCTGTAATGCTATATTGCAACCTATACTTTTTAGCCATTCATCGCAATATTTTTTGTATTCCTTATCAAAGTCAAGTGTTAACTCTGATGAACTTAATAGAAGCTCTTTAAGCTTGTCCTCTCCATGCTTTTCAGATATATGTTTTACAAATTTTTTTGCTATATATTTTGTCTTCTCTATATCTTCTTCTTTATAATATTCTGTTATAAATACAGGTAGTGTTAAATCCATAACCTCTGTATTTTTCTCTATAAATGTTGATATATCTGAATTTTCTATAATCTCCTGCTTACTTGCAACTATATTTAATTCATCTTCAATAGACTTTGAAATTCCATATATTAATCCATAATTGCACTTTGTGTCAGTTAATTTAAACATAGTCTGAATTATAAATTCTTCTATGCAACTGCTTTCTTCGTCTAATTTAAGGTATACAGTATCTTTTTCAATATGGTTATAGAATTCAGGGCTTATATAATACTCTGGAATTTCAGTTAAGTTATATTTTTCTACTAAATAATTTATAACCATATATGTATCAGATACATATTTTACTCTTTTATCCATTTCAACTGTGCTGTCAAACCAATATGTTATATTATCAGTTTTGAATGATTCAAAAGTCATATCACACCATTTTGTGTCTTCAATATTATCAATTGGATCATACATGACATATTTTGATGCAGATTCTTCTGGTGCTTCAATTTTTTCAGTAGTGTATGGTAAATCTTCTTTGCCACAAGCACTAAACACTAATGTTGATATTATTATTATTAAAAGTATTAGTTTTTTCATATTTATCCTATCCTTCACACTTAATATATACGTTTGAGTTTTACTTGAAATACTATGACTATTTCAATAAAACTATATAAAATAATATATAGTTTTATTGAATTCCTTTATAATGAAGAATTAGCTTACAATCTACATGAAAATTTACATTTGTATATTCTACCAGGTGTTGTAACTATCATACAATCCAATATTAACACAGGATCAACAGGTTCAGCCATTCGATTAATAGAATCTTCTGTTTCTTCTTCACTATTCCATATTACATCAGTTAAATTTTCCATATATTCCTCCTTTATCAAATTATATATAAATCAAAATATGTTTTATTTTGCATATATATCATATTTGTCAATTAAATAATTTAAGACTTCCTGTTTCATGTTGGGAAATGATTTTTTGTAACACGTAGAAAATTCAGCAAAATCATTAAACACTCCCATATATTTATTGATACCATAGTTTGATATTAAATAATTAGTAAATATAGGTCCAAAATAATATAGATAAAAATAATCATCCTCCATTACGTTTATATTAGAATTTTTGTAATTTTGATAAAAAAATATCTCACATAAAGTAAAATCATCCACTTTACCCTTATTCTCATTAGCAAATTGACTATAAATTTTATATATTAATTGATTATTAGCATCTTGGCTTTTACTAAACTCATTTAAACAACTTTTATCTATTTCTTTACTATAATTGCTAAATTTATTTAAACAATATTCAGCTATTCCTTCTATCAATAGTTCATCAGTTGAATAGAATCTATGATTTACCAATGATACTGTATGTGCATATTCATGAATATAATCCAATAAAGTAAGACAATCTATTTTATCGTAACAGCTTAAAGATTCATAATTATTAAGTTCAACAAAATTATTAAAAAAGGTTTTATATCCATCAGCATCTTCTTTTGTAAATTCAACCGGAATATAGTCTCTTACATCTTTCATATCTTTTTCAAGTGTATGTATGCATTCCTTAATATCCTGATATGTTCCGTTATACCCTGTCATTTCTGAATCTCTATCCTTAAATTCTCTATGAAAGCAGTATGTCATCCATTCTGTTACTATTGCAATTGGATAATGCTCATCTCCATATATCTCATATCTGACAGGCAATGTTTCGTCCTGTAATGCTACATTGCAACCTATACTTTTTAGCCATTCATCGCAATATTTTTTGTATTCCTTATCAAAGTCAAGTGTTAACTTCGATGAGCTTAATAGAAGCTCTTCAAGCTTGTCCTCTCCATGCTTTTCAGACATATATTTTACTAATTCTTTTGCTATATATTTTGTCTTTTCTATATCTTCTTCTTTGTAATATTCTGTTATAAATACAGGTAATGTTAAATCCATAACCTCTGTATTTTTTTCTATAAATGTTGATATATCTGAATTTTCTATAATCTCCTGCTTACTTGCAATTGTATTTAATTCATCTTCAATAGACTTTGAAATTCCATATATTAAGCCATAATTGCACTTTGTATCAGTTAATTTAAACATAGTCTGAATTATAAATTCTTCTATGCAACTACTTTCTTCGTCTAATTTAAGGTATACAGCATCCTTTTCAATATGGTTATAGAAATCAGAACTTATGTAGTACTCAGGTATATCAGTTAAGTTATATTTTTCTACTAAATAATTTATAGCCATATATGTATCAGATACATATTTTACTCTTTTATCCATTTCAACAGAGTTGTCAAACCAATATGTTATATTCTTAGTTTTAAATGATTCAAAAGTCATATCTCTCCATTTTGTATCTTCAATCTTATCAATTGGATCATACATGACATATTTTGATGCAGATTCTTCTGGTGCCTCTATTTTTTCAGTAGTGTATGGTAAATCCTCTTTGCCACAAGCACTAAACACTAATGTTGATATTATTAATAGTAATAGTAATAGTTTTTTCATATTTTTTCCCCTAATACATATTGATATTTTGTTATTTATTATATTTTAATTTTTTACATTTTATCATGACATTTTTGGAAAATTTCCAAAATACATTTTTATTCTACATTTTTTTCATATATTCTCCAAATCTTGTATTAATTTGACACTTTTATAATATTATTGTATAATATTGTCGATTATAGTCAATAGACACATGTGTCTATTGACATCAATTTATATTTATTTTTGTTATTAATAGGGGATAATTATGGAAAATACTTTTGGAGATTTTCTGAAAAATTTAAGAAATTCTTATAAACTTACTAGAAAAAAACTATGTTCAGGTATATGCTCTGAAAAGCAGCTAGAAAGAATAGAAAAAAACATCAACGAACCATCGGTATATATATTACATCATTTGTCTGCAAAATTTAATATAGATTTAAACAAATTTTACAAAAATTTTTATCATTATGAATGTTTTGAAGACCATGAATATTGTAACAATATAATCAGTTGTATAAAAAAATTAGATTTTACTACTCTATATGCTATTTGTAAAGAACTTGAAAAAAAACCTAATTTTAAAAAAGGTACTAATTTTGCACATCTGTGTTATGGAAAAGCTGCTTATGAATTTTACATTAATGAAGAATACTATAAAACTATTGAAATATGTATCGAAGGAATACAAGAGGAATCACCTAATTTTACATTGCAAAAAGTAGCAAACAATATATATTCAGATATAGGATATTCAATGTTAAATCTTATTTGTGGTTGTTATAGAAAACTAGATAAATTTGAAGAAAGCAAAACTATTGCACAATTTATATTAAACTCTATTGAAAAATTTTATTTCTCTCAATCTTATCAAAGTTATTACTCTATTTCATTTATTACAAAATTATATCAAACAATATTATGCCAAATAGTAAATACTAACTACAATTTAGGCCACTATAATGAAGCTTTAAAAAATATAGAAAAGTGTCTATCTTATTCTTTTGATAATAATATGTCTAGACTTATTGCAAGTTTATTTCAATTAAAATATCTTACATTATATAAATTAGGTGATTATAATGGTGCTAGAGAAGCATATCAATGTTCCATAACTCTATATAAAAACTCCAATAAAGAAAAAATAGCAATCGAGATGGAAGAAAAAGCAAAAAAAGAATTTCCTAAAATATTTGACCAAAATTCAAATTAACATGGCAAAAAGTCTCCAAAAATTTTAATAAACTATATGCAAACAAAACCATTTATCCTATCGCTTGTTTTTCTTTATTTAACAATTTTATCACCTTATTATATTTTACTATATATTAGCTGAATTGGCTACAAAATTTTACTGATTTTTCAATGCTTTCAATATATCTACTTAGAAAAGAAAACGGATTTAATTTTGTAACATTCATGTAGTGTAGCTGAAATTGTACGAAGTTAAACGTAATGCCCTTTGGTCAAGGTAGACTGACCTGTACCCCGTCCCGCGTATTTGACCATTATAGAGTGTACTGAAGTTACAATTTCCTACACGCAATGTGATTACAAAATTAATGTAGTTTTCTTTTTGCTTCATAGGCTAGCTTTAGTTATTGAAATCAAAAAAGTCTGCTTTTTAAAGCAGACTTTTTCGACAAGCTGAGCTGTGCACTAAAATTTGCACAGCTTTTAATTTGTTACTAAACTTAAATGACTTACATCATTGAAAATTATTTTTTCGTTACAATTGTCTTCTATTTTGAATTTAGTTAAACTGCAATTTTCTATAGATGGTTTATCCCATTTTGTAATTTGTCCAAAATTTAAATAATAATACATGCATTTAACAACCACACCATGAGTTACTATCAAAATATTTTTATCCTTATACTTCTTTTTTATATCTTCTATAAATTGTGATATTCTATTATACACATCCATGATACTTTCACCACTAGGATACGGTGTAACAAACGGATAGCTTCTTATCTCCTTCATAACTGTCCCATATTTTTTCCTAGCAATGTCAAATTGTTGTCCCTCTAAATCTCCTGCACATATTTCCATTAATCTCTTATCATAAACAACTGGTATATCAATATTTTTCTTTATTATATCTGCTGTTTCTACTGTTCTTTTTAAAGGACTCGCTATAATCAAATCAATATCTTCGCCAACTAAAAATTCACCAAGTTTTCTAGCACCTTCTATACCATTTGAAGTAAGTTCAGAATTAGTTTGTCCTTGAAATCTTTTCTGTACATTCCATTCTGTTTCACCATGTCTTGTAATATATAAAATCATATTATCCTCCAAAATATTCGTTAAACCATTTTTTTATTTCAAATGCAGTATTATAGGCTGATTTTTCAGCAATAAACTTTCCTGCATAATCATATTCATTTGCTTTATGCATATACATTGGGTCATAATAATTTGTCATCAAAAACGCTGCAACATCATCAAAATTATTTTCTCTTAACTTGTTTTGAAGATCATCTACTTTTTCATTAGATATATATCTTCTTAGCTTATCAATTGCAGCTATAGATTCCTCAATCCAGTTTTCATTTAGTACGTAATCCTTTTTAAGGCTTTCAATCCTATAAGGTATTGATGCATCAACATTTATATGTATGCCATTTTTCATACTGCTAAATATATATTCAGGCACTACACATTTTCCTATCTTTTTGCTTTCAGCCTCTACAAATACATATTTGGATTTTATATCACTTAACTCTTGATATAAATTTGCTTCGAACGTTTTTTGTGTATTACAATTTCCTATACAAACACTTCCAAGAAGTGAACCTCTGTGATTAGCACATCCTTCTAAATCCAATATATCAAATTCTGAATTTTTAAGTTCATAAAGTATATTTGTCTTGCCTACACCTGTGTTTCCATGCATAACAATGTATGTTATATCTTTACTTAAATTAGGCATATTGTTCAATACATATTTTCTATAACCTTTGTAACCGTCTTTTAACTTGAACAAATTAACACCTATTGCACTAAATATAGATGCAAATGCCGTGCTTCTATATCCTCCCCTTGCACAAAACACTACTACTAATGTATTTTTTTTCTTTAGCTCAAGAACTTTATCAAATATCTCTGGTAACTTTGGTGAAACAAATTTAACACCTTGTCTTCTTGCTTCATTTTTACTTGATTGAGTATATGTTGTTCCAACAATTTTTCTTTCTTCATCATCAAGTATTGGTATATTTATAGCTCCTGCTATTGTTCCATCTTTGTACTCGCCTGGACTTCTAACATCTATTAAAATACAATCTTTTTTTAAATCTTTAAATTCTAATTCATTAATCATCTTTTCTCCCAAAATTATTGCGCAAATGATACTCTCAAATGCTCTATATCATTAAAAAGTATTTCTTTTATATTTTCACCATCTATTTCATATTTAGTCAAACTACAATTTTCAACAATTTGATCTTCCCAGTTAGGTGGAACTATTTCTTGTCGCATATAATGCTCAATGCAATTTAGCACTCCTCCATGAGCAACAACTAAAACTGTTTTTCCATCATAGTTATCAATAATTTCTTTAATTGATTTGACGCATCTATCATAAAACTGTAATAAATTTTCACCTTCTGGATAACAAACCTCATATGGATTGGATAAAATATTTTCAACAAGTTTTTTATCAATTAGTTTCATTTCATCAACAGTATGTCCACTAAAAGTTCCTATATCTATTTCCATTAAACTATCGAGTGTATATATGGGTATGTTTTTGTCTCCTTTTACAATTTCAGAGGTGTCCATCGTTCTTTTTAGAGGACTTGATATTATACAATCTATATCTGTGTCTTTGAATCTTTCACAAAGCAATTTTGCTCCTAAAATTCCTTTTTCAGTTAGTTCAGAATTACCCTGCCCCTGAAGCCTTTTTTCAATATTCCAATATGTTTGTCCATGTCTGGTTATATATATTGTTATCATAGTTACCTCCACGCATAATATCATTATATTATATACCACAACATGATTGTAGTAAACAGTAAGTTGATTTTATCCCTACATTTATATTATTTATAAAAACATATCACAGTGGTAAATTTAATTTACTTTACATATTGCATTTATTATTATTTTATTGTACAATTATTAATATAAATAATATATATTAGGAAGGTTGGTAATTTTAATGGGTGTATTCAATAGAATTAGTAATTTGTTAAAGGGTTATGCAAATAATGCATTGGATTCAATAGAGGATCCTAAAATTGTAGTAGAACAAGCAATTAGAGATTTAGAAAATGTGAAGAAAGAAACAACTGAAGCTGTTGCAAAATGTATGGCTGAAGAAAAAAAACTTGAAGCTTTATGCGAAGAAGCTAATAAAAAGGTTACTTTATGGCACAATAGAGCTGCAAATGCTTTAAAGGCTAACAATGAAGATGATGCTAAACAAGCATTGGAAGAAAGAAATAATTTTAAAGCACAATCTGAAAAATTAAAAGCAAATTTGGATGAACAAAGTCAACAAGTTACTTTACTAAGAAACAGCCTAGATGAAATAAATGACAGAATAGAAGAAGCAAAAAGAAGAAAAGAAAATATTGTTGCCCAAGATAGAGTTAACCAAGCAAACGAAAATGTAAATAAGGTATTAACTAAAACAGCTAAAAATAATGTGTTTGAAGAATTAGATAGAATGGAAGAAAAGGTTAATTCTAAAAAATTCAAAATAGAATCATTAAGAGAATTAGAAAAAGATTCAAGTAAAGATGCTGATTTTGCAAAATATGATAATAATAGCGTAACCAATGATGATTTAGCTTCACTTAAAGCAGAAGTATTTGGTACAAATGTTGAATCTGATTTAGATGCATTAAAAAAAGAAATCGAAGGGTAGTTGATTAAATTGTCACAGGTTTATGTTGCAGAATATATTTCAAGTATTGACAGAGATAAAGCTTATGAGTTTATCAATATGCTTTTGAGCGCATTGCCTATAAAAAAAGATGAAAAAGTAGGAAGTATTGAGAGTAAAAACGTAAAATTAAATTATAATAAAACTAAGTTAAAAAAAGAAGCTAATTTTTATATAGAAATTGATGGTGAATATTACATGGCAAAATATATTCACTCAAAATTAAATCATTATGAAGAATGCATAAGCAATGAAATTACTGCATTTATACTTAGCAATGAAAAAGAAGTAGAAAATTTTATTATGGAATAGGAGAATTATTATGGGTTATGTTATTTTAGCTATTGTAGTTATTTTGGTTTTAGCTCTTATAGGCATGTATAATGGCATTATCAGAAAGAAAAACTACATAAAAGAGGCTTGGTCATCAATAGATGTACAGCTTAAATTGAAATCAAATGTATTGACTAATTTAGTTGATACTATAAAAATGCAAACAAAATATGAAAGTGAAACTTTGGAAAAAATCATAAGTATGCGTTCAATGCTTTTATCAGGTAACAAGGGTGAAGCTATGAAGGCAAATGATAGTGTATCTAAGATGATACCTTCACTTTTCGCTATGTCAGAGAGTTATCCTGAATTAAAGTCTAATCAGTCTTTTTTGAAATTGATGGAAGATATAAAAAATGTAGAAGATAAAATTGCATATGCAAGAACAAGATATAATAAAACTGTTACAGAGTACAACACATCTATTCAAACTTTCCCTGCATCATTATTTGCTGGAATTTTTAATTTTAAAGCTGAAGAAACTTATGAGATTAGTGATGTAGAAAGAGATTATTCTGATAATTTAAGAATAAATCAACTTTAATAGGAGTTAATTATGTCAAGTGATACTGTAATTACCTATGAACAGGTAAGAAAAAATCAAATACGAACAGTAATTTTAATAATATTATATATAGTATTAATTTTTCTATTATCATTTACCATTGGTTACTTCTACGATAATATTGCTATGGGTGCAGCAATAGGATGTTTTATAGTTTTTGTGTTATTGCCTATACAGATTTTTACAGGTAAAAACACTATAGGAGCAAACACTAGATGGCATGAAGCAAACATGGATGATGCAGAAGAAAGAGAAGCTTTTCATTTGGTAGAAGGGTTAGCAATATCAGCTGGACTAAGGGATACGCCAAGAGTTTATATCATTCCTACCGATGTCCCAAATGCATTTGCTGGTGGATTATCTTTAAAAAACTCATATGTCGGTATTACAAGAGGACTATTAGAACTTCTTGATAAACCAGAAACCGAGGGTGTAATTGCACATGAAATTTCACATATAACACACAGAGATGTTCTAGTGTCAACTGTTTCAATATATTTGATGAGTGCAGTTATTTTACTGGGAACAATTCTTTTAAGAATGAGTAGATATGGACTTGGTCATAGAAGTAGAAGAAGCAATTCTAAAGACAATACAGCGGCAATATTTGCTGCTTTAGCTATAGCAGGACTAATATTATCAGTGTTTATAAAAGTCATAGCAAACCTAGTAAATTTAGCTATATCGAGGAAAAGAGAATATATGGCTGATGCCAACGCTGTAAGAATTTGTGGATATTCAGAAGGAATTGCGAATGCTTTAACTAAAATATCAAATTATTCACCTAAATATTCTAGAGATCAAATTGATTCATTAGGTGGAGATGAAATGTTATGTATGTATATTTTCAATCCAAAACACAAGATTGGATTATTTTCTACACACCCTCCAATTGAAAAAAGAATAGAAATTTTAAGAAATATGTATTAAGATATTGAATATCAAAAGCAGTAAATTTAGTTAGTATTAAACTAATTTACTGCTTTTATTATAGTATGAATAAAATTATAATTGCTATTTTATAAGTGCAAACGAAAACTCTGCTACAACACATAACTTTCCATTTACATATCCTTTACCCTTTGCAAATACAAAAGGTACCTTTTCTTTAACTATCTCACATTCAGTTTCAAACTTATCTCCGGGTTTAACAGGGTTTTTGAATTTTACATTATTAAGTCCTGTAAAATATGGTGTGCAACCATTTATTTTTTCCTTAGGCATAAGTACGCATACAGATTGCGCTAACATTTCGCATTGCACAACACCTGGAACTACCGGATTTTCCGGAAAGTGTCCATCTAAGAACCATTCATCGCCTCTAATATTGATGATACCATGTGCAATATTATTATCATCTACTATCACTTCATCTAGAAGAAGCATAGAATTCCTATGAGGTAAAATATTTTCGATTTCTTTTTTGTTCATATTTCTCTCCTAGCTATAATATATAATATCTATACTCTTTTAAATGCAATGCAAGCATTGTGTCCACCAAAACCCAATGATGTAGATAAAGCATATTTTACATCTGCTTTTCTTGCTTGGTTAGGAACATAATCTAAATCACATTCAGGATCAGGCTCATATAATCCTATTGTAGGCGGTATAATTCCTTCCCTAAGTGCCAATAAAGAAACTATTGCTTCTACAGCACCAGCGGCACCAAGCATATGTCCTGTCATAGATTTTGTAGAGCTTACTATTGCAGTCTTTGCATTTTCATTCAAAGCCTGTTTTATCGCTCTTGTTTCTGATACATCATTAAGTGGAGTACTTGTTCCATGTGCATTTATATAAATATTGTCTAAATTATCAAAATTAGCTTCCTTTATTGCGTCAGCTATTGCTCTTGTAGCACCTGCTGCGTCTGGATCTGGTGCTGTGATATGATGTGCATCACACGTACAACCGTATCCACATATTTCTCCGTATATTTTTGCACCTCTATTTTTCGCATGCTCATATTCTTCTAATATTAGTGCTCCAGCTCCTTCTCCCATAACAAAACCACTACGTCTTTTGTCAAATGGAATTGATGCAGTCGTAACATCTTCAGTTGTAGCAAGTGCTAGCATATTAGAAAAACCGGCAAGACCAACAGGTGTTATCGCTGCTTCTGCTCCTCCTGCTATAATAGCATCAGCATAGCCATGTTTTATTGCTCTAAATGCCTCTCCTAATGTATTTGTGCTAGTTGCACAAGCTGTAACTATTGGTATGCAAGGACCTTTCGCATTATATTTTATAGCAATCGTTCCTGCTCCAATATTTGCAATAAGCTTTGGAATAAAATGTGGAGAAACCTTTCTTGGACCTTTTGTTAAAAGCTTCTCAGTTTCTGTAGAAAAGGTCATTATACCACCTATACCAGAACCAAAATATACTCCTAATCTCTCAGGCTCAACATGATTTTCTATTCCGCTGTCATTCATTGCTTGAGTTGCAGCTGCTATAGCGTATTGGCAATACAAATCATTTTTCTTAATTTGGCTTTTTTCTATGTATTGCGTAGCATCAAAATCTTTCACTTCAGCTGCTATTTTAACTTTATGTTCTGTCACATCAAATCGTGTTATAGGTCCAATACCGCACTTTCCAGTTATCAAACTACTCCAAAGTGTATCTATATCATTTCCAACAGGTGTTATTGCTCCAATCCCTGTTATAACAACTCTTTTCATTTTTCCTCCTAATTGACTTTGATTGGGCTTATATAGCTAAACCACCGTCTACTTTTATTACCTCTCCCGTGATATATCTTGCACTATCACTTGATAAAAATGCTACTAGTTCAGCAACATCCTCAGGTTTTCCCATATGACCAAGGGGTATTTGTTTTAGCAAAGGATTTTGGTCATCAATTAATTTGGTCATATCCGTTTCTATAAAACCTGGTGCAACTGCATTACAACAAATATTTCTAGACGCAAACTCTCTAGCTACTGATTTTGTCAAACCTATTAGACCTGCTTTTGAAGCAGAATAATTAGCTTGACCTGCATTTCCTATTATTCCCGCAATAGAACTAATATTGATAATTTTGCCACTTCTTTTTTTAAGCATAATGTTTGAAGTATGTTTTATCATATTAAATGCACCTTTTAAGTTTGTATCTATGACTGAATCGAAATTATCCTCTTTCATAGATAATATAAGTCCGTCTTTTGTAATTCCAGCATTGTTAATTAATATATCAATATTACCGAATTTTTCTTTGATGTCTTTTACTGTTTGTTTTGTAGCATTGAAATCTTTTACGTCGCACTTAAAGCAAAAAACTTCTGCACCTAATGCTTGAATTTCTGTGCAAGCTTCTTCTGCCTTTTCGCTATTTCCTGCATAAATTAATGCTATTTTTGCTCCACAGCTTGCTAATTTCATTGCAATTGCCTTACCAATTCCTCTTGAACCACCAGTAATTACTGCAACTTTACCATTAAGCATTTTTTACCTCCGATAAGGTTTTTTCTAAGCTTGCCATATCCTCAACATTGTATACCTTAACTTTATCAGATATTTTTTGTATTAGCTTACACAATGTTTTACCAACACCAACTTCTATAAATGTATCAACACCACATTCAATCATGTGTTCAATTGTTTTTTGCCATAATACAGGATTTAGTAATTGTTTTGCTAACAAGTTACCAACATCTTCTGTATAAACTTCAGCTGTATAATTAGCATACACAGGGATTTCTGGTTTGTTAAATTTCATAGTATCCAAATATGATTTGAATTTTTTTTCTGCCGATGACATAAAAGGTGAATGAAAGCCACCACTTACACTTAGTGGCAATGCTCTACCACCAGCTTCTTTGACATCAACTTTAAATAAATCCATCTCTTCTCTAAGTCCAGAAACAACCAATTGCCCATTGCAGTTATAATTAACAGGATAAACCTGATTATATTTTTTACATAAATTTTCCACTGTTTCATTATCCAGTTTAACTACTGCCATCATAACGCTATCATTTTCTTCACCAGATAACTGCATGTACTGTCCACGCTTGCATACAATTTCAAAGCCTTCTTTATAGCTCATGCTTCCAGCAAAGCTTAATGCAGCTAATTCTCCTAATGAAAATCCTGCTAATACATCTGGTATAATTCCTTTTTCTTTTAGGCATAGCGCTGCTATCAAATCCACAGCATACAGGCAAGGTTGCGTATTTTCAGTTTGAGAAAGGTCCTCTTTTGTACCGTTAAAACACAAATTTTTAGTTCCAGGTTTTATTTCTTCAAATTGCTCAAATAAATTTTTAGCAAGGTCTATATTATTATAAAGATCAGAACCCATACCATCATGTTGTGCGCCTTGACCTGAAAACACAAAAGCTATTTTACCCATTTATTAGCCCCCTTCAATATTTTTTCAGTTTCTTCAAATATTTCTTCTATAATTTCCTTTGCAGTTTGCTCCTTAGTAATCATTCCAGCAATTTGTCCTGATAAGAAGCATCCTTTTTTTTCGTCACCCTCTATAGCTGCTAATCTCAGCGAACCAACACCCATAGCCTCCAATTCTTCCTCAGAGATGCTTGAGTATTCAGCTTTGAAATAGTCCCTAGAAAATGGATTTTTTATACTTCTAACTGGATGCCCTAATCTTTTTCCAGTAGTTATTGTGGAAATATCCGTAGCTTTTAATACTTTTTCTTTATAATTTTGGTGTACTGAGCACTCTTTAGCAACTAAAAATTTAGTTCCTAATTGAACTCCCTGAGCACCTAACATAAATACTGCGCTTACTCCTCTACCATCTGCAATTCCTCCAGCTGCAATAACTGGAAGTGTTGTAGAATCACAAACTTGCGGAATCAAACACATAGTAGTTACATCTCCTACATGTCCTCCACTTTCTCCACCTTCCGCTATTATAGCACTTGCCCCAGCACGAGTCATTAATTTGGCCATAGCTACTGAAGCTACTACTGGAATAACCTTTATATCTGCATCTAACCACTGTTTTATATACTTACCTGGATTACCGGCTCCTGTTACTACCACGGGTATTTTTTCATCAACTACTATTTGCGCTATTTCTTCTACGTGTGGACTCATAAGCATTATATTTACACCAAAAGGTTTGTCAGTTAAATTCCTTGCAATGTCAATTTGTTCTTTTAAATAATCAGTACCAGCATTCATGGCAGATATAATTCCTAGTCCGCCAGCATTTGATACTGCTGCTGCAAGTTTTCCATCAGCTATCCAAGCCATTCCACCCTGAAATATAGGATATTTTATGCCTAAAAGTTCACAAATTGGTGTCTTAATCATAATACTATCCTACCTTTTTTTGAATGAAAGCTAGTAAGTCTCCAACAGTAGCAAGTTTTTCATTTAATTCTAGTTCAGTACCTAATTCTTCTTCTAACTCCATAACCATTTCAACAGTATCTAGTGAATCAATACCTAAATCTTCAAATTTTGAATCTACTTTAATTTCCTCTACATCACATTCAATATGTTCTGCTATAATCTTTGCTAATTTTCCAAAATTCATTTTAATCCTCCATGATTTTAATTTTATATTTTTTATTATTTTACCATCTTAATATACAAGCTGCGCTTGACAATCCACCACCGAAAGCAGTCATTGCAATAAGATCATCATGCTTTAATTTACCTGCTCGATTTAGCTCATCCAGAGCTATTGGAATACTTGCTGATGAAGTATTTCCATATTTATCTATGTTTACATAGATTCTTTCTCTTTCAACCTTTAACCTTTTTACAGCAAAATCAATAATTCGTGTATTTGCTTGATGCGGTACAATCATTGAAATATCATCAAATGTTAAACCTAAATCATCAACAACATACTGTAAATCCTTACACATTGCATTAACTGCAAACTTAAATGTTTCTTGCCCATTCATAAAAATATAAGGATCTTGAGCCTCTTTTTTATAGAATGGTGACTTGCCAACAAAATTCGGTATGTTAATTACTTCATTACCACCAAAGGAATTCAACTTAGAGTTTAAAAAGTTATCTCCTTCTCCGAGAACTAACGCACCTGCACCATCTCCGAATATAACACAAGTAGCTCTATCATCCCAGTCAACTATTCTACTCATTTGTTCGGTACCAATGACTAGCATTTTCTTGACTTTTTTTCTTGCGAAATATCCTGCTGCTGTTTCTAACATGAAGATAAAAGCACTACAAGCTGCATTGATATCCATAGCAGGACAAGTTGCACCTAAGTACTTTTGAACCATACTAGACATTGATGGTGAAACTGTTTCTCCACTAACAGTTGTACACAATATCATATCAAGCTCTTCAGGCTTAACATTAGCATTTTCAAGTGCATTAAGTGCTGCTTGATACGCTAAATCTGATGCAGATTCCGTAGTGCAAATACGTCTTTCTTTTACGCCTACTCGCTTAACTATCCACTCATCTGAAGTATCAATCAATGTAGAAAGTTCATCATTAGTTACTACTTTAGAGGGGACATATTTACCTGTACCTAATACTCTAAAACTCATTTTTTATCTCCAACTTCTTTTAATATTTATATTAATTAATTTACCAAAGCTAAACATAATGTAATATTTAATATACTATATTTAATATTTAATATACTATAAAAATTTATATATCTATTTATATTGGCGAATTAATCAATACCGTGATACGTAGTTTTAATAACTATGTAACATAATACTATATTTTACTAGCTTTGTCAAATATATTATTTTGATTATCAAAATATTTTTTATGTTACTATATTTTTTCAGTTTTGTCAACTAAAATATTTTGAATGTCAAAGTATTATAAATAAATTATAATTATTGTAACTTTACATATATTATGTTAATATGTATGTTAAAAATATTTATGGAGGATTGTTTTGAAAAAAAGATATGAACTGCATCAAATAACTATAGATTTAGCTAAAACTGCTATGGGAATCACAAAAGCAGATATGGTCATAAAAAATGTAAAACTTATAAATGTTAATACAAAGGAAATTATAGAACATGTTGACATTGCTATAAAAAAAGGTAGAATTGCTCTTGTCGGTGATGCTTCTCATACAATTGGAAAGAATACTAAAATCATTGATGGAACACCATATTTTGCGACTCCAGGATTTATAGATACTCATATACATGTGGAAAGTAGTATGATTACTGTTAAAGAATATGCTAAATGCGTTATCAAGCACGGAACTACAACTATCTATATGGATCCACATGAAATTGCTAATGTCTTAGGTTTAGAAGGAATAAAGCTTATGATAGAAGACGGCTATGATATTCCATTGAGAGTTTATTCGACTGTTCCTTCTTGTGTTCCAGCTTGCCCAGGTTTTGAAGATACTGGAGCAACGTTAAGCTCAAAGGATATAAAAAAAGCTCTTAAGTTTAGAAATGTCAAAGGACTTGGTGAAATGATGAATTATCCAGGTGTAATCTATGGCGACACTGAAGTACATAAATCCATTGCCTCCACTCTTAAAGACAAAAAAATTGCAACTGGGCACTATTCTAACTCTGAAGTAAAAGGATTAAATGCCTACATTTCTACTGGCATCAACTGTTGTCACGAATCAGTATCAAAAGAAGATGCAATAAACAAGCTTAGACTTGGCATGTATGTACAAATGAGAGAAGGCTCTGCATGGCACGATGTTAAAGAAACTGTTAGAAGTATAACTGAAAATAATATAGATTCTAGGTTTGCAGTTCTTGTAAGCGATGATACCCACCCTTATACCTTAATTAACGATGGCCATTTAGACCATATAATAAAGCGTGCCATAGAAGAAGGTGTAGATGAATTAACTGCTATACAAATGGCTACCCTAAATGCTGCCACATGCTTTGGTATGCAAAATGATTTAGGTAGTATTTCTCCTGGAAAATGGGCAGATATAAACTTAATAAGCAATTTAAAAACTGTAAATGTTGATAAGGTTATTTTCAATGGTGAACTTGTTGTTGATAATAAAGAATTATTGGTAAATGTAGAAAATATAAAATATCCTGACTTTAGCAAAAACACTATGAATATAAAAAACCCTTTAAAACCAAATGATTTCAAAATATGTGCTGATGGTATGTCAAAAAATGTGCGTATTATGGAAATCATAGAAGCTAAAGTACCTACAATTCAAAGATTTTTTGATATGCAAGTTATTGATAATGAAATTAAATCCGACATTGAAAGAGATTTAATCAAAATTGCGGTTGTTGAACGCCATAAAAAAACAGGCTTAATAGGCAAAGGCTTTGTAAAAGGCTTTGGGTTTAAATCAGGAGCTGTTGCATCTACCGTTGCTCACGATGCTCATAATTTAATGATAATTGGAACTAATGACGACGATATGGCACTTGCAGGCAATAAGCTAGCTGAGTGTGGCGGTGGCATGATTGTTGTAGAAAATGGCAAAGTAATTGCTATTAATCCTCTTCCTATAGCAGGCCTAATGAGTGAAGATAATGTTGAAATTGTAGCAAAAAGAGTCCATGAAATTGAATTGGGTTGGAAAAAGCTAGGTTGTAATTTAATTTCACCATTTATGACTAGTGCATTATTAGCACTTGCTGTTATACCAGAACTTAGACTTACAAACAAAGGTTATATTGATACTGTTAATTTTAAATCTGTAAGTATCTTCAAATAATTTCTAAAATTGTATTGACATTTAGTGTTAAAAACTGTATTATGTATATATAATAGATCTTAGCAGATTTATTTGTAACCTATTAATTTAGGTATTAAATTTAAAAAAACTTAAACAATCCCTCAAAAGCGAGTTGCTATAGTAGCAACTCGCTTTTACCCTTCTATTGTATTAAAATTTCCTAATGGACATGGTAATAAAATAATTGGAACAATTAACTGTCGAAACAACAGGTATTAATTTACACATAGTTTTGAGACGCGAGTACATTAATTACACAAATATATAGAAAATGTAAAAGACCTTAAGGTATATCAGTTAACTTTCTTAGGTGGTTTTTCATCAGATGCTGTAAACAATAGTATTAAAACGTATTACAAAATATTTCTAATTTTTCTATAGATGATACCGTAGAATTAACATTAAAAATAGAGTATTTAAAACTATTTTTTAATATATAGTTATTAAATACTCCTATTTAAACAAAATAATAAGTACCTTAGTGTAACATTAAATGTTTATTATATTATATATATTTAAATCAAATGATTTTCTATCATAAAGTTGTTTTTCATATTAACAGAAACACTACATAAAAACAACTTACTACAATAGTTAAAATACTAATTAATTTTCTGCAGTCTTCTCGTCTGCATTATTTTTTTTGTAAGTTAATTTTGCGAATAACATTGTTCCAAATATAGGAACAAGAATATTTACAATGAAAGGATCAAAAGGAATCCAGTTAAACAGTCCCATTTTATACAACAATAATGAACCTATACCTAAAGACATACCGCATATTGCATTTTTTATGTCATCTACAGCAAACTGTGCAAATACTGCACCAAACAAAGCTGGTAGCAACAAAGAAAATGATTTTGTAACTGATTCGGGAAGCATTGATATTAATTTTGTACCGACAATAACACCAACAACCAATAGTAGAATGTTCACAAAAACTGATGCACCAACTCCTATTGTAGATATTACAGAACCTTCTTCAGATCCAACTTCAGTTTCTGTAGCTTTTAATGCAGCTGCAGCACAAGGTATTCTTAAATTACTTATATTACCTGATAAAAAAGAAATATACGTTCCGGGTATTCCTAATATTGGGAAAAATGATATTGGTTCAACAAACCACCAAACTGCATTAATAGAAAGCTGCGCTACTAACGCTACCATTAAAGGTCCTTTAGATGGAACAATTCCAAACACAAATGTAACTATTATCGCAGGTAAAAACACTAATAACGTTCCTACCCAGCAAGTTATTTTTCCTGTTCTTATTATTTGTGGAATATATTTTTGATTATAATAATTATTATTCATAATATTACCTCCTTATATTAAAGCAGCAACTATTACGCCACCAACCATTGCAAATGTTAATCCCCATTCGTTAAGCCATTTTTTCTTTGTCTTCTTATAAATTATAGTAACTGCTAACATTATTAAAAAACCTGTTACTAATGCAATCGTATTTTTGTCTAAACTTATTGCATACCCTGCATTTAAATAACCATATGCACCTAACATAGCAGCGCTTGAAATAACCGGAATCATAGCTGCTGCTCCACCTGCTAATTTATTTTTAAATTTATCCATTTTATCAGTTAATAAAGCAGTAACTACTATCCAACCAACGCAACCAAAAGCCATTATCCACAAAGTAGTAGAAAAAACTTCACGAGGAATTACAGCATCTGTTAATGCAACTCCATATGCATTTGCTGCAAATTCTGCAGCCAACAATTCGTATGCAACATTACCTATATAAGCCAAGCGCATCAAAGCAGTTGGTCCACCAACGACTATTAACAATGACACCATTCCAATTACAATTACTATAGATGGTCCTATGGCAGAAATTGAACCTGTCACAAACGCTGTTTTCATTCGTTCATTACTAATTCCCATTTCTTTACCTGCTAGAAAACTTTTCTTCAAAAAACGTATTGTCTGAAGTAATACAAGTCCTACAGCCAATGCTGTTAGAAACCATAATACTGGACTATTAGCTATTTCTGAGTAGTTTTTCATAATATTAATCCTCCATGTTTGTTATTTTATCTAGTATTCTAACTAGGATTTTAATACCAGTACATAAACAATTTTCATCAACATCAAATGTAGGTTGATGGAATGTAAATTTCCCCAAATCATCTGGATTTGTAGTCCCAAAATAAAAATATGCAGCTTTTGACTTTAATCCAAAGTATGCAAAGTCATCATATCCCATTTCAGGTACTTTCATATACGAAACATTTTCTTCTCCTAAAACTTCAATTCCAGCATCTTCAAAAACATCTACTAAATCATCATTATTCGATAATGCAATACTTACTGTTGCCATACTTAATTCATTGGTACAACCATTCATTTCACAAATAGCATCTAATATTTCTTTCATTCTTTTAATAATATAATCTCTAATATCATTATCAAAAGTACGAACTGTCCCACTCATACTAATAGAAGGAGGTATAACATTGGTACCTTTAGGAGTACCAGCATTAAACGAGCATATTGACAAAACTGCAGGTTTAACAGGATCTACTTCTCTTGTTAAAAGATTTTGAAAAGCATTATATGCTTCAACACCAACCATTAAAGCATCTTTTATTTGATGTGGATAAGCTCCATGTCCTCCAGTCCCTTTAATAATTATATTAAAATTATCAGCACTTGCTAACATTTCATTTCTTCTTAATAGCAATGTTCCTACAGGATGATCAGGATTAGTATGATAACCAAGCATTATATCAATATCATCTACTTTACCAGAATCAACAATAAGTTTTGCTCCTCCAGGAGCTGGTCCTTCCTCAGCAGGTTGAAACACAACTTTTAATGTTCCGCATAACTCATCTTTATGACTTGCATAATACTTAATCAACCCAAGAGCAACTGTGACATGCACATCATGTCCACAAGCATGACATGCACCAGGATTTTGTGATTTGTATTCCACTTGCTTTTGATCTACTAATGGCAATGCGTCCATATCAGCTCTAATTCCAATTACAGGTCCAGGCTTGTCCCCTTTTACTACAGCAATTACAGCTGTTTTGCAAAAATTACTTATGATTTCCACATCAAACGTTTGTAAAATTTCCACAATCCTTCTTGAAGTTCTCAATTCTTCGAACCCAGTTTCTGGATGCATATGAAAATCTCTTCTCCATTTAACTAATTCTTCCTTGTACATATCAATACATTCATTTCTATTCATAAGTGCCTCCTAATATTTTGTTAATACGATTACAATTAAAATTCATCTAATTTATAAGTTTTATATAACTAATATTATATATATATAATATTTAAGTTATTATCAAACAATTATGTAATCATGATAACAAAAGAATAGCATACAATTTATATGTTGTCAACAATATAATTATTATATTTACTAAATCACACTAAATATATTGAATTTACAATGTATATACAATTTAATTTAGTAAGTTATCGAGTTCACATGTTTTTTCTATTTTTTTATGTAAATTACCAAAGTTTATTTATGAAATGGCGTATTGAAGAGTACTTTAAATTAAAAGCAGCTGTTTAATATTATCAAATATTTTAAAATAGCAGTTTCATAACAATTAAAAAACTAAAAATAGGAAACTCAAATCTTTAATTTATTGACCTTTAAAAATTATTATGCTATTCTTAATATGTTATCGCATTAATCGGAGGAACAATATGCAACCATTAACTAAAAAATTGTTAATTAAGACTGCCTATGAAATGATATGGGAACAAGGATTTGAATATGTTACAATTCGCAAAATTGCAACCAAGTTAGATTGCAGTAGTGCTGCTTTATATCGACATTTTGATAATCTAGACCACCTTATGACATATGCATGTATTGCTTTTTTAGAACGTTATATTGAAGAATATAAAATTATTAAAACTCAATCAAGTAATTCACTTGATACAGCACTTAAAATGTGGGAGGTATTAGCTTCATCTTCATTCTATAATCCTAGAATATTTTCTCATTTGTTTTTAGGTTCATATAGAACTCAAGTTTATGACATTATAAAGAATTATTATTACATATTTGATACTGAAATATTTAATGTTAGTGAAACTATGCAAACAATGCTACAACTAGGTGAACTTTTCTTTAGAAATAACGATTATATAAAACACGGTAGTTCAATATATACCAACGAAGAAATTTCTGTTATAAGTGATTTAACTGTTTATACATATTGCGGAATGTTAGAAACTTTAACAAAAAAAGAATATACAGTTTCAGAAGTAGAAGAAATGATAAGAAAATTTAGCAAGTGTCTTAAGCATATATATAGATAAACTTTAATAATTAAAAACAAAAAACACATTAATTACTTAATGTGTTTTTTTATTTATTCTTATAACTAAAATTTATTAAACGTTAGCCTCTTATATTTTTGTGAATTATATTCCTAATTCCTCTTTACATTCTTTGAATGCTTGTATTGCTTTATCTAAATCTGCTTTTGTATGACCAGCAGAAATTTGTGTTCTTATTCTAGCTTTTCCTTTTGGAACAACTGGGAAAAAGAATCCAACTACATATATACCTTTTTTTAGCATCATTTCAGCCATTTTTTGTGATAATACTGCATCACCAAGCATAATTGGAACGATTGGGTGTACTGAATCAATAGTTTCAAGTCCTATTTCTTTTATTTTTTCTCTAAAGTATTTAGTATTTTCTTCAACTTTATCTCTGTATTTTGTATCAGACATTAACATATCTAAAACTTTTATTGAAGCAGAAGCTATAGCTGGTGCTAATGTATTTGAAAATAGATATGGTCTTGAACGTTGTCTTAATAAGTCTATGATTTCTTTCCTAGCACTTGTATATCCACCGCTTGCTCCACCTAATGCTTTACCCAATGTACCAGTTATTATATCAACTCTATCCATTACATCATTATATTCATGAGTTCCTCTACCAGTTTTACCAACAAATCCTACTGCATGAGAATCATCAACCATAACTAAAGCATTATATTTATCAGCTAAATCGCATATTCCTTTTAAGTCAGCTATGATACCATCCATTGAAAATACACCATCAGTAGCTATAACTTTTAATTTAGCGCCATCTTTATCAGCTTGGATAAGTTTAGCTTCTAAGTCTTCCATATTATTGTTTTTGTATCTGTATTTTTTAGCTTTTGCAAGTCTAACTCCATCTATGATACTAGCATGGTTCAATTCATCACTTATAATTGCATCATCAGCAGTAGTTATAGTTTCAAACAATCCTCCATTTGCATCAAAACATGATGAATAAAGAATTGTATCATCCATACCTAAAAATTCAGCAATTTTTCTTTCTAATTGTTTGTGAATATCTTGAGTTCCACAAATAAATCTAACGGATGACAATCCATATCCCCATTTGTCGTAACTTCCTTTTGCAGCTTCTATTATTTCTTTATTGTCTGATAATCCTAAGTAGTTGTTAGCACACATATTAATTACACCGTCAACCTTAGTTGTATCAATTTTGTTGCTTTGTGGAGTTGTTATTATTCTTTCGTCTTTCCAAAGACCTGAGTCTTTGATGTCATTTAAAACACATTGAAAATGTTTTTGGTAATTCTTGTACATATTATATCCTCCATTTAATATTTATTTATTTTTCCCAGTTTAATATAATCTTTCCTGATTGTCCGCTTCTCATGATTTCAAAACCTTCCTTGAAATCTTTATAGTCAAATCTATGTGTAATTATTGGTGTTATATCAAGTCCTGATTGAATCATAGAGTTCATTTTATACCATGTTTCAAACATTTCTCTACCATAGATTCCTTTTAAGAATAATCCACCAAATATAATTTTGTCCCAATCAACTTTTGTTCCTGGTTGTTGAATTCCTAATAATGAAATTCTTCCACCATTAATCATGTTATCAAGCATTTGATTAAATGCCATACCATTTCCTGACATTTCAAGTCCTATATCAAAGCCTTCTACCATGCCTAAGTTTGACATAACTTCTTTTAAGTTTTCATTTTTTGTATTTACAGCTTTTGTTGCTCCCATTTTTCTAGCAAGGTCAAGTCTGTAATCATTAATATCAGTTATAACAATATTTCTTGCTCCAACATGTTTAGCTATAGCTGCAGCCATAATTCCTATTGGACCAGCACCTGTAATAAGAACATCTTCTCCAACCATGTTATATGATAAAGCTGTATGAGTTGCATTACCAAATGGGTCAAAAATACTATATAATTCTTCTGGAACATCTTTAGATGTTCTGAATAAGTTTGATGCAGGTATAGCTGCATATTCTGCAAATATACCATCTCTATTTACGCCTATACCTATAGCATGTTTACATAAATGTTGTTTTCCACCACGACAGTTTCTACATTTACCACAAACAATATGTCCTTCGCCAGTAACTATGTCACCAACTTTATAGTCTTTAACTAATTTACCAATCTCTACAATTTCGCCAACATATTCATGACCTATAGTCATTGGTGTTTTAATAGTTTTTTGTGACCATTCATCCCAATTATATATATGTACATCCGTACCACAAATAGCTGTCTTATGAATTTTTATCAAAACTTCTTCATCTTTAATTTTTGGTATTTCAACTTGTTCTAACCAAAGTCCTGGCTCAGCATATTTTTTTACTAAAGCATCCATTTTTGCCATTAAAATTACCACCTTTTTATATAATATTTACATTAACATTATGATACTATTATTTGCAAAACGTGTCAAGATATTTAAAACAAATTTATCGTTTTGTACTTATATCACACACACTTACTCACCGTATGCATACAGAAATAAAAGTCTAAATATTTGTTGATATTTAGACTTTTATTCTTTATAAATTTATTCTACATTTTGTCTCTTTTGCAATCTTCGTTGTTATTTTCATTATTATTTTCGTTATTTTGATTATTGTTCATTTTATTGTTCTTTTTTTTGACTTTGTTATTCTTTTTATTGTTGTCATTTTGATATTTATTCATTGTTTTATCCCTTTAATTAATTATTTTGGTTTTTGCAATTCATTAAATAATAAATTAATTCCTTTCTTTTATATTATCAACTTTGTGCTGACAAATATATTATTTGCAAAAAACGCATTAATAAACTAAAATTTAAAGGATTTTTTTCTACTTTTTTTCATTTAAAATGTTTTTAGCCATTCTAACTCCCATAAGAGAAGCCATCATTAATCCTCTAGTCCAACCACTTGAATCTCCTAAACAGTATAATCCTTTTATGTTAGTCTCAAATTTATCATCGATATTAATTTTATTGCTATAAAATTTAATTTCAGGTCCATATAGCAATGTTTCAACACTAGCAAAACCCGGAACAACTTTATTCATTTGCTCAATAAAATTTAAAAGATTTACCATTGTTCTATATGGTATAGCACTTGTTAAATCTCCTGCTACAGCATCACTAAGTGTAGGAATAACATTTGATTGATTAAGTTCCTTTTGCCACGTCCTTTTACCTTCTAATATGTCTCCATATCTTTGTACGATTATATGTCCATTACCCAACATATTTGTCAATTCAGCAACTTTAATACCATATTTTATTGGCTCGTTAAATGGTTTACTGAAATTGTGTGAACAAAGTATAGCAAGATTTGTATTTGAAGATTTTAAGTTTTTATATGAATGACCATTTACAACAGCTAAATCGTTATCGTAATTCTCTTGGCTAACAAATCCACCAGGGTTTTGACAAAAAGTTCTTACTTTATTTTTAAATGGTAAAGGATAACCAATCAATTTTGATTCATATAATATATTGTTTACCTCTTCCATAACTTCATTTCTAACTTCTACTCTTACTCCAATATCTACTGTACCAGCACTATGATTTATATGATGTTTAACGCATAATTCTTTTAGCCATTCTGCGCCTTTTCTTCCAGCACAAACAATAACTTTTTCCGCATATACTTCTTTTTCAGTATCATGGTTTGTAGAATTAGCAATAACTAAACCTTTTATGCTATTATCTTCAACTATAAAATCTTTTGCTAAAGTGTTAAATCTTATTTCAACACCGTTACTTATCAAATACTGTTCAATTTTTAAGTAAATTTCCTGTGCCTTTTCAGTTCCTAAATGTCTTATAGGACAGTCAACAAGTTTTAGTCCTGCCTCTATTGCTTTTCTTCTAATACCTTTAACATCTTCTGAATTTCCAACACCTTCGACTTTAGTATCTGCACCAAATTTCAAGTATATTTCATCAGTATATTTGATTAACTCCTCTACTACATCATACCCAATCAAATCTGGCAAATCTCCACCGACATGGCTACTTAATGATAACTTTCCATCTGAAAATGCACCTGCTCCAGAAAATCCTGTAGTTATATTACAATATGGTTTGCAATGAACGCATTCTTTTGTTTTATCTTTCGGACAACTTCTTTTTTCAATACTTTTTCCTTTTTCAACTAGTAATATTTTCTTTTGACTATTATTTTTAACTAATTCTAAAGCAGTAAATATTCCTGAAGGGCCTGCTCCAGCAATAACAACATCATACTTCATTATAATTCTCCTTTTAGTTTATTAGTTACTTATAGCAAAAACTATTTACGGTAGTTTGGTAGAAACATTTTGACCATATTTCAAAATCTATATAAGTGAATGTTTTTATCTCTTTTTGTTTTTTAGTTCGTGTTTATATATATATAATACAATATATATACATATATATCAATACTTTTTTAATAATTAAGCATTAATTACGAACAAAATATTTGTTATAATTAATTTGAATTTATGTTAGATTTAGTGTATACTTGTTAAATGACACAATAATTATAATTTTAGGAAGGACTAACTTATGAATAATAAAATTAAATCGTATATATCTATTACTCTCGTAACTTTTTTTTGGGGATTGTCTTTTATAAGTACAAAAATATGTTTGAAATGGTTCACACCAATTTCACTTGCTTTTTATAGATTCTTAATAGCAACAATAGTTTTGTTTATAATCCTGATTTTAACTGAAAAAAATTTAAAAATTGATAAAACTGATATCTTTAAAATAGTTTTGATGGGATTTACCGGAATGTTTTTATACTTTACATTTGAAAACTTAGCTTTAAGCTTAATGTCAGCTTCTCTAGCTTCAGTTTTAATTGCACTTATGCCAGCCTTTGCTGTTTTAGGAGATTTTTTTATTCTAAAAAAACCTATTTCTAAAGTTAAAATAATTAGTGTTTTAATTTCAATTGTAGGTGCATGCTTAGTAGCAGGTTTCAATTCGGAAGAAAATTCTAAGAACTTAGTACTAGGAATTATATTAATCATGGTATCTTTGGTATCTTGGCTTGCATATAATTATTTATCGATACCATTACAAAAAAAGTATTCAACCATAAAGATTACATTTTATCAAACGGTATTTGGTACTCTATTTTTTTTAATTTGTTTGCCATTTAGCAGAACAAATTTTGCTAATTTCAGCTCTGTTGGCCTTTTAAATCTTCTTTTCTTAGGAGTACTATGTTCAGCAGTTTGTTATTTGCTTTACAATTATTCATTAAATCATATAGATGTTGTAATTTGCAGTATTTTCATTAATTTAATGCCTATTATAACAGTTACTGCGAGTGTAATAATTTTACATGAAAAAGTTTCGTTAATTCAAATATTAGGAACATCACTTGTAATCTTATCGGTTTTCGTAGCAACAAAAGAAAAATCTTCTAATATAAGTAATTACTAAATAAAAAATATCACTACTAAAGATTAAATAATCTACATATGCACAAAGAAATCACCATCGCACTTTATTGTGCGATGGTGATTCGTCCGTTAGATGTTTTTTATTTAAAAGTACACATACTTAATAATCAATACCATAATTGCAATGTTTATTATCAAAGCTAAGGCAGTTATTATGCAAAATTTAACTTTCCTAGTTTTATGATGAAATAAATACATAGCAAGTATACTTCCATACACTCCACCAGTGAATGAAACTAAATATAATGAGCTTTCTCTAATTCTCCATTTATCCTTTATAGCTTTTCTTTTGTCTACATAAAACATTATAAATGCCACAAGATTAATTATTAATAAATATAACAACAAATACCACATATTATCTCTTCCTTG
Organism: Sedimentibacter sp. zth1; assembly: GCF_017352195.1. NCBI lineage: Bacteria > Bacillati > Bacillota > Tissierellia > Sedimentibacter > Sedimentibacter sp. zth1. Next base: position 2,671,609 of record NZ_CP071445.1, on the reverse strand, counting down.
CTATTAGTTTATTTATTTTTTTACCACTCATTGAGAATTTTTCCTCATATTCGGTCATAATATTACATTGATTGTACTCACTATTGTGTAAATCTCTTGTTACCATAATTAAATCCCAATTATCCAATGTAAATTGTTCAATAGAATACTCAAACAAATCATTATTATCAGTTTTCATATGAACTTCACCATTATCTACTAATACTTTTCTGTAAATATCAAGAAATCCTTTATGTGTAAGTCTTCTCTTATAATGCGATGGCTTTGGCCACGGGTCAGAAAAATTTAAGTATATTCTTCCAACTGATTTTTCAGGAAAAAGCTCGGTTAAAATATCACCATTCGAATAAACTATATAGTAATTTTCCGCATCATCTTCACTTGAACATTTTACACATCTATATGCAACTTTTATGCTTTTTTCAAAGCCTAAAAAATTTACATCTGGATTTTTCAACGCAATTCCTCTAATAAACTGTCCTTTGCCACAACCAAGTTCAACATGTATTGGATTATCATTATTGAATTTATCCTTTATTGTATATTTGTAGTCTGTAGGCTCAACTATTCCTTTGGGATGATTTTTTACAAAGTCATATTGACCTTCAACATATCTTAATCTCATTAAAACTTCTCCTTATTTAATTAAATACAATTATACACTACAAAACTAAATTAAACAAAATATTTTTTAATAAACCTTGTAATTTTATATTTAATATTGTACTATAACTAAAATACATATAATTAGGAGGTTTATATATGAGCTATATACAATCATTAAGTGGTCCACTTCTATATATTATTATATTCTTAGCTAAAATTGTTGAAGTAACACTTATGACCCTTAGAGTTGTTTATATCAATAAAGGTGAAAAGTTAATAGGTGCTATTATAGCATTTTTTGAAGTTTTTATTTGGATTATAGTAGTGAGCTCTGTACTTAACAATTTAGCTGAAGATCCAATAAAAATACTAGTATACTGTTCTGCATTTGCAATAGGTAACTATCTTGGTGTAATTATTGAAAATAAATTAGCTGTTGGTCTTTCTTCTATGCAAGTTATTGTTCCAGAAGATGTAGGCTTTAAAATAGCTACTACACTTAGAAACAACCATTACGGTGTTACTATAATTGATGGTAAAGGTATAGATGATGTAAAAAAAGATATCCTAATTGTTATGCTAAAGAGGAAAAGAATAAAAGAAGCTAAAGTTATAATCAACGAAGAATTACCAAATGCACTAATTACTATAAATGATGTTAAAAATCTACATGGTGGATATATAAAAAAATAAAACTAAAGAAGTGTAATAAACTAAATTTATTTATTACACTTCTTTTTTAATATAATTACACGAATTCATTGTAAATTGCAGTTATACTTTTTTCAAAGTTTTTATTATCCACACCTATAATTACATTTATTTCACTTAATCCTTGACTAATTAATTTTATATCTATGTTTTCTTTTTCCAATGCTCCAAAAAGTCTCTTGAAAATTGACGACTTATTTTTTATATGTCTTCCTACAGATGCAATTAGCGCAATGTTGTTAGACACCTCTATATTTTCTGCTTTACACCTTAACTTAAGTTCATCAGAAATTTGATTCTCAATTTGATTTACATTTTTGCTTGCAACAACAACTGAAAATTTATCTATGCCCGTTGGCACATGTTCTATAATTATCTTTCTTGCTTCAAAAACTTCTAGAGCCCTTTTAATAATTCCAACAGATGCAGCCATGTTTTCCTTGCATATAGAAAAAATAGTGTACTCTTTTTTACCAGCTATTCCTGTTATTATTTTTGGATCTTCTTTATCATTAATTTGATCTACTATTAAAGTACCACAATCTAAAGGAAAGTTAGTATTTCTAATATTTATTGGTATATTTGATTGTCTCGCAGGAAAAACAGCCTCATCATGCAACACAGTTGCACCCATATATGCAAGTTCTCTTAGTTCTCTATAAGTAATTACTTCTATTTTTTTTGGTTTTTTTATTATTCTTGGGTCCGCCATTAGAAATCCTGAAACATCAGTCCAATTCTCATACACATCAGCATTTACAGCCTTTGCAACTATTGCTCCAGTGATATCAGAACCACCTCTTGTAAAAGTCTTTATTCTTCCATTAAACATTGAACCATAAAATCCCGGTACTACTACATTTTCTATACCTTTCAATGCATTGCATATCTGTGTATTAGTTTTATTTGCATCTAATACACCATTATCATCAAAAAAAATAATATCCTTAGCATCAATATATTTAAAATCTAAATATTTAGATAAAATTATACTATTAAGATACTCTCCTCTACTCACAAAATAATCTTTACTACAACCATCTTGTAATTCCAATAATATTTGCTCTAATTCATTTTGTATTTTTATATCAATTTTAAGTGTATCGACAATATTGTTAAATATTTCTGATATTTGTGCAAATATTTCTTTATATGAAGTATTATTCTTTTTGTTTTCATAGCATAAATATAGTAAATCAGTAATTTTATTATTTTTATTGTTTATACTACCAGGGGCAGACGCTATAACATATTTTATTAAAGTATCGTGTTTAATTATATCATATACCTTTTTAAATTGATTTGCATCTGCTAAAGAGGTTCCTCCAAATTTAGCTACTTTAATCACTTTAATCCCCCTTAATATTTTTGCTTAGCTAATGATTAAATTATTAATGATTTTTTAAGAATTTTATATTATAATATTCCTTAGTTCATGTTTGTGTTAATATATAAATGAAAAAAATTATTAATAACTATTTCGCAACTAACAATTTGGTTATATATACATACATATATGTATGATAAAGTATTTTGTTAATTTTTCATACATTACATAAATTACAACAAATATAAAGGATTTATTTGAAGTATTAGCGAAATTAGTAGAGAAACAAAAGAATAGTTGAAAATTATACGAATAAATGATATATTACAATAGTTTAGGAGATGATAAAATGTTATGTTCTGTATGTAAAAAAAATGTTGCCGTTATATTTGTAAATAAAATTGTTGATGGCAAAATGCAATCTACAGGTTTATGTATACCATGTGCTAAAAAACAAGGTCTAGCCCCAATGGATCAAATAATGCAACAAAGTGGTTTTATGCCTGAAGATTTTGACAATATAAATAATCAATTGACAGAAGTTATGGGTGATTTAGATTTAGATCAGCTTGCTGATAATATGGGATCAATTGAAAATGGAGATGTAGAAAGTTTTGACAAAAAGGATTTAGGAAATTTAATGAATTTTATGAACACTGCTTTTTCAGGTAACTTAACCAATAAAAACAATGAAGAAGATCAAAATTTAGCTAATATAGAAAATTTAAATAATGACACCTCAAAAGGTGGAACTAAAGTTAAAGAAAAGTCAAAAAGAAAGAAAAGAAAATATCTTGACACATATGGTATCAATTTAACAACCAAAGCCTTAGAAGGTGGAATTGATAGAATTGTAGGAAGAGAAAAAGAAATTGATAGAGTTATTCAAATACTAAATAGACGTTCTAAAAACAATCCTGTTCTTATAGGAGAACCTGGTGTTGGTAAAACTGCAATTGCAGAAGGTTTAGCTGTTAAAATTGCTGATAAACAAGTTCCTGTTAAATTATATAATACTGAAATTTATTTATTGGATTTAACTGCTCTTGTTGCTGGTACACAATTTAGAGGTCAATTTGAATCTCGAATGAAAGCATTGATAGATGAAGCTCGAAAAGCTGGTAATATCATATTAATTATAGATGAAATCCATAACATTGTTGGTGCTGGAGATGCTGAAAGCGGAGCAATGAATGCCGCTAACATCTTAAAACCTGCGCTAGCAAAGGGAGAAATTCAAGTTATTGGTGCTACTACACTCAATGAGTATAGAAAGCATATTGAAAAAGACACTGCACTTGAAAGAAGATTTCAACCTGTTATAGTTGATGAACCTTCAATTAGTGATTCAATTGAAATATTGATGGGAATTAAAGATTATTATGAAAATTATCATAAAGTAAAAATCAGCCAAAAAATTGTGGAAACTGCAGTTAAAATGTCAGAAAGATATATAACAGATAGATTTTTACCAGATAAAGCAATTGACGTTATAGATGAAGCAGGATCAAGAGTAAACCTTAAGAACAAAGGTCTTATAGATCTCGAAGCTTTAAGAAGTGAGTTGAATCAAGTTAAATTTCAAAAAGAAGAAGCTGCTACTAATGATAATTATGAGAAAGCCGCAGAATGTAAGGTAAATGAATTAAGACTTGAGGGTAATATTGCAAAATTATCTAATGAATGCGAAAATATTCAATTAACTGAAGAAGATATAGCGTACGTTATAGAATCTTGGACAAAAGTTCCTGTTCAAAAAATAACTGAAGTAGAAGCTGAAAAACTTATTCACCTAGAAGATAGGCTTCATAAAAGAGTCATTGGTCAGCAAAAAGCTGTTGAAGGATTGTCTCGTGCAATAAGAAGAAGTCGTTCTGGCTTCAGAAAGAAAAGAAAACCTGCATCATTTATTTTTGTGGGTCCTACTGGAGTAGGTAAAACTGAACTTGCAAGAACACTTGCTTATGAAATGTTTGAAAATGAAGAAGCTATGATTAGAATAGATATGTCTGAGTATATGGAAAAACATACTGTATCTAAATTGATTGGAGCACCTCCAGGATATGTTGGATTTGATCAAGCTGGTTTTTTAACTGAAAAAATTAGACGTAAGCCTTATTCAGTTATTTTACTTGATGAAATAGAAAAAGCTCACTCTGATGTATTTAATATACTACTTCAAATTCTTGAGGATGGTAGACTTACAGATAACCAGGGAAGAACCGTAAATTTTGAAAACACAATAATTATTATGACATCAAATATTGGAAATACAGGTTCTTCAAACTTAATTGGTTTTGGATATGGTTCAAACAAAGAATACAATTTACTAGAAGCTAAAATTCAAGCAGCTCTAAAAGAAACATTCAAACCTGAGTTTTTAAACAGAGTTGATGAAATTGTAGTATTCAATGAGCTTACAAAAGAAGAACTTAGAAAAATAGTAGACTTAATGCTTGAAGAAGTTATAGAAGAAGCAAACGAAAAAAGCATTACAATTAATGTTTCAGAAGAAATGAAGGATTTCATACTTGAAAAGGGATATGATCCTAAGTACGGGGCAAGACCTCTTAGAAGAACTATTCAAAAATATGTTGAAGACGAAATTTCAGAAAGTTTCCTTAAAGGTGAACTTAGAGAAGGTTCAACAGTTGATATAACAGTTAAAGATGAAAAAACAATTTTAGATATAAAATAATTAATAAAAAATCCCCATAGCAACTTTGAAAGTGCTATGGGGATTTTATGCAATGATACAGATTATTTGGTTAATATTGAAACATAATCTAATTGCGAAATAACTAGTAATTTTACCATTTGAACGAATAACTACCTTTATGATTTACCGCATCAACTCTGATTGTATATGTACCACTCTCTGTAATTGAAACAGTAAAATTAGATGTTGGAATATTGGTGCCTCGATAAACAGCATTTTCAACATCATCATCTTTTGCAATATACGCACTAATTTTTCCATTTTCTGTTTTAATATCTACTGTTACAATAATTTCTTCTCCTTCCTTTACTTTAAGCTTATAATACTTATACCCCTTGAATTTTTCATATTTCATTGACATTTCATTAGCATTATTTTTTTCAACTGACTTAGTAGTTATATATGAGCCACCACTACAACCACACAAAAATAAAATTAAAACTAACATTACGCTAAAAATTGCAAATCTACTTTTCATTATAATTCCTCCATAAAATAATTTTTTTCTCTATGTATTAATTCCTTTTTTTATTCGTTGATATTAAAATCTCGTTTGATACCACATAATTTTATCTGCAATACTATTGATAGAATTGTTGCTATAACAAAGAAACAAAACGCTACAATATTTGAAACATTCAAACTTTTTGAATAGATGCAAGTCATAACAAATAATATTAATGTCAAAAAAGACACTGTTAGACAGGCATTGCGTTGTTTCTTGTAAAAATTAATCCTATCTTCTTTAGTTGTATGTAATTCAAAAGGCTTTCCATCATGTTTTTTTTCTACAATTAAAAGCTCTTTATTGTATGTTCCGGGAGATGTTGCCAATTTTCCCATACCCTTACCATACGGTCTAAAAACAATTTTTCCATATGACCAATTCAAATTGATATTTTTAGAAAAAACAGTATATCCTATTTGTTCTAAAAAATTCTTATAATTATTTAATTCACTAACAGATTTTTCAGCAACAAAATCAATATAATATTGATATTCATTTGGTTTGCATTTTTCAAATTCATAAATTAACTTACCTACATTTATCAACCTATATCCTTTTGATGACATTTCATTTAACCACTTTTGCTGACTTTCAATAAAGCAAAAAAAATATCTGACAATTTTTTTACTCATAATCATTCCCCTTTCGTGATTTCGTTTGCAATAATAAGAATTTCATTCAATCGTTCTATTTCTTTTTCTACAATTTCTCTTCCGAGCGAAGTAATCAAATATTCCTTTTTTCTATTTTCTTCACTACTGCACAATGCAATCCATTTCTTTTTATATAATGTATTAAGAGCACCATACAATGAACCCGCTCCCAAATTTAATCTACCTTTTGTTTTTTCTTCAACAAACTGCATAATAGCATATCCATGTTTAGGTGTATGCAAAGATAAAAGAATAAAAAAGGTTACTTCAGTTAATGCACCGCTTTTTGCGTTATCTCTCAAAACATCACCTCATTTATTACGTTTACTGTAATACTAATATATCACTAACCGTAATAAATGTCAATAAAAAAAAGCACACGATACCGAAATATCATGTGCTAATTCTAAAATCATTGAATTTACACATTACAATTGCACAATGCCCATTTTTTTATTGCCAATATCTTTTGAAGAAATTTTCCGCATTTTTATAACAAACAGCTTCTATTTCTTTAGAAGTGAATTTATAATGTTCCATTGTCTCTGGTAGCGTATGCATGTCCTGAGCTCCTTTCACTTCAAGTTCTCCACCAATCCCATCAAAATCAGTTCCAAGACCTAATATATCAAGCCCTCCAACATTTATTATGTGTCTAATATGCTTCATCATCGCATCAAGTGTACTTATTTCATCATTTTGTAAAAATGCACCGCAGAAATTAAGTCCTGTAATTCCTCCATTGTTTGCAAGCATTTTTATCATTTCATCAGTTAAATTTCTTGGATGTCCTTGAATACTTCTTGCATTTGAATGAGTTGCCATAAACGGACGTTTAGAATATTTACAAACATCATAAAATCCACCATCTGATAGATGAGAAACATCAACAATAATTCCTAAATCATTCATTCTCTCAATAGTCTCTATGCCAAAAGGCTTAAGTCCTTTGTTTTGATATTTTAACTGGTGATTAGGGAAACCTAAACAATTTTCAAAATTCCAAGTAAGAGTAATAGCTCTAACACCTTTTTTGAACATTTCATCTAATCTTTCAATTTTATTCTCTATTATACCGCCCTCTTCTACAGTTAAAAATGCAGATAATAAATTTTTATTCTTATTATTTATATAATCATTGTAGTTACCTGCAAAAGCTACCTTATCCTTGTTTTTATCTAACTCTTGATAAAACAAGTCAAACGCATTCATTGCAATTTTATAATAGTCAACTTCACAATCTTTATTAGAAGAAAATTCATCTTTAAATGCATTTAAATATGAATTTTCCTCTGTCTTAACACTTTTATCCATGTAAATGAACGTAGCAAAAAACTGAGCTAAATAATTGCTTTTTATAAGTCGTTCAATATCAATGTGATAATTGTTTTTATACAAATCTTCCTTGTCTAACTTTCCTTCTACTTTATCCTTGTAGTATTTCATTAATGTATCAATGTGAAAATCAATAAAATTCATAATGTCCTCCAAAACTAATTCATATTTTTAATCTGCTAATAATTCTTCTAATTCATCAATTAAGCTTCCAAACAATTCTAATGCATCATTAATTGGTTGAGAAGTTTTCATATCAATACCAGCAACTTCTAATAATTCTATAGGAGTAAGTGAGCATCCTCCACCTAAGAACTTCAAATATCTTTTAACAGCTTTGTCTCCATCATTTAATATTTTTCTACTTAAAGCTATCGCAGCCGAATAACCTGTAGCATATTGATATACATAGAAATTGAAGAAAAAATGTGGGATTCTTGACCATTCTAAAGCTACCTCATTATCTACTACTATATCATCACCAAAATATTCTACATTTAAATCATAATATAATTTATTTAATACATCTGCAGTTAAACTCTTACCTGATTCAGCCATTTGATGTGATAACATTTCAAACTCAGCAAACATAGTTTGTCTAAATATAGTTCCCTTAAATTGCTCTAAAAAATGATTTATTAAATTTGCTCTACCAACTTTATCAGTTGTTTTTGATAATAGATATTCCATTAAAAGTGCTTCATTGCATGTTGAAGCTACTTCTGCAACGAATGTCTTGTAATGTGTATACGGTGTTGGTTGCGTTTTATTTGATAAATATGAGTGGATTGCGTGACCCATTTCATGTGCTAGTGTAAATTCACTATTTATATTATCTGCATAATTCAATAATACAAAAGGGTGAACCTTTGCCCCTGCTGAATACGCACCACTTCTTTTACCATCATTTTCATAAACATCTATCCATCTGTTTTCAAAACCCTCTTTTAATATTGCTTGATATTCTTTTCCTAATGGGGCAACCGCCTCATAAACGTTTTTCTTTGCTTCTTCAAAAGTTATTTTCTCACTTGTACCCTTTACAACTGGAGTATACAAATCATACATATGTAATTCATCTAAATTTAAAAGTTTTTTTCTAAGTTTAACATATTTATGCATATAATGCATGTTCTGATGAACTGCTTCAACTAAATTTTTATACACCTGTGTTGGTACATTGCTTTCATCAAGAGATTTTTCAAGAGTGGAATTATAATTTCTAGCATTTGCGTAAAACATTAATTGCTTAACATGTGCAAAATACGAAGAAGCAGATGTGTTTTTGAATTTATCTAGTGTATTGTGTAAGTTCATAAATGCTTCTTTTCTAACTCTTTGGTCTTTATTTTTTATAAACGATGTATATGTACCGGCAGTTAATTTTCTTGAGTTTCCATTTTCATCTGTTACATCTGGGAACTCTAAATCTGCATTTCTAAACATTGACATAATATTAGATGGAGATGACGCCAAGTCTTCTGCTGCTGCTAATATTTTTTCTTCCTTTTCTGAAAGAATATGTTCCTTTTTTCTTCTAATTTCATTAATTAAAATCTCATATATGAGTAAAGAATTATTATCTTTATAAAATTTATCTAGTGTTTTTTCTGGTATAGCTAAAATCTCAGGAGTCTCGAATGCTGTAGCACTTCCTATTTTAACACTTAAGTTCTTTATTCTACTTGATAAATCCTGATATGTAGCATTTTTAGTATCTTCATCAAACTTTCTCTGAGCATAATTAAAAATTCTATTTACTTTTATACTCAATTCATCATTTAGCTTTAAATAACTAAACAATTTATCTGCTGACTCACCTAATGAACCCTTAAATGAGGATAGTTGTTCAACTATTTTTAGTGCATTATCAAAATCATCATTCCACAATTTATCATTCGCATACAAATCTTCTGTTGCCCAAGTATATTTAGGATCCATTTCACTTCTTTTTTTTATTATATCCATGTTCAATCTCTCCTCGTAATTTTAATTTTACTTACAAATAGTATATATCAATTAATAGAATTCGTCTATACCTCATTAACACATATGTTACTAGCTGAGTTTAATAGTTATAACAAATAGTTTTAAAAAATTATTTTAAAATTATTAAAAAAAGTATTGACAGCCACATTATATTAGTGTACTATTTAACTATGTTACTAATACAAGTAAGGAGGTTTACATTTGGAATTTGATAACAACATTCCTATATACATTCAAGTGATAAACAAAATAAAGCAAGATTTAATCACAGGCAAGCTTAAAAATGGTGATAAAATGCCATCTGCTAGAGACTTGTCTGCTGAGCTTAAAATTAATTTGAATACTGTAGCTAGAGTTTACAAGGAACTTGAAATAGAGGGTATAGTTTTTACTAAAAGGGGAATTGGAACTTACGTTACTGAATCACTTGAAAAAATTTCATCTATTAAAACAGATTACGCAAAGGATTTATTGTCTAGTTTTATTTTTGGAATGCGGAAAATAGGATTTAACAATCAGCAAATAGTTAGTATATTAAAAGAAAATATTGAAGGAGATTATAATGAATAATTTATTAAAAATTGATGGCCTAACAAAAAAATATTACAATAAAGTTGCGTTAGACGACATCACATTAACATTTAATAGTGGAAAAATTTACGGCTTGCTCGGACCAAATGGCAGTGGTAAAACTACACTTATGAAAGTTGTAGCTGGATTGCATAAGCAAACAAAAGGAAGTATTTTAATCAATGGCGAACCTATATCTTATAAAACAAAGGGCATAGTTGCTTACATGCCAACTGAAAACTTTTTAATTGATAACTTTAAAATTAAACAGGTATTAAAATTCTATAAGGACATGTACAAAGATTTTGATGAAGAAAAAGCTATTAAACTTCTATCAACTCTTAAGGTTAACATCAATACAACCGTTAAATCATTGTCATCAGGACTTGTTGCAAAATTAAAACTTGCACTTACGCTTTCAAGAGATGCTTCTGTTTATATGTTTGATGAACCATTAAATGGCATTGATATTTTAGCAAGGGAAGATATAATTAACTGTATCGTAAATTCTTGTGGCGAAGATAAAATTATTATAGTATCTAGTCATATAGTTGATGAAATTGAAAAACTATTTGATGATGTAGTATTTATCAAAGAACAAAAAGTTGCCTTGGAAGGTAATGCTGAACAATTGAGAATTGAGCATGGAAAGTCAATAGAAAATATTTATAAGGAGATTTATGGATAATGATTAAATTAATAAAATATGAATTTATAAAAAAATCAAAATTATTTTTAATACTTTTGGTAAGCTCAATTTTAGCAAATGTAGCTTTGGGATTAATTTACGATATGAGTGGCATTGCAATATTTTTAGGCCTATCACCGATTATACTAGGAATATTATATATATATGAACTTATCAAAACATATAGTGATGCCTTAAATAAAAATACTGGTTATATGACTTTTATGACACCTAATAGTGGTTATAAAATCATTGGCTCTAAATTACTTTTTACTCTTTTAGTAGGACTTATATTTTTTATTGGATATATTATGTTTGTAGGTGTAAATGGTTTAATTATTGTTATTCGAAATTTTCCATTAGGCCAATTGAAAGAGGGCTTTACGACTTTGCTTATTGAACTAAACGAAGTAGCTAAACAATTACTAAACATGAATATTGGTGATGTTTTATTGTTTGTACTAATGATATTGGTTAGTTCAATAGTATTTACGCTAACCGTTTATTCTTCAATAACAATTAGGAAAAGTTTGTTTTCAAACACAAAATATGGTGGTGTATTAAGCTTTATCATCTTCATTGTACTTAATTTAATTATTGGAAAACTTGGAGAGCTTTTATCTAGAGGAGTGAATTTAGACTATACGATTCAACAAATTAACATTAGCAATAATATTAACATTACTTATCCATCAAAATATATGTTTACTTTATTTATGGTTATGATAGTATACAACGCAGTAGTTTCATTAGTACTTATGATTAGCTCTGGATATTTATTAGAACATAAAATTAATTTATAATTTTTATAACAAAAAAGGATTATCCTTCTTAGTTAGTTGGATAATCCTTTTTTTAATTCTATTCTAGTCTGCTAATAATTCTTCTAATTCATCAATCAATGTTCCAAATAATTTCAATGCTTCATTGATTGGTTGTGCAGTTGTCATATCTACACCAGCAATTTTCAATAATTCAATTGGAGTTTTTGAACAACCACCACTTAAAAACTTCTTGTAGTTTTTAACTGCTTCTTCACCTTCATCAAGTATTTTTCTTGATAAAGCTATTGCAGCTGAGTAACCAGTTGCATATTGGAATACATAGAAATTGTAGAAAAAGTGTGGAATTCTTGCCCATTCAATTGCTATTTCTTTATCAACTACTATATCTTCACCATAATATTTAACATTTAAATCATAATATACTTTGCTCAATGCATCTGCAGTCAAAGTCATACCTTTTTCTGCCATCTCATTTGTAATCATTTCAAACTCTGCAAACATTGTTTGACGATATATTGTTCCCCTGAATTGTTCAAGAAAATGATTAATTAAATATGCTCTTTCAAGTTTATCTGTAGTTTTATTAAGTAAATATTCCATAAGTAATGCTTCATTGCAAGTTGATGCTACTTCTGCGACAAATATTACATATTCTGCATCAAGAGGCTTTTGTGTTTTGTTAGATAAATATGAGTGAATTGAGTGTCCCATCTCATGAGCTAGTGTAAATTCACTATCTAAGCTATCTGTATGATTTAATAATACATATGGGTGAACTTTTGCTCCTGCTGAATATGCACCACTACTTTTTCCTTCATTTTCATATACGTCTATCCATCTGTTTTCAAAGCCTTCCTTTAAAATCGCTTGATAGTCTTTACCAAGTGGTGCTACAGCTTCCATAACATTTTTCTTAGCTTCTTCAAATGATATTTTAACCTCTGCATTATTTACAACAGTTGTATATAAATCATACATATGCAACTCATCTAAGCCAAGAAGTTTTTTCCTAAGCTTAACATATTTGTGCATATAGTGCATATTGTCTTCTACTGCTTTTACTAAGTTTTTATATACACTAACTGGCACATTTGTATTATCAAGTGCTGCTTCTAATGTAGAGTTATACTTTCTTGCTTTTGCAAAGAACATTAATTGTTTTATTTGAGCAAAATATGTAGCTGCTGATGTATTTTTGAACTTATCAAGTGTATGGTATAGCTTCATAAATGCATCTTTTCTAACTTCTCTATTACTGCTTTCCAAATATGAAATAAATGTACCATGTGTTAATTTTTGTGGTTTTGCGTCTTCTCCTATAACATCTGGAAATTCCATATCTGCATCGCTAAGCATCGAAAATATAGTAGAAGGTGCATCTCCTAAGTTTCCTGCCTCAGCCAATAATTTTTCTTGTTCTTCTGATAATATATGCTCTTTTTGTCTTCTTATCTCATCAATATAACGTTTGTAATCTAATAATTCCTTATTTTCTTTATAGAATTTATTTAGAATATCTTCTGAAATGTTTAAGCATTCATTTGTTGCAAATGAATTGGCACTTTGAAATGCAACATAAATATTCATTAATCTACTTGCTAAATCTTGATATGTAGTATTCTTAGTATCTTCATCAGATTTTCTTTGTGCATAATTTGCTACTCTATCCATTTTTAGAACAATTTCCTCTAATAATTTAAAGTACACTACTAATGCATTTGCAGAACTTCCAAGTTTACCTTTATAATCTTGAATTTTTTCTATTAACTTACCTGTATCTATAAAATCCTTTTCCCAGTCACTATCACTAGCATATAAATCCTCAGTTGCCCAAGTATATTTAGGATCAACTTGCGAACGTTTCTTAATTGTCTTTTCCATTATTTTTCTCCTTTTCAAAAGTATCTTAACTAATATTATAATACTTTAAGCTATTTAAGTCTATACCAAATATTTTATATGATTTATCAATGATTAAATTTATTTTTACTCAAAAAATATATATATTGAATAATTTTATATTAATTGTTAAACTATATATATTAGTAGAAAATTTAGGAGGAATTTAATGAATTCATTAGAGTCTAAAAAAGGTTTTAATTCTACAAATTTAAAAATTATAGCACTCATATTAATGTTATTAGATCATATACAATATTTTTTGGGCCCTGCTTTAAACATTCCAATTTGGTTTAGATGGTTAGGAAGGATTAGTGCTCCACTTTTTATATTTACATTAGTAGAAGGTATTAACCATACTCACAACAAATATTTATACATGCTAAGATTGTATATAAGTTTTTTATTTATGGGAATATTTAATATAATAGTAGCCAATAAATTTCCAAGCTTAAATAACCTATCACTATCAAATAATATTTTTGGCACACTATTTTTAATTGCTTACTATACATATTGTATTAGAAATATAACAGATAATTCTGGCAGAACACCAACATATAAAAAAATCTTAAGTATTATATTATTTATAATCCCTTTTGCATCAAGTTATATAGCAAATGTATTAAGTGATACTTCGGTTTCTAAAGTTATTGTTACTATAATTCCAAGTATTTTTTATGTTGAGGGTAGCATAGATTTTGTTATTTTAGGTGTATTCATGGCACTACTTAGCCATGATAGGTCTAAACAATTATTGTTCTATGTTGTTTTTTCGTCACTTTTAATGTTTGTAGCTATTGCAGACGGTGGTTTTAATTTTACAAATTTATTTATGTTAAGATTTCAATGGCTAATGATTTTTGCTGTTGTGCCAATGCATTTTTATAATAATCAAAAAGGTAAAGGATATAAATACTTATTTTATGTATTCTATCCTTTACATATTTACATTTTATATATTTTATCTACATTAATTTGATAGATATTAATTAGGAGGGCGTATGAAAATTTCTGAAATTGTTGAATTACAAAGAAGTTATTTTAATAGTGGCAAAACATTAGATATCAATGTACGAATAAATGCATTATTAGACTTAAAAGAAGTATTAATTATGCACGAAGATGAAATACTAGAAGCACTCTATAAAGACTTAAATAAAGATAAAATGGAAGGTTATTTAACTGAAACATCTATGGTTATAGACGAAATTAATTATGCAATAAAGCATATAAAAAAATGGACAAAAAAAGAAACAGTTAAAACCCCTATTTCACAATTTCCAAGTAAAAGTATAATTTACAAACAGCCTTACGGCATTGTATTGATTTTATCTCCTTGGAATTATCCACTTCAGCTTTGCTTAGCCCCACTTGTTGGAGCTATTGCTGCTGGTAACTGTGCTATTTTAAAGCCATCAAGGAGTAGTAAAAACACATCACGTGTCATAGAAAAAATAATTAATGAACACTTTAAAAAAGATTTTCTTTATTGCATTGAAATGAACAGTAAAACTAGCTACGAAGAAATTCTTAATGAAAAGTATGACTATATAATGTTTACAGGCAGTGAAAGAATTGGGAAAGTAGTCATGGAATCAGCTGCAAAACATCTTACACCTGTTACTTTAGAATTAGGCGGAAAAAGTCCTTGTATTGTTGACGAAACTGCTGACATCAAACTAGCTGCTAAAAGAATTGCTTGGGGTAAATTTTTAAATGCTGGTCAAACTTGCGTTGCTCCAGACTATGTAGTTGTTCAAAAATCTGTTAAGAATGAACTTGTTCAAAATTTAATTTATAGTATAACTGAACTATACGGAAAGAACTCATTAGAAAGTAAACATTTACCTAAAATAATTAATGAACATCATTTTAACAGACTATTAAATCTCATAAAAGATGAAAAAGTATTGCACGGTGGTTTGTTTAGCAAAGAACTGAACAAAATTAATCCAACAATAGTAGATGATATAACATTCAAATCACCAATTATGCAAGAAGAAATATTTGGACCACTTTTACCTATAATTGAATATGAAGATATCAATGACCTTATTGATAGATTTAAATCAATGCCACATCCTTTAGCTCTGTATCTATTTACAAAAAATAAGTATACAGAAAAAAAAGTTATTGAAAATGTAATTTATGGTGGTGGATGTATAAATGATACTATAATTCATTTAGCAAATCATAATTTGCCATTTGGTGGAGTTGGTTCAAGTGGAATGGGTGGCTATCATGGAAAGCACAGCTTTGACACATTTTCTCATAAGAAGAGCGTAATAAAAAAATCTCTAAAGATAGATATAAAGTTAAGATATGCACCTTATTCTGAGGAAAAATTAAAAAAAGTACGTAAAATTCTTAAATAAAAGGCTCTTTAAGTCTTTGCGGCAAAGAAAACTACATTAATTTTGTAATCACATTGCGTGTAGGATTCCGTTTTCTTTTTAGCATAGATTATTCAGAGAAATTAGATAGTCATAGCAGTAAAAATTAGTTAAAACTATGTAAAGGAACTAAATAAAACAAAGCACAGAATGGAAATATCATTCTGTGCTTTTTGTTTTTAATTTTTTTATTTTGCTTCCATTAATGTAACTTCATTTACTTTATTAGCTTCAACTAATATATTGTCATATGTTTTTTCATTAACGATAATTGAGTATACTCCATCAGGTAAATTAGTAAAATAAAATTCATTTTTACCAATAATGCTTTTTATACATTCAAAATTATTATCATTGTAAATTTTTATTTCCTCATCCAATAAAATTTCATCACTATCAATAGTTCCCTTCAAAACATTAGTAGCTGTTTTGAAATACATTTGAATGTCTTCTCCATATAAATCACCATTTTCAAATTCAATTGAATTTTTAGGTATGTACACACTATAATATGTATTCAATTCAAGTTCTTCTTGAGGAATTACCAAAAATGCATTTTTATCTGTGCTGCCAGGCTTACATATTACATCGAACCTCTTTCCTTTATTGTCTAACAAAACTACTTTTGTTACATCAACTACATTTTTAGTAGGAGCATCAAACATTATATCCATATAATTCCACATTAAGTAGCTATCATCTTCATACTGCATAGGACTATAATTTAATATCTTGTGTACACCATCAGTGTTTTTAAAGTTATATTTATTGTTATCCTCAGGATTATTTATATTATTATTTTTAATCGTTAAATCTATCCTTCTAGTTTCATCATCCCAATTTACATCAAAACCTGTTAATTCGGAAATTGATTTTAATGGTACATATGTTGTTTTATCATAAACAAAGTTATCTGTTGAAACTTGCTTTCCTTCTACAAAAATAGTAACACTATTAAACATTGCTTTAATCGTTTTAGATATTCCTTGTCCGAATACAGGTGTTAAACTTAAAACAACTAAGGAAATGACTAAGACAATCATAAAATTTCTCTTACTTTTCTTCATATTTTTCCTCCAAAACTATTTATAATAAAATCATAGCACAAACGTTTTCCATTGTAAAGGCTTAATGTTATAATGCACCAGTATGCAATATCTCATATACTTTTATAACATAAATTTAGACAAAAAAATCCACATTTTCATGTTGATTTCAGCTTGTCAAAAAATAAAGCTAGCCTATGAAGCAAAAAGAAAACTACATTAATTTTGTAATCACATTGCGTGTAGGAAATTGTAACTTCAGTACACTCCATAATGGTCAAATGTGCGGGATGGGGTACAGGTCAGTCTACCTTGACCAAAGGACATTACGTTTAACTTCGTACAATTTCAGCTACACTACATGAATGTTACAAAATTAAATCCGTTTTCTTTTCTAAATAGTCATACTGAAAGCATTGAAAAATTAGCAAAAACTTGTAGCTAATTCAACTAATATATGGTGAAACATAATAGGGTGACAAAATAGTTTTAATACAACATTTGTATGGAAAGGAAATCGCAGAAGAAGTAAAAATAAACATTGCCTACAGATGGTTTTTAGGATATCTGATGAATGAACCAACGACGCATTTTTCAACAATCAGCTACAATGAATCTTAAAAGCTTGCAATTCACAGGTGAAAGGACCTTAATCCTTCAACCTACTTTACTTGTTTTTTAAATTTTTTGACTGAAAATATGAAATCCACATTTTCATGTGGATTTTTATATCAATCTATTGATTTTTAAGAATTACATCGTGTGCTGAGCCTTCGTTTATACTTGTTGATGATACTAAACAAAGTCTTGCTTCAGCATGCATTTGAGCTATATTTTTACAACCACAGTTGCACATTGTTGATTTTACTTTGTGAAGAGTGATTCCTAAACCGTCATCAAGTGTTCCTGCATATGGTACGTATGAATCAACACCTTCTTCAAATTGAAGTTCTTTTTTACTACTTCCAAGGTCATATCTTGCCCAGTTTCTTGCTCTGTTTGAACCTTCACCCCAGTATTCTTTAACATAACCACTTCCTAACTTAACCTTAGCAGTTGGACTTTCATCAAATCTCGCAAAATATCTGCCAAGCATTAGAAAATCTGCTCCCATAGCAAGTGCTAATGTTACGTGGTAGTCATGTACAATTCCACCATCAGAACAAATTGGAACGTAAATTCCTGTTTCTTCAAAGTATTCATCTCTAGCAGCTGCAACTTCTAATACAGATGAAGCTTGACCTCTGCCTATACCTTTTTGCTCACGAGTGATACAGATAGATCCTCCACCTATACCAATTTTAACAAAATCAGCACCAGCATCTGCTAAATATCTAAATCCTTCTCTGTCTACAACGTTACCTGCTCCAACTTTTATGTTTTTATCATAATTTTTAATCCAAGCTATAGTATCTTTTTGCCATTCACTATATCCTTCTGAAGAGTCTATACAAAGTATATCTGCTCCAGCTTCAACTAATTGTGGAACTCTTTCTGCATAGTCTCTAGAGTTTATACCTGCTCCAACTATATAGCTTTTATTTTTATCCAATAGTGATAATGGATGCTCTTTATCATCTGAATAGTCTTTTCTAAATACCATGTAAACAAGGTTGAAATCCTTATCTACTATTGGTAATGAATTTAACTTGTGTTGCCAAATTATATCATTAGCTTCTTTTAAAGTTATTCCTTCTTGACCTACAACTAAATCTTCACCTTTAGTCATAAAGTCTTTAATTTTCTTGTCTAATGAGTCTCTTGTTATTCTATAATCTCTACTTGTTACAATTCCTGCTAATTTACCATCTGGTGTACCATCTTCTGTTATAGCCATTGTAGAGTGTCCTGTTTTTTGTTTTAAAGCTAATACATCTTCTAGTGTATTTTCTGGTGTTAAGTTAGAATCACTGATTACAAAACCAGCCTTATATTTTTTTACTTTTCTAACCATTTCAGCTTGTTCCTCAATAGTTTGAGAACCAAATATAAATGAAACTCCACCATTTTTAGCCAATGCTACGGCCATATTATTGTCAGAAACTGATTGCATAACTGCTGATACTAAAGGTATATTTAAACTTAATTCAGGTTTTTCACCTTTTTTATATCTTACTATAGGTGTAGATAAATCTACATTCTCAGGAATACAATCTTTTGTAGTTAAATTTGGTATTAATAAATACTCTCCAAACGTTCTTGATGGTTCTTGTATAATCTTTGCCATTGCTTAATAATACTCCTTATTTTCTTTCGTTCTTTATAATTTTCTTTATAGATTATCATATTAATACAAGTATGTCAACACAACACAGCTAAATATTTATAATAATATTTTTTTGTGTCATTTTCATTATTTGTTTATAGACATCTATGTAAAACATTTCTGTGCTTTTATAATAAAGATATATTTTCTGTGCTTTTATCATCATTTACTTTTATATTTGTATTATCTTCTATATTAGTTTGTTGTGTTTGACTAGATATGTCTGATATATCATTAAATTTACAAGATGTTAAAAACAAAAAGAAAATTGTTGTTACTGCTATTGCAGTAAGTTTTAATTTATCTATTTTCATTTTCATCCCTACTTTTGTTTTATTTCTTATAGCAAAATGAATTATATCACTAATTACATATTTTTCAAGCTTTTTTTACATAATATTCTTGTAATTTTATTTTAATCCGTATCAAATAATAGAAATATATTAATTTTTATTATATAATGTATTTAGTTTTACAATAGCTACTAAAGAGGATAATAATGAGAAATATAAAAATGTTAATAGAATTTGGCTGTGGAAGAACTGATGCTGGTGTTCATGCTCTGAATTATACTGCGAATTTTCATACTAATTCAAATATGGCAACCGAAAAAATGTATGACTACTTATACAAATATTTGCCCGATGACATACAGGTTAAATCTATTAAAGATTGTAGTGAAAGATTTCATTCAAGATATAATGCTTTAAATAAGACTTATTTATATAAAATATATAATTCAAATTATCGAAATATATTTAGTAGAAGGTTTGAATATAATGCAATAGAACCTTTAGATATTGATAAAATGTTAGAAGCTAGTAAATTTCTTGTAGGTACACATGATTTTCAGAGCTTTACTACATTGAAATCTAAGAAAAAATCTACTATAAAAACTATATACTCCATAGATATATTAAAAAAAGGTAATAATATAGACATTGAAATTAATGGGAATTCATTTTTATGGCATATGGTTAGAATAATAGTTGGAACACTTTTAGAGGTAGGTAAAGGAAATATAATTCCTACAGATATTGAAAGAATTTTAAATGAGCGTAAAAGGCAAGAAGCTGGTCCAAATGCTCCTGCACATGGATTATTTTTAAAAAGGTTGAATATTAATAATAAATTTAGAGAGGTGTTTTTTTATGAAAGTATTACTTATTAATGGTAGTCCGCACAAAAATGGATGTACTTATACCGCATTAACTGAAATTGAAAAGGAACTAAATAAGGAAAACATTGAAACAGAGATATTCCAAATTGGCAATAAACCTATAGGTGGTTGTACAGCATGTGGTGGTTGTTCTAAAACAGGAAAATGTGTATTTGGCAACGATACAGTTAACAACGTTATCGAAAAGATTAAAGATATTGATGGTTTAATTGTTGGTTCACCCGTTTATTATGCATCTGCAAACGGTAGCTTAATATCACTTTTAGACAGAGTCTTTTATGCAGCTAGTGATTATTTGAAATACAAACCAGCAGCTTCAATAGCCTCTGCAAGACGTGCTGGAACTACAACAACATTGGATGAGCTTAACAAATACTTTACTATTAATAATATGCCTATAGTTTCAAGTCAGTACTGGAATATGGTACATGGTAATAATGCTGAAGAGGTTATAAAAGACTTAGAGGGCATGCAAATCATGAGAACTTTAGGCAAAAACATGGCTTGGCTCCTAAAATGCATTGAAGCTGGTAAAAAACAAGGTATTAATATTCCCGAAAAAGAAGAAAAAATCATAACAAACTTTATAAGATAATAATATTTAAGTAATACTATGTAAAAGTAAAGCGACTAATTTATGCTTAGCCGCTTTTTTTTATACCTATTTAAAGAAAAATCAAAAAGTTATTTAGTTTTTTTAGTTTTTTTACCTGCAAATGTCAACAATACTCCCAATGCTATTGATAAAAGTGCAGCTACTACTAATCTAAATTCTGGTGGTAATAAAAATACTATTGTGTGCGCTGGAATCCAGAAAAATGGTATTGTTTTAAATACTACAAATGTTATAAATCCGTACCAATCTACTTCTTTTACTGCTTGACTTATTGTAACCTTATCTTTACAACTACATTTTAAATCAACCAACTTATCTGTTACCTTGTGTGTTCCCATCATTACTGGTCCAAATGTTAAATTCATAAATGAGCTTGTTAATAAAGCTAAAACAAAGCCTTTAAATCCAGCTAATGTAGCATTATCGACTAAAAGTCCACTCACACCTGTATTGAATAATTTAAATGCAAGACCTATTCCCATACCAAACACTCCCCAAATTAACACTTTAAATATGAAACCAGTTGGTAACTTCCATTCCTTTTTTGACAACCTTATGACTAATAGTTCTCCCAATGGAGCAAGTAGTGCAAATTTTACAAATGCTGACAGATAAGTATGACTACCTGTAAATTTTATGAAAAACTTAGTAGTAAGAAAAAATACAAAAGCAACAACCGCTGCTATCCATAATATATCAAATATCTTATTTTTCTTCAAAATACCCTCCTAATTTCATTTCTAATTTAATTTCTACAATAGTTTACCATAATATACAGCGAATTTCAACACAATGCACTACACCAAATACAAAGTACAATCTGTTTCACACTACTGCTACAACTATATATACCTCTTTACACATTCTATTAATTTATATATAATGGTAATAATATAAAATGAAAGATGAGGGTTTACAAAATGAAAATTTCTCAATTAGATAAAATGGGTGTTACCCTTTCAAAATTAGGATTTGGCTGTATGAGATTTCCTAATATTGATAATGTTATTGTGCAAGATGAAGTAGATAAAATGATTAAATACGCTCATGACAATGGCATAAACTATTTTGATACTGCATATGTTTATGGTGGCGGTAATAGTGAAATTGCACTTGGAAAAGCACTTAAGCAACTAAACAGAGAAGATTTTTACGTTACTGATAAAATGCCTTTGTGGGTAGCAAAAAACGAAGAAGATTTAGATATAATTTTTGATAAAGCTCTTGAAAGATTACAGCTTGATTATATTGATTTTTACTTACTTCATGCACTTGACAACAGTGTATACGAAAAAATAATCAATTATAATGTAATTGATTGGGCTAAGAAAAAAATTGCAGAAGGTAAAATTAAGCACCTTGGTTTTTCAATGCATGACGATTATGACTTTTTAGTAAAAGTATTAGATTTATATGATTTTGAATTTGTTCAAATTCAGCTTAATTATTTAGATATAATTGACAGACCTGGACTTAAGGGGTATGAAGAATTAGAAAAACGTAATATACCGGTTATAATTATGGAACCTTTAAAGGGTGGCTTACTTTCTGATTTAAATGACAATATTGCAGCTCCATTCAGAGAATTAGGTGGCTCAAATGTTAGCTACGCATTTAGATGGTTAGCAGAGAAAAAGGGTATAGCTACTATTCTTTCAGGTATGAGCAGTATGGCTCAGCTTAAACAGAATATTGAAGTATTTAAAAACCTTTCACCTTTAACAGAAGAAGAAAACGAAGCTATATTGAAGGTTGAAAAGAATGTTATAAAATTACAAAAAGTTAAGTGTACAGGTTGTGGGTACTGTATGCCATGTCCATTTGGTGTTACTATCCCAGAATTGTTTAAAGCTTGGAATACTAAATCAATGAATCAAAGTACCAACTGGATTTCTGGAACTGATATAAATTACGAGATAGCAGAAAAATGTAGGAATTGCAAAAAATGTGTTCGCTTATGCCCTCAACATATCAATATTCCTCAAATGTTAAGACAATTAGTATCAGAAAAATAAGAAATATTATAAAAGGCACTTCACAAGTTATATAAAATGCCTTTTTGTTAACAAACTAACAGGGATTAAATATAATTTAATCCCTGTTTCTATATGTTTTTTATTTATTGTCTTTCTGTAAGCTCTAATAATACACCCAATGATGATTTTGGATGGCAGAATGCTATTTTAGCTCCACCAGCACCGTATCTTGGTTTTTCATCTAACATTCTCATGCCTTTTGCTTTCATATCTTCTATAGCTTTTTCAATGTTATCAACTCTTAATGCAACGTGTTGAATTCCACCTCTTCCACCATTTTTTTTAATGAATTTTGCTATAGGTCCATCTGGTTCTGTTGACTCTAATAGTTCTAATTCGCTATCTCCACAAGGCAAGAATGCAACTTTAACTTTTTGGTCTTCAATAACTTCTGAGCCATTAGATTTTAATCCTAATACTCCTTCATAAAATGCTAAAGCTTCCTCTAAATTTGGTACTGCTATACCAATATGATCTACTCTATTAATATTCATATTAATCCTCCAAAATTTATTTATTTAAAACGCTTAAGAATTCATCTCTAACTTCATAAACATCTTTTTTCTTTTCTAATATTTCATCGACTTTTTGGTCAAGCTTATTTTCACTGTCAGCATGTTTAATTACTATTTTTCTAAGCTCTGTTTCAATCATCTCAACAACTTCAATTTTTGCATTGTGATGTTTTCTTTCTCTTAATTTTCCAGTTTCTATCAAATATTCTGTATGTTTTTTTATTTCTTCAACTAATTCATTAATACCTTCATTTTTATTGGCTGTAACCATAACAACAGGTGGACGTCTATCCATATTTTGATTTAAATCTAGCATCATATTTATTTCTGTAGCTGTTCTTGAAGCACCAAATAAATCACTTTTATTTACTACAAATATATCACCTATTTCCATTATTCCAGCCTTGATTGACTGAATGTCATCTCCAAGTCCCGGCACCATAACCATAACTATTGAATCAGCTGTTTTGATTATATCTACCTCTGATTGTCCAACTCCAACAGTTTCAATAAATATATAATCAGCACCGTATGCATCTAATACTTTAACTACATCTTTGGTTGATCTAGATAATCCACCTAGATAACCTCTTGTACCTAAGCTTCTAATAAACACATTTTTCTCAAGTGCTAAATCCTGCATACGTATTCTATCTCCCAAGATTGAACCACCTGAATATGGACTGGTCGGGTCTATAGCTACAATACCTACTTTTTTACCATCTTTGATAAGTTGTTTTACAAGTTTATCTGTAAGTGTACTTTTCCCTGCTCCTGGAGGTCCTGTAATTCCAATAACATGTGCATGACCTGTACGCGAATGTATTGCCTTAATTATATTTTTAGCATCCTCTTCGTCATTTTCTACCATAGTAATAAGTCTTGCACAAGATCTTTTATCTCCAGTAACCATTTTTTCAATTAATTCTGTTAATTCCATCATATCACCCCACACGATGTAATTTAAATGAAAATCCGTCTATGACGGATTCTCATTTATCAATTATTATTTTCTTTTTATATGTGTATTAATATAATCTATTGTTGTAGTTGTTGCTGTACCTGGTGTAAATACTTCATCTACTCCAGCAGATTTAAGCGCTGGTATATCATCATCTGGTATAACTCCGCCACCGATAATCAATACATCATCCGCACCTTGAGCTTTAAGCAAGTCAACTACTTTTGGTAGTAAATGATTGTGTGCTCCTGATAATATACTCATTCCTACAACGTCAACGTCTTCTTGGATTGCAGCAGCAACAATTTGCTCTGGTGTTTGTCTTAATCCCGTATATATAACTTCCATACCAGCATCTCTTAATGATCTTGCTATAAGTTTAGCTCCTCTGTCGTGTCCATCAAGACCCGGTTTAGCAATTAATACTCTAATTGGTCTGTTCATTTTATATCCTCCATAATTATTATTCATCGTTAGCATAAGTTTTCAAATAAATTACTTTAAAATAAAAATATTTTTTTAAAAAACTCTATCCTTCAATATTAAGTCTTAACATCAATTTGTTTACGACAAATTGTGTTAAACTATAATAAAACAGCGTGTTCGTATTCACCAAATTCTTCTCTCATTACACCGCAAATTTCTCCAAGTGTTGCATATTCCTTAACTGCAGTTAAAATATATGGCATAACATTGTCTGTACCTTGGCAAGCTTTTCTCAATGCTTCTAAAGCTTCTTTAACAGCTTCATTATTTCTAGATGCTTTTACGTCTGCGATTTTTTTCTTTTGCATTTCTCCAACTATTGGATCAACTCTTAATAATCCTTTTGGTGCAGCTTCTTCTACTTGGAATTTGTTAACTCCAACTACTATTCTATCTAAAGATTCTATCTCCATTTGGTATTTGTAAGCAGAATCTGAAATTTCTTTTTGTATATATCCTAAATCAATTGCTCTTGGTGCTCCACCCAATTCATCAATTTTGCTGATGTATTCCATAGCTTCGTCTTCGATTTGTTTTGTCTTAGCTTCTATATAGTATGAACCAGCTAATGGGTCAACTGTATTTGTAACACCTGATTCATAAGCTACAATTTGTTGAGTTCTAAGTGCTATTTGAACTGATTCAGTTGTTGGTAAAGCTAATGCTTCATCTCTTGAATTAGTGTGTAATGATTGAGTTCCACCTAAAACTGCTGCTAATGTTTGAATAGCAACTCTAACTATATTGTTATCTGGTTGTTGAGCAGTTAATGTACATCCACCAGTTTGAGTATGGAATTTAAGCATCATAGATTTTGGATTTTTTGCGCCGAATCTTTCTTTCATGATTTTTGCCCATAATCTTCTTGCAGCTCTATATTTAGATATTTCTTCTAGTAAATCATTGTGAGCATTGAAGAAGAAAGATAATCTTGGAGCAAAAGTATCAACATCAAGACCAGCCTTTATAGCTGCTTCTACATATGCAATACCATCTGCTATTGTAAAACCAACTTCTTGAGCTGCTGTTGAGCCAGCTTCTCTAATGTGGTAGCCTGAAATACTTATTGTATTCCATTTTGGAACTTCTTTTGAGCAATATTCAAAAATATTTGTTATTAATCTCATTGAAGGTTCTGTTGGGAATATGTAAGTTCCTCTTGCTATATATTCTTTTAGAATATCATTTTGAATAGTTCCTCTTAATTTATCAGCAGATACTCCTTGCTTTTCAGCAACTGCTATATACATTGCAAGTAATACTGATGCTGGAGCATTGATTGTCATAGATGTACTAACTTTATCTAAAGGAATACCATCAAATAATATTTCCATATCTTTTAATGTATCTATTGCTACGCCAACTTTACCTACTTCACCTTCTGCTAATGAATGGTCTGAATCATAACCAATTTGTGTTGGTAAGTCAAATGCAACTGATAAACCTGTCGAACCTTGCTCAACCAAGAATTTATATCTTTGGTTAGATTCCTCAGCTGTTGCAAAACCTGCATACATTCTCATTGTCCAAGGTTTACCTCTATACATTGTAGGTTGATATCCTCTTGTAAATGGATATTGTCCTGGATAACCTAATTCTTCATCATAATTTATATTTTCAACATCTTCTGGAGTGTATAATCTATTTACTACATCTCCTGAACCTGTTCTGAAAGTTTCTTTACTCTCAGGTCTTTTAGCTAATAATTTGCCTAGTACATTTTGTTCCCAAGCAGCTTTTTTTTCTTTGTCAAACATCAATTGGTACCTCCCTATTATATACTTTTTGTGATTGACTTTTGATTATAAAATTTTAACATGTTCATTGATAATATAATCTATTTCAAGCATTTTTGCAAGTTTTTTTGCACAAATGACTTCTTTATTTTAATTCTTGCATTAAAACTTGTAAGACTTATTATATTAAATTCTAAAATTGCGTAATTTCAACAAATAATTAAATTAGTAACAAATTATAATTGCTATTATTCGCATAATTTTTTTGCGATTTTTCAACTACTTTTATTTATAATTTTCTTTATACTCATTCATTTTTTTTTCTAAATATAAAATAAATTCATCAAGTTCACTATAAAATTTAGTCTTATCTGGTATAAGTTCTTTTGTAAAATTATTAAATTCTTCATCAAGTTCCGACATAATTCCTGTTACTAAATCATAGCCCTGTGGTGTTAATACAAGCAATTTTCTTCTTCTATCGCTCGGGTGACTTTTTCTAATAACGTAGTTTTTTTGCTCTAAAGAATCAACAGCATAAGTCATTGTCTGTCTTGGCAAAAACAAATGGTCAGCTATTTGTGAAGCTTCCACTCCTTTTTCATCAGCATAAAGTTCTACCATAATCAATATGTTGACAATATTCAATTGCTTCAAACTTGCCCATCTACAACTTAAATTATACATTCTGGCTAACTGTACTGCATGTTGCATCGATTCAAAATTTTCAAAATTTTTAAAATTATTTACCATTTTTTATTACTTCCTCTTGATTATTTCATAAAATATATTATAATTAGTATTAACTTGGGATAATATTAATTAGGATTATTAATATTTAGTATTATATATGTTAATACTAATAAATATTTAATCAAATGTCAATATTATTTATATATAGAAGGAGTGATTATTTTGAGTAGCTTTGTTAAGTTTTCAAATGTATGTAAATATTATAAAATGGGTAATCAAACTATAAACGCAGCTGCCAACATCAATTTTGAAATAAATGAAGGCGAATTTTGTATAATTGTAGGGCCTAGTGGTGCTGGAAAAACAACTGTGCTAAATATGCTTGGTGGTATGGATAAATGTGATACTGGAAGTATTATACTCGATGGAAAAGATATAAGTAAATTCAACAATAAGAAACTTACAAAGTACCGTAGATATGATGTAGGATTTGTGTTTCAATTTTATAATTTAATTCAAAATCTTACCGCCTTAGAAAATGTTGAAATTGCAAGTGAAATATGTAAAAGCCCTTTAAATGCTGAAAAAACACTTGAACAAGTAGGTTTGAAGGAAAGAATTAAGAACTTTCCCGCACAATTATCTGGTGGAGAACAGCAACGTGTTTCTATTGCAAGAGCTTTAGCTAAAAATCCTAAAATACTACTTTGTGATGAACCAACTGGTGCACTTGATTACAATACTGGAAAATCAGTACTAAAGCTTTTACAGGATACATCTAAAAACACTGGTAAAACAGTTATTGTAATAACTCATAACCAAGCCATAACACGTATGGCTGATAGAATTATAAAAATCAAAAATGGAATGGTTTCATCGAATGAGATTAACATAAATCCAATGTCTATTGAAAGGATTGAATGGTAAATGGGTAAATCATACTTAAAAAATATATGGAGAGATATTTATAAAACATTCAATAGATTTTTAGCAATTCTTTCTATCGTTGCTTTAGGTGTTGGATTTTTAGCTGGGCTAATGGCGACTACACCTGATATGAGAATTTCTACAGATAATTATTATGATAATACTGATTTTATGGATATTAGAATAGTAGGTACTCTTGGACTTACACAAAATGATGTTGAAAGGTTAGAAAAGATTTATAGTATAGATAAAATAATGCCTTCATATACATATGATATTCTTTTAAATGGACCTAATATAGAAACATATGTAACAAAAATACATAGTCTTGCAGCAAGCAATTCTGTATATTTAAATCAAATTGAAATTGTTGAAGGAAGAATGCCTAAAAATGCAGATGAAATATTAGTTGAATACAAAAGAAATATGAAAAATACACTTAAACTAAATGATATATTGACTTTATCAGCATCTAATAAAAATTTAGACAATGTTTTAGAAGTTAATAAATTTAAAATAGTAGGCTTTGTTAATTCATCTTATTATTTTTCTGATGAAAGAGAAGTAAGTACAGTTGGAAATGGAACTGTTAATTTAATAGTTTATGCTATTGAAGACAGTTTTTCTCTAGAAGCATATACTGATATTTTTCTAACTGTAAATGGTGCTAAAGAATTAAATACATTCTCTAATAAATATGATGATTTAATAAATAAAACAGCTGAAATAATTGAAGACATAGATGAAATTGAATATCCTAAGTGGTACGTACTTGACAGGCATTATAACGCTGGCTTTGAAAGCTTTAATCAAAATGCAAATAAGGTAGAAGCTATTTCGAAAGTATTTCCAATATTTTTCTTTTTAGTAGCAGCACTTGTGTCCTTAACAACCATGACAAGAATGGTTGAGGAAGAAAGAATACAAATTGGCACTCTTAAAGCATTAGGATATGGGAAAGTAATTATTGCAGCTAAGTATGTATTGTATGCAGCAATTGCAAGCATTTTAGGGTCAATTATTGGTTTAACAGTGGGTTTTAAGCTTTTTCCTACTGTTATTTGGAATGCATATGAAATGATGTATAGACTTCCTCCTTTGATTACAGAATTTAACACAAAGTATGCATTGTTTTCATCACTTTCAGTTATATTGTGCACAATTATTGCAACTATTTTTGCTTGCTATAATACCTTTGTTGAAAATCCAGCTCAACTTATGCTACCACGTGTTCCAAAGGGTGGAAAAAGAGTTTTTCTTGAACACATTCCACTTATTTGGAACAAAATGAAATTTTCATACAAAGTTACAGCAAGAAATTTAATTAGATACAAAAAAAGATTTTTTATGACTGTTATTGGTGTTGCAGGTTGTACAGCTTTACTATTAACTGGCTTTGGACTTAGAGACAGTATTGGAGATATAATTTATAAACAATTTGGTGATATATTTAAATACAATTTAATTGTTAATTTAAAAGAAAAAAGTTCTATAGAAGATTCTCCTAAACTTACTGAACTTCTTAATAACAAAAATTTAATATCTGATTATACTAAAATACACCAAAAGAAAATTACTGCAACATCTAAAAACAATAACAATACAGCTACTCCAAGTATAACAGTTTTTGAAGACTTAAATAAAATAAATGATTTCATTTCATTAAGGAACAGAAAAACAGGCGTACCTATAAAATTAAATAATAATAGTGTAGTAGTTACTGAAAAGTTAGCTGAAAAGTTAGATATAAAAATTGGTGATTTCATTATTTTAGAAAATAATGATAAACATGCATCTCAATTTACAGTTACTGATATAACTGAAAATTATGTATATGGCTACGTATACATATCTAAAGGAACATATATAGATGCTTTTGAAACGGAGCCTACGTTTGATATTTTAATAGGTAATATTATTAATGATGATAATGTAACCAGAGATAAAATTGCAACTACACTGCTAGAAGAAAATAAAGTTAATACAATTAATTTTACAAATTTACTAAAAACTGATTATTCTAACTTACTAAATAACATTGATTACATCGTTATTGTAATAATATTCTGTGCAGGACTTCTAGCTTTTATTGTACTGTATAACCTAACAAATATTAATATAACCGAGAGAATTAAAGAAATAGCTACAATAAAAGTTTTAGGATTTTATGATAATGAGGTTGCTGCATATATATACAGAGAAACAATAATATTAAGTGTTATTGGTGCACTGAGCGGACTTGTTGCTGGAATATTTTTACATCGATTTGTTGTTGCTACGGCTGAAGTTGAAAATATGATGTTTGGTAGAACTATTTCTCCTGCAAGCTATATTTATTCATTTGCACTAACAATGTTGTTTAGCATAGTTGTTAATATATTTATGAATAAAAAACTTAAAGCAATAAATATGGTTGAAAGCATGAAAGCAAATGATTAAAATTTATTAATAAGGAGCACTTTATTAGTAAGTGCTCCTTTCAATAAATACTAGCTAAGAATTTTAACAAACTTTTCATAACAAAAATCGCATATTTGCTCAAATGTCATTGCTTCTCTTAGACAATTCTGTTTTTTCTCATTATAATGATTTAATGTAGAGCTTATTGCTAAAAAAGCAAACATAATATCTTTTTCTTCTACATTTGTTGAAATAATCTTTTCTTGCTGTCCTTTTAGAACAACCTTTATAATTACATTAACTATTTCTTTTTTAATTCCTAGAAGTTCACTTTTTATTAGGTCTTCATATTCACTATTGAGCTTATAAGTTCTTGCACTAAGTAACATCATACCAAATAGCGGTCTGTTTTCAATGATTATTTTATTTACCGACTGCATTATTTTGTAGAAAATTTCTTTAAAACTACAATTTTCAACACTATCAATAGCGCTAATTAGAACTTTTTTTTGCTTTTGCGCAAAGCTTGTTACTGATTTTGCAAATATTTCATCTTTTGAATCAAAATACTCATAAACTGTTCCTTTGCCTATATTAGCTTTCTTAGCAATATCTATTACCTTGATATTGCTAAGTGTATTACCTTCTTTAAAAAGACTTAATGTTGCTTCAAATATTTGCTCTTTTTTATCGTGCATATTCACACCTTCATTATCTATTTTCTTTTTTATCTCTTTTAAATATATAGTACATCGCTGGTATGATGAATAATGTTAATATAGTAGAGTAAATCATTCCACCTATTGTTGTTATAGCCATTGGTCTAAGTATTTCTGCTCCACTACTTCTGTCAAATGCCATAGCAATTAAGGCTATAATAGTTGTTAATGCTGTCATAAGTATTGGTCTTAATCTATTTTTTGCTGCAATTAGCAATGCCTCTTTTTTGTTATACCCTTTGTTCATCTGTTGATTAGTATAGTCAACAAATACTATACCATTGTTTACAACTATACCTACTAGGACTATCAATCCTATCAAAGATATGATGCTTACAGGCATATTGCATATATACAATGCTAAGAATCCTCCTGTGAATGCAAGTGGTATAGTAAACATTACAATAAATGGCGATAATAATGATTGAAATTGTGCTACCATTACAAGGTATATAAATACTATTGCCAATGCTAGCATCAAAAATAAATCATTAAATGCATCTTTGATTGATTCCATCTCACCTGATATCTCAAATCTACATCCTTTAGGTAAATCTAGTTTATCAAGTTTTTCTTCAATTAAACTATTAATTTCTTTTATATTATAACCTTCTTCTAATGAAGCTGTAATACTAACATATCTTTCTTGACCTTTTCTTCTGATTGCTGAAAATCCTTCAGAATTTTCTATATCTGATATATCTCCAATTTTCACGCTATCTCCCATTGGTGATTGAATTGTTATGTCTTGTATTTTTTCAGATGTTATATTTATGTCTCTATCGTCTTTGACATATACACTATAATCAAAATCTTCTGCTGTTAATGTAGTAGTAACTGAATCAGATTTTATAGCATCGCTTATTGCAACATAAACCTGCGCAACTGTAAGTCCTTTTTCTATGGCTTTATCTTTATCTACTACAACTCTCATATCTTGACCGACCTTGCCTAACCCGTTATCAACCTCAGTTACGCCTTTTATAGAGCTGATTTCCATTCCTATATTTTTTGCTATTTCTCTTAATTCATCAAGCTCTCTACCGTATGCATTTATAACTATTTGACCAGATGTTAGCATTGACATATCCATATTTGAATTGCTAACTGTTACTTCAAAATTGAAGTCTTTTGTATTATTTCTAATTGTTTCTACAATATTCTCTGTTGATGCTTCCCTATCTTCATCAAGCAATACATATATAGTAGTTCCTGAACCAACCATATTCATAAAAGCATTTGAATTTTCTGTAGAGTTTGTCGTATCCATGATACCAACCGTTTGTATATCATCTATTGACAATAAAGTATCATTAAGCTTATCTAGTGCTTCAAATCTATCTTGTTTTGAAAATGTATCTGGCATGTTTACAGATACTGTTATATTTCCACTATCCATTGATGG
The DNA here is from genome assembly GCF_017352195.1 of Sedimentibacter sp. zth1. Lineage (NCBI taxonomy): Bacteria > Bacillati > Bacillota > Tissierellia > Sedimentibacter > Sedimentibacter sp. zth1. Next base: position 2,638,437 of record NZ_CP071445.1, on the reverse strand, counting down.
AAATAAGCTAACATTAGATGAAAATGCCAATGTAATGCTTACTATCAATAAAGCCACTGCTAAAATCAATGACACCCAATTATATTTAAGTGATTTATTTAGAGCTTTGGTATATACATTAACTAATTTATCAATGATTGTTTTTTTAGACTCAATATTGCTTTTAAGCATAACACTTGATGCAGCTGGAACTAATGTTAATGCTACTACAAGGCTGGCAAGTAGTGAAAAACCTATTGTAAGTGCCATATCTGTAAACAACTGTCTTGTTATACCTTGCGTAAATACTATAGGTAAAAACACTATAACTGTTGTCAAAGTTGATGCAGTAATTGCACCTGATACTTCTCTTGCCCCTTCTATAGCAGCATCCTTTGCACTTTTTCCTTCTGAACGCATACGATAAATATTTTCAATAACAACTATGGAGTTATCTACTAACATACCTACTCCAAGCGCTAGCCCACCCATTGAAATCATATTCAATGTTATTCCTGAAAAATACATTAGCACAAAAGCACCTATAACACTAATTATTATTGATGCACCAACTATTAACGTTGGTCTTATTTTCCTTAAGAATAAATATAAGATTATAACTGCAAACAATGAACCAAGCAACAGATTTGAAATTATACGTTCAATCATTACATTTACATATTGTCCTTGATTCATTAATACATCAAACCTAATATTAGGGTGATCTATAATAATTTCATCAGCTTTTTTCTGAATATTGTTAGCGACATCTGCTGTTGAATAGTGTGGTTGCTTTTGCATAGCCAACATTATAGCATAATTGCCATTTATTTTTGAGTACATCGAATCTAAATTATCATATGTATTTAGGTTTGCTACATCTGACAATTTGATAGAACCATACTCTGGAATACTCATAATTACTAAGTTTTCTAGTTCTTTTATACTTTGAAGTTTATCACCAACTCTTAAAAGTTGTGTTGTTCCATCTTCTGAAGCTATAGAATTAGAAGGCATTGCAAAATTTTGTCCTTTCAGTATATTGCTTACTAATTCTTTAGTAATTTCCATCTTCTGCATGCCTTGTTGATTTGATGGCATTTGAGACTGTTCTTGTGATTGCTCAATATCAATTATTTGATTTCCAACCATCATTTCCATAGCTTTTTTTGCATAAAATTCACTTATATCAGCATTTACATTAGCTATTTTTTCTTTTGATAATGTAACGTCTATCATATTTTCAACCAAACCAGTAGTTGATACTGAAGCTACACCCTCAACACTTTTAATTAATGGTACTAATTTGTCTTCAATGTACGTAGCTGATTCTTCATCAGACATTCCTTCGATTGATGCTGACATAACCATTATAGGCATCATATCAGGGTTAATTTTCATTATTGCAGGGTTTCCTATTTCATCCGGAAAAAATGAAGAAACCATATCCAAATTCTCTCTTAATTCAATTGTAGCAGAATCCATATTAGTGTCTTCATTAAACTCTAATATAATAATTGACATATTCTCTGCTGAAATAGAATTAATATTTTTAATGTTATTAACTGAAGCCATCACCTGTTCTAATGGTGATGTAACTACTTGCTCCACTTTTTCTGGTGTTGCTCCTAGGTATGTTGTTGTTACTACTGCATATGGTAAGTTTACACTTGGTATTAAATCAATACTCATTTTTGTGTATGATACTACACCAAGTATTAAGACCAAAACAATTGCAACTACAACCGTATATGGTTTTTTTACACTGAATTTTGATAACATATTATTCTCTCCTTTTCCGACCGACCGGTCAGTTCTGATTATATTACTTACATGTTTTGTTGTCAATACAAAAATATTCCTTTTACATTACATATATTTCTATAATTAAACAAAAAAAGCTTTTTGCCTTGTTAAAACAAGAATCATATTAATCCTTATTTTAAACATCAACAAAAAGCCAAAAATGAGATATTTATATCTCATTTTATTTATTGAACTAATCTATCTATAATTGTTACTAATTTTGATATTTCAGGTTTCGATATTTGTTCATCTGCGCCTAAGTTATCCCCTTTATGCTTCATTTCCTCATTTATTAATGAAGAGAATATTATAACAGGTATTTGTTTTAATTCATTATCTTCTTTTATTAGTTTAGTAAGTCTATGACCATCCATCTGTGGCATTTCTATATCTGTTATGATACATGATACATGATTATGAATTTCCCCATGTTCTTTTAGCTCACAAAGATAATTCCATGCTTCTTTTCCATTATTAGTTTTTATAACATTTGAATAGCCAGCTTTATGCAATGAATCAACTATTAATTTAGATAAAAGCATTGAATCTTCGGCTATCAAAATAGGATAATTAACTCTTTTTCTTTCACCTAATGAATCTAGGTCACTAATTTTAATACTATTATCTGGACTTATATCAGCAACTATTTTTTCAAAGTCAAGAATTGTTATTAACCTACCTTCAAATTCCGCTATACCTGTTGCTACACCTTCTGTTCCACCATATATTGTAGAATCTGGTTTAGATATATTTTCCCAAGACATACGTTCAATTCCAACTACAGTGTTTACATGAAAAGCAACCCTCATATTGTTGAAATCTGCAATAATAAAGATATCCTTTTCTTTATTGGCTGATTCCGGTAAATTTAAATACTTTGGCAAATTAATAACTGTCATTAGTGTATCTCTAGGTTTAAATACTCCCTCAACATAAGGATGCGATCTTTGCATTGGATTGACATTGCTATACATCATTATCTCTCTAACCTTAGAAACATTGATGCCATAAATTTGGCCTGCAATAGTAAATTCCATAATACCAATTTCATTTGTACCTGATTCAAGTATTATATTACTTTTATTAAGTTCTTCCATTTGCTTTGCTCCATTCGTTTTAATAATATACTGCTAAATCTTATATACTTTAAATAGTTAATTATTATTAATATACCTAAAATAATAATACTCAAACATTTAATGTGCTATATATTTACCTTTAATAGTCATTATATCATTTTATTACAATTTTTACAACTTTCCTATGAATTTTTCATTTTCGACTATATATCTTTCATGTGTTCCTTCACCTATTTTTTTATCTTCATCAAATGCCTCTATACTTAAAACCAGTCGTTTTCTATCAATTTCTACTAGTTTAGCGATCGCCCATACTTTTTTACCTACTTTTGTAGCAGCTATGTGCTTAATGTTTAATCCTATACCTACAGTTGAAAAACCTTCTGGTAAAAAAGGTTGAACTAAATCCTTTGAAGCACATTCCATCATAGCCACCATCATCGGTGTCGAAAATACTTCTAATGTTCCACTTCCAAGTTTAATCGCTGAATCATCTTTTGTTACAACTTTTTCAAATTTATTTGTCAAGCCTATCTTTAATTTCAATTCCATTTTGGTCTCCTAATATTGTTATTTTAAAAAAAGAGACTTACGTCTCTTTTTTAACACTCAGTCATTAATTCTTCAAATTCTTTTCCTGAAATTGTTTCTTTTTCAAGTAGACTCTTTGCTACTTTGTCAAGCTTATCAGTATTATTATCTAATATCTCAATTGCTCTATTATATGCTTTGTCTACAATAGCTCTTACTTCGTAATCAATCTTAGCAGCAATTTCTTCACTATAATTTTTTACTTTATTAAAATCACGTCCTATAAACACTTCGTCATCGCCTTGACCATAATTTATAGGTCCTAAAGCATCTGTCATTCCATATACTGTAACCATATCTCTAGCTATTCTTGTAGCTCTTTCAATATCATTTGATGCTCCAGTTGATATATCATCTAAAATCAGTTTTTCAGCTACTCTTCCACCCAATAATCTAACAATATTTTCTTGCATTTCGCTCTTAGATGCATAGCTCCTATCCTCTTTTGGTAAATACCAAGTAAACCCACCAGCTCCGCCTCTTGGAATGATTGTTACCATGTGTACTGGATCCAAATTAGATGATAATCTAGCAACAACAGCATGACCAGCTTCATGGTATGCAGTAAGTTTTTTCTCTTTTTCACTAATAATTTTGCTTTTCTTCTCTGGACCAGCAATAACTTTTGTTATAGAGTCTTCAATTATCTGCATTGGAATTGTGGATAAATTCTGTCTTGCAGCTAATAATGCTGATTCATTCATAAGATTTTCTATATCTGCAGGAGTAAATCCTGGTATTCTTCTTGCTATAACTTCTAAATCCACATCTTCTTCAATAGGTTTTTTTCTACAGTGAACCTTTAGAATTTCAACTCTAGCTTTTAAATCTGGTACTCCAACTCTTACCTGTCTATCAAATCTACCTGGTCTTAATAACGCTGGATCTAATACGTCTGGTCTATTTGTAGCCGCTATAACTATTATTCCTTCGTTAGCTCCAAATCCATCCATTTCTACCAGCAACTGATTTAAAGTTTGCTCTCTTTCATCGTTACCACCACCAAGTCCAGCTCCTCTTTTTCTACCAACAGCATCAATTTCATCAATAAATACTATGCATGGAGCATTTTTCTTAGCTTGTTCAAATAAATCTCTAACTCTAGATGCACCAACACCGACAAACATTTCAACAAAATCTGAACCACTTATACTAAAGAAAGGTACTCCAGCCTCACCTGCTACAGCTTTTGATAAGTATGTTTTACCTGTACCTGGAGGTCCTACCATCAATAGACCTGTTGGTATTCTTGCACCAAGCTTTGTGTATTTAGCTGGATTCTTTAAAAACTCAACTATTTCAATAAGTTCTTCTTTTTCTTCTTCTAAACCTGCTACATCCGCAAACTTAACTATTTTATCTGGATTATCCTCTTTATTTAATTTTGCACGACTTTTCCCAAATGACATAGCCTTTCCAGAACCACCACCTTGAGATTGTCTCATTATAATAAACCAGAAAACTCCAAGTAAAATTACCATTCCTATTGTTGGTAATGCTTGAAAAAAGAACGATGTTTTTGGTACTGGTTCACCTTCAACTGATATAATTCCTCCTTCAACCTGATCTGATATATATTTATCATAAAAGTTTGAAGTAAATATAATTATATTCGGTATATAAGCTCTAAAAGCTTTATCATCCCTAAAGGTACCTGTAACATCATTTTCTACAAATTTAATAGTTTTTATATTTCCACTTTCTAATTCTGTTACCAATTGACTATAACTAATAGATGCCGCCTTATCCATAGGCTTAACTAATGTATTGACTACAACTATTATTAAAGCAAATATTAATACATATATAGCTACACTCTTTGCAAAACCCTTCAATGTCTTCCTCCTATAATATTAAAATATTTTTAATATTTTTTTCAAATTTATTTCATATATACTTCTTCTTTTAAAACAAATATATATGGTACATTTCTATATTTTTCTGCGAAATCAAGTCCATATCCAACAACAAATTCATCTGCCACTTGAAATCCTGTATATCTAATTTTTAAATCTGATTTTCTGTTATCAGGTTTATCTAATAATGCACAAATCTCTACAGAATTAGGATTTCTTGATTTTAATATATCTATTAAATAAGATAATGTTAAACCAGTGTCAATAATATCTTCTACTATTAGTATATCTTTACCACAAATTTCTTCATTTAAATCTTTTAATATTCTAACTATTCCAGATGACTCAGTAGCGTTTCCATAACTTGAAACTGCCATGAAATCCATTTGCAAAGGTAAATCAATTCTTTTTACCAAGTCTGTTACAAACATTACAGCACCTTTTAAAATACATACTACCAATAAATCTTTGCCTTCATAATCTTTCGTTATTTTAGCACCTAATTCTTTTATTTTTAATTGTAGTGTTTCTTCATCAAAAAGTACTTTTTTTACACAATTGTCCATCTTCATCCTCCATAATCTTAATTGCAAGTATTTTTTTTGTAGAAATGGATACTCTATAAGTTTCACTAATTCTATAATTCTCCAACCAAAAAATTCTATCGCTATCTTCTAAAATCAGCATTTTATCACGCATATTCGCTGGAACTTTGTTATCGATAAATATATTTTTTAATTTTTTTCTTCCACTCATACCAAATGGAATCATACTATCTGAGTTCTTTCTGTTCCTTACTTTTATTTGACCATTAATTTTATCATAATCAACATAAAACTCATTTTCTTTTTTTATATAATTATTTAAATTTTTGATACTCAACAATACAGTTTTACCAACTTCTTCTATGTAAGTAGCATCACCAATACTGATATTATATTCAAAATTTAATTTTTTTTCAATACCTTTTCTAAAATTTATATCATTATAACTTATAGAAACAATTATACCATCGCTAATATTTATTTGTTTACCAGTTATAGAACTTTCAATTAACTTAATACATTTTTGAATATGTTTATTTTCAATATTGTTTGTATTTCCTTTTAATGACTTAATAGCAATTCTTATAACTCTACCAAGTTCATTTTCATCTAAGCTTTTTAGATAATTTAAATCTAAAACGACTTCATCACTATTAACTTGCTTTACAGATTCATTATACAAGATTTGCATATGTTTTTTAATTATTTTGCTATCACTATTCATAACTTTTGACATTCTAAAAAGTACATTTTGAATATTAGGATTAAAGTTTTCTTCCAAATATGGTATCAAATTTAATCTAATTTTATTTCTTCCATATATCGGCAAGTCGTTGGTATAATCCTTGCAATACTCATACTTGTTATCATTTAAAAATCCTATTATATCTCTTTTGTTAATGTCTATTATAGGTCGAATTATATTGCCATTTTTATAGCTCATTGCTGAAAGTCCATCTACACCCGTGCCCCTAATAATTCTTTGCAATACGGTTTCACTTTGATCATTTAAATTATGAGCTACAGCTATTTTTCCTCCACCTATATTTGTTAAATTTTCGCTAAAAAAATCATATCTTAGTTTTCTTCCAGCCTCTTCTTCTGTCATTTTCAATTCTTTTGCATATTCTGTTGCATTTTTTCTCTTAACAAATAGCTTTATATTATATCTGTTACATAAGTCTTCAACAAATTTTTCATCATGATTTGCATCTATCCCTCTATACATATGGTTTATATGAGAAGCATAAATGTTGAAACTTAAACTATCCTTTAACAATCGTAAAATATGAAATAAAAAGACAGAATCTGGGCCTCCTGATAAGGCAATTAAAATATTGTCATTCTCATTTATTAGATTTTCTTTAATGATTGTATTCTTTATACTTGTAATCATATACTTAGTTTCCTTTAAATTAAAATGAAAGGTACATATTTACCTTTCACTTTATTATAACACAATTTATTAATTTTACGATATATTTTTATAATATTTTAATAACTAAAACAGTCATATCATCAATTATTCTTGTAGTTCCTTTAACAGCGTACGTGATAATAGCATTTGCTAAACTTTGAGGATCCTTATTTTTTATCAAATCTATATGATTATCTAAAGATTTTAATTCATTTCCATTCGTTGAATCTACTACGCCATCTGTCATCATAATAACTGTATCTCCTGAACTTATATTAATTGTAGTTTGATAACACTCAAATGAATCAAGTATACCTATTGGTAAACTACCTGACTGCAATTTTTTTACTTTACCATTACTTATAACATATGTTTGTGCTGCTCCAGCTTTATAAATTCTTAACTCATGTGTCAGATAATCTATTATACTAAAATCTAATGTTACATATCTATCATTCTCTAATTTTAATAATAAAAGACTATTAAGTGTATTTATCATTTGCAATTCGTTGAAATTTGCATCCAAAAGTTTTGCTAATAATCTGATTGCATTTTTACTTTCATCGCATGCCTTTAAACCTGTTCCCATTCCATCACATAGTACTCCATAGAATCTATTATTTGATACACCAAATGTGTAATTATCTCCTGATATTTGACTATTCTCTTTTGTAAGTTTAGAATAGTAAGCTTTTGCATTAATCTTTTTTAAAGTATTAAATCTCAATATAAAATACTTGTCATCTGATACTATTTTTTCGGTACATTTCATATAAATACCTGTAACCGCATTTATTGCATTGGTTATGATTGGACAAACATCTGACATTGTCTTTCGAGTAGATATTGTTACAATTGCACTTAGAATATTTTTCATTTCAGTTATTTCTATGTTTTTTATAATTATATTTTCTTTAATTGTAATTTCATTTATATTGATTTTAGCTTCTTTAGATTTTATATCTATGTATTGAATTTCTTTAGCAGCATCACTTATTATGCTCGATGTTTCCTTTAGGTGAGATAAAAATGTGTTATTATTTTTATCTTCTGTAGTTTCTACAATATTTTCTTTGTTTTTAACAGTTATATATATTTCCTTAATTATTTCTTTATAGTTCTCACATTCGTTTTTCAGATAACCATCTGCCATATTTTTATTTTTAACAATATTGCTAGCAGTTTTCACTATTGCATAATATGTTTTGTTATAATTTTGTCTCCAACACTTTTTCATTTGAGGACAATTTAAGCATATTTTACCATATACATTATTTACAGATACTTCTATGTCAAAATCAATTTTTTTATTTATATTACCAAAACTATTATAGGCACTACTTAATTCATTTATTGCAGAAGATAAATTATTAAGTTTAACTACAACATCCTTAGTCTTTTTTTCATTAAAATTATTAACACTAGAAAATTTATTTAGTTTGTCATTAAAAGAAAAACTTATAATTGTGTATACTATGATAGCCATACCTAATTCTTTAATATTATCCTTATAAAGTGTTATATTGTCAAAATACAATAATATTAATGTAGAAATAACTATGAATACAAACCCACTTAATGGCTTGTACTTTTTCTTTATAATACCACAACACACACCACCAAAGCCTAATGCTAACATATAAAATGCGCTTTCTGCTGCGGTTGTAAAATTAAACAAACCAAATGCAAACCCTAAAACCATACCTGCAAAAGAACTTATATATGCTGAAACAAATATTATTGTAAAAAAAGTCATAAATATTAAAACTTTAAAACTTAGTAATTGTATTTCTTTAAAGCCTAATATTGAAATAAATATTACGGATAAAAGACATGCAGTTGAATCTATATTGAAGCTACCTTTCTTTATACCAAATATTACTTCTCTAATAATAAATGTTAAACTTATAATAAACAAAGCTTCAAAAACATTTATTAGAAGCATATTTATTTTGTATCCGTTATACATCATAATTACACAGTTAATTACAAATAATATTGATGCAAAGCAAATGATATCAACAAACAAATTACTACGTTTTTTATTTTTTATACTTACATAGTAGATATATATAAATATACAAATAGCTATATACTTTACGTCTAATTTAACTGATATTATCGAAAAAACCGAAAGCAGAAGAGCTACAATCGAGGGACCTTTTATATAATAATATGCGCATAAAAAAGCTATTGAACATGGAAACAGTTGCCCAATTATACTACTTCTTGATAAACATATACATATTAAGAAGTATATTGAATCTTGTAAATTCACATAAATTAAGTCTTTTAATTTTAAAAAGAAATTATAAAGTGATTTGTAATTTTTTGTTCCTCTTATTTCTTTTGTACTTTGTAACATATACTCACACCCCTATTTATATAGGTTAAATATATATAGTTACGTTGTAAAATACTGTCAAATTATTGGGCTTGCAAAAAAAATTTTTTTCCCATATATCTCTTTTTATCAAAAAAAGAAACTACATAGATTATTATGTAGTTTCTTCACTAATTATCACTATTAATTTCTTCAATTTTTATATTACTTTCATCAACTTGACTATTTTGATTATATCCTATTCCCATAATAAACTTATTATTGGCTTTATTTTTATCAATATATATTATTTCGTTAGGTTTAACCATTTTATATTCATTACGAGCAATACGTTCTACTACTTCTAGCAAAACTTCCTGATCATCTATTTGAGCAACATCTTCTTTTAACTTATCAGCTTTTACTTTAAGCTGATTTCTGTCAGCTTCTTTTCTTTCAATTTCTTTGTCTAATGCATTAATCATTTGTTTCTGTGAAGTTACTGTCATAAAAAAATACAGAACAAATGCTAAAAAAACCAAATTAAATACTTTAATTTTTCTTTTTTTCTTTTTTGTATTTGTTTTTAGAGGACTTTGATTTTTTGTTTGTGGAAATTTTACTATTTTTGAACCTCTTTGCATTTTTCCTTTGCTCCTTCATTAGCCGCTTAATTTTTTTTAATTTGAGTTTTTTCTTGTTTTTAGCTTCACGACTTTTTTTAATATTTTCTAATTTAAACTTAATCCGTTTCTTTCTATTTTTAATTATAGTGTCTACTTTTATTTTATACGGAACTAAAAAAAATTTCAACCTTTTTATTACAATTTTTAAAGGAAATATTATTATATGGAAAATCGTCTTTATTGAACTGATAATAAAGTTGATTATTGTAATAAGTGATTTTAAAATTATATCACTTATTAACCAAAAATATATTAGAGCACCTAAGCAAAATCCAATGAGTATAAAAAATCTTATATTGCCCCAACTTATGTAAATAACTAAATTCAGCCCTAAATACAAGCTAGCAATCCAATACATTATGTCTCCGATAACTAAACCTAGCTTGCCTATCTTAAAATAGTGGCGAATTAATCTATAAATATCCCACAATAGACCTAACAGTAATCCTCCAAAAAAGGCAATTAAAAACATCAACTCTTGAGAATAAGGTACCACTACCATGCTTTATTTCCTTTCATCATCTGAATAACTTCTTAATTAAACCGACTTTCTCTTTATTATTTTCTGTATATATTAAAGAGTTAATTTGTCCATTGGTAGTTATCTTACCCTCATCTACATTAAGTTTATTTATTGTTAAATTAATTCCTTTAATTGTTAACTTGCCTTTATTTGTTGATAATATAACGACTTCATCATTAAAATTATCTACTTTTTCTACACCAGTGATATTTAGTCTCTCTCTATTTTCTAAAGATAAGATTTGAATTATTTTATCTTCCAATAATTACACCCCCTCTAAATAATTAATTATATGAGGGTTTTATCAAAAGTATGATAGTTATAATTTATGCTTAGTATTTTTTGAATTTTTAAGCTTTAGCTTTTAGTTTATTGCATACATCTATTATCGTTTCCTGTTTTAATTCTTTTGGGTTTACTTTAAATATTTTAAATATTGTTTGCAAAACTGGTCCTCCTAATAAACTCGCAATAATTGTACCTATTCCAAATTTACCTCCTAATAAAACTCCTACAATTACAACAGTTATCTCAATTGCATTCTTTACAATACCAATATTGAATCTTGTTCTTTGTGTTATGGCCAATATCAAGCCATCTCTGGGTCCTGCACCAAGTTCTTGAGTGATATAAACAAACATTCCTAATGATAATACTAATAATCCTCCTAAACACATAGCTATTTTACCTACTAATGTTTGTGGTACGGATATTATATTAAGATTTGAAATTATATCTATAAAGAAACCAATGAAAAACATATTCAAAATTGTTGCAAAACCAGGGTATATCTTAAAAAAAATACAAATTGTGATTATAAGTATACCAACAATTTGTGATGCCTGCCCCAATGTTATTGGTAAATGTATTGATAATCCTTGATTAAATACATTCCAAGGATTCATTCCTAAATTACAGTATAGAAATAAATTAATACCAATTGAACAAATAAATAGTCCAATCATGAGTTTTATATATCTAAATGTCAAATTGTGCTTATGCATTACATTTCTCCTTATTTTTATACGTTAAATAGAGTAAATGGATATATGTTTTTCGGCAAACAAATAAACTCCATTCTTTTATTTGATTTCGGGTGATTAAAACTGTAGCTTTCAGCCCATAACGCAATATTTGTAAATTCCTTTTTCTTGACAAATATCTTATTGTATTTATTATCTCCCCATATTGGAAGCTTTTCGTTTGATAATTGTAACCTTATTTGATGATGTCTTCCTGTATAAAGCTCTATCTTTAGCAAGCTTAACACACCATATTCATCCGTTTCAATTGTATCTAGTACATGATATTTAAGTGAAGCCAACTTCGCTTTTTTATCTGTTTTATCAGTTATTTTTGACATGTTTATTGTAACTAATTTTTTCATATAATCATCTAATTGTTTCTCCATAACAGTTGATTGTCCACAAACAACTGTTAAATATAATTTTCCAATACTACCACTTCGTATTTGTTCTGATAAATTAGAATTTGCAAATCTATTCTTTGCAAATACTACTACACCACCAACAGGTCTATCAATTCTGTGGATTAAACCTAAATATGGTTCGTCATAACCCGTTTTCTCCCTGAGATAATTCAATACAAGTTTCATTAAATCTTCATCTTTCGTTTTATCACTTTGCACAGGAATCCCCTGCTGTTTTTCAACTACTATTATATATCTATCCTCAAATAATATTTTTATCTTCATATATACTCCTTTAATGTAATACCTAAATAATTCTAACAGAAACTTATAAGAAAGAAAAGTATTATATTTTTTGTAATTGTATGATATAATTTTTGTACATATAGGATTTATAATATTTAACCATTTTAACAAGTACAGAATGGAGTAATTATGGATAAAAAAATAAATTTCACAATTTTATTAAATAAAAACAGTACTGTTCCTATATATATTCAGTTATACGAATATATAAGAGAACAAATCGTAAATAATAACTTTAAAGCAAGTAATAAGCTTCCCTCTATTAGAGAAGCAGCGTCTATTCTTAAAATTAGTAAAACTACTATAGAGAATGCCTATAATCAGCTCATTGTAGAAGGTTATATAGAAAACATATCTAAAAAAGGCTACTTTATAAATGATATTGGAAATTTCAACTATAGCAAAGACTTTAATTCTTTCAAATCAATTAGTAGTTCAAATTATAATGAATTAGTTTATGATAATAATGGTATAGATGACACCAGTTTTAATGCTGAGTTATGGAAAAAGCTATACAATAGAGTTTTAACGGATAAGCTTACAAATATATATACAAATGGTTCTCCACAGGGCGAATATGATTTAAGATATGAAATTTCTGAGTTTGTAAACAATATTAGAGGAGGAAGAACAACTCCTGAACAAGTAATTATTGGTGCAGGTATACAATATTTATTAGGTATTCTAGCAGGCATGATAAAGCACAACTATAATTCTGTTTCAATTGAAAGTCCAGGATATAAAAAGGCTGAGTACATATTTGAAGATTATATGTTTAAAATAAATCATATTCCTGTTAACAGTGATAGTTTTAATATTGATTGTTTAAAAACATTAAATTCTAATTTATTATATGTAAGTCCTTCACATCAATATCCAATTGGCAATGTTATGCCTATTAATAAACGTTTAGAATTACTTAAATGGGCTAGCAATGTCAACGGACTGATTATCGAAGATGATTATGATGGTATCATTAGATATGATGGCATGCCAATTCCATGCCTACAAGGACTTGATAATAATGATTGTGTGATTTATTTAGGCTCATTTTCTAAAACATTGCTACCTTCTTTAAGAATTAGTTACATGATTATTCCTAAGAAACTAATTAAATCATATGAAAATATTAAATACAAATATACACAATCTACTTCAAAAATAGATCAAATTGTTCTCTCGCTATTTATAAAAGAGGGTCACATAACAAAACACTTACGAAAAATAAGAAGAATATACAAGAAGAAAAATACTGCTCTTACATCATATTTTAATGATAAATATAATAACACTGTTAAAATTATTAATTCTGACTCTGGATTTCACATTGTTGTTGAGGTAATAACTTGTAAAAAGTATCAAGACATTTTGGAAACATGCAAAAAAAATAACATTTTAGTAGAAATTGTTGATGTGTTTCCTAATAAGATGTTACTTTCTATAAATTACAGTGGTATTAAAATTGAGCAAATAACATCATTTGTAGATAAGTTAATGCAATCAATTAGTTGAATCGCATTAACTTATTTTTGCTCCACAATTTGTACAGAAAATTGTATCCTCTGTATTATCACTGCCACATTCTCTACATTTTATTATTGCCATTTCCATTGTGTTATTACTATTGTCAATATTTTGTCTAGCTTCATTACTAGAATCATTTAAGTCATTTACTTTTACACCACATTTATTGCAAAATAATGAATCTAAACTTAACTGTGCATTACAATTTTCACATAATTTAATTCCCTGTAAAAATAATATCTGCTTTTCACATAATGCTATTATTCTATTAGATTCTTTTACAACATTACACAAAGGTACAAGTCTATCATCATTATCACTTCTATGCCACTCATAATAAACTTTACCTATTTGATTATATATTTCTTCTATCTCTTGTTGCTCTTGTAAAATTTTTTCTTCTAACTTTTCAATATCACCATTATTCTTATTCTTAGAATTACGTTGTTTTTCTAATTTCTTTTCTGTATCTTTACTAAACAAACCCATAATAAACTCCTTTTGCTAATTAGTGTTATTTTACCAATTATATTTTACAAATAAATCTAAAAATTCCATTCCATTTATATATATTTCTTCTCTAATCTTTTTAACTTCATTTTCTTGAAGTTTATCAACATAAACAATATCATTTAAATCTATATTTGACATTTCTAAGTCTATCTGTTTTTTTAGATATCCGTTTAAATCTAAAAATAATTTATAGAAATTTGTTTGAATATTAAACTTCATTGATGATATATTAAGTGTTTCTTCTGCACCTGTATTACTTACTTTACCATCAAGATCAAACTTGTATAAAACTTTATCATATTCTGAATTATATTTTAATACAACAGTACTAAAATAACCGTTATCTTTAGGTATATATTGTTTGTTATTTTCTAATACAATACTATCCTTATCACCAACAGTTATTGTTACTTTATTTGTTTTTGTTGAAACATTATCATCATTTTTATTTACCAAAGTGCATATATTTGCAGCAATATGCATATCTGTTTGAGATATTTCTATTTTATTAACAAGACTTAAATTATTATTTTCCTCGAGAATATCCATACTTATCTTTAAGTCCACTCCATTTATAGCTGTTGTGAATTCAAGTTTCTTCAATATTTGCTTGTTTATTATTAAATTTAAATCCATGTTATTAACGCTATTAGTTTCAATTGCATTTTTAATATCTTTAACTATATTACCTACTTGTTTTTTAAAGCTAGATTGTCCCTGAATTATAGAATCATCAACTTGTGCAATGTATAAAACATAAGCCACACTATTTAAAATATCTTCATCATTTGCAAAATTATTTATATATGTAACTAATTGTTCTAATAACTGTTTATTGTTTATTATAGCAGAATATGATCTATTTTTTTCTTCATCTTCACCTTTAAATTTAAAATCAACATCTGTAATTATCTCATTTGCAAATTGTTTTGTTATATTTGATATTGAATTCTCAGCTCTACTCATACTTGACCTAGACTGCAAGGCTACCTCAGACATATCCTTTAGCTTAAAATAGTAATCTGAAAATACCGTTTCTTCTGTTTCTACTAAATTTAAACCTATTTTCTTTTCATATAACTTTGGAATAGAATACGCGACTACTTTATCGGTTGAACATATTTGCACATATGTTTCTTCTTGCTTTGCATTATAAACTGTAAACTTTATATTACTAGAATCATTTGTATTATCTTTAATATCACTTAGTTTTATTGACATACCATTTAAATTGCTTAGTATATTTTCGTTTATCAATCCGCCTTTTGCACTCTTTATAGTAAAATATGCTTCAGAACTATCTGTATTTTTCTCTTCGTTCACATTGAAAAACGACTCCGAAATTTTTTCTATTTGGCTATAGTTATCGCTAACACTTTCATACGTTTTTTTAAGTGATGAAACTACATAATTATTAGCAAAAATATTGTCTCCATATTTTAGCAACACAAAAGATACTGCAATAACAATCAAAATAATTATAGATATTAAAGGAATAATAATTTTTTTATTTATTTTACGCTTATTTTTGTTTAACTTCTTATTTTTATTTGCTTTTTTATTTTTATTTAAATTCTTAAGCTTAGATTTTTTTACTGCTTTTTTTGGTTTGTTAGCATTCTTCGATTTATGCTTTTGTTTTATTGACTTTTTCTTTTTTAAACCAATCCTTTTAATAGAAATAGAGCTCTTACTTTTCTTTTTAGTTGGTGGCTCTACAATAGTCTTAGTAGTGTTGTATTCTTTAGTACTACCTAAAAATTCATCTGAACTTTTAGATATATTAGTTATAAAACTATCTAAACTACTTGTATTGTTATTTATGTTATTGTTATTTATTTGCTTTGATACTTTTGTTCCACATTTACCACAAAATTTCGCAGTGTCGTCTAGTTTTGTCCCGCATTTTCCACAATACATAAATACCTCCAAAATGCACTGAAATTATATTATTTAGTCTATTATAATACACATTTCCTTTTTTTTCAATATTTATTATAGTACAAAAACAACACAATATTACAATTTACATAATAAAACGACAAAAAATAATCTGGCGATGGCTGCTTGACCTAACCCCATTTGTTGCCTTAGTATACTTTCTTTCATAGCAAATGGTTGGTAGGTCAGACAGCAATGAGTACCAAATCTATGCGAGCATGGTCTTTGCGAGCAAATAGATTTGCTGTACGAAACTGCGCTTGCTCCTAACCCCATTTGTTGTCTTAGTATACTATCTTTCAGAGCAAATGGCTGGTAGGTCAGACAGCAATGAGTACCAAATCTATGCGAGCATGCTTTTTGCGAACAAATAGATTTGCTGTACGAAACTGCGCTTGCTCCTAACCCCATTTGCATACTTATATACTATCTTTCAGAGCAAATGGCTGGTAGGTCAGACAGCAATGAGTACCAAATCTATGCGAGCATGGTCTTTGCGAGCAAATAGATTTGCTGTACGAAACTGCGCTTGCTCCTAACCCCATTTGTTGTCTTAGTATACTATCTTTCAGAGCAAATGGCTGGTAGGTCAGACAGCAATGAGTACCAAATCTATGCGAGCATGCTTTTTGCGAACAAATAGATTTGCTGTACGAAACTGCGCTTGCTCCTAACCCCATTTGCATACTTATATACTATCTTTCAGAGCAAATGGCTGGTAGGTCAGACAGCAATGAGTACCAAATCTATGCGAGCATGGTCTTTGCGAGCAAATAGATTTGCTGTACGAAACTGCACACTTTCTCTATTCTTAAGAGCCAGATTACTTTTTTCTTGCATAAAAATAATCTGGCGATGTCTTACTTTCCCAGGCAGTCACCCACCAAGTATCATCAGCGCTAAAGAGCTTAACTTCCGTGTTCGGGATGGGAACGGGTGTGTCCTCTTTGCTATTATCACCAGATTATTTATAACTCGTTCTTTTTCATCAACTCTACGTCATTACTCATTCTTTCGTCAGTTGCGTACCTAATGTACGTGCCTTCCTCATTCATTCGCATTTCTTGATTTGATAAAAAATTACTTCGTTATGTTATATATTAAGTTATTATTATATTGAAAGTTTGAACTTTCAAAATTGTACAGGAAAAACTTTTTGAGATTTGTCCGACTGCATCACAAATCTATTTACTCACTTACGTTCGTATAGATTTGGATTTCGCTGGATCTGACCTACCATCCATTTGAGAATCAAATGGGGTTAGGATCATTATTGGTCAAGACCTCGACCTATTAGTATCACTCAGCTGAATACATTGCTGCACTTACACCTGTGACCTATCTACCTGTTAGTCTTTCAGGGGTCTTACTTACTTACGTAATGGGAAATCTTATCTTAAGGTTTGTTTCGCGCTTAGATGCCTTCAGCGCTTATCAATTCCAGACTTAGCTACTCAGCCGTGCTCCTGGCGGAACAACTGATTCACCATAGGTCTGTCCATCCCGGTCCTCTCGTACTAAGGACAGCTCCCTTCAAATTTCCTACGCCCACGACGGATAGGGACCGAACTGTCTCACGACGTTCTGAACCCAGCTCGCGTGCCTCTTTAATGGGCGAACAGCCCAACCCTTGGGACCTGCTTCAGCCCCAGGATGAGACGAGCCGACATCGAGGTGCCAAACCTCCCCGTCGATGTGGACTCTTGGGGGAGATAAGCCTGTTATCCCCAGGGTAGCTTTTATCCGTTAAGCGATGGCCCTTCCATTCGGCGCCACCGGATCACTAAGTCCAACTTTCGTTCCTGCTCGACATGTACGTCTTGCAGTCAAGCTTCCTTCTGCCTTTACACTCTTCGCACGATTTCCGACCGTGCTGAGGAAACCTTTGAGCGCCTCCGTTACTCTTTCGGAGGCGACCGCCCCAGTCAAACTGCCCAACTGACAGTGTCCATATACTGGATCACAGTATCATGTTAGAAATTCAGTATCAATAGAGTGGTATCCCAACAGCGACTCCACACATACTGGCGTACATGTTTCTTAGTCTCCCACCTATCCTGTACAATTAATACCGAATTCCAATGTCAGCCTGCAGTAAAGCTCCATGGGGTCTTTCCGTCCTGCCGCGGGTAACTCGCATCTTCACGAGTACTACAATTTCACCGGATCTATTGTTGAGACAGTGCTCAAATCGTTACACCTTTCGTGCGGGTCGGAACTTACCCGACAAGGAATTTCGCTACCTTAGGACCGTTATAGTTACGGCCGCCGTTTACTGGGGCTTAAGTTCACTGCTTCACTTACGCTTACAGCTCCCCTTAACCTTCCAGCACCGGGCAGGTGTCAGCCCCTATACTTCATCTTTCGATTTAGCAGAGACCTGTGTTTTTGGTAAACAGTCGCTTGAGCCTGTTTTCTGTGGCCCACTAAAGCTCCGGTCGTTCGACTTTCACTTCCATGGGCACCCCTTCTCCCGAAGTTACGGGGTTATTTTGCCTAGTTCCTTAACAATAGTTCTTCCGCTCATCTTTGGATTCTCTCCTTGACTACCTGTGTCGGTTTACGGTACGGGCACCTTGATCTCGATAGTGGATTTTCTTGACAGCGTAGACTCAGTTACTTCACTACTTGTTTTCGCTCCCATTCGTATCTCAGGATTATTGAAGAAACGGATTTGCCTATCTCTTCTCCCTACTTACTTAGACGTACTATTCCATCAGTACGCTAACTTATCTTTCTGTGTCCCCACTTCTCTTTTAACGATCTTCGGTGGTACTGGAATTTCCACCAGTTATCCATCGCCTACGCCTTTTGGCCTCGGCTTAGGTCCCGACTTACCCTGAGTGGACGAGCCTTCCTCAGGAATCCTTAGTCTTTCGATGGGTGAGATTCTCACTCACCTTTCGCTACTCATGCCAGCATTCTCTCTTCTGTACAATCCACAGCCTCTTTCGATGGCGCTTCGACTCGTACAGAATGCTCCTCTACCGATTGTATTAATACAATCCCACAGCTTCGGTGATAGATTTTAGCCCCGGTAATCTTCGGCGCAGGTCCACTCGACCAGTGAGCTATTACGCACTCTTTGAAAGTGTGGCTGCTTCTAAGCCAACTTCCTGGTTGTCTGTGTAGTCCTACATCCTTTTCCACTTAATCTATCTTTGGGACCTTAGCTGGTGATCTGGGCTCTTTCCCTTTTGACTATGAAACTTATCTCACATAGTCTGACTCCCAACGCTAATTTTATGGTATTCGGAGTTTGATAAGTTTCGGTAACGTATAACGTCCCTTGACTATTCAGTGCTCTACCCCCATTAATCTTACGTTAAGGCTAGCCCTAAAGCTATTTCGAGGAGAACCAGCTATCTCCAGGTTCGATTGGAATTTCACCGCTATCCACAAGTCATCCCATAGCTTTTAAACGCTAACGGGTTCGGTCCTCCACCAGATTTTACTCTAGCTTCAACCTGCTCATGGATAGGTCACCTGGTTTCGGGTCTACGACATGCAACTTTCGCCCTATTAAGACTCGCTTTCGCTTCGGCTCCTAACCTCTCAGTTATTAACCTTGCTGCATATCGTAACTCGCTGGCCCGTTCTACAAAAAGTACGCGGTCACACTCGTAGTGCTCCCACTGCTTATAAGCATAGGGTTTCAGGTTCTTTTTCACTCCCCTCCCGGGGTTCTTTTCACCTTTCCCTCACGGTACTATTTCTCTATCGGTCACTAAGTAGTATTTAGCCTTGGGAGATGGTCCTCCCTGCTTCCCACCGGATTTCTCGTGTCCTGTGGTACTCTGGATCATATCTTGCTCTTTGACTTTTTCGTCTACGTGTCTATCACACTCTTTGGAGCTTCTTTCCAGAAGTCTTTGACTATCGTCTCGGATACTTTGTTGATATGTCCGCAACCCCATGCCGAAACATGGTTTGGGCTCTACCGATTTCGCTCGCCGCTACTTTCGGTATCGTTTTTTTACTTTCTCTTCCTAAGGGTACTTAGATGTTTCAGTTCCCCTCGTTCCCCACGTATGACTATTTATTCATCATACGTTACATACGGTTCTCCATATGTGAGTTTCCTCATTCGGATATCTACGGATCAATACTTGCTTGCAGTTCCCCGTAGCTTTTCGCAGCTTACCACGTCCTTCATCGGCTCTTAGTGCCAAGGCATTCGCCCTACGCTCTTTATATCTTGACCTCTTAAACTCGTTCTTTTTCATTTATGCTGTGTCTCTCGTCACTTCGAATGCTCACATACTATTCGTATGCTCCGCTTCTTAGCTCCTCGTTTCGTGCCTAAATAAAAAATCACTTCGTTTATTGTTAATCATCAGTTTAATTGTGCGTCTTCACACAACTATTTTTTTGGTTACTCTTGTAATTAATATTTGCTTCCGCTTATATTTTTTACTTAGTTTTATTGTTTTTTTTGATGTTTTTCTCGTTTGTTTTTTCCTATACAATTTTCAAAGTTCAGCTTGCTTTGAACATTTTGTTGCCAAAATTTTCTCTGCATTAGTCTTAATACTCAAATTCTCACTTGAGTATCAATGAAACAGCATAAGTTCCTTGTTTCGAACATGCTTTTCTGGCGTTCAAACCAGAAAAGCGACATTGAAACAAAATGCAAACTAATACATTTTGTTTTCTGTCTCCTTAGAAAGGAGGTGATCCAGCCGCACCTTCCGATACGGCTACCTTGTTACGACTTCACCCTAGTCATTAATCCTACCTTAGGCGCCTGCCTCCAAATGGTTAGCTCAGCGACTTTGGGTATTATCAACTTCCATGGTGTGACGGGCGGTGTGTACAAGACCCGGGAACGCATTCACCGCGACGTTCTGATTCGCGATTACTAGCAACTCCGACTTCATGTAGGCGAGTTGCAGCCTACAATCCGAACTGGGATCGGTTTATTAGGTTTGGCTCCAGCTCACGCTTTCGCTTCCCTTTGTTCCGACCATTGTAGCACGTGTGTAGCCCAAGACATAAGGGGCATGATGATTTGACGTCATCCCCACCTTCCTCCGGTTTGTCACCGGCAGTCTCACTAGAGTGCCCATCTTTCATGCTGGCAACTAATGATAAGGGTTGCGCTCGTTGCGGGACTTAACCCAACATCTCACGACACGAGCTGACGACAACCATGCACCACCTGTCTCCCTTGCTTCCGAAGAAGAGAGCACATTTCTGCACTTGTCAAGGGGATGTCAAGCCTTGGTAAGGTTCTTCGCGTTGCTTCGAATTAAACCACATGCTCCGCTGCTTGTGCGGGTCCCCGTCAATTCCTTTGAGTTTCAGTCTTGCGACCGTACTCCCCAGGCGGAGTGCTTATTGCGTTAGCTCCGGCACTGACCTCTCGGCCAACACCTAGCACTCATCGTTTACGGCGTGGACTACCAGGGTATCTAATCCTGTTCGCTCCCCACGCTTTCGTGTCTCAGCGTCAGTTACAGTCCAGTAAGTCGCCTTCGCCACTGGTGTTCCTCCTAATATCTACGCATTTCACCGCTACACTAGGAATTCCACTTACCTCTCCTGCACTCAAGTTACGCAGTTTCAAATGCTTACGAGGGTTTAGCCCTCGCCTTTCACATCTGACATACGTTACCGCCTACTCACCCTTTACGCCCAGTAAATCCGGACAACGCTCGCCCCCTACGTATTACCGCGGCTGCTGGCACGTAGTTAGCCGGGGCTTCCTCCTTTGGTACCGTCATTTTTTTCTTCCCAAAGGACAGAGCTTTACGATCCGAAAACCTTCTTCGCTCACGCGGCGTCGCTGCATCAGGCTTGCGCCCATTGTGCAATATTCCCCACTGCTGCCTCCCGTAGGAGTTTGGACCGTGTCTCAGTTCCAATGTGGCCGTTCACCCTCTCAGGCCGGCTATTGATCGTCGCCTTGGTAAGCCATTACCTTACCAACTAGCTAATCAAACGCGAGCTCATCTCGTACCGATAAATCTTTGACTTATTAATCATGTGATCAATAAGTGTTATATGGTATTAATCCCAGTTTCCCGAGGCTATCCCTTTGTACGAGGCAGATTGCTCACGCGTTACTCACCCGTCCGCCGCTAATACTCATCCCGAAAGACTTTCTTCGCTCGACTTGCATGTGTTAGGCACGCCGCCAGCGTTCGTCCTGAGCCAGGATCAAACTCTCGTTTAATATCTGTTCTCAAGCTTACGCTTGGCATTAACTCGATATTTTTGTTATCTGCTGTGTCACTACTCTTCATCACTCGCTTACGTACTTTAGTACGTGCGCTCGTTCTTCATCGCGTTCCTTGCATATAGCAAAACTATCTTCGTTAGTTGTTGTTGTTTTTGTTTTTACTGTTTTTGTTCTATTTCTTATACTCTTGCGAGTACTGAAATCAAAGGTTGTTCTTATGCTGTTTTATTGTCTAAGGTTCATTTTTCAATGCTTTGCTGTCTCTCAACAGCTTTATTAGTTTACCACAACTAATTATCTTTGTCAACAACTTTTTTGTTTTTTAAATTTTTAATTTTTATTAAATTTGCTAAAAGTCATTTTTACAACTTTTATATATTAGCATATTAAATTGGCATTGTCAATAACATTTTGCCTTTTTATTAATCTTTTACACCAAGATATATTTTAGCCATAATTTTTTTATATATTCAATTTAAATATTATTTACAATAAAAAAGCAAACATTTTATAAGACATGTTTGCTTTTTTATTAATTTTATCTAATTAGCACCACATTCGCCCTTTGTATCATTTGAACAAAACAACACGATTAATAATAAGAAGAAGAATAGTAAGCTATCGCATCCTCCACTCATTCCATTAAATGCATTTAACAAGCTATTATCTCCGTTGTTATTATCACCACAGCAAAAGCAACTAATTGCCACAAATAAAAGGAAAAATAATAATAGGTTATCACAACCCCCCAATCCATCACCGTTGCCAAATAAATTTTGCAAATTATTTAACATTTTAATACCCCCATTTTAATTTTAACTTATAATATTAATAGAATTTATTTTTGCGACTTAATCCCCATTAAGTTCATTCAGAAAATCCTTTATTTTTCGAAATATTTCTCTGTCGAAATATTCATTGTCTCTTTTTACATTATTCTTTTTACCACCATTTCTATAATAATTTCTATATTTGTTATTATTCCTTCTACTATTATAATTGTTGTTTCTATTATTCATATAACAAGAAAAATCATTCAGATTATCCATTATGTCAATCAATTGATGCAAATTAGACGTGTTAAACTGTTTATTGTTAGCTAAAAAAGGAACGACTAATAATGTTAACATAGGATCTATCAATCCCTATCACCTCTACCTGTATTTCAATTCAGAAATAGTTAGTATCTGTAATATTAATGTATGTATTAGTTATTCCTTTGTGAATTCTTTGTATTATTTTTAAAAATAAATATTTTAATTTTATATAGTATATATATTTTTTTATAATTCAAATATAACCTAACTATACTGGATTTACTATATAATTGTATCTTATTGTTCTTTTAATAACTCATCAATTGGTTTTGCAGTAACATTTTCTCTGTCTAAATCCAATAAATCAATTGCTCTTTCTAATTTATCTTTATCTTTCACTTCTATTTCTAAGTATGGATAAGGGTAAATTGTTTTGTCCCATTCATCTATTTCAAATAATATATCATCATAAATATATGATATTCTATGTTTGTTGGCAGGTTTCTTTTTGATTAAATTTAATGATTGAAGTATTTTTATAGTTTCTTCTACATTAGATATCTCTGTTTCTATTTCTTCATTAACTCTAAATTTTTCTCTTGATAAATTTTTTTTAAGTGTTAATGTATTTGTTATTTTACCATCTAGGTTGTTTTTTGTAATTCTTATTCTTAAATACCCATGATATGTATTTTTTAAATGGCTATTTCCTGTGTCAAACCTTATGTTAATTTGTTCTTCATTTTTTACTAGTCTTGCACCTAATTTTTCAAGTTTATTTATTATCTCATTTTTGTTTATATATAAAACTTTTACTTCAATTTCATTCATCAAATACACCTCTTAAATAAATTAGTTAATAATGTAACATTTCGTTTATACTAACACGTCATACAATACTATGTCTATACAATTAATATAACTTGTTCTATTTATTATTGATTTTACCTTTATTATATATATATTATGTATATATAATGCAACTTACCAATTCACAAGATGCCTTTTTACGTTTTATTGTTAATCCATTAGAGATGATATCAAATCATCTTTTTTTAATTCAGATGCGCTTTCTTCTTCAAATTCAGTATTTCTTGTTTTTAATTCAAAAATCGATACCATCATTTTTAATGTTTGTGCCTGCGCAGATAATTCTTCACTTGATGCAGCATTTTCTTCTGCAGTAGATGAATTAGTTTGTACAATTGCTGATATTTGCTCTACGCCTTCATTTATTTGTGATATGACATTAGATTGCTCATTAGAAGCCTCTGATATACAATTTATAAGTTTTGTTGATTCTTTTGTACTTTCTACTATTAGCTTGAGTGAATCAGATGTGTTTTGAGCTATTTGAGATCCTTTTTCTACAGCATCTATAGCATTTTGTATAAGTAAAGAAGTATTTTTAGCCGATTCTGCACTTTTTGCTGCCAAATTTCTTACTTCTTCAGCTACAACTCCAAAGCCTTTTCCAGCCGCTCCAGCTCTTGCTGCTTCAACTGCTGCATTTAATGCAAGTATATTTGTTTGAAATGCTATATTATCTATAACCTTAATTATTGATTGGATTTGATCAGAAGCTAATCTGATATCTTCCATTGCTTCCATCATATTTTGCATTAAATCATAACCATTTTTTACTTCGATAACTGTTTTTTCTGACATTTTACTTGCTTCTTTTGCATTTTCAGCATTTTTATTAACCTTATTTGCTACTTCAGATATTGATGCTGATAATTCTTGTATAGAACTTGCTTGTTGGATTGTTCCTTCTGATAATGCCATTGAACCACTTGAAACCTGTTCTGACTCATCCGTTACTAGCTGGGCTGTCTCATTTATTTTAATTAAAGTTGTATTTAAGGAATCAATTATTTCTATCAACGAATCTTTTATAGGCTTAAAATCTCCAATATAATCCATTTCTACACTATCTGTTATATTTCCTTTTGATACATTTCCCAGTATATCTGATATATTTGAAATGTATGCACTCAATGCTTCTAAAGTTGCATTAACATTTTTTGCTAGCTGACCAACTTCATTCTTTGAATTATACTTAATTTTTGTATTAAGTTTTCCTTTTGACATATCAGCTATAGAATTTTTGATTTCTGACAGTGGATTAACTATGCTTCTTGTCAAAGTTATACATGTTAATATTATAAATAATATATCAATTATTACTATTAGCACCAATATACTAATTTGTCTATTTTTAAAACTACGAGAATTTTCCACGAAGTCAATTGCACTAGTATTAGAACTACAAACTATATCATCTAATATTTGATTTGCTTCTGTAATTAATGGAATATATTGTTCATTAATTACTTTTAATGCTCTTGTTTTCATATTAGATTGTAAGTCTTCTAATATTTGTTTGCTTAATGGTTCGCTTTCTTTTATTATCTCATCAAATTTAATTAGTTTTTCACTATTTTTATAAACATCAGTACTTTTTAGTTTCAAGCTTATTTTATTTACATTTGCCATTTGCTCATTTATTATTTGAATATTTTCTTTTACAATGCTTTTTTCATTATACAAAGCGCACTTATACATATTTGATTCTGCAATGGATAATTTTTCTTTCATACTCCATGCCAAATTACTTTCATTATACGATTGTTCATAAAAAGTCTCTAAATTATTAGCAACTGTAACAGTACCTATACTTGTAATAATCATTGTTCCAGCAACTAACAATGTAATAAATATAAAGCAATATAAAATACGCATGCCGATTTTAACATTTTTAAACATAATTAACCTCCAAATTTTAAATATAAATTTATGTATAAAAATTACTATTAGATTATTATAAACCACATATATTTTATCCTTGTTTTACTATATTTTACATTTTTATAATTTTTTTGTCAATATGTGTTATTTTTTAATTATTAGTATTTCGTTTTTCAGACTTGATTTAATAATTATTTCAAAATAAAAAAGCGCCTAATTATATATGCGCTTTTAAGAGATATGTATTTTTATTTCGGGTATACATGCAAATTAATCTTATTGCTAAATCTATTTGATTTTACATAATACTCCGGTTTATAAATTTGAAATGGAATAATGTTTTCAGTTATATAATATTTTATTATATTTATAGATATTATGCATAATAATACAAATGCTAAATAAATCATTTTTATAATTTTTCCTTTCCTTAATTGTTTTTAGTCATATATAAAAAGACTCTTATTACATTTAAGGCTAAATTGTACAATTTGTCAAGGAGAATTTCAAATAAGACTTTGTAATATTAAGTAGCTAGTTTCTGTATTGAACAGGAATCATTAAGTTATTTAAATATAGCGTACAAACTGGAGATACAATTTAATATATAATAGTTAAATAATTTTGCGAGATTATTGCCTCAACTTTTTGAAATAAAATGCTTATTCTTTTATAAAAATATAATGAAGAAATAAATAAATATAGGTGTACTAAAAGTCTAAAAAAATAGTGCTTAGTATTCAATTCATACTAAGCGCTATTTTTTATAATATTGTAGTATCCGTCATTCCAGTACCTTTTACTTCTTTAGTTATATTTTGCCACGTCTCGCAACCTACTACTCCATCAGGATCTAAGTCTCTTGATTCCTGATATTCTTTTACTGCATTTTTTGTTCCTGGACCGAAAATACCATCTAGTCCAGCACCAATAAATCCCAACGTATTAAGTGCATCTTGCAATACAAGTACATTAGTATTTACGCTTCCCAGCGCTAATTTAATATAACCAGCTTCACATGCTGGTGGAGTTAATCTCTTGTCAACATGTACCCATACGGGTGTTAGCTCTGCCGGTTCAACGTATTCCCAGCATCCTAATTCTTCAGCCAGTATCCTCAACTGATCTCTTTCCTCATTAGTAAATGTTTGTGCCATATCCATTGCTGTTCCTGCATAGTGCTGTGATTGACTTCCATGCCCACCTTCCCAGATTCTTTTAAATGCGAATTTAACACCAATTGGTTTCCCCCATCGTTCTCTTAATGTATTCCAACATTCCATTACACTCCTATTGGTCCAAATTGTAGGTGAATCTGAACTACCTCTAAATTCTCCAACTGTTAGTGTTCCGTTGGTTACATATGGCATAGTGTCTTTTTCTTGCAAATAGTACAATTCCATATTTTCCTTATCATCATTATAAACTAAAACCTTTGTCGACATTTTTACCTCCTTAAAATTACTTATAATTATTATATGAACATCGTATAGCATAGTGTATCAATTATTTTACATTGACAAATATATTAGAATGTAATATTGTTGGATATGAAATTATTTTACATTTTAAGGAATATGAGTAAATAAATAACGAAAACTAAATCTAGTACTTATTTAACCAAAGTAAAACCCATATTAAAAGAATTACTAAATGAGTTATTAGCAAAATATTCATATGTTTCTATTTTAGCTGACGATTCCGTAAGTAAAGTTTATTCTGCTTCAAAATCTGCTATTAGAGTAGTTTATGCTCAATTACTTACTAATAGAGGTTTTGTAATAAAGGTATATGACAACAATAGCTACTGCGAATATTCCTTTAATGAAATAACAGAAGATTTAATACCCGAAATAATAAACAATATTAGCAATAGACTTGTTTCATTTAAATCTATACTTCCAGATGGCATTAAAAAAAGCAATTATGGAATGATTGACGACGAAGCATTACATTTTTCCAAAAGTACAGACTTTATTGTTGACCCAAAAGAATTAGGTGATGAAGCTATCATTAATACATTAAAAAATATTAGAAAATTGGGCTGTGAGTTTGATGATAGAATACTGGACTGTTCTGTATCAGCAAGTTTTCAATGCTATAGCAAGTTATTTTTATCTAAAACAAAGACCTAGAACAAAATATTATGTGGATGACCAGTTCTATTAACGTCATGTGTTCTGCAGGAGATGAGGTAAAAAGCACCTTCAAAGGATACTCAAATTTAGGTGGAGCAGAAATATTAAGTAGCATGGAAAAAGATATTGAAAATATTGCAAAATCCGCTTTAGAGCTGCTTGATAGCACACAAATTACACCCGGTGAATATGATTGTATTTGTACACCAGAAGTAACTGGTATGATAGCACATGAAGCATTTGGTCATGGTGCTAATTCATATAAACAGGTTGCCTCTTACTTTTTCGACGATAAAGGTACTATTGCTCACGACACCTTGATAATAGATAAGGGCATACTAAAACAAGGTATATGTGATATACAAAGTGCAATGCATTTAAATACAAAAGCAATAGGTAATGGTCGAAGACAAGGTTTTGATAGAAAAGCCTATACTAGAATGACTAATACTTTTTTTGAACCTGGTAATGACAAGCTTGAAGATATGATCGCATCTATCTCATACGGCTTTTTACTTGAAAATGCTACAAGTGGAATGGAAGATCCTAAAAACTGGGGTATTCAATGTATGGTAAACGTAGCGAGAGAAATCAAGGATGGAAAACTTACAGGCAAAATTTTCTCACCTATTGTACTTACAGGGTATGTTCCAGATTTGTTAAAATCCATTTCTATGGTTTCTTCAGAAGTTAAGCTTGAAGGTGGTGGCTTTTGTGGAAAAGGCTATAAAGAATGGGTTAAAGTTTCTTATAAATGAAGTTAATACTGAATCAGTAGAGTTGTTTTTATAAAGAAATCTTTAGATATGAATAGGTTAAGTAAAATCAAAAAATATGATGTCACTGTTTACAAGGATATAGAGGATGGAGAATTAATCAAGACTGGCAACAGTCAATGTGTTATAAATTCTGAAATGAATGACATAGATATACAAGAGAGTATTTCGGATGCGTATTACTCTGCATCTTTCGCAATTAATCCATACTTTGAATTGCCAAAACCAATTAATGAACCTCATATAAATATTGAAAGTTGTTTAGCTAATTTTACGCTAGAAGAGTCAGCTACAAAAATGAGTGAGGCTTTGTTTAAAAACGATGTTTTAGAATCCGCTTTTGTTAACTCAGCAGAAATATTTGTTAAAAAAATTGATACTAAAATTGTATCAAGTGAAAATGCAAATTTTTTAAATTAAAAAGGGAATGCTACAAGCAATTTATCATTGCTGTAACCATTCCCTTTTACTTCAATATTAATATTCTATTCTTGTTTTATATTAAATTTATCTACTAATAAATTTAGTGTTTCAGCTTGTGAACCTAACTCTTCACTCGATGCAGCAGTTTCTTCAGCAGTTGCTGAATTTGTCTGTACTACTACTGAAATTTGTTCAACTCCAATTGTTACTTGTTCTATTGCATTCGACTGTAAAATTGAAGCTTCTGTAATTTTTTGAATATTCTCTTCTACTACTTGTGCTTTTTCAACAATTAAATTAAATGAATCAAATGTACTGTTTACTATTTCAGAACCTCTTTCTACAGCTTCTACAGTTCCTGCAATCAACATTGTTGTATCCTTTGCAGCTTCTGCTGATTTTTGTGCTAAATTTCTAACTTCATCTGCAACTACAGCAAAGCCTTGTCCAGCAGCACCTGCTCTTGCAGCTTCAACTGCAGCATTTAATGCTAAAATGTTAGTTTGGAATGCTATATTGTCAATAGTTTTAATTATATTACCTATTTCGTTAGATTTTTGATTGATTTCAGACATAGCCTTAATCATTTCTTGCATTTGCTTTTGCCCTAAACCTATTTCTGTAGATGCTTGTGATGACATTGTTTCTGCAGTCTTAGTATTTTCTGCATTATTTTTTATGTGTTGTGAAATTTCAGCTATTGTTGCAGATAACTCTTGTATTGATGAAGCTTGTTCTGTAGCGCCTTGCGACAATGCTTGCGCTGCTGAAGAAACTTGTTCTGAGCCACCGTTTACTTGTTCTGATGCAATATTAATTTGTCCTAATGCTGAAGACAATTGTGTATTAATTTGTCTAATTGATATAATTATTTGTTCAAAATCGCCAATGTAATTTTCTTCTGCATTTGTATTAACATCAAAATTTCCATTGGCCATTTCACCTAATAGATATTTTTCATCCTCTATTATATTATTAAGTCCAGCAAAAGTTAATTTTAAATATCTTGCTAAATCTCCTATTTCATCTTTTGATTCATATGTAACATCTACCTTAATATTTCCCTCCGACATTTGTTTAGCTACCTCTGTAATCTCTTTTAAAGGCTTAACTATTACACTAGACAATGTTTTAGATAAAAATAAAACAACACCAAAGATTATTACAAGTACTATTAATGACAATATGTTGTTAATTCTAACAGCTCCCGATATAGAATTTACAGTATCATCTGCTCTTGCAGTTAATATAGTCCCAATGTCTGACAATATGTCACTTACAATATCAAAACTTGGTTTATACTTTGAATGGTAAATTGCCAATGCCTGTGATGTTCTACTTAATGAGATTAATTGTACTATTTCATCATGATATTTAATTAATTCAGTAAAATTTGTATCTAAATTAACAAGCTCATTATCAATATTTTTAGTATTACCTTCCAACAAATCTACATTTTTTTCAACTGCTATTTTCCTTTTTTCTACCTCTGCCAATGCCTCTTGTTTATCTGCATTATTCGTGCTTGTTACTGCTACTAATAATTCTCTTGCTGATGCATTCATATCCTTTCGAGTTTCTAACTGTGTAATCATGTTTTTATATGCATTACCATAAAAATCTTCGCTGTCTTTTCCCATTCCGATAACTAAAATCGATGTAAAAACAACAACGGCTAAAAACAACGCGAATGTGATTCCAAAAACTACATTTAGTTTTTTACTCATTTTTAAATTACTCAATAATTTTTTCATAGTATTCTCCTACTGCTATTATTTTTCCAATATATATTATTTACCCAAAAATCTTTCAGTTAATCAAGCAATACATCAAATAATAACATCTTATAAAATCCAAAAAACTCTCTAGTATAATATGTAGGTATAAAAATCTTGTTTATAGGACTTGCTAAAAGAGTGACCTTATCAAATTCTAACTCATTACATATTATTTTTGCTCTTAACAAATGAAATCCGCTTGTAACAATTTTTATGTTTAAGGAATCTATTGATTTACCACTATGAAGTTCTATAATGTTTTTAGAAAATTCTAAATTTTCATATGTGTTTGTTGATAAACCTTCCATCAATATGATTTTTTCATTAATATGATTTTTTGCTAAATATCTTTTCATCGCCTCTGCTTCTGCTATTACCTCATATTGACCTTGCCCTCCAGATACAACAACATATCCAGTATTTCTTGAAGATTTTAAATATTTGAGCGCTGTATCCACTCTTTGCTTTAATGTTAATGTCATATTTTCTCCACGAAGACCTGCTCCTAAAACTATCGTATAATCACTTTTTTCATAATTCTCCTGCAACCCACAATAACCAATAAAGGCTTCTGTTACTAAAAATATAATTAAAAAAACACATAATATAATATTGAGTATTTTTCTAATTTTACAATATGTTTTATTGTTTTCAAAAATAGTATTAACTAAAGATACAATACACAAAGCTATTCCACCTAAGCATAAATATTTACTAAAGGCTATATGCCCCATAACTGATGTTAATTTTATATAGTATATAATTAAAGCTGCACCTACTATAAATAATACGTAATTAACAATTTTATTTTTCATTATCACACAACCTTATTTTTTTATATTCAAACCCGACTATCCTAAATTATTTAATGATTTCAGCACAATATTTACAGTTCCATCCTCATTTGTATTGAACGAAATTTTGTCGGTATTGTCTAGATATTCTACTGGTATCACTATTTCAATACCTTCTTCTGTTTTAATCTTTTGCTTTTTGTTTATATTCTTATCTAATTTATAATCTAGTTTTACTTTTTCGTCTTTAATGCCAGTGCTTTTTAGTTCCTCATTGTAAACTTGCTTTACTTGTGAATCTGCTTCAAATACAGTATCAGTTATTTTATTTAAATCTATCGTTCCTTTTGAATTAAATGAATCCACTATTTCCTTTTTTATATTAATTTTCTTTTCTATATTATTATCAAAGTACTCTTTTACCATTTTTTTAGAAACTTTATCTATAGCATCATATGTTTCTTTTGGTGATAATGTAAACGGCTGATTAAAAACAAAATTTGAAAAAACAGTTGCTCTTTCTTCTTCTATTTCATATTTCTTCTCATTTATAAATAAAGTTTGATTTTCTATTTCATAAATAAAATTTTCATCTGATTTTTGCGAAGCACTTGGCAATGTAGATTTATATTTAATTATTCTATTTAATCTTTTTCCTTCTAAATCGTCGATTCTATGAATGTAGCTTTCCTTATAGCTCAATTTAAGCATACATAGTTTTTTAATATTTTCAGTTTCATATAAGCAAAATAACAAGTCGCATGAATTTATATCAGTACACTTTTTCATTATATCAAAAATATTTTTACTTAACTCCTGAGTTATTTCTATAAACTTTTCAGCTTCAAAAGTTAAAAGTTTCTCGCAGTTTTCAGTAGTATTAGAAAGCTTATACTTTTTACTACTTGGATTGAACATAATTTTTTCTATATGCTTTGCAATATATACAAACATATCATCATCAACCTCTAATAAATTATCGCTAAGTATAGGTGAGCTAACTGACATATCAAGAATATGAACTATTGCCTTATGAATTATAATATTTGTTTCCATTTTATCCCCTCAATTTTTAAATAATTTTTTACTATTTCATTATAAATATACTATACAAAATATTATAAAACAATAAAAAAGTTGCTACGCAACCCCATAAAATACAAATATCCTAAAACACTCCACCTACATTTAACAATTTAAAATAAATTTCTCAACATCTATAACTTTTTTATTGACATTTATGGAAAATATCATATACTAATTGTATATACACTCAAATTTGAAAGGAGTTGATTTATTATGAAAAATATTTTAAAGGTGATTTTTTTATAATTTAATACTACAAAAACATATAGTATTTAGACTATTTGTTTTTGTGCAAACAAAGCCTTTCATGTACAACCAAACTAAATATGGTTATAACACGACTTAGGTCGTGTTTTTTATTGCCAAAAATAAACTTAGTAGAAATGTATTTTACAAAGGCTAACAATTTTTTGGAGGTAATGAATGAACAAAGATTTAATCGACTATGGTTATACAGAATTTTTCAAAAATCAAGTTGACGACATAGACAACAATAAATTTTCTGTAGCAAGAATTATAGAAGTGCAAAAAGAAAGATACACTATAAAAACTGAAAATGAAATTAAAGGAGCAAGGTTAAAGGGCTCAGAGTTTTTTAATTTTAACAATACTACCTACCCTACTGTAGGGGATTTTGTATTAGTACTTGACAATAAAACCGGCGACAATTTAATTTACAAAGTACTCAATAGAAAAAGTAAATTCTCAAGAATAGATTTTCATTATAGTAAAGAACAAATTGTAGCAGCAAATTTTGATTATGTATTTATTGTTTCGTCACTAAACAATGATTTAAATATTAAAAGATTAGAAAGATATGTTACAGTTACTTTTAACAGTGGTGCAACTCCGGTAATTGTACTCACAAAAGCTGATATGTGTGAAAATTATTTGGAGTGCAAGTCCAAAGTAGAGGATTATTTTATTGGAACAGATGTATTTTGTGTTAGCTCATACACAGGTTTGGGATTTGATAAACTACAAAAATATATTGAATCTCAAAAAACAATTGTTCTTTTGGGTTCATCTGGTGTTGGAAAATCATCACTAATAAATTATTTAGCAAAAGATTTAATTATGAAGGTCAATGACATTAGAGAAGATGACGATAAGGGTAGACACACTACAACACACCGAGAATTAATCATGCTTGAAAGTGGAACAATGATAATTGACACACCTGGGATGCGAGAACTTGGAATGTGGACTGTTGACGAAGGCTTACAAGAAGAATTTTCTGAAATAGAAGAATTAGTAACTCGTTGCAAGTTTAATAATTGCACGCATACAAATGAACCAGGCTGTGCAATATTAAATGCTATCAAAAATGGTAGCTTAACAGAAGAAAAATACAAAACTTATTTAAAGCTACAAAAAGAATCTAAATTTGCAAGAATAAAAGAACTTAGAAAACAATCTGCACTTGAAAAGAAAAGACAAAATAAAATTAATAAAAAAAATAAATTTAGTGATTATAAAATTAGATGATTTCTATTAAGTATAGCATTTTTGCTATACTTTTTTTATTTTAAAATTAGCTATTCCTTGAACATTTTATGTAAAAAAGAATACATTGTTTATATAAAGTTATACAAAATTGTATATAAAAAAACAAAAATTTGAAAGGAATGAATTAATTGAAATTAAACAAAGATATTTATGATGTTTATAAGCCACTAGTTCCATATATGCCTGAAAAAGCAACAGTTGGATATGGATATGTACCATACCAAATTAATCCTGAATATTTAGAAATTGACGAAGCATTTGAATTTGGAACCCTTTTTCCTGATTTAGTAACTCCATATAGTTCATATTTAATAAGAGAGGTGTAATTTATGACTAAATCTAATAATTTTAAAATTAAAGGTATGAATAATAATTTGAAGAATATGATGAAAAACATTGAAAAAACAAATAATAAAAACGATTGGCAAAAATTAAAAGAAATGTATAGTATTAAAGATAATGAAGAATTTGAAGAATTTGAGAATTTAGAACAATACAGATATATGTATGAACAAGATAAAGGTAAAAAAGCTATGTACAATAAATATATAGATAAAAAATCAATGTGCAACAACGATATGGATGCTGAAAAAGATAGAAAAGAATTAATGATGAAAATTATGAAATATCAGCTTGCAACATTGGATAGCGCATTATTTTTAGACACCCATCCTAACGATCCAATTGCAATTATTAGACATAATGAATATTGTACTAAATTAGCCCAATGTAAAACTGAATTCACTAAAAATTATGGGCCACTAGATCATTATTCAGCAGATATGTCTGGAACATGGAGATATTTAGATTCTCCATGGCCTTGGGAACAAGAATTTTAATTTGAAAGAGAGGTAAATTTGTATGTTTATATATGAAAAAAAATTACAGTATCCTGTTAGAGTTTCTAATCGGGATGTTAGAATGGCTAGAAATGTTTTAAATCAATATGGAGGACCAGATGGCGAGTCTAGTGCAAGCATGAATTACTTAACCCAGAGATTTTCAATGCCTATAAATGAATTAAAAGGATTACTTACTGATATAGGTACCGAAGAGTTAGGTCATATGGAAATGATTGCTACACTATTCAAAAAGCTTCTCGAAGGTGCAACTAAGGAAGAACTTATAGCCGCGGGTTTTGACGGATACTATTCAAATCATGAATTTTGTCCTTTTTATACTGATTCAAGCGGAGTGCCTTGGACTGCAACCTACACTCAAGCAAAAGGAAATCCTGTAGCAGATTTATATAATGATATGGCTGGAGATGGTGCGCTTTTGTTTAAACAACATATATAAATTAGGTTCTTCACTCGAAAAAACAGCAAAGAACCTAAAAATTCCAATGTATCTCTATAGGTACTTCATGTGTTAATTCATCACGTTTTCCAACTAAAATATAGTCTATTAGTTTTTCAACGATTTCCCTATCCAATTTTTCAAGATTTGTATACTGTTCTATAAGTTGACGTCTGTTGTCACCTTTAGAAATTTTTTTGTCAATATCTGATATTTGATTTTGATATTCAATTATTAATCTTTCTATTCGTTCCTTTTCTTTAGTAAAGTTTTTTGAAAAATCAATATACTCTTTTTCATTTATTATTCCCTTTACTTTATCCAAATATAGATTTTGTATCCCTTTAGTATATTCATTTGCTTTTTTTTGATAAGTAACAATCTGAAGCTCTAATTTTCTTTTGTCTTTGTTTAAATTATTATTAAATTCTATTTTTTGTTCTATTTCATCCTTATCTATGTATTCTTTGGCAAGTCTATTTATCTCATTTATAACTACTTGCTCTAACTTTTTAACAGGAATAAAAGAACCAATGCATGCGTCTTTTGCTACATACTTATTGCAACACTGCAAGTAATAATAACCATGATTTTTAGTTGAACGCATAGTATAACCACAATGCATACAGCGTGCTTTCTTAGCAAATAAACCTATTTTACCTATTGTAAAGGGTTTTGCCTTTTGCTTAATTAAATCCTGAACTCTATCCCAAAGGTCACGTTCAATAATAGGCTCATGAGTTCCTTCTACTATATACCATTCCTCTTTAGGTCTTGGTTTATTTATCTTAGTTTTGTAAGAAATGCTGCCATATTTGCCTTGTACCATATTACCAATATAAATTTCATTAGCTAACATATCAGATATAGCAAAGTATTTCCAAAGTGTACTATTTTTAGGTTGTTTATATCTTAACCCATGTAATCTTTTATATTCTGTCGGATTTGGTATTCCTCTGTCATTTAAAATTCTAGCAATAGCAGTTTTTCCATATCCTTTAGAAAACAGAGTAAAAACTTCTCTTACAATTTCGGCTGCTTCCTCATCAATAATCAAATGCCCTTTTTGATTAGGATCTTTCATATAACCATACAATGCAAAAGAACCAATATGATATCCATTTTGTCTTTTATTGACTAATACACTCTTAATGTTTTCAGACATATCCTCTAAATACCATTCGTTTACAAGTCCATTTATCTGTCTTGACTTTTTATTTCCTTTGTTGGCTGTATCTGCATTATCTACAATACTTACAAATCTAATACCCCATTGTGGGAATAAGCCATGTATATATTTCTCTACAAGCTCTAGTTCTCTTGTAAATCTTGATTGAGTTTTACATAAAATTATATTGAACTTATGATTTTCTGCATCTAAAAGAAGCTTATTAAATTCAGGTCGATTTCTATCTGCACCTGTATAATCGTCATCGCTGTAAATTTTATAAATTTCCCAACTCTTTTCAAGAGCATATTGAATAAGCATTGACTTTTGGTTTTGAATACTATTGCTATCATCTGTTTCAAATTGTTTATTTCTATCTTCCTCTGACAAACGACAATAAATTGCAACCTTCATATCATCATTATATTTTTCAATACTCATTAATTCTATCTCCTTTGTAAAAGAGATAAAACAAACCATTACTACACGATAAAATTATACCTTACTAGTAATGACTTGTAAATCCTCTTTAAAGATAATACCCGTTTTATTTTTTTCTATTTGATTAATTAATTCGACAAATTTCTTATTAAAATCATCCTTTAGTAAAACATCATCCTTATTTTTGAAAACATTTTTGCATTTGACTTGTACTCTGGATGCCATTTTATCACCTCTTTCATTATAAGATATGTTTTTAAAATAAAAAAAACACACATAAGATTAAAATATGTGTGTTTTATAATTTAATTATTTTTATTTACCACGATCTATGAAGTTGCCAAAAATCCTCACGGTTGTCAATATATATCTTCACATCGCTTGTTTCAACCCAGTCATTATTGAAATATGCTGTAAATCTTAATGTTAATTCTTGCTTTTTATCACTTCCCCATTTTATTATGACATAACCGTTATCATTTACCCATCCTTCATCCCAATAGCTTAAGTTCCACTTGTCATTAGTTATATTATCTGCATCAAGCCATTGCTTGTATTTTTTATCTATCGGTCTATCATCATTTATAATTTCTACTGATACACGTTCACATATTACTGAACTTTTTTCATTAATTGTTGTTGTCTCTGCACTTGTCATTAGTGCTTCACCATTCCAATATGTGTTGTCATCTCTAAATTTATCTGGGTATTTTTCATTGTATATGCTTCTGTTTTCGTCCCATTTTGGTGCATGATTTACATGTCCTTCTATCCATAAATCATGTGCTGTGAAATCTTTTGTTACAACTGCTGTTTCTCCGTAATCATCTGTTATTGTTGCAATAAGTCTATAATCTCCTAAAGGTATGTCATCTATTAAGTTTATATTGTAATCATCATAGCTTGTACCGTTGGGATTAACATCTTTTAAGATAATTTTGAATGGATGCACTAAGTCAGACTGTTTATACAATTCAACCTTTATATTTAATTTTGTAAGGTCTTCATCATGGAATTTAAGTAAAAACGAAACATCATCATTTTCATATATGTATGAATCATTGATATTTGCTTTTATTTCACTATCATCAATTACAGGTGGAGTATTGTGAATATATTCATAAGCTAAATATTTTGTTTGTTGTTCCCCACTTGGAAGTATAGCAACATATTTTGCTGTATAATTACCATCTGGTGCTGTTGATGAAGTAGAAGTAATCAAATTCCAATTTGTGTATACACCATTTAAAGTATATGTTTTTGCATACGGTGTTCCATTAAACATGGTTACTTTTACGTTTGAATTTGTATATGCTTTATTTACATACTTGGTTGTTGTTGCTGTCATTGAATAATTTTTATCTGCTGTAATTTTAATACCTGTTGTTTTACCTTGTAGCATTGCCTGCAAGTTAATTGGTGTTTTAACTTTTACATTGAAAAATACATCTTTGTATCTTGTTGGTACTGCTGTATCAACAGCTCTTATTCTCATTGAATAATTATCACTTTTTAGTGTTGCAGGAATGTTGTATTTTATATCATTCCAAGTTATGTCTTGTCCTGTTTTTGTTGCTGTACTTATTGAATAAGTTAATGTTTTTGTTGGTACAATTTTTATATTGTCTTTCATCAAAGTCAATTCAAGTTTTAAATCAAATGGATAACGTGTATGTATGTCATATGCTATTAGATTTTCACTTGCTGGAACTCCATTCAAACTAAATTGTGAAAGTTCTGTTTTTAATTTTGCTTCTAATTGTGGTGGCGGAATTAAAGGTAATTCAAAATTCATTATAAACGGTTCGCTCCACACATTAAAGTTATCTTTTACAGTATATTCAAGTTCATACTTTGCTGGCTCTAAACTTTGAGGAATTTCATATATCCATTCAGTAGTTCCAACTTCACGATACTTGATTTTTCTTTCCCTTATACCTTTTTGTTTTTCTTTATCTTGAAATTGTAAATCTAGGTCATATGATAAATCTACCCAATTTGTTAAATATATACCTTTTGTATTGTCATAAGTCCAATCAAGTGTTGCTTGTGCTATAGGTTTTCTATGTGCTTGTATTCTAATTTGTCCGTCATTTGATAATTCACTTTGATTTGGTTTGTCAATTGGTATGTCTTTTACTTTACGATAAAACGTATATAGTCCCGACTTTGTTAATACTGTAGGTAATTTAGTTGAAGTATAACCGTTTTCACTAAATACACTTTTTGTATTTTCTGCTTGTCCCATTGAATTATCAAAAAATGTTGGTATATGAGTTATTTGAAAACCATAATCTTGAATTATATCTCCTTCAATATCTATATCAGCGTAGCTGATCATAAAAGGCTCATTAACCAAAACTACAATTCCCCTTTCTTGTGGATTATCATTTGATATAAATTCAATTATTTCTTTTTGAATATCTTCAAGAGTTTTTGAACAATCAATAAATAAATCTTTTTTAATTCTACTATCATTTTTTACTGTAGAATTACCAATCACTATAACTTTACTATCTGCTTTACTTAATATTGTTTGATAATCAGCAATATTACTAACTTTATTGTTTGCAAAGTAAATAATGTATTTATTACTTGTATCTCTATATGTAGGTCTAAACTCTTGTTTTGTAGGTTTATATACTATACCTTTATAATATCCCGTATAATCATTAATTGTACCATATACATCTACAATTTCTGTCCAAGTTGCGGAATATTTAACAGACCATTTTATTGTTTTAGAGCTTGTATATTCAACCTCATTACCTTCTTCATCTGTATAAGTAGAATAGCCATATTTTACACTTGTTCTTGTACCCGCACCTTTTTTATAAGTGTGTCCGTTTTTTGTTTTTGTTGCAGGTAATTGAGGGTTATTGTGATAGATTTGACCTCCAAACTGATTATATTTGATAGACTCTGTATTACTAGCATTAAAACTATCACTTACTTCTTTAGACTCTGTACCAATTTTACCCTCATAAGAATTATTAGTTACACTATCTCTTTTTAATGTTCCCGTATACCCTCCACTGTTATAGCTTATTGAAGCGGGTGGATAACTTCTCCCCGTATTTTTATCATCTTTCATCTCAAATTCATCTATATATGTATGTAAATCCCACACTTGCACACTTGGATTTAAGCTATTTCTTATTATCTCATTCATAAAATCAACTCTTGTTGATATTATTTTGTTATTTAATTCCCTTGTTATTGCTTCATCATTAAGCATTATTATATCTACTTCGGGATAGTTTTGAGGTACATCAACATATATTTCTGTACTTGGTGCTAAATTCTGTACATAAAAAGTCTTTTCAAGTGTTGCACTTCTTTTATCTGCACTTGTAATGAATTGACTATATGTAGGTTCTCCAAAGCTTTCCTCTGCATAGAATACTATTTTATAGTTTCCTAATTTATCGGGCTTATATCCTTTTAAATTGTCTACATTACCGCTTTTAATTAGTGTTTCGGGTACTTCGTCATTATCTTTGTCATAATACATTTTAAATGATTGTGCTGAAATACTATCTCCGTCAACTGATACAATATCAAGCATATAGCTTAATGTTTCTTGTCTTGTTAATACATAGTTCCATATGTTAGATACTATTGCGGGTTTATAGTCGGGTACAACGTGTAAATTATATTCATGCTCACCATGATGATACCACTCGGGAATATCATTTCTTTCTATATATCGTGGTTTTACTACTGCATGAATGTTTAAGTTTATGTTTATATTTTCATCAGCACTTTTACTTAAAAATTCAATTTTGCTATCATCTTGACTATTTACATATATTTCATTTCCGCTTATTGTAAAACTATCTGTATATAAGCTTGCTCTTGATAAGAAATAGCTTGAATTTAAGTATCTTGCACCCATATCATTATTAGCAACTAATGCTCTATTTTCTTTTTGTGTTCCACTTAAAGTAATTTTTGCATTTGGTCTAGTCTGATACACTTTTACAAAATCATTTTTTGTCCATGTCATGTCTAATTCATTTGTCATAGCAATAGTATAGTTATATATTTTGTCTGTTGCTATCAAAGGAAATAGGTATTGCCCATTCATAAATTGGTTTGCTTCAT
The DNA here is from genome assembly GCF_017352195.1 of Sedimentibacter sp. zth1. Classification (NCBI taxonomy): domain Bacteria; kingdom Bacillati; phylum Bacillota; class Tissierellia; genus Sedimentibacter; species Sedimentibacter sp. zth1. The sequence goes on along the minus strand of NZ_CP071445.1, from coordinate 2,596,428 downwards.
AATCACTTAAAAGATTACCCTCAACGTATACTTCTGTTGTTACAACGTTTGTATAATCTGTATAGTCATGAAGTTTAAATTTTTCAGTATCAAGCATTTCTCTTGGTGCTTGAATGTCTATTAATATTTCTTTATAGTCTATATCTTCTTCTTCTTCAAACTCGGGTTCTTCATCTTTCTTAATAGGTTCTGTGAATTTTGCACCTACACCGCCATTTGTTTCAGCAAAAGAAAAAATATCAGTATCGTAATAATGTGCTTTTACACTTGCAATTAGAACACCATCTAAATTAAATTTTCCGTTTTTGTCAACTTTATCTCTTAACCATGAATAAGGTATTGTAATGTTAAAAGTATGTTCAACCTTATTATCAATTACTGCACTCTTATCATAGTTACCCTCTTTAGATAGTTTTACTTCTTGTATATCACCGCTATTTGTTGTATTCATCAACTTAACAGTCCAAGATTTTATATCATTTCTTGTATAATATAAATTCTTATCAATAGGGTGTTTATAGTACGCATTATCTTCAATATTACCCTTTACAGTTACTGAAATATCAACGTTGCTATTTTCTGTTACTTCGTTTAAATCAATTTGTTTTATATCACTTAAAGTTACTTTAGCTTTTGGTGCAATTTTATTTGGCAGCACAGGCTTAGAAGTAAAGTCCGCATACCATTTTGAGCCATTGCTTGCTAAATGTCGCATTTCTACATCACCAATAGAAAAGTGTGTTGGTACTGTCATAAGATTAGCATAATCGCAAGCATATTTACTTTTGCCACCTATTCCATTTGGAACTATGCCTAAGTCATTAAAACCGCTATATTTTAATACGTCTGAAATAGTGCCTTTTGCCTTTTCAATTTTATTTTCTGTACTATGTAACTCACCTGTTGCTATTCTATTCAAACCACTTGGTTCTGTATAATCATAATATGGAGTACCTTTTTCCCAACGTCTATACATATATTTGTATCGGTCGGCGGGCTTTTTCATTCCAACATCAACAGGGAAATTAGCATTTGTATATAAATTGCCCTCTAAAGTATAGCCATGATAACGATATTCGCCTTTTTTACCGTCTTTATCTCTGTAAAATCCCGCATTTTGAATATCTGTTGAATTATCATTTGCACCTGTTGGATTGGTAGCATTTTTAAAATCATTGTTAGTTACATTTCCATAATATCCATAAACAATTAAATGTTTTTCTTCAAGTATTGTTAAGTTTAATCTTAAATTTTGATTATTTACCCAAAATATACTGTCGGGTAATATAGTGTCCTTTGTAGCATATTCATAACCGCCAGCACCGATTACACCTATATAGTCAATATCATATGTATCTGCATTTGCTATATTTATATAATTAAAATTGGTTAGTAAAATACAGAATACTAACAGAAACGATATATAAGAAGTTAGCTTGTTTTTCTTTATCATTTTAACACCCCTTTATTTATGTTGACCTTTTAATGAAACTGCAAAAGTAACAAAACTATTATCAGATTGTATAAAAAAATTTCTCTCATTTATTGTTTTTTCAATAACAGTATACTCTACATCAGTATTTGAAAGTCCTGTCATAAATAAGTTCCAAGCGGTTTCAAATTCATCTTCAAACCATAATTTAAACATTTTTTCAAAAGGCTCTTTGTAATATTCTGAAAAATATTCTTTGTATAAATCCCACTGTGCTTTATATTTTTCATCAGAAGCCCATGCAATATTTTTCCACAAAACCAATTCATAAGGGCTATACTCTGTTTTATATTCTAAAAAGTCAACATTAAAGTCAAAATCAGTGTATTTACTCATTAATGCTAAATTTTCATTAGTCAAATTATTATCATCATAGCAAAAATCTTGTTTTACTTGTGTTTCATATCCTGTAAATCCAATATCATTTCCCCCAATGGATGAAGAAAAAAACTCTGCACCTTTGGTCTTTTGCATTTCTTCTTGAAGTATATATGCAATATCAATCATTTCTTGTGCTGGTTCACCATTAAATATTGGGGCTATAAAGGTATGTGGGTTACCCTCAATATCATTTATTGTAAACTCACTATTTTCAACATCAGCATTGAAATTACATTCTAATCTTCTGTTATTATCAATCATTCTCAAAATAACTGCTGTTGCTTCTGCTCTTGTAATACTTTTTTGTGGATTCACTTTTTCTAAATCATCACCTTGCATAATTCCTAAAGAATAACAATCTATCATATCTTGCTTGTATTCATCAGCTATCAAGTGATAATCAAACATTGCATTTTTAATATATTCTTCATACGTTGATGTAGGTCTGGCTTCTGTTTTGAATAATGTATTTGTAACTATTCTTGCAACTTGTTCTCTAGTTATTTCAAAACGATAATCTGAAACAGTATTTTTACTTACAATACCCTCTTTTTCTGCGATTTTAATGAATTTATCAGCCCAATATGTACTGTCTGTTTCGGGTATATCATAATTAAATGCTACCAATACCATTTTTATAAATTCATCTGCTTTCACAGCTTTTCTAGGTTTAAATGTATTATCAGGATAACCCTCAATCATTCCTAAGTTTACCATTTCTTTTACGTTTGAATAAAACCAATCTGTTTCTTTTACATCAGTAAAATTTACGTCTGCATAAATTGTAGTAAACATTGCTAAAACCATTGATATAATAAAAATAAAACTTAATATTCTCTTCATAATTTTTTACCTCACTCTTTTACATTAATCAATCATTCGACATGCTAAAAAAAGTATGTCATGAAAGTTTTTTACATATTCTTTATATACCTATTTTACCATATTTTGATATGATTATCAATAAAAATATTGAAATATTTGTGTGTTTTTCAATATTTTTAAGCATTTATAGCATATTTTATCAACAATCAATAAACATAAAAAAAGTTTTATCCGCATGTATCACTCCTATGTTACCATGTTATAAATTTTCGTACTTAATTTATCTTCTCTTTTCATCGATAGAACCTTTCTTTATTGTCCCCACTGGGGACAATATTATATTTCATACTCATATCCTGATGAACGTATTATGTCTTTTGGTTTTATAAATGATAGTCTATATTTACTCTTGCCTGCATTTATTGTTACTATAACATTTGGACTTGATATGCTCTTTTTATACTGTAACTCTTCATCAGTGAATAAGAATGGATAATTAAAAACAGATTCTTTTATCTTTGCTCCATTTCTGTATATAGAGCATGTCTTGTCATCATCAAAAAAATATGCAGTATAGTTTATTTTTTCTGTCCAATAACTTTTGGGTATTGGTTCTAAATTTTCATTTGTTTTTAAGTAGTTTTTTATAGTTCTTTCAATAACTCTTATGCCTTCTTGTTCATCATATATTTTGTAACCTTTTTTATCATGAATTTCTGTATAACATAACGATGCTGAATCAGATGCTTCTTCACAACAGTACTTTAGGTTCTCTGTTTCTAATCTACAATTATAGTTATCAGACTGAAATACTAGCATTAGTGTCATAAGTATAATAAGTGCAATTCCAACTATAAATGCTTTCATTGTGTAGCCAACCTTTCTGATGTAGTCATATTTTCTATAACATAGTATCTCTTTTTATTGGTTATACCGAACAAGCTCTGTGCTGCTATAATTTTATTAAAAGGTACTGATATTTTTATATATATTTGCTCACCATCTAAGCTTTTGCTTTGTCTATATTTGGGTTGTCTAGTTGTGCTTTCTGATATAATTATTTGATTTTTGTCTATGTTCATTTTAGTCAATATATTTTCTTTTAGTTCTTCTAATATTTTATCTGTGTAGTATCCCTCTTGTTTTGCCATTTCTTTTGCATTGTTCACATAAAACATAATTGCATGTTTTCTTTCATAGTTCATCATTTGTAACGGTATTTGCAAAAACATAGCTGAAAGCAATATAAATACTGCACATAATACAATGAATTGTTTCATAATTAAAAATTAAAGAAAGACTTTTTACGGTCTTTCTTTTCTCCTTACTTTTTACTTTATTATGGTATAGTTGAATAGCTACTTTCTTCTTGTTCAAATACTTCTTTTTGTAAGTTTTTAAAACTTGTATCTTGATCACCAAGTAACATAGTAAATATGTAACAGCCTAGTACAATACATCCTAGTATTATTATTAATTTTTTCATTCGTTATACCTTATTTACTTATGTCTGTTATCATTTTGTTTATAGTTGTTCCAGCATTGTTTGTGATATCATCTGCACTACCTTTTAGTCCAGTATCACTTAGTATCATAGTTGTTACTATTATTACTCCTAATACTATTGTTCCTAAAATTATTATTATTTTTTTCATTGTTTCTTCCTCCCTTTTATTAATAAATTTTATATATTTGTAAAATTTGTAATTATATTTAGTATTATTTTTAAAAAATTCATAAGTATTATAAAGCACAGTATTGTAGGCATTATGTACATAATATCCGAGTAAAGTTCTTCTTTTTGATTTTTTGTAGTTATATTATCATTTCTCACTCTTTCTTCTAATGCATTCAGCTGTTTTACTACTTCTACAGGTTTTATACTATCTAGTTGTATAAGTATATGTGCTAAATCTCTAGCAAGTGGTGTGTCTATCTCATTTATAAATGCTACTTTTGCTTCCTCTTCTTTCGCCTGATCTACATATGATATCATTTTAATAAACGCTGTCTTAGTGTACTTTGTAAACCTAACTATCCTGGTTAACATATATGATAGTGAAGTTGGTTCGTCCTGTTGAGAAACTGCTATATTTTGTAGTTGTATGATTATACTAGATAGTTCTATATCTTGTTTTTTCTTTAAGTTCAAATCTATTTGCTTTGCAATAAATCTAAATGGTATCCAGTGGTTATTTATGTTTCTAAAGCTTACTTTTAATGTTTTTTTACTCAATTTTTTATTTAGGTTATTTTTTAAATTCATAATTATAAATCTTTTATCTATGCTTTTTTTCTTCTTAAAAAATATAAATTTCGTACCTAAATATGTTAATATTACAAATATAATAACTGCTATCACTTGACATATATTTATTTTTATATCACTCATATTTTCCCCTAAAAATCAAATTTTCTTTTTCTATATAGGTATTCACATATGTAGCATATAAAAGACCATATAACTATAGAAATAAAATACTTAAGTCCATCACTTGTAAATTGATAGTATAGGTAGTCACTTAAGCTTATATCAAATACTTTTACACTAATGATTACTAATGTTATATATAGAATTGGTGCTAAATATTTAGCCATAGCAAATCCCTCTATATTCAATCTCTTTCCTACATTTTGAGTATAGTCTATAGCTTTTATTTGCTCTATCAGTCCATCCAAGCTTAGTGTTATGTCTATATTATTAACCATCGAAAAAAATATTGAATCAGACAACATTCTAATCCAGTTTGTGTTTACAGTAAATGTAAACTCATCTAGTATATCCAACAGCTCATCATCTGATTGATATTCTTTGATACGCATTGAAAGTCTCATCAAATAATGCTTACATATGATATTATTTTCTAAGTTTTTTATAGTTGCATCTATTGCTTCAACTATATTGTTGTTATAAATTTTGTATTGGTTGAGTATCTCGGTTGTTACAATTAGTGCTTCTTTGCTACTATTACTTTGTGTATAATATAGTTTTATTCTAAGCATAACAAACGGTAGCAAAGACAACATAATTGCCGGTACTACCGTTATACAAATAGCATATAAAGTTTTATATATCATAATGTTATATCTAAATATAACTATAAATACTGATAAAAATATAGCTGCTGTTTTTATATACAGTCCATAGATTTTTGACTCTAATTGTTTTTCATCTGATATATTTTGTACAGATAAATATATTTTCTTTATGTACTCATATAGTTCAGTCTTTTTTCTTTTTCTATGTATATGTCTAATTATAGATTTTATCTTATTATTTATAGAGTGTTGAAATATCATATATATTGCTAATATTATAGTTATGTATATGATAATATTAATTATTGTCAACTTTCATCCCCCTTTCATTTATTAATAAACTTTATCTACTATAAAACGGTTTTATTGACTGTTTATATTTTTCTTGTATAGGACATTGTTGCGACAGTTTTTTTAGTTCTTCACACAACATTTTATATATTTCATAATCTTGTTCTATACCTATTCGTTCCATGTCACCTGTTATACAATAGTTAAATCCCCAACTATCACTTTTATAATCATATTTACATAATGTGTGTATACATATCTCATATGTTCTTGGGTTATAGTCAAATACATATATTCCTTCAAGTCTCTTTTGTGCCTTATTATGTGGATAGTTTATAAAGTGTAAATTCAATGTATATGCTTTTGCTATGCTTATAGCTTCATAGTCTATATTTCCACCATATATCCTAGTTATTTCTCTTGCAAATTCATATGGAAAGTCATACGGACTGTTTACATGTGCAGTCAGTTTACATCTTCTTGTTCCTACACTTGCACTTTTCAAAGCTATATCATATGCATATGCATCTCTTGCTTCTGCCATAATAACGTAGTCTGCATCAGAACGCATAATTGATGATCTAATGCTAGACAATTTTTCTTCTGTATCTACTACCAAAGGAATGATTGGTGCAGTTGGTAAAATTGTATCTAATGGTATTTCTGGTCTTGTTTCTACCATCAGTCCGTCCTCTGTTTGACTTTCATAGCTTAACCATGTAGCTAATTGTGTTGTTTTTGATGTTCTAACTGCTCCAGTAAATGCCATGTTATATCCTATTTTAGCTAATAGCTTAAGTAGTTTTAATGAATTGTTAGGATAAGTACCTAGCTTTATTTGCTTTTCAAACGTATAGTCTTTTACAGGAAATTTTCTAAATATAATTGTGTCTTTTCCTTTTCTAGTTACACCATGGCCAAATATTTTTATTCTTTCTCCTGTTACCATTTCTATGTCCGGCACATCATTATCTAATCTAACTCTATAGTCATTTGATAGCAAAGCTCTTATTAGCTGTTTTCTTCTATCTTTTGTTATAGTCTGTGGCATAAGTGTTGTTTTACCATTTATCATAAAGTATATTTTGTCACCTATAATTTTTGCTGATGATGAATTTTTCAATTCAGGAGTTTTTGCGTTATACCATTCTGCTATACCAGCCAAACCCCATATTTCATGGAACAATGCTTCTGACAAGCTCTCATACCAAGCAGGAAACTGTTCGTTCTTTTTATTATTATCTTTCAAGTACTGCTCTATCTTGTCTCTATAGTACATAACTTCTTCTTTGAAACCTATGATAGCTTTTTTCTGTCTCTCTAAATCATCTGTACCTATCTGCAGGTTATTAAAATAATTTCTGACTTTTTTGCATAATTTACTAAATTCAATATTTTCAGTATCTCTTGTTAATTTCACTGGTTCTACTTTTATATTTTGTTCTAGTATATCTTTTATGTTGTATTGCTGTTTATTTTGACTTTCCTCTTTCAAACTCTCATTCTCCTACTCTTAATTTTTAAAAAATTTAAATATAGGCTTCTTTACAATTTTGGTGCTTGCTAGTCCTTTCTTTTTTTCTATATACTCTACTATATTTTTTATACCTTTTTCATATTGCTTTTCTGTCTCAAATAATGTTATGTTTTTTTCTGTAGCTGCTTGCATATGAAAGTCTATATATGGTAATGTGCTTAATATCACAAGTTCATATTTCTCCATCAGTTCACATGGTTTGCTCAATATGCTATCATTTATATATTTATTAAGTATCAAGAATTTAAAATTTGATATACCTAATGGTTCTAATATTTGCTCCTTGCCTTTTTTGTAAGTATCATATGATCTTGACACTTGATCAGTAACAAGTATTTTATTATCTGAATTAATTAGTGCTGCATATGACATAATTAGTTGTATGTTTTTTGTACTTCCAGCATCTATTAGAACTATATCATAAACATTTTTACACAATGATATGATGTTATTTACTTCATCTTGGCTATAACACATATTGTCAGTTATAGTTTTTTCTCCTTTGAGCATATGCAAATTTAGTTTATATTTGTATACACAATCTTCTAAATTTTGTTCAGTTATCAAGTTATTTTTAAGTGCTACTTTTAAATCTGATATGCTATTTTCTGTCTGAGTATCTTCTATCCAATCAAATCCTTCTTGACCATCTAAATATAATACTATTGTTTTTATATTTGGGTGTCTTTTTGCTATGTCTATTGCTACCTTTTGTATAATACCAGTAGTCCCTACTTTGCTATCTGCACCAAAGAATGTGTATACATTGTTTTCATCAATTATTTCAAATGTATCTTTTAATATATATTCTTGTATTTGATGAATTGTTCTCTTGGGTGGTACTATATAAATGTTTTTAACTGCTAATAAACTTTTATCTACTTTTTCAATTTTATTTGAATTTTCTTTGCTTGATAGATAGTAGCATTTTTGTTGGGTATTTTTAAGTGATATTAATGTATTAATATCTATCTGTTTATCACTTATAACTAAAATATTTGCTTTATCTTCACTTATATCTTGTTTTTTAATTTCTTTTACTTTTATTGATTTTACTTGTTTTAAAGAATCTATAAGTTTTTTATCATCACTTATTATATGTATTTGCATATTATTTCCTCTTTCTTTATTTGTACATTATAGCTAATGTAAACCCTTTACTAGTTAAGTCTTCTAGCATTTTAAATTGTTTCTCTGTTATTACTATTTCTATATCACTTATAACAGATGTTCCTGTCAATCTGTCTTCGTCTAAGCTTTCTACTTCTCTATTGCTACTATCTTTAACATATGCTACAGTTGTGCTAAATATATATTGTTCTTTATTATCTTTGTAGTTAGTTACTTTTGTAGTTGTTTCATCTTTCTTAACAGCATATATGTATATTTTGTCCTTCCTTCTAAGTGTTTCAGGAAACGTATATATCCAATCTTTTGGTATTTTCATGATTTTTTCATCTTTTGTTAGAACTAATGCAGATTCTTCAAAGTATTGTTTTACCAATTGTGTATGTTTAGGTATATAATGTTTAGCTTCTAGTCCAACTATAACTGATTTACTTACGACTACATCAGTTATACAGCTTTCAGTTTCTATCTTTTTTGTTGTCAACAATTCTTCTGTTATAAGCGTTCCCTTATCAACATCTTGACTTAATATTATGATATTTTGACACATAACTGTTTTTCTTCCGATAAACTCCCAAAAAATAAAAAACGCTATTGCTAAAAGTAGCAGCAGCGTTCCTATTAATGTTTTATGCTTTGCTTTCAATTTTATCTCCTCTTACTTTTTATTTTACTTAGTATGTTTATTCTATGTTTTTGCTTTTTAAACTCTATTTCTTTAGGTAATATATTTTTTGCTAGTTTTGTCATTGGTTTTTCAAGCTTTTCTTTTACATACTTATAATTATATGGTATCTTATTTTCGCTAGTTGCTTTATACACATATTGTGGATCTAAATATGGTATATATGCTATTGGTTCTATATCCAAATTGTTTAGTAACTCTGATTTATCTACTCCATCATTGTATTTGTTTATAACATACTTGATGTTCACACTTTTGTTTTCTTCAAGCTTTTTGATTTTTTCTATTGTATGTAGATTTTCTAATATATTTGGTATGTATGGATCTATAATAATTATTACAAGACTAAATTGTTCAATAATATTTATTATGCTTGTATCAAATAACTGATTTCCTAAGTCTATAATATTTATTGGTATTTTTGATACATATAGAAGTCTCAACATATTATTTTCGTCCCAATCGTCACTGCTTATTTTTTCTCTGTTTGGATCTGTAACTATGTACGTTATATTGTCTTTTGCAAAGGCTTTGTTTTTATCTATCTTATTGTATGCTATATTATGTGCATAGCTGACGAAATCTCTTGCCTCGTCAATATAATTTGCTATCCCTATGGTATTATATATTTTTGGGTTTATAAGTGGATGTTCTACTACTGCAACCTTAGTAATCTCCGATAAAGCCTTAGCAAAATTTAAAGTAAAAAATGTAGCTCCCGCCCCATGAGAGAGACACACAACTCCTATATTTTTTACTCCTATAATAGATTGTTTATATTTTATTATTTCTTTTACTGTTTTTTCAGTGTTGTTGCTTTTCTTTACATTCTTTTTTGCACTTTTTTTACTATCTGTTTTATCTATGTCAAGCTCTAAACTTAGACCCATTTTTTTATATATAAATTCTATATCTTTAAAGGTTTTCGGATTTTCTATTGCATCAATAATATCTACAGGTTTTACTGGTTGGGTTAAAACATCAGTTACATGATATTTTATACATATTTCTAACTCTGTTTTGTTTTCTTCAAGTAATATTAAAATAACTCTGATATCTTTACTTCTAAGCATATAGATTAGGCGGTCAAATTTTATTTCTCCAGGAAGCACTCCAGATATCACACATATACTAAAATCATTACCTTCTTCTAATAAGAATTCTCTATAATGTACTTGTTCAAAGTTGTAATTGTTTTTATTTGATGCATACTCTATGACAGCATTATTTAGTTCTTCGCTGCCAGTAGCAAGAATTATTTTGTTCAAGTCATTTATTATAATCACCTCTTTTGCTAGCTCCTTATAAGGAGATGAATTTTCGATTTACTCCTTAATTATTTTGAAAAACCCATAAATAACTATGTAGTTTTCTTGCATGTTGTTGCTTATGTAAAACTTTAGGCATCTTATCATTTACCAGAATAAATAGGTCTTTCGCATATAATCCTAAATTTAAAGCTATATCATAAATTTCTATGTGACTCCATTTCTGCCTGCAGCCACAAACTTCATCTTGACATTTACAAAGAATATATCCTCCTGGTTTAGTAATTCTTTTTAGCTCTGGTAATCCTTCTTCATATAGTTTTATTATTTCTTTATGTGTTGTAAATCTTGTAGTATTGTAACAATCAACCATACCTTTTAAGTTTGTAATACGTGCATACGGTGGATCAATTACACTATGGCAAAATGTACTGCTAGTATAAGGCAAATGTCTAAAATCAGTACCTGTTTTGATATCAGAACCAACAATTTTATATAAACTTTTATTTATTTCTTTCCAAAATACACCCTTACCATATGTAACATCTGCTATGCTATCACCTTGTTTAAAGTACAAATCAACAACATTTTTAATCAATCTTGAATTTGTACCTCTATGTACCGTATATATTGTTTCTTCTATTTTTATCACCTACCTATAGTCTTTTGACTATTAGTTTTACACCCTATTTCTTTAACGGACACCATCTTGGTGATGTCTTTATAAGAACTCTATTTGTGTGCCTTTCTGAATTACATATTACTAATTCTGTACCGGTTACTTCTTTCGGTCTATTTGGATGTTTACAATAACATCTTCCTGGAGAACCATTACCATCTGATACATTTATGTATTTACACTCACTACATTTCATATTTTTACCTCGTTTCACTCATTTTTATTAGATTTATTTCTATGCAATAAAAATTTTATTGTTATAAGCAATGCTCTTTATTGAATGCAGGACAACAGCTGCAATCAAACCACTTAATACAGTGGAAGTTACCATCTTCATCATATGCTGATTGTGCGTCTTCTTCTGAGCCTAACACAGCTTGTTGATTAAAATAATATTCATCCTCTTCTTTACCTTCATATTCTCTGTTTAAATCTTCTATAGTTTTTACCATGTTCATTCCTCTATTTATTTTACTTACTAATTAATTACTTTTAAATTTAACATATCAAACGGATCTATCGGATTTCCGTTTTGCTTTATTTCAAAATGTAGATGTGGTCCAGTGCTGACTCCTGTGTTACCAGACAAAGATATTATGTCTCCCTTTTTTACTTTATCACCTACTTTAGCCAATAGTCTTGCATTGTGTGCATATACTGTTGAGTATGTATCATTATGTTTTATTTCAATAACATTTCCGTAGCTTTTACTATAGTCTGATCTAACAATTTCTCCATCAGCAGCAGCCACTATTGGGGTACCGGACGGAACCGCAAAGTCAAGTCCTCTATGAAAATTTTTTTTAGTAACTCCGGCTATGGTTAAATATCTTTCTCCAAAGAAGGAAGAAATATATACTTTATTGTTATTTGATTTTTCTCTTTCAAATCTTATAGGAACTCTATATGTTTTATTATCTTCTGTAACACTGTAATTTCCTTCTCCGTTGTAATTTCGTATTGCTACACTAATATTTGTATTTAAAGCCATATATTCAAGCATATAGTTAGCAAAATCACTTGATTCAGGAAATTCAACACCCATATCATATATTTCTAAAATATTCTTTGTTGTTAGCCTACCTTTAAATTTTCTGTTGTTTATAAAGTTTTCTAGTCTGTTGTTTACCTTCTTATTTACATTTATTATAGTATAGCATTCTCTAGTATTTCCGAATTCATCTGTTATTTTTATTTTTTCATACTCATAATCAACATCAAATAATGCGCTACTTACACTTTTTATAACAAACTGTGGTCTTTTTATTACTGTTTTTTGTAATTTTTGCACTGTGTCTATCACTGTTTTATTTGTTCTTGGTATTTGTCTTTCAACTTCTACTTCAATATATTGTTCGGATGTTATTGTTTCTGAATATTCTGTATATTTAAAGCTTGGAGTTATTTCTTTTGATAGCTTTTCAACAGTGTTATCCTTAGGATCTCCACCTAATCCACTCAACAAGTCAATAGCGGCTAATAACTGCCAATGCAATCTATGTTCTTTTGCCATGTCTACATTTATATCAATTTCATTTGTATATTGATTTGTTTCCTCACCATCAAGATATTCTGTAACATTTTCTTCTCCATCCTTATATTCAGTATAGCTATTGTTTTCAATTTCCTGATATATAGATATCTTTTTAGGACTTAAAAATTCAGATGTTTCTTCACAACATGTATCCTCTACTTTATCATCTATTTTAAAAAATTTTAAACTATTAAGCATCGCACCAACAGCAATTACTATTAACAGAAATAACACTATTCCAAAAATAATGAACGCAGATGTCGGGAGCGTTTTTTTTATAATTTTTATTAGCTTATACCCGGCATTGCGTTTAACTTTTGCATCAATCTTTCTTAACATAGCATCTAATTCTTTTAAATCTTCATCCATGTCAATCTCTCCTATGAGCTTTTACATCTGAATTGCCTTTAAAATAGCTACCAACCTTATTTGCTCCACCTTTTATATTTCTTGCAGTGTTCAATACACCTGATGTAGCTTTTCCTACGCCATTTAATACAGCGCCTGAGCCCTTATATGCTGCATAACCCAAAAGCGGATTTGCAGTTGAAATACCTGCGGCAACTCCTGCTACTACTTTTACACCTTTCCTCATAGAATTTGAATTTATCCCCATACTTTTAGCCAATTTTACTGAATCCTTTATTGCATTACCCATTGTATAGTTTAATCCTAATCCGTTGCCTTTACTTTTATATGTATTTTCATTGCTTTTACTTTTTCCCAACATATTTGTATCATTTACTGTTGATGAAGTTGATGCATTTGATTTAAAGTTAGCATTATTGGCAGCATTATTAGCTGTTTTTATTGTTGAAGCAGCTGTGTTACTACTATTACTAATTGAAGTTTTCTTAGAAGCTATACTATGCAACGTTCTTGCTATCATTGCACCTGTAAAAATTGTCCTTGATATTCCGCTAACATCTGTTGAACCACCTAACACTGATGCATTATTTTTATATTTCACTATTTTTTTAAGCTCATCTCCTACCTTTAAGCACAAAGATGATATAATAATCATTATTATGGGGTTTTCACCATTTTCTAATGACCTTAATACTAGTGAACCTATAACAAATGATATTGAGTAAAATATAGGAGAAAAAATATTCATTAACAGTGTGTTTGTCCATAATGTTAATGATTCAAAGTTATCGCTAATCCCCCATAAATATACTGTTATTGGTATCGTTATATAGAATGCATTTATTATAAATTTTCTATATAGCATTAGTACATACACCTTAAATTCTAAATATGAAATATATATCTTTGCTATTGGTGCAAGTGGTCCATATGCTTCTACTGTTAATGTGTCTGTACTAATCACATAGCTATCGTTAATTTTATTTAATATATTCATTGCTATATCCATTACTTTTGTTGCCGTAATGAATGTTGCTGGAATAATCATTATCAATAACAACACATAAAACCACTTGGTAAATGATTTTATAACTTCTTCTCTACTGTTTGTATTGTATGAAAACTTAGCAAGTTTATATCCGGAATTTACGACCATTATAAATAATAGGAAACTAGCTGATATTAATATTAGATTATATAAATTTACTGAATCATCACCATATTCAACATTAAAACTAACTATTGGATTTGAAGCACATTTATTTAGTATTTGTCTTATACCAACATTTTGTCCTATTATAAAATCTCTAATCCATATAGCTGATTCTGCAAATATATCTAAGAAAGAGTATAATGCTCTTTCCCAAAATCCTACCGCTTTGCCAAATTCGCCTATAGTAGTTTGCAATGCTTCCCCTATACTTACATTCCCAATTGTTGCTTGTTCCTCTATTACTTTATGAAATGTCATTGAAATTGCATAAGCAGATGAAATTACAAATGCAGAAACTATCAAAATAATTATTGACTTTATAAATTTTTCTCTATGTCCTTCTTTTTTATCAAAGTATGCAAGAACACCGAGTGTAATTAGTATTATAAAAAACACAGTTGTTACTACTGCTAATAACGGAAATGTACCACCTGCTTTAAAGTATTTTATTATTCCGGTATTCAACAAATCACCTTCTTCATAATTTTATGTTTCTACATATTCTTTTTCAAAGTCATAGTATTGAATGTCTGCTAAAACTTTTTTACCACCAGATATAAAGATTGCATCTCCAGGATCAAAGCTTTGTAAGTATGAAGCATAGTTACTTGGTAAATTTAGCTGTTGTATGATACCCTTTGCACTCGTTTCCGTCTGTCTTAAGAGTATTTTTGTTTCTGCTATGCTTATTATTACTTTTCCTGCTTTACTGGATATAAACTCATCTGCCAATTGTGATCCTATTATAAGTGATATTTTATATTTTCTACCTCTTCTATCAAAGCTTTCAAGTATTGCACCTATTTCCTCGTATGAAACTATAAACCAGCCTTCATCAATTTCAACTATTTTCTCAATTGTTTTATATTCAACTTTTGACAGTGTAGCCCAAAGAAAGGTCATAATATTCATTAATGAAAAGAATTTTGTGAAATTATCTTTTATGTTTTTCAATCCAAAGGTTAGACCAACTCCTGGTTCTATTACTATACTTGTTTGGCAATCAAATAATGCCAAGCTTCCTTCTCCTGTTATCATCTTCATCAAAATTGCTAGTTTTTTTGTTTCATCATATTTTTCTAATTCTTTTTTTACATCTGATAGTATAGGCATTTCTTTTTTAGCGCCTGTTATTATAAAACCTTCATTTGTATTTACTGTACTTTTTATATATAAGCTATCTGGCTCATTGGATCTGATATCTCTTTTATAATAAAGCTCTCTCACTACATCTTCTATTCTGGCTATTTCCATACCATCTAGTGGTTTATTATTAAATTTTGTACAAAATATATTTAAAAGTTCTCTTATCTCTGCTACTTTTCCTTGTATATCTATAAATTTTCTGCCTTTTTCATCTTCTTCTACTTCTAAGTCCATAGGATTTATACCAGTTTTTTCTCCGGCTCTTATGTTTATATAATGTCCTCCTGTTCTTTCTGTTATTTTTTCAAATTCTCCTTCCAAGTCTAGTCCTATGTTCCAAGCTCCTAGTATTGAACTTCTTGCTCTAATCAATTTCATTAATGTAGATTTACCACTTCCAGATGTGCCTATCAATACTGCCATTGGATTTGGTAATGTTGGTGGACCTTCAAAGAAATTATATATAAACGGTGAATTTTTTTTTGCAAGGCTGCCTAACGGTATACCTCTTTTATGTCCAAAGTCTGTCATCCCTTCAGGAAGTATTCCTGCTAGTGAAGCTGCTGAAAAATTCTTTTTAAATTTACTCGGTATTACTCCTAAATATGGGCTTGGCAATGATGTCTTCAATCCTTCTGCTTGATTTAATAATAGCTCTTTTACTATCAAAGAACGTCCTTCACATTTTTCTTTAAAAATTTTACAGTTGTCTTCTAACTCTTGCTTAGATTTTCCCCAAACTCTAAATATTTTTCTTACAAAAAATAATTTTTCTGTTCCGAGTTGTATTTGCTTTTTCAAATTTTCAAGGTCTGATATAACTTGTAATGCTCCTTCATCGTTATCCATATTACTGTTATTTTTTAGATTTTCATTACTTTTTACAATTGTTATCTCTCGTGTTAATGCATTTATAGCTTTTGAACTACTTATTGGCTCAATATGATCTGTAGAATCTATATTCTCGCCTAATTCTTCAAATAAAAAATCAAAACATCCTACATAACTTTCATGCATATGTACTAAAACAGCAAATATTCTCACAAATTTATCACTTGAAAGTTTTATATAATCGTCATAATCGAGTACACCATCTGGAAGAATTAGATCCAAGTTTCCAATAGTACCTTCAATTAAAAAATTATCACTCTCTTCTAATATATTGATTTTCTTTTTCTTTTTTTTCAATATCATCACCTATCTTTTTATATGGCTATATCAAACACGTTATTTTCTTCTAAAGACTGAATATCAAGTTTTTCATATTTTTTTATTACTGTATTTAGAAGTTCTAAAGATTCATTTGTAGTTAAAATTTGTGTTCTGCAACCTGTTGCCTGCATACCTTTTATAAAAGTGCTGGCTTTCTTTTGCAATTCTTTTAATTTTTGTTCATATGTTCCTTTCTCTTTTGTGTATATAGCATAATATTTTTTTATTGTTTTATTATTTTGTTCTTTAATTAATTCATTTTGAAAACTCATGCTGTAGCTATTTAAATTTTCATTTTTAACATCAGCTCTATTTAGTTCTAGGTTTTTTATTACACTTTTCAAGTTTTTATTTCTTATAATGGTTAAAATTTTAATACTAAAATTTAATTTAAAAACAAGTTCTATCATTCTATTCTCATATAATGTCTGATCTTCCTCTGTCATTAAATTAAATTCTGGTGTTGAGACATCAATTAAGCATGTTAAGTTACTATCCTCTGTTGTTATAAGATTATTTTTAATACTTTTAATACCCAATGTTTTCTTTAAGTTAACTACCTTAATCAGTTGAGAATTTGGATCATATGTCTCTGTATTATTTCTACATGGTTTATTTTCTGTCTTATTTCCAACTGTTTTCTCTAATATTATATAACCTACTAACATTATAATTATTGTAAGCATTGCAAAGAAAATGATTATAAACATTTACCTCTCCCTTTCTTTATAAAAGTATAAGCTTTAATACTTTTCATAAATTGTATTTTTATATTTTCTAAATTTGTATTTAATTCTAAGTATTAAGTATTCATCTAAATCATATATATCTTTTTTCTTAAATGCTAAAACAAGTGCTATGGTTGAATAAATAAGCAATAATATAATCCTAAGGATTATATTTCCTAAGCCTTTTTCTATGTATGTTATATCCATCATAAACAAGAAAAAAAACACAAGCACAATGCTTCCTAAAAATATAGCTTCTTTTGGTGTCAGTCTCCCATAAATTATTTTATCCGGCAATATTTTACCATAAGGTACTTTAAAGCTTCTCATACAATTATCATTCTCCTACTTTATATTCCAAATATTAATTTAACTATAGTAACCGATGCACCTATTACAAACGATATTACTATCGTCCATATTATTTCTGTCATATAATCAGCACGTTTGTCTGAGTCTTTTTTATTCAAATATGCTGCTATACCTGCTGTAATAATAGATACCATAAATGCAATACACACTATAACTGTTGTTACAGTGTCAGTTAAGTTTGTAAATGCATCAAATGTAAATGAATTATTTAACATGTTTTTTATCCTCTCGTTTTTTATTATTTTCGCTCCACCAACAGTCTTTATATTCTGTTTTTAATATTGTTAATACTATTTTGTCTTTCCCATTGTCCGCTAATTTTACTATTGCTACTGCATTTTGTTTTATATAAGCATAGCAATTTGCTTTTTTGTGTTTAATCTTTTTAGTACTAAAAAGCACCGTTTGAAGGATTTCCCTTCTAACAGTGCTTTCATCTGTATTTTGTATACGTTCTATGTACCTTTTAATTGCATGTTTTTTTACGTATATCATTGCTAATAAATATCACCTTCTTCAAAATATTTTTCTAATGCTTTTTCTACTATGTTCTGTATTTCATCCTCATCTTGTTCTTTTTTAAAGTATTTTTCTATCAACTTTCTTTTTATTTTTATAGGTTTTATCTTTTTTTGTACATTACTTTGATTGCTACTACTTGCTAGCAATATAGTTTTTATATCCTGTTCTTCTAATTGCTGCAACTCTTTTTTTAGCATTTTTAATTGTGCTGATTTTTTCATATCAATTTTTATATCATGTTGATTTATTATTTCTACTACTATGTGTTGTTCATTTTGTAAAAGATATGATAAGTCAACTCCTGCTCTTAGTGATATTTCTTCTGCATCTATTTTTTCTTTTAGTTCTGCTACTAATTTATGTATTCTTAAAAGTCTAGCTATTGTATTTTTTGACAAACTGTATTTTTGTCCAATTTGTCTTGTCCCCAGTGGGGACACACTAGCTTTTTTATCTTCTGTCCCCACTGGGGACAATTCAGATAGTTTTTGTATTTCCGTTTCTATATCTGATATATTTTCGCCATTTTCTTTTTTTAGTTCGTAATAGTCTGAGATTATCTCCGCTTTTTCTGATGTTGGTAGTTCACTAAACGACCTTTGAAATAGATTTGTTTCTATCACTATTTGCTTAGCTTGTAATTTTGTTATGTTTTTAATTATTTTAGCTGGAATTTCTTTTAATCCTGCTTCTTTTGCACATTCTGTTCTATTGTGTCCTGCTAGTATCATGTACTGTTCATTTTGACTTGGCGTTACAATTATTGGTGTTAAAATCCCATGAGTTTTTATACTTTGAACTAAATCCTGCTTTCTTTGTCCAGAATATAGTTTGAATTTATGTTCTATATAATGTACAAGCATATCAATAGGTATTTGCTCTATTTGTTCACTTTGATTGTTTTCTATACCAAACACATCATCTAATGGATTTATTTTTTTTAATCTGTTTCCTAATCCTAATTTACCTTCCATTTTAACACCTCTATATACTTAGCAGTTCTTCTGCAAGCATATGATAATTTTTTGCTGCTTCTGCTCTTGGTTGATAACTTAATAAACTTTTCCCTTGTGATGGTGCTTCTGCTGCTTTTGTTGATATGACTATTTTGTTTTTGAATATGTTTATTGTTTCTCCATATATGCTTTTAAGTGTTTTTTCAACTTCTCGACTTAGGCTAGTTCTACTATCATACATGGTTAGTAGTACACCCTCTATCTCCAAATTTCTATTTATTTGCCTTCTAACTTTTTTTATTGTTTCAAAAAGTTGTTCCATACCTGTAAGTGAGTAAAAATGCGCTTGAACAGGTATTATAACACTGTCAGATGCAACCAAAGCATTTATTGGTAATATGTTCAAGCTAGGCATACAATCTATCAGTATGTAATCGTAGTTAACTTTTATTTCCTCTATGATATTTTTAAAAACATTTTCTCTATTCATTGTATTAAATAACAACATCTCAATTCCTGATAAACCTATATCACTAGGTATTATATCTAAATTTTCAGCTTTTAATATGTAATCAACTATGTTTATTTCACAGTTATCATCTGCAATTCTTTTTCTTATCATGCTTGATATTGTATTTTTTATTTCATCTGGATCAAATCCAAGACCAATTGTTAAATTTGCTTGAGGATCAAAATCCACTAATAAAACTTTTTTATCTAACTTTGCTAATGCTACTCCTAAGTTAATAGTTGTTGTTGTTTTTCCTACTCCACCTTTTTGATTAATAATGCTTATTATTTTACTCATATTTTATATCTCCTTATATTATACTTATACTTTTTCCTCTTCTGCTGTCCCAAGCAGGGATGTTTTTGAGTTGTTATATTTGATTTGTTTTTAAAAAATCCTCGTAAATAATAACCTTTTTTACTTTTGTTGTAAGTATTTTAAGATATTCTATCTGTGTGCTATTTTCTAGAATTAACATTGTATTTCCTTTATTTTCATTATCAATAAGTTTTAATTTTATCATTTCTAAACCCTTATTAACGAAAGTAAAATACATATAAACGTCTTTTTTTGCAGAACGAGCCATTATGTAATATGGAAGATCCATAATCTCTATTTCTTTAATTCTACCTTCATTTTTTAGAAGAGTAACAACATCAAGAACTTTTATCATATTTAGCTGTTCACGCATTCCTTCTAAATCAACATTATTTTCTTTCAGTTTGATTATTTCGTCTTCAATAATTATTTCATTTCTCCATACAAGACGAATTAACCTTTTATCAAGTTGTGCTACATCAATAAAAGCTTGTATATGCTCTTTTTTGCAGCACTTATATTTTTTTATAAAATCCAGTATTTCTCCTTCTTTTTTAGTAAGTTCCATAAAGAATTATCTCCTTATTCTTCTTTTAACATAACCATATGTCTTTTCTTCTTCTGGTTTTACATCACTTATCTGAATAACAATATATTCACCTACTTTAGGTTCATCCTTCCAGTCAACGTGATAACACAAAACTTGTCTATTGTTTTCTATTTCTGCTATAATGCCAAATTCAGGTGCACCTACTATTTTTGCAACGTATTCATTTCCTATTTTATATTTATCAGCATGAAATGTTTTCTTTTTATTAATTACTTCTAATTTTAAAGGTTCTATAGATACTATTTTTACTTTTATATCTTGTCCGATTTTCAGCCTTTCTCTTAAATCTTCAATCCAACCTAATTTTAAATCTTTCGCTTTTATTTTTACATCATTACCATATATATTTACTATAATATTATTTTTTGCAACAATAATTATTGATGCATTAGTTTCATAACCAACGGATAATTTTTCAAGTCGTTTTTGTAAAATTTCATTAGCTTGTTTTCTACTTCCTATATATGCTCCTAATTCTTCATCATAATTATTATCAATTTTAAATTCTATTTCTGCACCTAATAATAAGCCAACTTTGTCTCTTACATCAAAATCGTGTAACTCATTTTCTTCTATTAAAACCTTTCCTATAAATCCGTCTACACATGAAACATGTGCATATATTTTTTCTCCGATGATTTCTTTACCAATGATTATTCCTTTAAGTATTTTTTTCTTTTTCTCTTTAACTTTTTCCATAAACCTTTACTCCCTTTTCTATTGTCTCCTTTGGAGACATTGTATTTTATAATAAAAAAAGCAGTTCTTATGAGCTACTTTTATAGTAAAACCAGTGTAAAAAAATGAACCATGTACCTTGCAGGGGTTCGGTTCATCTTTTTACACTGGTCTTTGTTTAAATTTTGTTAAAATTTAAATATTATTTTTTTCAGTTCCTTCAAAAATATACCGTAGTCCATAAGAAACTATTCGCTTAAAAAGTTCCGCTCGTTCCTCACTTACTTTTTTTTGCTCAAAACCTATCACCCTTTTTCGTGAACCTCCCAAACTCGGTTCACTGGGTGATGGTTTCCGTTTCTTCTGGACTACGTGACTTCGTCACTTTTTCTTTATTATAACACAAGTGTTATTTATTTGCTCTAAATTATTTAGTATCTTATTCTAGCTCTTACTCCATCTAGTACTAAATCATTATGTCCAACTAAATAATATCTTTCTCCATCATGTTCAATTCTACTATGCACCCAACAATCTTTTTCGATGTCACTATCATATATTAAAGCTTCTATAGAATAACCACAATGAAATTCAAAATTATTTAACTCGTATCTATCATTTGAATTTTTCATTAGACAGCCTTCAGATTTTACATTCTTATTTATGTAATCTAATGTATGCTTAACATCATCTAATTTCTCTAATATATAATATATTTCACAGCTCAACATTCTATCATTTGGATCATCTTCATACTGAATATTTTCATCCAAATCATCAAAACTACTACTAGTAGTTTTTTCAAAAAGATTATTTATACATATAGCTATTTTACTTAAATCATTCATAACTTCTTTTGATTTCATAATATTAACCTTCCTTATTTTAATAAGTTGAAAAGCTCTTACATATCTTTATATATAAGAGCCTAATTTTATGTTTATTAACAATATCCATGCTCTTTGAAGCTTAGAAAATAACTATCACATGCTATAATATGATCTAGAATTCTAATTCCTAAGATTTTTCCAGCTTCAATGAGTCTATTGGTTACATTTTTATCCTCTTTAGAGGGCTCAGGTTCACCGCTTGGATGATTATGAAATAATATAATGGATGCCGAGTTCACTAACATTGCCCTTTTGAATATTTCTCTTGGATGTACTGTACAGCCATCCAAATTACCATGAGACACTTGAAATGTTCCAACAATGTTATTTTTTGTGTCTAAACATAATATCCCAAATATTTCTTCTGCCAAACTACTAATATTAAACCTATCCTTTATTATTTCGTATACACTTTCTGGTGTTGTTGCTTTGTCATTAGCTATATCATATAACTTACTATTTTCTCTTACTAATTCTATTCTATATTTTGTAATTTCCATCATTTTCAATTTCCTTCCTCATCTATGAGTTGTAATTTTTCTTAAAAAAATTAGCTCTATAGTATAATTTAACTATAGAGCTTGTGCTTATTGTCTACTTATTATTTTTAATATTGTTTATCATTTTATCTGTAATATCTTCACGAAATGATAAATCGTACAAATCAGACGCTTTCTCATTGTTTATTGCTAGTATTTCACGTTTACCTTTAACAACCAAAGGAGTAATGCAACCGCAAACGTTACAAGAAATTGCTAATCCAGTAGGTATCATATCTTGTATTTCTACCTCAAAATCATTACTCCCACAATTGCTACACTCTAGATTAATTCTTTTCATTTTTTACTCCTTCAATTTATTCCGTAAAACCTTCATCATTGGGATTGTCCAAGAAACATCCATCATTACTTTCAAATATTGAAGGCACATCATCTGATGTATTGTTATCCTTCTTTTTACTACCGATGAACTCAACATTCTGCGCTATTATTTGTGTTATAAATCTGTTTTCTCCATCTTTTTCATATCTTGCTGTATGAATTCTCGCATTAATTAATACTTGTGAACCTTTTTCTAAATAATTTGCTACGTTTTCAGCAATTTTACCATAAGCTATTATTGGTATAAATTCTGCTGTTGCCTTATTCTTTTTTTCTAATTCTTTTTTCTTTGTCTTAGATAGTCCCATATCAACTGCTAAATTAAATTTTGATACGGCTTTTCCATCTTGTAAATACTTTAAATCCACATCCTTAGTTAATCTTCCACTTAATTGTACATTATTCATAATTCTTAACTCCTTTGTTTTGTTGTTTTCTCTTAAATATAAGAGTGTATTTTAATAAATAATTTAGTTAAGACTTATCAACATAAATATTTGCTAAATGCATAGTTTTAGGAAATATTTATGTTGATAATACATAATCAATGTTTTAAACAGTCTTTGACTTGACTTCATAACACCGGTTATAACGTCTGTCAGTCGTTATAACCAGCATTCTCTGCATTCTTATGCCGAGCCGTCCTCATTTCATCCTTTTAAAAGAGCATGACTAAACGGAAGTATCATTATTTCCACATGTAGATCATCGCACCACTTTGTCAAATGTGGTTAGTAGTTAATCATTTATTCGCAGTACTAAAAGTGCCATTGGCGTAATTACTACACAGCTTCCCATCTTGCAGGCTACATGCAGAACGTATTTAAAACAACTATTAAATTATCAATGTCCTCTTAACCCTTTTTATATTACTTACTTAAAAAGGTTTAATTTAATTGCAATAATATTTGGGGGAGCTATGCGAAGTAATTTTATTGAAATATTGCAACTAAGTTAAATAATTTTTACTTGTCCCCAGTGGGGACAGTGTATGTTTTTGTTTTTATTTGCAAATAAAAATTGATCTTCCTCTACTCTGACATTTTTGTATGTTTTTCCTGTACCAAGCCCACCAATAACTATTTCATGTTTATGTGTATTAGATTTCATTTTGTTTTTTAATGAATTAAAGCAATTCAAAAGTAATATGTTATATCTTAATGTTTTTTCTTTTTTCAATTTTCATACTCCTTTTTTCTTATACTCATTTGATGTAATATATTGTCGAAATTATTTTTCTATATGTTGATATAAAAATCATTAACACTTTTTGTTCTTTCAATTTTTCTATTTTTCTGATAAAATGTTTTCATTAGGGACTTGCTCGAACAAATCCCTATGAGAAAGGTTAAATAAATTTTCAAGTTTTACAAGAACTTCATACGATGGTTTAATTTTTTCTGTTTCAAAATATTGAACAGTTTGTTTTGTTGTACCTATTTGCTTAGCAACATAACTCAAAGTCCAACATTTTTTAATGCGTTCTTGTCTAATTTTTAATAACTTCATTTTTTATCCTTTCAAACTTTAGTCAAGTGTCACTTGACCTATGTTTATTATAGTCAATTCTCACTTGATTGTCAAGGGGGCTATTTTTGTTTAATAGAAATATTTTTTCAAGTAAATTAATAAAACTAAGAACTGACAATAATGTTTTAGCTAAAGATTTAGCAAATAGTGTAGGTGTATCAAAGCAAGCCATTAGTCAATACGAAAAATTACTTTCAACACCTTCAGTTGATGTACTTATTTCAATAGCCGACTACTTTAATGTATCTTTAGATTATCTAACTGGTCGTTCTGATAAACCAGATAATCCTAATCTAAAAAAATAAATTTTTATCTGTCCCCAGTGGGGACAGTGTCAGTTTTTATTATTACTTGTCAATAAAAATAATTCACTTTTGGGTATTTTTCTGTTATACTTTTGATAACGATTATATTTTTATCTATCAACTGTCTGTTCCAGCAGACAGTCAATAGATTTGTTGAAAAATTTTTGTAGTTTTTAATAGCACCACATGATGGTTTAGTTTGATTACTCTCTATCCTTTGATATGTTCTTAATGACACTTTTAACATATCTGCCTTTTGATATTGAGTTAAACATATGTTTTTTCGTTCTATTTTTATTTTATTATGCAACATATCACCACCTTAAAAGCAACTAAACAATTTTTACAATATAATTGATGGCTACTTTTAATTACAATTATATTTTATCCCAATGTTTTGGGATTGTCAAGAACTTATCCAAATATTTTGGGATTTAAAACAGGAGTTTATTATGTATGAATCGAATTTCATTGCTAATAGAATTAAAGCTATTGCTAAAAAAAAGAATATGCAAATTAAATTACTTTTAGATAAATGTAATTTAAGCAAAAATACATTGTCTTCCATGCAATCTGGAGGTTCAACTCCTAAATCTGAAAATCTTGCTAAAATCGCCGATTATCTTGATTGCTCTGTAGACTATTTACTTGGCAGAACAGATAATCCTGAAGTAAATATCCAACCAGTTGAACATGATACTGATGAAATAATAGAAAGATTTGAAAACTTATCAGATAAGAGTCAAGATAGTTTTATTAAATACATGAATTTACTATTAATTCAACAAAAAGAAGAGAATAACAAAAACATAGATAATGAAGCAAAATAAAGTTTTAAACATATATTTGATAGCTTATACTTTAACATAACGTATTTTTACCTACATCTAATAAAAGCTGTAGGTTTATTTTTCGCTTATCAATGTCACATTTTGCATAATTAGGTTCATATATGAAGAAAAATGACCACATACTACTTAATGATATTGATAATTTAACTGAAGAAAATAAAAAAAAATTATTAAAATACTTGAAGTTACTTGAAAAAGAAGAAAATTTTCAAGAATTAAATAATAAGAACGATAATGAGTTATGAAACTATTATTCACAATAAATATAATTTAAGCCACTTTAGCGAACCATTGGTTTGTGAAAGTAGTAGTTAGATGACATAATTACAATCTTTTAGGCAACAAAAGTATATACTTTAATTTAATATTTAAAGGTAGTGGCATGTATAACGAAACACATATTTGTAAAAGAAAGATAGAAGAGTGATGTTTATAAATAAAAGCAGATATAATAGATTTTGAAAATTTATTGAATTGATCTAATTTGATTATATGAATTTTAAAAAAGTATAATAGAATTTCGAAAGAACATGAAATTATATTATGTATCAAAAAGGATAATAAAGTTTGAAACTAGTTAGTTAGCTGTTTGAAAGAAGCGATAAGTATTTATATTTCAACATAGAATAAGGAAAATGAAAAGAAATTGAAATATAAAACTTATGATTAAAAAAGTTATTGCGGAATTACAAACTTTAAAAGAAATTTTTTAAAATTCTGTGATAAAAGAAGAAATTATATATTTTAGTTAAAAAGTGTTAAATGAGTTAGAAGAAAATATATAATAAACGGAAGAAATGTAAATTTTCAAAAAAAGATTTATAAACATATACAAATATGAGTTAGTTGCATTAACAAGGTTTTGCTAGGGTCACTTGTAATTACAACATCTAACAATATGTTCCCGCTTCGGGTGCTAGAGGAACGTTAGCTGGATAGGGAGTCAAAGTAGACAAGCCAGCAGTGGGAAAGTCAGCACCACATTCCCCAGCTAACCGAGTCGGTGCCCTGCAACCCAAGATAGGAGTTATCTAGGGTCGCAGAACACCTGTAACGCTGGGAAACGTCGGGAACACAAGACCGTTAGGTGAAAAAATAGTATAATAAAATAGCAATACTTTAAGTCAAAATATCACTATCCTTATTGCTATTTAGTTAATCAATGAATTTGTTAATTATCTTATTTATAAAAGGTGGTAAAAAGAAAGATAAAGGAAATGCTACAATGATTCCGATAAACCAAGAATTTAGCCATGCTGTGATAAGGTTTTTATTAAAACCAATTTTAGACACAGTCATTACAAATGACATAAGCATAGCCATTAAAATTGAAGTTATAAATGCTACAAGTAATTTTTTTTTCATTTAATTTTCCTCCGTGTTTTTTAACATTTTATTTAGTGAATCAATAGTAATATTAAGTTTTTCTGTTGAAATGTCACTGTGAATAAGCTTATTCCATTTATTTATGACATCAAATATGTTGGTTTTTATTGAAATTGCTTTATCAGTTAATTCTATAATATTGTGTCTTGAATTAGTTTTACTTGAACTTTTAATAACATAACCTTTTTTCTCTAATGAAGAAATAGCTCTAGTAACTGCTGCTCTATCAATATTAGATAGTTTGTGTAGATCATCTTGAGATAACATATTATTGTTTTCATAAAGCAGTAAAAGATATGAATATTCAGATGATCCAATATCATATTTCTTTAAATTATTGTTTATATATTTTTGAAATTTTCTGTATAACATAGAAATTTGTTTTGCACTAACGTAATTCATAATAAAACCTCCAATTGAATTGACTAGTCAATTATTATTTTATCTTAATTGAGTTGACAAGTCAATTAAAAAATAAAAAGTTAAAAGATAATACTTTTTGATTGGATGATAGTCAGGTAGCTTATACTATTTCAACACCTAACAACATGTTACAGCTACGGGTGCCAGAGGGAGCGTCACCTGGTAGAGAAAGTCAAAGTAGACAAGCCAGCTAGGGGAAAGTCAGCACCACATTCCCCAGCTAACCGAGTCGGTGCCCTGCAACCCAAGATAGGAGTTATCTAGGGTCGCAGAACACCTGTAACGCTGGGAAACGTCGTGAACACAGACCGTTAGACGAAAGACTAATGTAATTTCAGAGTGTATTTTTAGGGATAAATTAAATATAGTTTATAGTATTTAAAATAGCTATTAAGTTAGCAAAGATTATTTATAAATAATAAGAATAGAGTTTTAAGGAGAAGAAAGATGGATTATATATTTGAAACAGAGCATTTGAAAATTAGGAAATTCAAAATAGAGGATGCACAATCTTTATATAAAAATCATATGGAAGATGAAGTAAAGAAATGGATCCCAAACGAAAGCTATGCGGATATTATTGAGGCGAAAGATGCTATTGATTTTTATATAAATTGTGTGAATAATAAGCATTTGCCATATGTATTAGCTGTTGAGTTAAAAGAAACAGGAGACTTGGTAGGAGATACAGGTGTAAACGAAGTTGAAGGAAATAATGAAGAGGTTGAGATCGGCTATACAATTTGTAAAAAGTATAGTGGGAAAGGCTATGCCACAGAAGTTTTAAAAGCAATGACAGAATATATAATTGAGACATTTAGAATAAATGTTTTATATGGTCGTGTAATGAATGGTAATAAGTCTTCTGTTAGAGTTTTAGAAAAAAACGGATACAAATTCGTGGATAAAGAATTTGGAGCTGAGGATGATCCCTATGGAAATGGAATGTTGATTTATAAGAAGGAGTTTTAATTATTGATACGATATATGAGCATAATATGAAGTTAATCTATTAAATAAAAAATGATAGAGAGTCAAGAAGTTTACATTAGTCCAACATCTAACAATATGTTCACGCAAGGGTGCCGAGAAGAACGTTGATAAGGTAAGTCAGCACCACATTCCCCAGCTAACCGAGTCGGCAGTCTCAAACCTAAGATAAGAGTTATCTAAGGTTTGAGAACTACCTGTAACGTTGGGAAACGTCGTGAACACCAGACCGTTAGGTGAAATTGAGCACTATTTAGTGGTAATATACTTTAATTTTAAAACTAATTATTAATATTTCATATCAATTCATATATGAACTAAACATTAAGTGTAGTGAAGGAGGTAAAATGTGAAGATTAAAAAATTGCTAGGTGAAAGTGTCAGAGATTTAGTGAAAGATAATTTTAAAAATATAATTTTAATTATAGTAGGTTTTATTATAACAAGAATACTTAGTTTATTTAAAAGTATATCTACTATAAGTATCACAATAAGTTTACCAATAATAATTTTCTTTTTAATAATAAGTATAGTTGTTTTATGGAATTTAATTATACTAATTAAAAAACATAGTAAACTAAAAAAGGAATTTGATACATATAAAAACCCACCAAATGAAAATATTAATAAATTTAATAAAGGTGACATAGTGATTTTAAAATCTAAAGAGAAGTTGCCATCTCCTCCTAAACTATCAGTATTTAATATTGATGATAAGTATATATATTGTAGAGATGATGAAGGTGATATTACATCTTATTCTCCTGAGGAATTATTAACATCGCAACAAACACAGAATGTATTTTCTTCAATTGAAATTAGAAGGAAAGAGAGTGAGAAAGAAAATGAAGCGTTTGTCGATTTTTTTAGTTTTTAGGTTTATAAAATTCAATCACAGCACAATAGAAGATACTGATTTTTCAACTAGTTTAAAAGAAACTATAAAAAAGAAAACTTTAAAATTTTACCCAATTACAGAACTATCAACTTTGAAAAAGCAAACAACATAGAAGCAAAAAAATAAATTTTTTATCTGTCCCCACTGGGGACAGTGTTAGTTTTTATTATTACTTGTCAATAAAAATAATTCACTTTTGAGTATTTTTCTGTTATACTTTTGGTAATGATTGTATTTTTATCTATCAACTATCTGTTCCAGCAGACAGTCAATAGATTTATAGAAAATTTTTTGTGGTTTTATAATAGCATCACATGATTGTTTAGTTTGATTACAATTATATTTTATCCAAATTTTTTGGGATTTTGAACAGGAGTTTATTATACATGAATCAAATTTTATTGCTAATAGAATTAAAGCTATTGCTAAACAAAAGAATATGCAAATTAAATTACTTTTAGATAGATGTAATTTAAGCAAAAATACATTATCTTCTATACAATCTGGAGGTTCAACTCCTAAATCTGAAAATCTTGCTAAAATCGCCAACTATCTTGAGTGTTCTGTTGATTATTTGCTTGGCAGAACAGATAATCCTGAAGTAAATAAACAACCAGTTGAATACGATACTGATAAAATAGTATCAGAATTTGAAAACTTTTCAGATAAGAGTCAGGATAGATTTATTAAATACATAAATTTATTATTAATTCAACCAAAGAAGAAAATAACAAAAACTTAGATAAAGAAGCAAAATAAAGTTTTAAACATATATTTGATAGCTTATACTTTAACATAACGTATTTTTACCTACATCTAATAGAAGCTGTAGGTTTATTTTTCGCTTATCAATGTCACATTTTGCAAAATCAGGGGCATATATGAAGAAAAATGACCACTTACTACTTAATGATATTGATAATTTAACTGAAGAAAATAAAAAAAAATTATTAGAATATCTAGAAATACTAAAAACTGAAGAAAATTTTCAAAATGTGAAAACATTGTGCTGTTGGATAAATATAGGATGGAGAAAAAATTAAAGAAACAAAAAAGAAAATAGAAAATAGAAAACACTATTTGCACGCAAAAAACTATAAAAATATATAATTAAGATATAGTAAATCATCCTATACAAAGTAGAAATTATGTTGTAGATGATCCAGATGAAATACTTTATGATTTAATGAGTGAAAATATGAAAAAATATTACATGAGACATATAGGTGGTAATAAAATTGATTTAGACATAAATGATATTAATTCATTGTAAGCAATTGAAAAAGCAAAATAAATATTAAATTACATATTCAATAGCTTAAAGTTTTACAAAATTATTCACACAACTAAAGGTATGCATCCCCAGTGGCACTTGACAACTTTAAATTCTTTACTTGTTTTAGAATGTACAATCATATTTCTAACAAATAATTTATTGTTAAAAAATGTATATAGTAGTAACATAAAGGTAATTGTGTTGTTTACATCATTGTTATCAGGAGGAAATAAAAATGGATAAAACAAATGGTATTGATGCAAAAGCAATTGATTGTAAAATAATTGATAATGGAATGAAATTAGACTTATCTGATGATACCATAATTAAATTGTTTAACTTATTTCTTACATCAAACCCTAATTATTTTTATAATAAAACATATATTTTGGATTTGTTAGACAAGTTCAAAAATAATATCGATGTGTTGAAAAATAAATTTGATGTATGTAATAGCTTGATCAATGGTTTTAAAACTCTAAAATATAAAAATGGGTATTGGTTTGCTGTCATTGATGACTATATCATCACTACATCATTGTTTAAAAACAAAGGATTTAGCTATGCTGAATTGTGTAGTTTATTGCAATCAACTAAAATAATACAATCAGAGCTAAATGAAATAAAAAATAAAACAAGTAAATATATTATTTGCAATGATTTATATAGTATTAAAAAAGCAAGTACTATAAGGTTATTTTATAATAATTTTCACATGTTGTTCTACAATACTGATGAACAAAATCAAATGAGGAAAAAGATACAACTTTTTATAGATGATTGTGATGAAATTATAGAAAGGATGAAAAATAATGAAAGAGAATAAACTTTTTAAAAGTGTAACATCTTCTCAAAATATCTATAATGCAATCTATTCACTTAATTCATATGTTTTTGAAAAGGGATTGATGTCTAAAACAGATAGAAAGCTATTTGAACAATTACAGGATAAATATAATTTTGATCTTATTGACACAGTTATAAATAATTGTAAAAATCAACTAAAAGAGATATTAAATACGGGCAAACTTTTTGATATACAAATATATTTTAAAATGAAAAAATATAAAGACAAAAAAATCGAATATAGACCAATTCATACTGCAGATTTGACAACACAAATCTGCATTGTATCTTTGCTTAATATAATAGCATTTGATGATTCCAAAGGTCAAAGAAAATTATCTGATATTAGCGAGTTATTACCATCAAACTTTTATGGTAATATACCGTCAACTGACGTAAAAAATATATTCTATGATTGGCATGCTAAATATAAAGAATATAGTCAAGATGTTATTGATGCTTATAACACTTATGAAAAAACAGGTGAATATAAGTATGAAGTTTGTTTAGATTTAGAAAACTTTTTTCCTTCAATAAATCCAGAAATTATATATAATATTCTTTTTAATAAGCTATCAGTAGTGTTTCAAGATGATGCTGAAGACCTCAAAACCATATTGAAAAAATTGCTATTTTTTAATATCAAAAATATTAAGAGAAGCTACAAATCTTATTACCCGCTAGGAGAAACATATTTTGAAGATGAACTTGCGAATCTGAATATCTTGATCAAAAAAAAGGTTTATCCCTCATTAGGTATACCGCAAGGACTACCTCAAGCATATTATTTTGGAAATATTTGCATGGCTGAAATTGCAAAAGAAATTAGCAAAAAATTTGATGGCAAAGCTTTCTATTATGTTGATGACTCTGTAATATATACAAACAACGAAAATGCAAAAAGCAAAAATTTTGAAAGTGTTATTATTACACTTAATACTAAAATTAATGAGATATTTACAAAAACTATTAAAGAACATTGTGAAGAAAATACTTTCAATCATTATAAAATTAAAATACATGAAAACGGTAAAAGTATATCATCAGACATGCAACATGATAAAAAATATGGAAGAAGATTTTTGAAACAAATAAATTTAGGTACATCTACAGTTTCTTTTGATATTGCAACTGCAATAGACGAATTGCAAGATGAGACTATTCGTGAAAAAACGCATTTATTTTCGCAAGCAATTGAAAAAGAAATAGAATTTATAAATGAGAAAATTAATAATATTAAGTCGACTACCTTAGTTACCAATGAAATTGAGTCATTAACTTCATATTTGAAATTGCTAAAAAGATATAAAAAATTTTTTTTGTATCGCTTAAAAATAATAAAATTTAGTCACGATGATTTTGAAAATACAGATTTGGATGATTACTATAAAAAATATAATATTAACAAACAAAGTGATTTTACGGATGAAGAAGTTAAAAATATTTTTAATAAATTTGATGAAGATATATTTGCTGCAGAAGCTAGTTTGTTTTTAAAATTCGCCAACACAAATTCTGACAAGCAAGAAATATATAAATCTATATCTGATTTTGAAAATAAACTGTCAAAAACAATACCAGAAGAAAATTTATATTATTCTAACACTTTAAAATTTAATATTGAGCTTACAGAAATTTATAATGAGTATACTTCTTTACAATATATGGATTGTAAATATATAAAAAAATATAGAAAATATTCTAGAGAACGTATTTTAGATGATGTCTTAGAAATGATTAGACAAGATAAAAAAGATAGACAAGATAAAAAAGATATTTATACTACCGATAAGAATAATACAATTATGTTTTTTGGATATTCTTTTAATAAATATACCAAATTTATCATAAATAATTCTAATGAATTTAAAAGAATAGCTTTGAATTGTTTGTTCTCGAAGATATTTTCTGTTGGTATTTCCAATAAACCTATTATGCTCAAATTAGATAATAGAACTTTGGAGTATTATGAATTAAGAATTTTAATGTATGTGCGCAATAAATATTCGAATTTCAATAAAATAATATCTTTTATAGAAACAATTATGATTGACACAAAAAAGTATCATACTTACGATAAAATTGATTATTCAATAATGGAAGTACTAACAATATTTAGAACTTATGTAAAAGACCCTGACTATATTGATCAATTAATCATTACACATAAATATATAATGAGTGTTTGGAAAAATGGTTCAAAACATTTATATTTTTATACTTTGCATAATCAAGAACATTCAGTTGAACTGATACGTTTCACTGTATCAATATGTAAATCAATAGATTTTTTAAAAATTAAATCAATAGACTATTATGTTTTATTTTTGGCTTGCTATCTACATGACATATCAATGATATTGCAACCTAACTTTAATTCATTTATTATAAATGAATATGATGCAGAGGTATTGTTTACAGAATGGAAAGAAAGATACAAAAATATCCAAGAAGAAAAAAAGAATATTCCGGAAAATTTATTAGTTAAGAAATTTATATTAGATTGCTATAAAAAAGTAGATTCATTTTTTGAAAATGATATACGCTCGAAGCATGCTAATAATAGTGCTTATTTCATAAAAAAAACTTGCGATTTGGATTACATTGACTGTGCAATCAAAAATATTGTTGCTAACGTATCAGCAGCACATGGATTTGATGAAAATGATGTTTATGGACTAAAATCAAAAGGACAAAGTGAAGCTATTAATATTAAGTTCTTAATGATTTTATTGAGACTTGCAGATCTTATGGATATGTCAAAGGATAGGGTAAGTTTAAATATTATGAAACTTAATATAGAGCAAATGAATGAAACTTCACAATTTCATTGGATTTCTCATGCAGCAATTGATACTTGTAATATAAGAAGCAAATATTATTATAATCCAGAAAAGAATGATGAAATTGTAACTTATTTAAATAAATCTTTTTTTAATGAAAAAATAGAAGTACATTTGTATCTGAATTCACAGAATTTAATGTCCATTGAAAATGCAAAAAAATGCAAGAATATAGAGTATGAATTAAGCAGTGGCAAAGACGAAATAAGCTTGAAAATGCTTAGCAAAATGGAAAATGCAGTATCAGAATGCAAAGGGCAATGTAATTTTATGTGTAAATGGATGTGTAACAAAAATGAATGGTTGATTAACGAACTTCAAGCAATAAGCAAATATTTATCACGAAATCAAGATAACAATTTTGATACTGATATATATTTGAAAATTCATATGCAAAATACAGGCGCTATATCACAAAAATATCTTGATACTGTTTTTGAATATATAAAATAAACAAATCACCAATTTAGCATAATGTTTATTTTATATATGTAAACATCAAGCCAAGCCCAATAGCATTGCTATTTAATAGTAAGTGTCAAACAAAAGACAACTATACAAATATAAGGGTCTATAATAAATGTTGGGGTGCATGAAAAATAATTTCATCATCTCAGCATTTATTATAGAACCATAATAAAGAGCTATTTATATTAACATAGTTCTTTTAATTTTTCAAACCGTATATTTTTAATTATCCTAGTGAATTAAATCCTTCATAAGTATTAAATGCAAGTAAATAAAGTGCTTTTAACATATCTGGATTTATATTTTTCAATCCATCAACCACAGTATCTTGCTGAACTGATAAATCATTACTATTGCTAATTAGTTTTTCTATTGTTTTAGGTAATTGCATACATAATTTACAGAATGCATCTTTATCACCAGTAACAATTTCATAAAATTTATCTATAGAAACTTTTCTTATTCTTTCATCTTCTAGGTGGTTATGATTTACAGAACACCCCCATGAAATATTTCTAGAACATTTTGAAATAACTTCTACTAAATAACATATATCATTTGGACTATGCAATATTTGATTTTGCATTTGCAAATATGTTTTTTGAGCAGAAGATGAGTTCATAGTATTATGTTTGTTTTTCATCTCAACATAAATTATAGGTTCATTAGGAATTTTAACTATTACATCCCAGCCTTGTTTGGGCACTGTACAATTATTTATATATTTAAAAATATTTTGATGAAAATAACCTATAGAATTATTATTTGATTTATCTCTTTGTCTATGGAGCTCTATATCAATAATTTCTTCGAAACTTGTCCTAAAAACATTTTTATCAAATAACAATTTAATTGGGTCAATTATATTTCTATTAAACTTTGTTATGTCAATTGATTTAAGAACATCCTTATATTCTTTAATTGTATTTGCTACATGTTTTTCAAAATTTTCTTGAGAAATAAAATCTAAATCATACATATTTTCTTCAACCTCTTTTAACTTACTTATTATCGAAATGCCTATTTCTTTTGCTAAATTGCATGGTACAGCATTACCTATTTGCTTATATTTCGCACTTATGTTACCTTTAAATTCCCACTCATCCGGAAATGATTGTATTCTAGCATTTTCTCTTATGCTAAAAGGTCTATTCTCTTCTGGATGACATCTTTCAGTCTGTTTCATTTGAGGAGTAGTTAAGACTGTTAATGATGGTTCATCATAACTAAGTCGTCTGAGGATACCAGTTCTACCTCCACCCATATCCCAACATTTTTTCATATATTCTTTAGCAATAACTGGATCTATATGTTTCCAATATCCGCTTGGTGGTACTAAAGCAAATATTGCTTCTTTTGACTTAGAATATTTTGCACACTCACTATTTGGAACATCTTGCAAAACATCTCTTAAAACAGGTTTGTATTTGTGTTTTTGAGGAAAAGAATAACTAATTTTATTAGATAAATCATTTCTTATACCTACTGTTATCAATCGCTCTCTTTTTTGTGCAACTCCATAATCCCAAGCATTCAAAACTTTATATACCGTCTTATACCCTTCGTCTTCGAATATGTTTAAGATTGTTTCATACGTTTTTCCACCATCATGAGTTAATAGCCCTTTAACATTTTCAAATAAAAACATCTTTGGTTGAAGTTTCATTAAAAATGTCGCATAATGATAAAACATAGTACCTCTAATATCTTCTAGACCTAATCTTTTACCAGCATAACTAAAACTCTGACATGGTGCTCCTCCTGATAATAAATCTAACTCACCTTTTTTAACGTCAAATTCTTTTTCTAAGTCTCTATTAGCTACAACTTCAACATCTTCACATAACACATTCCATGTAGGTCTATTATACCTTAATGTTTCAGCAGCATATTTATCAAATTCAATTAATCCAATATGCTCAAATCCTGCCTGCTCAAGTCCAAGTGCTAGTCCACCTGCACCTGCAAATAATTCTAATGATTTATACGCCACTTTTTGCTCCTCCTATATAAAATATCCTTTTTATTATACCACGTATAAATACTATTTGTAATAAAATTATTCTATATATAAGAACTAAAAAAAACCATTTTATCATTTTCTAATGTTCCTACTAACGTAACTCTATCTAATAAAATATTATATTCCTCACAACTAGTTTCTGGTAATAATACACAGATATACCCATTTGAATGCCTAGTATACATATTTAAAATAGCACCTCAAATTGACCTGACAGTCAGTTGTAGCAAGTTTCCTTTAATTTTTCATAAATTTTGTTATAATTATTTTTGAAAATTTTATAATAACCTGTTTCTAAACCAACATCATCTGAACTTTCAATATAAACATATCCATTTTCATAAATAGTGATTACAAATGATGAATGTATTTTTTCACTACTAGATAATGGTATATCCGCAACTTTAATGCGTATATTATTTGTTTCTACTTTCTTTTCATTAATAAAAATAACTTTCTTAAATAGATTGTCGTAAATAATTTCTATTATAGATTCACTTTGCTTATTATCAGCCATATCTATAGAAAAATCTTTTGTTACAAGTTTATCGTTATCTTTAATTTCTATTTGATATATATAGCTATTTGATACTTGTTTCAGTATAATATATGGCTTGTTTATCAATTTATAAAGGTATAAGCTAGTAAAAATAATAAATGCTACTATTATTATAACGCTTAGTTTTTTTAGTTTTTTCATATTTAAAATTCCTCGTATGTATTTTTATTATTGTATTTTGTTCTATAGCATCATCTACAAGTCTTTGCTAATATGACGGATTAGTTTTTGCAGCATAAAGAACTTTAACAGCATCTTCTGTCAAATAATCAGCTTTAAATACTTATCTATTTTTGATTACATTATGCTAATATATGTTATATATGTATACTAACACCAAATAATCAGATATGCAATTACTATAAATTTTACTATGTAATAAATAATTTAGTTTATAAGTTCTAGTTTTGGTTTATTTTTGTTAATTCTAAAATGTTAAACCACAATTTTAAACCCGTCCCCACTGGGGACAGGTCATTTTTTTAGTCTTCATATTTTTTATTTACTATTTTTCTTCAACGTGTTATAACTATCAAACACCAAATTAACATACTTTCCTGTATCCTCTAGCTTTAAAAATGCCTCGTATTCTTTTCCTTTTTTACTTTTTAATTTTTGAAATAGAACTTTTTCACCTTTTAGAAGCTTTTTTGCTTGTGTTTTGGTAACTTTACCATAAAATTTATTGTCTTTCCAAATAGCAAATGTACATTTTGGTTCTTCTTTATATCCTTCACAGTAGAAGTTTTTCTTTCCTTCGTATATGTTTCTTTTACATCTTGGACATATGCCTATAACTTCTTTTTCATGATTTTTGGTTTTGAACTCTATTTGTTTTGTTGCTTTTGTTTCTACTATTTTTTTTGTTAAGTTTTTTATTTCATCTAAAAAAGTATTAGTGTTTATTTCTCCTTTTGCAATTTTGTTTAACTTTTGCTCCCATTCTCCTGTTAGCTCTGCACTTGTTAGTTCTGTTGGTGCTATAGTTATTAAATTTATACCTTTTTCTGTTGGTACTAGGTTTTTTCTTTTTCTATCTATATACTGTTCTTTTATTATTTTTTCTATGATACTTGCTCTTGTTGCCGGTGTTCCTATACCCTTTTCTTTTAACTGTTCTTTTAGTTCCTCATCTTTTACATACTGTCCTGCATTCTCCATAGCTGTTAGTAGTGTTGCTTCTGTGAATTGTTTTTTTGGTGTTGTTTTTTTGTCTACTCTGTATGTTTTGTTTACTGCAACTGTATCGTTTTTATTAAGTTTTGGTAGTGTCATTTCTTCTATTTGTTTGCTGTCACACTCAATAGCTTTCCATCCTTGTGCTAGTACTATTTTACCTTTTGACACAAATATATGCTTTTGAATATCTATGTTTAATATTGTTTCTTCATACTGATATGGTTCTAAAAATTGTACTACAAATCTTGTACAGACCATTTGATATATATTTTTTTCGTCTTCTGTCATATTGTTTATATCTACTTTTTTATTGGTTGGTATGATTGCATGATGATCGCTGATTTTTAAATTATTGATACATTTTAGTTTGTTGTAGCATTTGATTGTATCTATTATTTGTTCATGATAGTTATTTTTTACTGCTTCCAGTACACCTTTAAAAGTACTTATCATATCATCGCTTAGGTATCTACTGTCTGTTCTTGGATAAGTTGTTGCTTTGTGTTTTTCGTATAATGTTTGTGCTATATTTAGTGTTTTTTGTGCTGTATATCCATATCTTTTATTTGCTTCTCTTTGTAGTTCTGTCAAGTCAAATGGTAGCGGTGCATAGTTTTTCTTTTGCTTTTTAGATAAGTTTTTTACTATGCCATTAAATCCTTTTGTTTTGTTTAGTATATTTTCTACTGCTTTTTCATCAGTAAATTTATATTTTCCGTTTTCATCTACGTATTTGCCAGTAAATGTGTCATATTCTGCTTCTATTTCATAGTATGGTGTTGATACAAAGTTGTCTATTTCGTCTTGTCTTTGCACTATCATAGCTAGTGTTGGTGTTTGTACTCTGCCTAATGTTAGTTTAGAGTACTCTATGCTGTATTTTCTACTTGCATTTATGCCTATTAACCAATCTGCTATTGCTCTACATTCTGCACTTTTGTATAGGTTTTCGTATTCTTTTCCATCTTTTAAGTTTTTAAATCCTTGTTTGATGGCTTCTTCTGTCATACTACTTATCCATAGCCTTTTTATTGGTTTTGTACATTTTGCTTGACTGTATACTAGTCTGTTTATTAGTTCTCCTTCTCTTCCTGCATCTGCTGCAAATATAACTTCTGTTGTATTCGAACTATTTATTAGGTCTTTTATGATATTGAATTGCTTTTTTGTATTTTTAAATACTTCAAATTTGAATTGTTCTGGTATAATTGGTAAGTCTTCTATGTTCCATTGCTTATATTTTTCATTGTAGCTTGATGGAAATGCTAATCCAACTAAATGCCCTATACACCAGGTTACTATATAATTATTGCCTTCTATATATCCATCTTTTGTTTTTGTCGCTCCTATTGTTCTTGCTATATCTCTTGCTACACTTGGTTTTTCTGCTATTACTACTTTCATTTTATCCTCCTAAATAATTACTGTCCCCAGTGGGGACAGAATAATTTTTATATTATATCTTCGTCATCATCTTCCATGATGTCTAATATTATTTCTTCATTTGTCTTTTCTTGTTGCTCCTGATGTGTTTCTTTTTCTTGTTCTTGTTCTGTATGATTTTTCTGCTGTTCTTGATTTTGGTCTTCTTTTTCTATAACTTCTGTAGGTTCTGCTGGTTGCTTTGATAGTACGAATTGTTTGTTTTCTTGTTTTGTTTCTTCTGGTTCTTTTTGTCTCTGATATACTGGTACATAGTCATTTATATTTATTTCTAACTTTTTTATCTCTTTGTATTCGTCTAATGCACTAAATGGATATTTGTATAGTAGTAGTGGATTTTCACCTCTAATAAATGCTATGCATTTGAATTTATTTAACCTTTTTACTTCTGATGGCTGCATTAAATCTCTTTGTTGCTCTGATATGCTCCAGCGTTTTACACTTGCTATTTTTGTCAGTCCATCAGTCTTATTTTTAGATATTGTTTTTATTGTTTGTTTTCCTAATTTTTCTGATATATACTCTGATGTTTCTTCGTCATTTACTCCTAGCGTTATGAACGTGTCACAGTTTCCTGTTATAGTCTCCCATCCTTTTCCGAATACTTCTTTTATTTGTGCTATGTTTTGATATATAGGGAAAAAGTCTATTTTTCTACTTCTAAGTGTTGTTATAACATTTTTTAGGTTTGCTATTTTACCTACATTTGCTATCTCATCTGCAAATATTCTAAGCTTAGTATTTTTTATTTTTTCATCTGATGTATTGTCATGTAAATATGGTAATTTAATAAATAGAAAGTTCATGAATATGCTTGGTATAAAGTTATATGAATTATGTGTATCTGGCATGATAATAAAAAAAGCTGATTTTTTTGTTTTTAAATCGTACATATTTATATCATTCGATTGCGTTAGTTTTCTTATATCCTTATGTTGAAATATTTGTAGTTTAAGTCCCAATCCTAGTATTATACCTTCTCTTGCTTTATCTTCACTATTTCTAAATAACTTGTATGCTCTTTTCATAGCTGTGTCATCATCTATATCATCAAACAGCAAGTCCATTTGCTCTATATTTGCTGATTCTATGATTAAGTCATATACTTCACCCATGTTTTGTTTTTCTTCAGAATATGTTGCTTTTATGTACAATATAACTGCTTTTAGTAAGTCTTTTGCTCCTGTGTCCCAAAAGTCATTTACTCCTGTTGATTCTAGTGAACGTGCGTTTTCAAATAGTACATCTATAAATGTTACTACGTCTAGCTCATTTTCTACTATACTAAGTGGATTAAATCTATCACTTTTTTCTGTGTTTATTAAGTTTAATACTCTTACTGTATATCCATTTTGCTCATAATATTTACTAAGCGTTTTAAACAGTTCTCCTTTTGGATCTGTAAATAGTACGTTTACACCATCTCGTATAGCATTGATGGCATTGGTTAGTACAAAGTTAAATGTTTTACCAGCTCCTGATCCGCTTACTACTATTGCATGTCCATTTAGCATTTTAACTTTTGGTCCTATGGTTATTCTATATTTTGTATTGTATTTTTTTAGCGATTCTAATGTGTATGGCTTTTTTATACTGCCTAGTATTATGCCTTTCTCGTTTTCTAGTGTTTTTTGTTTTTTCATTTTGTTTATATCTTTTGCATCTGCAAATTTTGATGTACCAAATGTCCCCTTCTTATCCTTTATTAATTTATTAAATCCTAAATAATTAAAAATTTGTTCATTAAATATTGTTATCATTGCTAGTCTATAAAGTACCAGGATAGTTACAATAATCATTATGATTAAAAACACAGTTTTGTTTATACTAAATGCTTGTTTTATTGCTAATAGTGGATTTTTTATTATATGTATCAACTCTGATTTGTTCTGAATTATATCTAAAGGTTTAATTTTATTTAGCAATATATTGCTCATATATTGTGATATTGGTATTTTACTTATTTGTATACTTGATACTGTTCCAATGACATAAAAAATAGCTCCGTATATCAGAGCCAAAATAATTAATATCGTAACTATTGTAATTTTTTTCTTCACTTTTTTACTTTCTCCTTTTAGTCGTTTTTATTTAATTCTGCTTTTATTTTTTTGTATGCTTGTTTATCTTTTGGTTTTATTTTTAGTGTTTCTTTTTCTATGTAGTTTGTTCTTTCAATTATTCTTTCTAAATGATAGCAAGTATCTATTTCTATTATTTCTATGTTCCTAATTGTTTTATTTTCCTTGAGATATTTCTTTAGCTTATTTGCAAATTTTCTATATCTTTCTCTTTTATAGCTTATGACATATATATTTATGTTTTTAAATATTTTGCCTATAGTTTTTTCAAATTTGTATATATTGCTAAAATATTTTGATAATGATTTTATCTTGGTATAATCTATGATATAGTATTTTAATGTTTCGTTGTCTACTGGTAATAATATTTGTTTTGATATATCATATAGGTTTATTAAGCCTTTTGTATATGTTTCAAGCTTTTGCTCTGCTTTTTTTACTTGTTTTATTTGATCATCATATTTTACTAATGTCTCTTGATATTTATCTTGTGTCATACGTATTATATTTTTTAATGTTTCATTTTCCGGCTCACATTGGGTAATTAGATTTATTAGCTTAGTTACTCCTTCTTTGCTTTTAATATATTTCTCTTTGCTTTTTTCTAATGCTTCTTGTGGTATTGGTTTATTGATTCCTTTTATTTCAATAATTTTTTGTTGCATTTGTTTTATATATTCTGTTCGTCTTATTTCAGGATATCCTGGTTCTACTTGATACTTTAGAATAGATGCTATTAACACTTTTTCAGCTGGGTACTTTTCTATATTCCTTTTTTTTATATTTATTTGTTCTGTTTGATTATCTTTATTCGCTAGGTATTTTAGTGTGTTTTGTGTTATATATGCATATTTTGAATTTGAGTAGTATTCTGTAGCTAATAGTTTATGTTGTTGCATATCTTCTATTATCCGCTTTGCTTTTGATTCTCCATAGTTGCTTTTTAGCTGTGATACCAGACAATAACCTCCTACTTCAAATATCTTTGTTAATTCCTCATCGTATTTAAATGCAGCTGCTACATATGATTCTAATTTTATTACATCGTCTCTTACTTTTTTTATCAAATTGTCAACTCCCTTAGTATTTAAATATTTTTCCTGTGTTATTTATCCAGTTTATTTTTGTGCAATTTAAGTGCGACTTTGCAATTTGTATTTTTGAGTTTATATCTGACTGTGTATATGTTTTTCCTATAACTTCTATGCCTATAGTTTCTCCGGTAACTGTAATTATGGCTGCATCTATACATGTTTCTAGTTTATTTGTTAGATATGGTTTATCTTCGTATATCTGACTTATTAACTCATGCTCACATATAAATGTCGCTTGAAATTCAGGTTCTAATCTGTAATATGTTTCTGCTAATTGTATATCATGACTAACATGATCTGGGCTTGCAACTGCTAACTTTTGATCATACATTAATGTTTCTCTTATATAATTTTTACCTTTTTTATTTAGTTGTATAATTGTTGTTTCTTTTCCACCGTTTATAAGTGTTGTTAGTTTTATATATTTTGAACGTTCTAGTCTCTTTAGTCTTTTAATTTTAACTTCTGCATATTTTTCTGATTGCTCCACGGTTGCCATACCTGTTTTTGCAAGTTGTACAAGTAGTTTTTTATCTCTTTTTGTTATTTGTCTGATATATCCGTTTGGTTGCTTTGCCATTTTTTAATTATTAACCTCTCTTTGCTTTTATTATAGTAGATTATTTGAACGTCTTTTCTTGCTCCTAATATGTAATTGTAAAAGTTTTGTATATAGCATGTGTAGCTGTACTGTCCATCTAAATGACTTGTTTCTATAAGCAAGTATTTGTTTGTAGTATTTATCAATTTATCAATTACAGATAGTTGATATTTTGTGTCTATAAACATTAATACAAAGTTACAAAGTACTATGTCATATTTACCGATTATTTTGTCTTTGGCTAGGTCTAGCTCATGATAATTACATATTTTAAAATTTTGTCGTTTTACGATGTCTATGCCCGTTATGTTTTTAAATCCAAGACTATATAATAGTTTTAAATTTCTACCATGTCCACATCCTGCATCTAGTACAGTCATTTCATTATTAAGCTCTTTGTAGTATCTTTTTAGGAAAAAGAATATAAAGTCTGAATAATAGTGTATTAGTTGAGGAAATCTTAGTTCTTCATCCCTTAGATTTTTCATGTTATACCTCTGTCCTAGGTATGCTTATGCCTATTTGTTTTAGTTTTCTTTCAAAATTCTTTTTGCCTATTTGCTTTAATTCTTCAGGAGTATATTTATCAGTTCTTTGATCAAAATTATGAAATTTATTTGTACTAGGTTTATTGCATGTGGAATGTTTATTGTTCTCGCTATTCTTTGCTATATTTACTGCACTGTATTCAAATAGCATATTGTAAAGTATAGCTGTAAAATATCCCTGAGGATTTTTTATAGATTTTGTACAAGTTATTTTAAATTTTTCTAATGCATAGTTTATTATGTTTTTGTCTAGCAGCCTTGTTATATTTTTTAGTCTTTCGTGCTTATCAT
Organism: Sedimentibacter sp. zth1; assembly: GCF_017352195.1. Taxonomy (NCBI): domain Bacteria; kingdom Bacillati; phylum Bacillota; class Tissierellia; genus Sedimentibacter; species Sedimentibacter sp. zth1. The sequence goes on along the minus strand of NZ_CP071445.1, from coordinate 2,551,528 downwards.
GATCCTTTATAAGCTTATCAGATGTTGCTATATCTATCATGGACTGTTCAAGTATCTGCTGTTCTTCTCCCGTGTAGTAATTTTTTATATAGCTTATTGCTTTGTTTAATATATTGCTTAGTTCTTCATCCGTCTGTCCATCTATTTCTTTCTTGACTGACTGACTAAATATATCTGTAGTAATCTCTGTAGTAATCTCTGGTATTGCTGTTCTGTTTTGTGTACTTCGATGTTCTATATTAGAATTTTGATGTTCTGTTTCGTGACTTGCATGTTCTATTTCAGAACTTCGATGTTCTGTTTTAGAACTTGGTAAATTTTCTGTATTTTCTGCATGTTCTGTTTTATAACTTGGTGTTACACTTTCTATATCTCTCATTAATGGATATCCTTCTAGTGCATATCCTAACTCAATTAAATCTTGTTGTATTTTTGTAATATTTACTCTATATTGTTTTGTTCTGTCCCACTTGAATACTGGATTATTTCTTTCACTAATCCAACCTTTTTCTATTAGATACTTTATATGTGTTCCCATATTAGACTTTGATAGTCCTAACATAGTTTCTTCTGATAGTTCTTCTGCTGACTTATATAACCATCCGTTTGTTAGTACCTGGTTATTTTCTATGTCATTTTTGCTACATCTTTCTTTTTCCTCTAATATAAATTTATCAAAGTCTGATACTCGTTCTGACCAGTATATAAACTGATTTAGTATGATTGCTTTTTTATAACCACCTGTTAATACTACTAATTCCTCTTTTAATACTACACGCTTTAATTGTTTCATGTAGATCATCCTCCTAGTTATTTAGATAATAAAAAGGCATATAAAATGCCTTAAATAATTAATTATTAAATTTTTTAAATATAAGCTCCCAACGTTTATCAAACATATCCTTAGAGGAAATACTATCTTTTGCATACTCATCTACTTTAATTTCTGCTTCAATACCTCTTCTTATTTCTTTTAGCTGTTTATGTGTGAAATTTCCTTTATTTTTGTATTTTTCAACTACTTTATCAATCTCTTTATAATTTATATAATTCAAATAATCTCTCCCCTTTAAATTAATTGTTACCGCTATGCGGTATTAGGAATTTTTTCGAATAGTAAATATATGGTACATATATGTTTACTATTCAAAAAAATCCCTTTGTTATTCTTACTATGAATTTTTCATGTTTTTTTAATGTTAAGTTTTAATATACTCTGAAGTTTTAAACATTACTTTCTCATTTTTGCAATAAAAAAACAGCTATTTAAGCAGCTGTTTTTACATTAATTGTCCATTTGGACTTTCATATTATATTATAATAAATTATTCTACAAAGAATTTTTTACTTTTACTAATAGCTATAAGCTCTCCAAAAATACAAACATAGCCCCTAGTTTTTAATAAACAACAAGAAAGACACTTTAAAACTTATATAAAGTGTCTTTAGTCTGCAGTCTGACATATTGGTAATATTATTAATTATTAATTATTAATTATTAAATTCAACAATATTACCATCAATATCAAAAGCATTAATTTTACCAGTTTCAACTGATTTATAATATATAACATCATCAATAATGTATATTCCTGAACTAGACATATTTGTAGAATGATTTACTTTATCTTCAAAAACTTTTTTTAAATTATTTCCATCATGATCTATTCTATTTATTTCTACAACTACATTATCTTGATCATAATTATTAATTATGTGTGTAAAGAATATATAATCACTAGTTACATTTATTCTAGATATAATATAATCTTTTTCACTAAAAAGCACTTGCGCACTTGTTGGATCACCTAGTTTTTCTTTTGCTATACAATTTTTTGAATAATAATATATATAATCATCAACAATTTGTATATTACTTATAAAATCACCTTCATTATTTATAGCTCCGTTAAATTCAAGGTTTTTGATTTTATCTCCATCATATGATATTAAATTATACGGCTGTAAAAAGTCAACAAGAAACAAATTGTCATTATAAGTTATCGGCAAAATTAAACTTGTTCTTATATCTTTAAAAATATCATCAATTTGGTGTTTTCCACTTTCAATATCAAATTTTAATACTTCATATAAAAAATCTTCATTAGTTTCCCTCGTAAAGTATAAATAATCTTTGTAAATTATCGGTGTACATAAAAAACCTGTGGCTTTTATGTTAATCTGTTTTTCATTGGTTCCATCTTTATCTATAATTGAATATTTTGTTTCACTGTCTTTATTGTATTTTATATAAATTTTATTTTTGTATAGCATAAAATCTCTAATCTTATAATTAGGAAATAATATTTTTTGTTCTTTATTTTCTTTACTCATACAATGAAGTTTATTATCTAATAAATAATATATATTTTCTTTATCATAACTGAAATTACCACCATTAGCTTGGTTTGGACTATAATTTATAGTGCAAATCTCATCTTGAGTGTCAGTATCCTCATTAGAAGTATCTTCATGTTTATCTTGAGTAGTATTGTTATTATTTACATTCTGATTATTATTGTTTTCACTACTTACAGCTTCATTATCTTCAATATTGTTGTCAATTTGTTCTGTATTGCAAGATGAAAATAGAATAACAATCAAACATAAAAGAATGATACATATTTTTTTTAACATTATATTAAATCCTTTCAAGTGTATTTTATACCTACATAAATCAACTATATTATATTATATATACTACTGATTGAAAATATTATTTAGATTATCTATTATTTCACAGTATTTGGTTTGCTCACTATTTTCATTTATTCTGCTTATTAATTTTTTAATTATTTCTTTTGTTATACCGTAATTTTCCAATTCATCTGGTGACATAGAAATTATTGTTTCATAATCTAATATATATTCATCATTAATTCTTATTTCTATATTATTATAAAAACCATTTTGTTTTATAGTTGTTTGTACTAATAAATCATTGATAGGTTCTTCACTAAAGTACTTAACAGAATTTGTGCTTTGTGTACTACCACCATTAGGTCCACCGCAACTTTTACCACACCATGAACATGTCCATGAACCTGGATAAAATGTAAGTGGATTAATTTTAGCTAATGAACTGAAAGAAGAACCAGTGCGAATTTCAAAGTGCAAATGTTCTCCATCTGAAGCGCCAGTATTACCTATATATCCTAGTATTTTGCCACGTTGAACTTGTTGACCATTGGTTACTAATATTTCACACATATGTGCATATCTTGACTGAAATTTTGCGTTGCTACTACCAGTTTTATATGGATTTTCAGTATCATGATTTATAAATACAACTTTTCCATATGTACTTGATGGATAAGTTGTAAATGTACCAGCATGAGATACTGTTCCGCTTGACATAGCTACTATTGGATTTGCATTACTTCCAGCTATATCAACTCCACCATGTAGAACGTCATATTCAATTTTATAATTATCACATTGATAACAAGCATTTATTTTTGTTTCAATTGTTGGCCATGCAATTCCAGTTGAGTTATCAGAAGTAATTCTTGCTCTTAGAAAATAATAATATTCCCAATTTACTTTACTTGTATTCTTTTTTACCACAACTTTTATATAATAAGTACCAGCACTTAAATATTTATTTTTTATTAGCTCTTGACTTTGATCATTATTAGTTGATGAGTATATATAATCATCACCATATAATGAATCATATACAAATAAATCATAATCACAGTTTTTGTATATATCACCTAACCAAAAGTTAACGTATCCTGCTCTATCAAGAGTTATCTTATAAAAATCATAGTCACTGGTAGAAGCCATTCTTCCATAAACATCCATACCACTTTTTATTGTATTAGCAGCACTTCTTGTATTGTTACTTTCTTTTTCATAATAAGAATAAGTTTTAACAACAGTTGCAGTTGATTGAATTGATAATTCGTGTTCTTTTTCTTGCACCTTTTGTTGTGTTTGAATAGTTTTATCATCGCTAATAAATTCAGAACTACACTTAACAATTCCGTCTTTAACCTGCATTTGACCATAATGTGTTGATACTACTTTATTATCTTTAGTAATAAATATATTATATAAGTAATCTTTGTCATCTTCTAGTTGTAATATTATACTATCAGTGCTGTTTATAGTGCTATTAAATACGGTATTATCTTCATTTTCTCTTGGTTCACCATTGTAATTTTCTACTATTAATAGTTTAACATCACCGTTAGTAAAAAATTTGTTGTATAAAGAAGTTTGATACAAATTTTCTCCAATAGAATCAAAAGAAATAGGGTTAAAAAAGTTTAATCCAGTTAAATTCATTTGAATATTTAAGTATTCTGCTTCATTAGCCTCTACTGCATCTATGCTTGTATCTATATCATTTTGTGGTGATGTATTGGCATAAACAGATAGATTTGAAAATAAAATAACTATTGTTAATACAGTAATCAAATAATTTGTCAGTTTGTTTGTATTTTTCATATTATCCTCCATTTTTATGATGTAATATATATTTTATATCTATGCTAAACAATAAAATATCACAATCTTCTTCTCCCCTAGAAGATATTAAAATACCGAAAATTATAAAATTGTGTAATTAAAATTTGATGTATAAAAATTCATCTAGTACAAAAATATTCTGGGAAATAAAAGATTTTAAATGTAACTAAATATTGAAGCAAATAGATAAGGTAATATATAATACAAAATTATTATTGTAAATTTACATCTTAATTATAACACTTTTGTCATAATTTGCAATTTGATTATTACTACAAATTAATACATAATTCAACATAATATTACATATTAAGTTCATTAGCATTCAAACACTTAACTATGGACACCATCAACTGTGCAATTGCATATTTAATTCCATCTAGATAAAATCCTAATTTTGCAATAAAAAAAACAGCTACTTCCATTGTAACTGCTCTAATTTATGTAGTTGATTTTGTTTTATCTCAAATATTTTTCCAGTTGCCTTTACGATATCGCACCAGAACAAAAAGCAAGAGTTACTTATGAAAATTTAATTTTATTAACTGATGATCCATTGGTTAAAGATACATTGAAATTTTTAAGAGAAAGAGAAATAGTTCACTTCCAAAGATTTGGTGAAGGCTTAAGACTTGCAGAAGAAGTGGATCAGAGGAAAAGATATTTTTAGACAACAAAAAAAAGCAATGATATTTATCACTTATCATTGCTTTTAAATTTATAATTATTTCATTACTTTTACTACATTTTCAAGTTTTTTTCTGATTGGTAATTCATAAGGACATTTTGTCTCGCATAGACCACATTTAACACATGCATCTGCTTTTATTTTAAGTGCATTATATCTTGACATAGCCCAATCTTTTAGATTATATCTTGTAGCATATCCTTCAAACAAAAACATTCCTGGAATATCTATACCTTGAGGACATGGCATACAATATCCGCATCTTCTACAGAAATCATTGCCTAATTCTTTTCTTATTCGTTCGATATTTTTATTATCTTCATCTGTTAATGGCTCTAAGTTATTAGCTACAGAAGCATTCTTGATGACCTGTTCTTCACTATCCATACCTGGAATTGCAATCGTTACAAGTCCTGAGTTCAATATATATTTAAGTGCTAACTCTCCATCTGTGATAGCACCACCTGCTAAAGGCTTCATAGCTATAACAGCTACATTTTTAGCTTTTGCTTTTTGAAATAATTCTATTGCTTGTTGTTCAACTATATTAAACGGAAATTGAATTGTTTCAATTATATCATACTCCAAAAATTTCTCTAACATTGTAACATTGTGACTTGTAACCCCCACATGTTTGATAAGTCCCTTATCCTTTGCTTCTTTCAATGCCTTGAAAGCTCCATTTTCTGATATTACATTTGCAAATTGTTCTTCTTTACTACAATTATGAATTTGATACAAGTCAATATATTCAACGCCTAAATCATTTAAGCTTTTTTCTATAAATGCCTTCATTGATTCATATGTATAACCCATAGCTTTTGTCGCTAAATAGAAATTTTCTCTACCTACTTCTTTTAAAGCATTTCCTATATATCCTTCACTTACTGTGTATCCATTGGCTGTATCAATAAAATTTATTCCTTGATTTTTCAGTTCTTTTATAACTGAAGTAGCTTGTTCTTGAGTTAACCTTTGTATTGGTATTCCACCAAAACCTATTTTAGAAACATTAAGACCAGTTTTACCTAAAGTGTTTTTTAACATATCTATTGTCCTCTCAATTCAAATATTTTATAAATCAATTATATTATATTTATAAAAAAAATCAAATATAAACTTGACATATTATTCAATTATGTTATCATGAACATATGAACATTATTTCATATGTTCATATGTTTGTGATAATAAAGGAGGTCAAATAATGACTGATTGTAAAAAATATGGTTGTAATAAATGTAGCATATGCAATACTCAACCAACTGAATCAGACTTATATAATCTATCTGAACTATTCAAAGCTTTTGGCGATGCCACTAGAATAAAAATTTTATTTTCGCTTTTTCATAACGAACTTTGTGTACAGGATATAGCTAATAAATTGAACTTAACTCAATCAAATGTATCACATCAACTAAAAACATTGAAAAATTTACGTCTAGTTAAAAACAGAAAAGATGGTAAAACAGTATATTACTCACTTGAAGATGACCATGTTGAAAAAATATTTGAGCAAGGTTTTGAACATATAAATCATAACTAAAAGCAACTTTTAAGGAGGACCTTATGAAAGAATTAATTATAAACCTTGATGGATTAAATTGTGCACATTGTGCATCAAAAATAGAAGCATTAGCAAATAAACATGAGAATGTTGAAAATGCATTCTTGAATTTTGTTAATAAAAAAATAACTGTAGAATACAGTAATGTATCTGAAGATAATATATTTAATGATATAGAAAAAATTGTACATAAGCTTGAGCCTGATGTGCAAGTATCAAAAGATGATAACATTGATACTGAATGTAGTTGTGTTTGCGAATGCGATTGTGCATGTGACAATCACTCAACCGAAGTAGTAAATCCAATTAAAAAAGTAAATAAGGAATTAGTAAGAATAATAGTTGCAACAATTTTATTTTTACCAGCAGTATTTTTAGAGTCTAACAAAATGTTATCTATGGTGCTTTTAATTTCCTCTTATATAATTATTGGTTATGACATTGTTATTAGAGCATTCAAAAATCTAATAAGCGGACAAATCTTCGATGAGAATTTCTTAATGGCTATAGCTTCTCTAGGTGCTATTTTTATTGGTGAGTATCCTGAAGCAGCAGGCGTAATGCTTTTTTACAGAGTAGGTGAATATTTTCAAGATATTGCAGTTAACAAATCTAGAAATCAAATAAAAAGCTTATTAAATATAAAGCCTGAATTTGCAAATTTAAAAATGGGAGATAGCATTAGAAAAGTTAAACCCGATTTAGTTAAAATAAACGACATTATAATTGTTAAACCAGGAGAAAAAATTCCTCTTGATGGAATTATTACAGAAGGAGCATCTAGTATTGATACATCAGCTTTAACAGGTGAATCAATGCCTATAGATAAAATTACAGGTGATGAAGTTCTAAGTGGATCAATAAATCAAACTGGTGTATTAACAATGAGTGTTACTAAAACGTTTAAAGAATCTACAGTTTCTAAGATTTTATATTTAGTTGAAAAAGCATCAAATAAAAAATCTCAGACTGAAAACTTTATAACTAAGTTTGCTAAGTATTATACTCCTATTGTTGTATTTGTTGCAGCTTTGATAGCTATTATTCCTCCAATTGTTTTAAAACAGCCATTATACGATTGGCTTTATATAGGACTTACATTCTTGGTTGTTTCTTGCCCATGTGCATTAGTTTTATCGATACCATTAACTTATTTTAGCGGACTTGGTACTTCATCTAAATACGGTATACTTGTAAAGGGTGGAAATTATTTAGAGGCATTATCAAAAGCTGAAATCGCAGTTTTCGACAAAACTGGTACATTGACAGAAGGAAAATTTAATGTATCAGAAATTAAAGCTACTAATGGCTTTAATGAAAATGATTTATTGAAAATTGCTGCATATGGAGAGTATTACTCTAATCATCCAATAGCAAAATCAATTAAAGAAAAATATAGTGATAACATACTACGACAAAACATTTCTAATTATAAAGAAATAGCTGGATATGGAGTAAGCGCTGATATTGACAATAAAGCTACTTTGCTTGGCAATGAAAAACTTATGATAAAAAATAATATTAAGTATGAGCAAGCTAAAGATAAGCCTGGTACAGTTCTTTATGTGTCTCACGATAATGTTTATGTAGGTTATATTGTTATTAGTGATAAAATTAAAGAAGATGCTAAAGATTTAGTTAAAAACTTAAAATTAGCAGGTATAAAGAAAACTATAATGCTTACAGGAGATAACAAAATAACTGCTAACTATGTGAAAGAACAAATTGGTCTTGATGAAGTATATAGCGATTTACTTCCAACTAACAAGGTTGATATAGTTGAAGATTTATTCAAAAACAAACATCCAAAAGCTAAATTATTATTTGTTGGCGATGGTATAAACGATGCTCCAGTTCTAACAAGAGCTGATATAGGATTTGCTATGGGTGGTATGGGTTCAGATGCTGCTATTGAATCTGCCGATGTTGTAATAATGAACGATGAGCCTTCTAAAGTTATTCAAAGTATAGAAATTGCAAAGAAAACAAAATCAATTGTTTGGCAAAATATAATTTTCTGTCTTGGTGTTAAGCTTTTAGTAATGATTTTTACTGTTTACGGTAACGTTAAAATGCCTTTAGCTGTATTTGCTGATGTTGGAGTTGCAATACTTGCAGTTTTAAATGCATCGAGATTATTAAAAATAAAATTTAAATGAAATGACAAAGCCCACACAATAGTGTGGGTTTGCTTTACATTATTAATTTTGGAAGGATAATTAAAAAAGTATTATCTAATATTATTATTATGCACATTTGATATAAAAGTATACAAGATTAATATAAAATAAACTTATTGTATTATACCAATTTTTATCATAAAATATAAATATAATTGTTATTATGGAGGAAAATATGAATATAAAACAAGTTAGAGATTTAACACTTATAGATATAGACGAAGAACGATACATTGGTATTTCATGTGATTCTTGTGGCGGTATAGGAGAAAAAGAACATGACACTATTAAAGCTTCCTCAGTTATAGTTGGAGAACAGACTGCAAAGGTTGTACTTGCAGAACTCTTAAGTATGGGATTTCAACCGTTAGTTTTATCTGATGGTTTAGCAGTTGAAATGAATGATACTGGTAAAAATATCATAAAGGGCTTTAATAATACTATAAATTTATTAAAAAACACTAATGTACACTTAACAGGAAGTACGGAAGAAAATGCAAAGACAGTTCAAACATCTATTGGTACAACTGGAGTTGGAATAATAGACAAGGCTAAATTAAAATATAAAAAAACATCAAAAAACGATATATGTGTTTCTATTGGACTTCCACTTGTAGGTCCTGATGTTATAGCAAATCCTGATAAAATAATGACTATAACAGATTATGAAACACTTAAAAATTGCGACTTTACAAATGAAATTGTACCTGTTGGTTCAAAAGGAATTTCTTACGAATTGGATACATTATGTCAATGCAATAGTTTAAAATTTAAATACTCAGATTATATATCTATTGATTTAAATAAATCTGGCGGTCCTTCATGTAGCTGTATAGTAAGTATAAGCGAAAAAAATTTAGACAAATTAAAAGCTTTAATATCTATAAATATTGAAGTTTTAGGTAAATTTTATTAATTATAATTTGAGAATTCACAATGAAATCACAACATAAAATTTTAAAAGCAAAATAATTATATGTATATTAATTATTTTGCTTTTTTTATTATATAAATATAATTCATCCACTTATTGGAGTTTAATTTTTTGCATAAAAAATTCTTTTATAGAAAAAATACTATCGATAATGTTATCTAAAATACGACAATATTATCTACACATTTTTAGCATTATTAATTTACTATATTTAAAAGGTGGTGTGTTTTTGAACAATAATGCAATTAATATCTACTCAGAGATAGGTAAACTAAAAAAAGTATTACTTCATCGTCCTGGTAAAGAGCTTGAAAACTTAATGCCTGAATATTTAGAAAGGCTATTATTTGATGATATACCCTTTCTTAAAATCGCACAAGAGGAACATGATGCTTTTGCAGGAATTTTAAAAGTTAACGGTGTAGAAGTTGTTTATTTAACTGACTTAGTGGCGGAATCTATTTCTAATGAAGATATAAAAGACCAATTTATTAAAGAATTTATTAAAGAAGCTGGTGTAAATAGCGCATCAAAATCACAAATTTTATATGAGCTTTTTAAATCCTTAGATACTAAGGAAATGATTGCAAAAATGATAGAAGGTATTCGCAAATCAGAACTAAAAGACTACGAAAAAAGCAACCTTATGGACTTTTTGGAAGACGATTATCCATTTGTTACTGACCCTCTACCAAATTTATATTTTACAAGAGATCCATTTGCATCTATTGGGCATGGTGCATCTGTACACAAAATGCTTACAGTAACTAGAAACAGAGAAACTTTGTTTGCCAAATATATTTTTAATTATAATCCTTTATATAAAGGTACTAAGCTATGGTACGACAGAACCGAAGATGCTCATTTAGAAGGTGGAGATATCCTAATTTTAAACAAGGAAACTATTGCAGTTGGTATTTCACAGAGAACTCATCCAAATGCAATTGAAAAACTTGCAAAAAACATATTGACAGAAGATTCAAATTTTAAAAAGATTTTAGCAATTGATATACCAAAGCAAAGAACATTTATGCATCTTGATACAGTATTTACAATGGTTGATTATGATAAATTTACAATGCATCCTAATATAAAGAATGATATGAATTTACATGTTTTACAAATGGATGGAAATAAATTATCTATAAATGAAGAACATGGTAGTCTAGAGGATATTTTAAAGAAACACTTGAATCTTGATAATGTGAAATTGATTAAATGTGGTGGAAATAATATCATTGATGCTGCTCGTGAGCAATGGAATGATGGTTCAAACACTTTAGCAATTGCACCAGGTGAAGTTGTAGTTTATTCAAGAAATAATGTAACTAATGCTGTATTAGAGGAAAATGGTATTAAAATTCACGTAATGCCTAGTTGCGAACTTTCAAGAGGTCGTGGTGGACCAAGATGTATGAGCATGCCTCTTATTAGAGAATAATTAATTTGTAAAAAAGGAGAAAAAATGGCAGTCAATTTAAAAGGAAGAAGTTTTTTAACATTATTAGATTTCACTCCACACGAAATAAGATATTTACTTGATTTATCTCATGATTTAAAAGCTAAAAAAAGAGCAGGTGTTCACGAACAAATGCTGAAAAACAAAAATGTTGTCTTGTTATTTGAAAAAACATCTACAAGAACTAGATGTGCATTTGAAGTCGCATGCCATGACGAAGGTGCAAGTGTAACATTTTTAGATTCTAGCAGTTCACAAATGGGTAAAAAAGAATCTTTAGAAGATACAGCTAAAGTACTTGGAAGATTTTTTGATGGTATTGAATATAGAGGATTTGACCAAGATGTTGTTGAATTGCTTGCTAAACATTCGGGAGTACCAGTATTTAATGGACTAACAGATGAATATCACCCAACACAAATGTTAGCAGACATGATGACTATAGAAGAAAAATTCGGAAAATTAAAAGGCATTAATTTCACATATATGGGAGATGCCCGAAACAACATGGGTAATTCATTGATGATTGCTTGCGCTAAACTTGGGCTAAACTTTACAGCTTGTGCACCAAAAGAACTATGGCCTACAGACGAGTTAGTTGCTAAATGTAAAAAAATAGCATCCGAAAGTGATTGCACAATAACTTTAACTGAAGACGTTAAAGAAGGAACTACAAATGCAGATGTAATCTATACTGATATTTGGGTATCTATGGGTGAACCTCCAGAAGTTTGGGAAACACGTATTAAATTATTGTCTAAATATCAAGTTAATTCAGATGCAATGAAAAACGCTAAAAAAGATGCCATATTCATGCATTGCTTACCTTCATTTCATGATACTAATACTAAAGTTGGTGAAGACATAGCTAAAAAGTTTGGAATAAATGAAATGGAAGTTACTGATGAAGTATTTAGATGTAAACAATCAGTTGTATTTGATGAAGCAGAAAATAGAATGCATTCAATTAAAGCTGTATTGGTTTCTATGATGAGTTAAAGGAGAACAATAATTATGACTAATGTAACAAAGGTTGTTGTAGCTCTTGGCGGAAATGCCCTAGAAGATAAAGGATTGCCTTCAACCGCTGAGTCACAATTAATAGTAGTAAAAAAAACAGCAGAATATATTGCAGATTTAAGTAGTCAAGGTTATGAGATTGCTATTGTTCATGGAAATGGACCTCAAGTAGGTAGAATTTTACTTGCTTCTGAAGCAGCTAAGGATATTACACCAATTATGCCTTTTGATGTATGCGGTGCAATGAGTCAAGGTTATATAGGTTATCATATTCAACAAGGTTTAAGAGAAGCAATGAGTAAAAAAGACAGAAAAGTTCCTATTGTCAGTATAATAACACAAGTAGTTGTTGATAAAAACGACAAAGCGTTTCAGAATCCTACAAAACCTATTGGCCCATTTTATTCTGAAGAAGAAGCAAAAAAAATAGAACAAGAAAAAGGATATACAGTTAAAGAAGATGCTGGCAGAGGTTATAGAAGGGTTGTACCTTCACCTATGCCAAAGAGAATTATTGAATTAGAAACAATCAAACAACTTTGGGATACAACAATAATAATCGCTTGTGGCGGTGGTGGTATTCCAGTCATAGAGAAACAAGATGGTTGTTTAGAAGGAGTTGCAGCTGTTATAGATAAAGACTTAGCTGCTGAAAGATTAGCAGAAGATATAAATGCTGATATTTTGATGATTTTAACAGAAGTAGATAGAGTTTGTATAAACTTTAATAAACCAGACCAAAAAGAATTAGCTAATTTAAGCTGTGAGGAAGCAAAAAAATACATGGAAGAAGGTCATTTTGCTCCAGGTAGCATGTTACCAAAGGTTCAAGCTGCTATAAAATTTGCAGAATCTAAGTCAGGCAGAAAAGCTGTTATTACATCACTAAACAAAGCACAAGATTCTTTATCTGGTAATAGTGGTACTATTATCAGTTGCTAAATTTAAAATATGTATCCACAGAGATTACATGTATGATAGTTTTTATAAACATTATTAACAGTAATCTTTGTGGTAACTTTTAAGGGGGATAATCATAAAAAAAAATGAGGAATAAAAATGAAAAGTAAATTTAAAATGCCTACCGCATATACCGTTTTATTTATCATAATTATAGTTATGGCTATTTTAACTTGGGTCATCCCTCCTGGACAATATGACTATGTTGAGTCTGATGGTTCTAGTAATGAACCAATAGCAGGGACATATCATGAAGTAGAACCTAATCAGCAAGGTATAGCTGATGTTTTATTATCTCCATTTGAGGGTTTCTACAATGCAGTAGATATAGCTGTATTTATACTTATGGTTGGAGGTTTTTTAGGTGTTGTTATGAAAACTGGTGCTATAAATGCTGGTATTTCTAACGTAATTAACAAACTAAAGGGTAAAGAGAAATATATGATAGCCATTCTAATGACTTTATTTGGTTTAGGTGGAACAACATATGGAATGGCTGAAGAAACAATAGCTTTTTATCCTTTACTAATACCGGTGTTTATTGCAGCTGGATATGATGCACTCTCAGCAGTTGCTGTAATTTTGTTAGGTGCCGGTGTTGGTGTTTTAGGCTCAACCGTTAACCCATTCGCAACTGGTATAGCTTCTGGTTTTGCAGGCATTTCACTTGGCGATGGTATAATTATAAGGATAATACAGTTTGTAGTTCTAGAAGCAATAGCAATATTTTTTGTAACTAGATATGCAGAAAAAGTAAGAAAAGATCCTTCGAAATCATATGTAGCAGATATGTATGAAAATAATAAATCGCATTTTTCAATTAAGGCAACTAATGTTGATGATTTAAAATTAACAGGCAAAAGAAAAATAACATTAATAATTTTCTCTTTAGTATTCGTGGTAATGATATACTCTGTTATACCATTTTCCGACCTTGGAATTACAGCTATACCAACTCTAGCTTGGTGGTTTCAAGAGTTAGCAGCATTATTTTTAGTAGGTGCAGTTGTTATTGGAATATTTGCTAGACTTAGTGAAGAAGATTTAATTAGTAGCTTTGTAGCAGGTTCAGCTGATTTATTGGGTGTTGCATTTATCATAGGTATCTCAAGAGGTATTACAGTTATAATGAACAATGGATTAATCACTGATACTATACTTTATTGGGGTGAACAAACACTTAGTGGAGCAGGTTCAATAATATTTATTGCACTAACATATATATTCTATATACCACTATCGTTTTTAATACCTTCTACTTCAGGACTTGCAACATTATCAATGCCAATAATGTCTCCGCTTGCTGATTTTGCAAATGTTGGACGTGATTTAGTTATAACAGCTTTTCAAAGTGCATCCGGTCTAGTAAATTTAATTACTCCAACCAGTGCAGTTGTTATGGGAGGACTTGCGATTGGTAGAGTTCCATATGATAAATGGATTAAGTATGTGTGGAAGTTTGTATTATTGCTATTTATTTTAACTTTAATAATTTTGATATTAGCAGTATTAATTTAGGTACATTAAAAAACATAAACTTCTTAGTTTAAATAAATAAACTCAATAACATCCTATATGTTATTGAGTTTTAAATTTCTATTTTCTATTTTGAATATTCTTTTGAATTGAATACATTTGAAATACAAAACCAAGTATAAACCCAATTGTTCTTACTAGTTCGCCAAAACTGTTTGCTATATTCGAGCTGTCTATACTACTTTGTAAAGAAAGAACATATTCACCAACCAAAGCTACTAAAGAAGCACCATATACTGCGATTCCCAATGCTTTATACTTAAAAATTAAAGACAATATAATTATGCCTAAAAAAAGCATATATTTTGTTCTTATTATTTTAAAATCTAAATAACCTATATAATAAAAAACAAAAACAATTGCAACATACAATACTATATATATAATTGTTGACTTTCGTTCTTTCTTATAGTTTTTTTCCATAATTACCTCTCTATAAATCTTAATTTAAAGCAACTTCTTGCAATATATTGATTATTTCTATAACTTCTTCTCTAGATAAAAGTTTTTTACCTTCTACTCCTTCTAAGTATATAATATTGGTCTTTTCTTTTAAATCAATTCCACTATTAATTATATCCTTTATAGCTGGCATGATATCAGTATCTAACATTGAAAGAGCTACAGTCATTGCTAAAAATGCATTTGATGAATTATTGATAGTATCAGACATTTCAACTATTTTATCAAGTGTAAATGTACATTTATCAAAATAATTAATGGTTAAATCATATATTTCTTCAAATTGCAATCCGTTTTTTTCTACAGCACCATAATTTTCTTCGAAATTAGTTTTATATGTCTCTACATTAGTCTTAACATCTATTACACTATCAAAGTCAAGTGTTTCTAATATATCTAGTAACTTAGCCATTTCTATCATGCTATTTACTACATAATCTTCCATATCTCTAACTAATATCTTTCTTTCCTTCAATTTCTCATCAGTTTCAATCTCAGCATATACATAGCCATCCAGAAAATAATTATCTACCAAATACGTCTCTATTTGAGTTATAGCTTCTTCATCTAATTCATCAAATTCGCCTACTCCAGGTACTATAATTTTATCTTCTGTATCTTCTGTAATTTCTGTATCACCATTCTCAGTAACGTCTGATACTTCACTATCTTCTCCATCTATAGTGTTTTCTACATTTTCATCTGCATTATCAACATTTGTATTATCAACACTATTTGTATTATTGCTATTTGCATTGTCACTAATCTCAATTTCTTCTTTCGGCTTTTCTTCTACAACAGGTGGTTTCATTTCCACTTTTTCTGTCTCTACAACTAAATTATCTTCTTTTTTAGCCTGTTCGATTTCTTCTTCTGCTTCCTTTAAAGTTTCCTGCATTTGCTTCTTTATTAATGCATCTGCAATTGATTTCTCCTTAACTTCAACTTCTAAAACATGGTCATTGACAAAATATGATGACACTTTTAAACTACATACAGTAACAAAACATAGTATTAATAATTTTAAAATATTCTTCTTCATTCTATCACCTAATTCCTTTACCCATATTAAAATCTTTTTTCCTAGCAATTAAGTAATTAACTAAAAATATTATGATAATACATGCTATTAATATAAAATTATATTGTTTGAAAATATCTATGCTTTTTTGAAAAAGTACTATTTTAGTAAGTAAAATACTTATTATCACTCCCACTATCAAGGACGCTATCAAAGAAACCGACTCTTTATTGGTAATCAAAGAAACCAATACACTCACATTACCCGACAATAAATAAACAAAAAATAGTGTTACTAAAGATGCCCCTATTGTCTTAATTGGTGAACTAGTAAAATTTATAACTTCTTGACCTAATGACACCTGTGTTTTTACGAAATCCGTACTCCATACAGAACTATATGGGAAAACTCTATGACTTATAGCAAAGTTTATACAAAACAATATTAGAAAAAATATCAAAGTGTAAAATAATAACGTCATAGATTTATTAAAAATCCACTTTCCCCTACTTCCACATTTCAATACTTCTATTGAACCAAAATTATCATTTAACATAAGACCACATATCGTGAACAAATATAATGGCAAATAAATATACACTATACTTATCGTATCATTTAATATTAAATATGTTGTCTCTAATGAAGTATATGTTATTGCAACCGAATTAGACAAATTAATATATTTATAAACACTAACAACTGCAACAAAGGAAAATATTATGATAACCAAAGACCATCTAAATATATTAAAGCTTTCGGATATATTATATCTCAAATTTCTCATTTTATTTTCCTCCCGCCCTTCTGAATTCAACGAAATTATATACTTTAGCTATTATAACAATCATTAGCGAAAATAAAATACACGCTGATAATAAAATTATTATATTATGCCCATTTGCATACATTGGTAAAATCCAAGGTGAAAAACATAAAGGTGGATAAAAAACCTCCAATCCTAAATGTGGGAATGAGTATATTAAAAGGAGATATATAACTTCCGGTGCTACAACTGGTATGTACTTTTTTGTATTTACAAACGTCAATGCATATGATAATGAGCCGAATGCAAATCCAAATATAAAATCTAATATAATAACACCTATAATTTGATTTACCAAATTATCTACACCAATACATAAATATATTATAAACAAAAAAATTATTGGTATAACTATTGCCAACCCTGATATTATTCCATTAACTAAAAATCTCCTTATCTCAAACGAGGCATTTTTTTGTCTAATAGACATCAATAAATCATATTTAAAGTCTTTTTCAATCATATTCATATTGCTATATGCAATTGCAGCTAAAAATGGTGCAACAAAAGGCAATACTAATCCATGAGCAGATATAAATATATTTAATGGTATATCATTTTTATTTGCAGTTATAAAAAATATTGAACCTAATACACAAATGATTCCTAAAATCAAAGACATATGAAAATTTTTCTCTGTCAATCCTCTTTTAAAATCAACAATTAAAAATCTCATAGACTAGCACATTCCTCTCTCAAACTTCCATCCACTACATGAAATAATTTATCACATAAGATTTCTATATCTTCCTTATTATGCGAAGCTAAAATAATTGTAGTATTTTTCTTGTCTCTTAATTCTACAAAGAAATTTCTCATTCTTTCTACACTGCTTTCATCTAATCCATTCATAGGTTCATCCAAAATAAGCAAATCAGGATTATTCATAATGGCTTGTACTATACCTAACTTTTGTTTCATACCAAGTGAATATGTCCTAACCGGTTTCTTATTTTTCGGATTAAGTCCCATAAGTTCCATATAATCTTCTATTTCGGTTTTGCTAACCCTTTTTTTACTCAATCCGTTTAAAATGCTAAGATTTTTCATACCGGAGTAATGTGGTATGAATCCCGGTATTTCAATTAAAGCACCCAATGATTCAATAAAATTCTTAGAGGTAGTTATATTCTTACCATTGTAATATATATTGCCCTTTGTGGGTAACAAAAGTCCTGCAATAAGCTTAAATATAACTGTTTTTCCAGAACCATTTCTACCTACAAATCCATAAATTTTACCTTTTTCAATCTCAAAACTTACATCATTGATTACTGTTTCTTGTTTAAAGCACTTAGTTACATTTTCAAACCTTATATAACTTTCCATAATATTTCCTTTCTATAAATCAAGTTCTGTTTCGCCATCTCCTTGAGTTATATGCCATCTTTCATGCCCCATCAATTCATCAATTGTAATTTTATCAGTCAATGCATTGGCTATCATCATATTGTTAATAAGCCTTTTTTTGTTTTTATTAAATCCGTACTTTGGTAAAACATCTTTAAATTTTCCATACAAACCTGTTCCGACTACAACATATTCTGCATCAATCTTGTAACAATACTCAATGATAGCTTGTGCTATAGCACCAATAAACAACTCATTTGTAGGATCTGTGAAATTTTCTGCTACTGATACCATTTTAGAGCCATTAGCACTAGTTTCTCTTAAAATAACAAACCCTATTTTCTCATCATTTGATTCAATTATCAAAGTTTTATAAGTTACATCAGGTCTTTTATTGTATCTATAATTCAAATATTTATAATCTCTAACTATTAAAACTCCGTATTTATCTTTATATTTTTCAAAATACTCAGATATAAATTTAGGAACCTTATCATACTCCGATACATGTGCATTTAATTTTTTTAAAGCATTTTTTGGAGCTAATCTCATTTTATCTAATAATTTATATGTTGCATTGCCAAAGCTTGCAATAAAATCAGCTTTTACCTTATTTTTTAGCTTATGCTTAATGTTTATAGGCCTTACAAAAACATCTTTTTCAAATAATGTTGGCCATCCAAATCTTTCATATGCAGGATAAGAATTTTTGTTAGCTAAGCCTATAATAACATCTACTCCATTTTCCCTACCGCTATTAACTGAATTTTCAGTCATCATTCTAAATATACCCTGTCTTTTAAAATCAGGATGAGTCATAGATTTAACCGAATGGGCTCCAACAACAGTTTTGCCGTCAACATAAAGCTTAAATGGGATCAATCCATCAGCACCTATAATCTTATCTCCATCTTTTAATACATACATTAGATTATGACCATTAGGATTATATGGATTTTCGTCAAACATCCATTTATGCATTCTTAAATCTTGATTTGTCCTTTCCCCAAACGATAATATACAAAGCTCATCAAAGCTATCAAAATCTTTCTCTAAATTTAAATTCACTATTTTTCTTTCGCTCATTATTCCTCCAATGCAAAACTAATTTATTAATTAATATATCAATACTCTTTGTTAAATAAAGTATACAATATATATTAACCAAAATAAACAATAAAATTTTATACTTCTAATATTTATAAGTAATTATTATAGTTTTTTTAATTGACTTTAGTTGAAAGATGAATTAAAATTTAATGAAAGTATAATATTTTAGGTATAATAATAATATAAAAATAAATACAACTACAAAGGAGAAACATAAAATGGTAATTATAGTCGACTTTGGTGCACAATACAGTCAACTAATTGCTCGTAGAGTAAGAGAGACAAATATCTACTGTGAAATAGTTCCATACACTTATACAATAGATAAAATAAAAGCAAAAAAACCTACTGGTATAATATTATCAGGAGGTCCTGCAAGTGTTTATGAAGATAATGCACCTGCTATTGATAAAGAAATATTTAATCTAGGCGTTCCTGTACTTGGTATATGCTATGGAGGACAATTAATTGCCCACAATTTTGGTGGCAAAGTAACAAAAGCTGACTCTAGAGAATATGGACGTGTAGAATTAAAAACATTAACAAATGATGGATTATTTAAAGATATCCCACAAGATTCTCTAATTTGGATGAGTCACACAGACTACATACAAGAATGTCCAGAAGGTTTTAAAATTACAGCTTCTTCTGATACTTGTCCAGTATGCGCTATGCAAAATGATGAAAAACAAGTATATGCTGTACAATTCCACCCAGAGGTTGAACATTCTGAAAAGGGTAGAGAAATATTAAACAATTTTTTAACTAATGTTTGTAAGTTAAAAGCAGACTGGAATATGGGCGACTTTGCATTAGAAACTATTGAAAAAATAAAAAACATAGTTGGAGATAGAAAAGCTATATGTGCTTTATCTGGTGGTGTTGATTCATCAGTTGCTGCTGTTTTAGTTCATAAAGCTATAGGCAAGAATTTAACTTGTGTTTTTGTAGACCATGGTTTACTTAGAAAAGATGAAGGCGATCAAGTTGAGGAAATTTTCAGAGAACAATTTGATATGAATCTTATAAGAGTTAATGCTGGAGAAAAATTCTTAGGAAAACTTAACGGTATTACAGAGCCAGAAGCTAAAAGAAAAATTATAGGTGAAGAATTTATTAGAGTTTTTGAAGAAGAAAAACAAAAACTAAGAGAAAAAGAAGGAGATATTCATTTCCTAGTTCAAGGAACAATATATCCAGATGTTGTTGAAAGTGGTACAGCTACTGCAGCAACAATTAAATCTCACCACAATGTAGGCGGACTACCTGAAGATGTTGATTTTGAATTATTAGAACCATTAAGACAATTGTTCAAAGATGAAGTTAGACAGGTTGGAAGAGAAGTTGGAATACCTGAAGATTTAGTTTCTAGACAGCCTTTCCCAGGCCCTGGTCTTGCAATTAGATGCTTAGGTGAAATAACAGAAGAAAAACTTCATATTATAAGAGAAGCAGACTTTGTCTTTAGGGATGAAATCAAAAAAGCAGGATTACAAAATAGTATTTGGCAATATTTTGCTTGCTTACCTAACGTAAGAAGTGTTGGAGTTATGGGAGATTACAGAACATACTCTCATACAATAGCACTAAGAGCTGTAAACTCATCAGACGGAATGACATCAGACTGGGCAAGAATACCATATGATGTATTAGAAAAAGTTTCGAACAGAATAGTAAACGAAGTAGACAACGTAAACAGAATTGTTTATGATATAACTTCTAAGCCACCTTCAACTATTGAGTGGGAGTAACTTTTTGTTAATATTTAAACATTTTTAGACAAATGAATTATTATAAATATGATAGGTGGTTATGTTTTGCTGAGAAAATCGGCAATCATAGCCATCTATTTTTTTTATTTTAAGGAGGTCTTCCCTATGGAAAATTTACAATCAAAGGCTATGACTAGTATAACAGATTACCCCCTACCTAATAGCACCCAAAACTCTCAAAGAAAATAGAATGTCGTAGTATAATATTTTATGACTATTTACAAAAAAAACATATTATGTTAAAATATAATTTATAACAAATATTGTAAATATTATAAATTTTTATATAAATTGCTATTATTTTAAATTATCAAAGATATAACAATTATATATATTTTTATAGTAACAAACAATAAAATTTTCTAGGAGGTAAAAATGAAAAATATAAAAAAAATTATTTTAATGATGTTAGTTTTATCAATGTTATTATCAGCGGTTGCGTATGCAGTTACACCATGTCCTTGTTATGAAGATGGGATACATAAATATTTTACTATGACAACAAAAGAAAAAACTTATGAAAGTACTAAATCTAGTACAATGCTAAATTCAGATGGCAATATTGAATTTGTAATTATTCATATTGTAACAACATACCTTGAAACACCATATAAATGTGCTTGTGGTGATTCTTTACCATCAGACTATAAAAAAATTCATGAATATAGCTATATAGAGTGGACAAGCGCTATATTAAATTAAGAATGTAATTATTAGGAGGAAACATGCTAAAAAAGTATTATTATCTATTTTTATATGCTTAATAATTCTACAGACATCATGTAATTATAAAGATAGTCAAACAACTGAATTAAACGATGAACAACAAAATTTGGTTTCACAATTTAACCAATTTAATTTGGAACAAAAGCAGATATTTAATTATTTGATAAGCGGTACATATAAGTATTATAATTATTTATATTTCAAACGTCCTTTGGTAAATAGCAGTACAAATGAAATTCTAGAATTTAGTTCCATATTTATGAATAAAGGATTTAATTATTTTGATTTCAAATTTATTACTTTTATGAATAGACTTGATAAGTATTCATGTGGATTAACAATATCAGAAATGAGTAAAATAAATCAAGATGATCAAGATAATAAGGTTGAATGGGTACAATACACAGAAGAAGAGATAGCTATTAAAGAAAAAGCATATATAGAAATGCTTAATAAAATGTATGATGAGGTTGATGGATTCAATGAATTTTCTAATGTGGAAAAATGGTTTTATGCAAATGGATACAATGAAATATACAAAATAAAATTATATAATTCATACTATGGTAGTAGTATTGGTGAAGTAAAAATTCCATATATAAAAGATGAATTAGAGAAAAATTATGGAACTGATTTTAGTAATATTTCTTTTGTAAATAAAGATTATAAAGCAACTATATGCTACCCTATATATGAGCCAAAACAAATAATATCAGAAGAAAGTTTTGAAAGAATATATAATAACCTATTAGAAAACTACAAAAACTTCTATGATTTTTTAGGCGACAATATAAAATCAAAAAGCAAGAACGCAAATAGAACATATACATTTGAAGAACCTGGAGATTATGATTTTATAGAATTTTTAGTTTGTTTGTATTTTGATAGAGCAGACACATTCGAATTATATGAGTATACATTTGATGATTGTGGTTTAGTAAAAACATTTACTTATAAAAGCATAGAGGAAATAGTTAAGAATATAGAATAATAAAACAAATGCTAATATGTTTATGGCAAAATAAAAGCAAAGAGTGTAAAAATATGATAGAATTTATATTTTTACACTCTTTTTTTATTTTTAACTTTTTATTTTTGAAGCTCTAGTATATGTACTTAAAACAATAGATGCTAAAACAAAACATACTGATGTAGCAAAGAAAATTGTTATAATTCCAAAACTATCAATAATAAATCCATAAACTGCGCATGCTAGTGGAGTTGTAGCAGTAGCAACTATTGAAATTATTGAAGAAACTCTACCTAAGTATGCAACGTTGCAATCCTGTT
Source organism: Sedimentibacter sp. zth1 (assembly GCF_017352195.1). Lineage (NCBI taxonomy): Bacteria > Bacillati > Bacillota > Tissierellia > Sedimentibacter > Sedimentibacter sp. zth1. The sequence continues at coordinate 2,528,151 of NZ_CP071445.1, read as the reverse complement.
GTATTCCTGTAGATGTCCACATATTTAAAACTGAAACAAAAATACCTAATACTGTATACATAAATAACACTACTACTTTATTTGGTATTAGTGTGCTTATTAAAACTAAGCCACCTATCGAAATAAATGAAATAAATACTACTACATTAAATTTTATACCTAATTTATATGCAAAAGGATATAATATGCTCCCCACTACTGTTCCAATTGAGAACAACGTCATTAGAATTCCCGCCCATGCTTCATTTAAAGAAAAAACATTTTTAAGTGATATGGGTAAAAATTCTATAAGTGGTGACATAAGTAAACTCATAAATAGAAATACGCTTATAAATCCGATTAATATTCTTTCATTTTTTAAATATTTAAATCCGCTCACAATATCTGTACCGATTTGCTTAACACCAATATTTTTATTTTCAACTACTTCATTGATTTTTAAAAACAATGCAAATATAGCTGACAATAAGAATGTAAAAGAGTCAAATATAAATAATATATTTTTTCCTATACTAAACATGATAATTCCTGCCAGAGAATATCCAACACATCTTGCAATATTATTGGACAACGTTACAACAGAATTTAGTACAGGTAAATCCTCTTTTTTAACAGTTAAAGCTACAGTAACTCCATAACAAGGTTCATAAAAGCTTTCTGCAATTGAAACTATCACAGCAACTAAATTTATGTGCCACAGTTTTATAATATTTAACCAACACAATACTGGAATTGCAAAAATAGCAATTGTTCTGACTAACTCTGCAATAAAAAGAATCGTTTTTTTATTGTACCTGTCCACTAATGCGCCAGCAATTGGACTTACAATTAAATTTGGTATCATACTGAATATCATTACGGTACTCATTGCTAATGCCGAACCAGTAATATCATATACTAAATACATTAATGCTAAACTCTCTAATGCATCTCCAAATCTTGATATTGTTCTTGATATCCACAAAAAAATGGCATTTCTATTATTTAAAAGATTTTTCATACTTACCTCATAAATTTTTTAGTATTATATTATTATATTTATTTCATTACTTATATTTACTCTTCATCATATCTTGATAATAATGTCATATAAAGATATTTATTTTTTTCACTTTTATCTTCTAGCTCTGAATATTTTTTTATAACCTCATTTAATTCACATTTAAATTCTTTCACTTTTTCATCACTTACTCTAATAATTAAAAATGCCTGTTTATTAGCTGTATCTGGATTTGCACAAACAGATTGAAAAGATTTTTTAACCATATTTCGGTACTTTTCAATGCCTGATAATAAATTTAATTCTAAATTGTGTTCACTACACGAATTTAATATTAAATCAATATCATCCTTTCTCAACTTGAAAACATTATTAACTCTTTGATTTACAATATCATTTTTTACACACTCAATAATATTGTATTCTAGTAATTTATTAATATAATATTTCAGTCTCATAGGGTAAATATCAAGTTTTTTTAGTAACTGCTGTTCAGATAATTGGTTGTCCATCAATTCTATAACTATATCTAACAATTTCCCACTAAAAATTTCACGTATAATATTATCATCGTCTATTTTTAATTTATCGGCTGTATTATTACATTCACTCATAAGTTATAACCTCCATACTTTGATTAAAATTCTAATAAAGGTATTATTTTATCAATATCACAGTTACCCAAAACGGCCATACACAACTTTTCTGTTGAAAATATATCACTAGCAACAGCCCTAATATCATCAACAGTAATCTTATTTAGTTCTCTTACTTCTTCTTCTAGTAAAAATATGCTTCCACATATTGCACTCTTGCCAATAGTCATAAGTTGAGCAGATGTCGATTCTAAGCTATATAATAAACTAGTTTCCTTTATTCTTTTCATTTTTTTCAGCATTTCCTCTGCAATGTTACCATTTTTTAAACTACTTATCTCATCAATAATATATTTAATAATTTCACACATCAAATCATTATTAGCAGAGAATGCTAAACCAGTATACCCTATAACTGATAATGATGTAGTAAATCCGTTTAGTGAATATACCAATCCTCTCTTTTCTCTTATCTCCCTAAACAAATTACTTCCTGGCTTAACTAATATATTCTTTAGTATATCTACATATCTACATCTACTGTCTTTTGCAGAGTATGAAGAAAAGCCTATTCCAATTGTTGAACGATCTCCTGAAAATTTATTGTTTACATATATTCCAGGGTTGTTCTCTAAAACCCCTTTAAAAGTACTTATACTCTGATTATCACTCCATTTATTAAAATACTCAACAATTCTGTCTAATGCATTATCATAATCGAGATTACCCACGATAACAATTGTTGCATTTTCTGGAACATAAGCAGTTCTTATTAAATTATTTAACATATTTGCTGTAATTTTTTTTATAATTTCTATTTTACCAATTGTTAGTTGTCCATAACTATAGTCTCCCCACAACGCCTGTCCTACTCTTTCTCCTATTTGGCTAGATGAATTTAAATATGATTCTGCTTCTCTTAAAACTATAAGTTTTTCATTTTCTAAAATATCATCTGTTATTTCTTCTTTATTAATTACCATATATGATAATGTTTCTATAATTTTATCAAAATATTTACTAAGCCCATCTATGTAAAAACAAGTATAATCCTTTGTTGTAGCACCGTTATATTGTGCTCCGTATGATAACAGTTCTTCTATGTGCTCTTGCATAGTTAATGAACTGTTTTTACTTTTTGTTTTAAACATTAAATGCTCAGCTAAATGTGAAATACCATTGTTAGTGCTATCTTCATTTTTTGAACCTTGATTAAACCAAACACCGCATGAAATAGTTTTTTGTTCTGGTATTCTTTTTAATAAAATCTTCAAACCATTATCAAGATAGGATGTTAATACATTAAACATATTATCCTCCTTAAATGCCTTATATAGTAAGGAAAAAATACTATATAAAAGTTTATACTACCATCAAATTTTTCACGTCTGTTCCTGCAACATTGTATAAATTGTAAAAATAGCTTTTATCATTAATTAATTTTTCAAATGTTCCTATTTCCTCAACTTTTCCATTTTTCAAAACTAATATTTTATCGTACTTCATTAATATTTCTTTATTTAACTTATGTGTAACTACTAAACAAGTTAATTCTTTTAGTGATAATATTGAATTTTCAATGTTATATGCATTTTCATTATCAAGGCTCGAAGTTGCCTCATCTAATACAAGAATAGGAGTTTCTTTAATTAATGCTCTTGCAATTGCAATTCTTTGCTTTTCTCCACCAGATAAATTGCTTCCATTTTCGCCCACTATACTTTTTTCTTTTTGTGGCAATGCTTCTACCATGTTTTTAAGGCCTGACTTCTCAATAACATCATACATAGTTTGCAAATCATAGTTATTGTATAGTAAAATATTATTCTCAATAGTATCATCAAACATAAAAACGTTTTGTTGAATAGTTGATATTAAATTATATAAGCTATTGTAATTAATATCTGTTACTTTTTGTTCATCTATTGTAATTTGTCCGTTAAAATCATCATAGAATCTTAGTAATAATTTTATAAGTGTTGATTTTCCGCTTCCACTTCCTCCAACAATAGCATATTTTTCGCCTTTTTTTATTTCAAATGATAAGCCATTAAGTATTTTTTTATCTTCAGTATATCCAAATTCAACGTTGTCAAATCTAATACTATTTGTGAACAACTTTTTACTAATCCCAGTATCTTTTATATTCTCGTTTATAATTAAATTCATTATCTTTTCATTTATTGGTTTTATTGCTTTGAATTTTGTTATACAACCACTTAAATTCATTACCGGATTAACTATACAATTCATTAATTGCGTAGCTGCAATAACACTACCAACTGTCATATCACCTTTTATTGTAAAATATACTCCAATAGCGGTTGTTCCAAAAAAAACTATATCGCCTAAGTATTCAGTTAAAATATTTACAAAAGATTTTAGTACAGCATACTTATATTTTGTATTTTCGCATTCTTCATTAACTAATTGATAATCTTTGTTTGCTTTTGTTTCTATGTTAAACCCTTTTATTACTTCAAAGCCTGTAAATAAATCCTTTATTTTTACAGTAAATTTACTTAAGCTATCTGAATATTTTTTATTTTTAGTTCCAACCTTTTCACCAAATAAAAGCGAAGGTATAATAGGCAATATAGATGTCACAGTTACATATAAACATAAAATAGGATTAATGCTTATCATTGAGATTACTCCTAATATAAACAATACTACATATAAAATCATTAGTAATACATTTGAAAAATAATCATTTTCTATTAACTTTATATCATTGGTCAATGCAGATATATAGTTTGCACTATTATCATCTTTAAATAATTTAATATTTCTTTTCATTATATTTTTAAAAATATCCTGTTTTAAAACAAACTGTGTCTTATATAAATACCTATTTTGAGATACTTCATAAACAAAAGCTAATACTCTCTTTAAAAATAAAAAAATAACAACAAAACAACAAACGTTTAATAACTTTGAAATACTTGAGCTATCTGCACAATCAATTATCATTTGTAAAACAAAAGCTACATAGACATTTAATACGCATAGCAAACTAATTAATACAATACAGGTAAAAAACAACAACTTATGCTTAAATAAATATTCCCTCATTTTTCCTCCTAATTGTTTGATTCTTAGAAACCATATGATATTTTACAATTCAAAAGCCCTTTTTAAATTAACTTCATCTTTTTATGTATTCTAGCATGCATTTGAACAACCCATATGAGTCACACTGTTCTTATTACCATCGCTGTTTACTTCCTTTTCTTCATCTAGTAAAGTTATTATTTTATTATCTATTTCTTTATTATGTTTTATGCAATCATGTGAATATATTTTCTTTTGACTTTTATTCGAATTTCCTGGTTTATCTTTGTTCATACAACACCTCCTTATACATTAATTTTGTTTTAAAACATGCTTATAATTAATACAATTAAATATCATATGGTTTCTATTAAATAATATATGAATGTTTACATGTTTATTTACAGACTAATTCATGTTTATTTATCATCTTTTGCTTTTCATTGTTAATTGCAGCCCTATATATTTCAATGTCATTATCGTCACTAAATAAATCTCCACAAAGCTCGCATACATTTGTATATTTATTTTTTAATTTTACATCTAATTTATATTTTTTTATATTTTCTAAAAACCATCCTGTTCCATATGTTTCTAACAATTTTAAATAGATATTATTATTATAAAAACTAATTATTTCTTCAATAGAATGCTTATTTGCATTATCAAACAAAAAATATTTACTACGATTTGTAACACCACAGCATGGATATGCTTTACCATAAGAATCTATCACTAAAGTATTTAAATAAGTACATTTATACACTGGAATAGAATCTTGGTATATAAAATCATTTTCATCAATCTTCTCTTTTGCTCTTCCACAAGCCACGCAAGGCAACTGAACAATTTTATAATTCATAATTTCATCTTCTAATTTTCCAACAATATGTTTAAGCTTTAAGCTATTTTTAGTAATAATTGAATGTAAATCTATTCTTATTTTTAATTTTTTAGATACCACTAATATGTTTTTAATACAATCATAAGGAACATATTCAGCATGAAATTGATCTACGCTAATATATAAGCTTGTTACACCTAATAGTATTAATTGTTCAATAATTTCACTTGTCTTTTCAATACTGCTAGCCCAAAATCCATTTGTACTAATTGTTATTGGAATGTTTTTTTTATGTGCTTTTTTACATATTTTTATAAGATCTTCAAAAAACAAGAATGGTTCTCCACCTGATATGGCTAAATTTTCAAAACTTTCAATTTCAAATGCCTCATCTATATATCTATATGCATCATCTAGGTTCATTTTGTCATTTTTTTGTTTATTACAGCAAAATACACATATATCACATTCTGCATTGCATTTATATGTTATTAGCAGCGTTAGTGTCCTGAATTTCATTGTTTTCACCCTCTCAATAAAAATAATTATGTAATCCTTATACTATGCTCAACTCAATATAAGCTTGTTATCATATAAATACTAACTATATAGTTTTTTTACTGTCATTGCTTTTTGGCAAAATTGTTCCAAATAGCCTGTCCAGTTATCAAAGTATTTGTATGCCAAACATTTATTGCACCATTTAGAATATTGACAATCTATGCACTTTTCTTCATTTGAATATAATTTGTCAATTACAAATTTTAGCGACTCTTCATTTTCCCATATCTCTTTAAAACTACTATTTAATAGATTGCCGACTGAATGCCGGAACAGTTCACATGGATATATTTCCCCCAATGGAGATACCCAAAATTTATCTTTAAATGCTGAACAAACAGATTTGATAAATTTTAAATAGTTATTTTCATACAGCCAAGAAATAGTCTCGTTATTCATGCAATACTCCCTTGTGCTTAGCTCATTATTTACGTTAGGCAAAATTTGTGTAAACAAACTAAACTTAATGTCATTTTCTTCAAAATAATGTATAGTATCTTTAATATTATTTTCATTTTCACATGTTACACAACATTTACACAATAAATCAACATTATATTTTTTTAATATTTTGATTGATTCTAATGTCTTTCTATAAGAACCAACTGTGTCCGTAAAATTATCAAATTGATTTTCATCAACTGAATGAAAGGAGATACTTATACTAATGTTTTTATATGAAGATAAAATTTTAGCAATTTCTTCTGTTATATAAAACCCATTAGTCTGAATAATAACCTTGAAATTAAGTTTCGAGCAGTAGTCAATTATTTTTAGTATATCAGGGTGAGTAAACGGTTCTCCACCAGTTAAATACAACTCATTTATACCAGATAAGCTGAGTTCATACAAAACCTTTTCTATTTCCTTATATCTAAGAACTTTATTCTTAGAACCACTTATAAAACAGTATTTGCATTTGTAATTGCAGGTATAGGTTATTTCAAATTTTGCATATAATGGTGTTCTCGTCTCTAGCGCTAAAACTCTCAACTTTGTTATATCTTTTTCAGATTTATATTTTACTTTATTTTGATTATTAAACTCATCTACTAAAATATTTTGATTATACAAAATATTTATTAAATCGGTATATCTATTTTCTTTATTGTTCACATACTCATTTGTTGTTATAGATGATATAAATTTAATGACATTATCCTTTAAAAATATAGGATAAATATCTTCACCATAGTTGTTTACTAGTAAATAGCTTTTTCCGTTCCTTAATTTTTTAATTTGTATATTAGGATTTAATTTGCATTGTAGTGTATCATACATAACTAACCACACTTTCACATATATTTTTAAGTATATTTGCATTGAGACAAAAATCACTTTTATTCTCATAGTACAAAATTAAACCTGGACAGTATTTACAATATTTTTTCATATTACAACTTGTACAATCATCAGGTATATCATAAATCTTATTATATGTGGATATAGCTAAGTCACTGTCCCAGACATCAATTAAATCATCATCCAAAATGTTGCCTAATTTTACTCTGTACTTCATACATGGCATAATATTTCCGCAACTATCTAACGCAAATTTAGATTTTAGTGCAGAACAATTATTTACAATATGTAAATTTTCATTACCAACTAAGTATGGAAAAAATTCCTTCAAAAGATTGACATCTTTATTATCTAATGAATATTTTTTTACTTTATCATATCCATCAAACGATGCACAAAGATTAATTGTTGTATCAATTTTTACACCCAATTTTTCTTCTAATTTTCTATACTCCTTCAGCATATTTATGTTTGGTTTTGTCAATGGACTATTTATGCTGAATTTTAAGCCGCTGTTTTTTAATAAATTTATTCCGTTAATTATTTTTTTAAAGCTTCCCTGAACACCAGTTAATTTATCACATATTTCTTCATTTGGAGCTAATAATGATGTACTTACATGCATTACATTTCCTTTTTTTAGTTGATAAATTATTTCGTCATTTAACTGACTGGAATTAGTAAAAATAGAAACGATTAAGTTTTTAGTATTTATATATTTAATAATATCTAAGAAATCATACCTTGATAATACTTCTCCACCTGTAATTTCCAAAAATACAACTCCCATATCGTCAAGCTTGTCAATAATCTTCATAATATCATCTGTTTCTAAATCTTTCTGGCATTTTAGTGACTCGGCATAACAGTAGTAACAAGAAAAATTACACTTTTCTGTTATCTCGAACTGAACTCTAAAAGGTATTCTATTGTCTTCAAATAACCTCTCTACTTGTGCCTCATCGTTGATAATTTCTCCATTATAATATAGCAAATACCTATATGTTATATCACTATAATATAATAGTCCTAAAGAAGTTTCTTTTTTAATAATACTCATTTTATCCCCAAACCTTATACTAATTTTTCTAAATAACCTACAAGATAAAGTATGTATTTAATTACTAAACTGCTTTAATAATTACAATGCTATTTTTTAATGCTATTTAGCAACCAGTTATTCCACAACCACCACATAAGAAACCTGCACTTATATCTTCTAATGCATTTTTAGCACCATCACTGTTTACATTTTCTTCTTCTAATAATTTTACAAATTGTTCGTCATTCATTGTGCTAACATTATTTTCATCTAATACCTTTTTAATTACTTTATATTTATTATCTTCCATCATGTAACCTCCTATTATTATCTTATAATATTTATTATTACTTTTATCTTGTAGGCATTTATTAAGCAATAAATTATGTTCTCTTTTATACTCAATATTATACCATTATTTTGTAATTGTGTAAATATAAATAGCCATTTATATTTATTCATTTATTACTTGATTATAGATTTTTATTGTATATTTACTTTCTTACTGATATTAATATAAGTTATGTATATCAAATAGTTTCCAATGATAATATATTATTTTTATATGAACAGTCATGTATTTTAATGCGTATAATACAATTATTTGTTATATAATGTCGAATTTTTATTTCTTGGTGTCTCATTAAATTAAACTGAACAAAAGTACCTTATGATGTACTTAATAAAAGTAATAAATAGGAAATAGGTTAATAATGTAGATAACATTAATAAAAAAGTATGATTAATATAATTTAGAATCTATCAAACATACTTTTTTATTGCTGTAAAATGCTACGTATGAACTGCCATTACGTGTTTATCATATAATACTTTATCTTCTGCTTTAACAATTTTTAATAATTCATCCCTTTTGATAAGTCTTATGCATTTTTCATCATGTACTGAAATGTTAATAATTTGTTTTAAAAATAAATCTAAACAAGTATTATATATAACTTGAATTTCTTCTTTTGCTAAGTAAAATGTACCCTATAGTATAGACAATTTTTAAAAAATCTACCCAATAGGGTATTTTTATGTATAATAGAAAAAGAGAGATGAACCCAAACGCATTTTTATAACTGAAAATGAAAGTCGCAAGCCTACAACGTATATGTTTGAAGAGTGTGGATTTGATATAGAAATTCTCGGACCAAATCAAATTTACTCATCTGGAAAGCGGTGGCGTAGAGCTTATAAAAAAGATGGGGTAGATGGATTACAAAATACAAGGAAAAAGAATTTAAGAAGCCCGAGCAAAAAAGAATTATCAATAGAAGAGAAATATACGCTACTAAAAGTTAAAAATAGTTTATTGAAAGCTGAAAATAAATTGCTAAAAAAAATCGAACTTTTAGAAAGGGGGATGATAAAGAAGTAGGATTGTCAATTAAGCAAAAATTTATACTGATAAATTTAGTGATTAAAAAATATAAACTTAAGAATATGATAAGCTATTTATGTAAATTAGTAGGTGTATCCCGTTCTGGATATTAAAACTACTTCTCATTAAAATCACAAATTTCAAGGGAAAAACAAGATATTAATGATGAGGAAATCAAAGAAATATCTTAGAAGCATATAATTTTAAAAATCAAAAAAAGGTGCTGAACAGATTAAAATGACGTTAGAAGGTCAGTTTGGAATCATATATAATTTAAAACGAATCAGAAGAATAATGAAGTTTTTAGTATTTATATATTTTAAAATATCTGTAAAATCATAAGTAGTAACAAGAAAAATTACATTTTTCTGTTATCTCGAATTGAACTCTAAAAGGTATTCTATTGTCTTCAAATAACCTCTCTACTTGTGCCTCATCGTTAATAATTTTTCCATTATAATATAGCAAATACCTATATGTAATATCACTATAGTATAATAGTCCTAAAGAAGTTTCTTTTTTAATAATACTCATTTTATCTCCAAACCTTATACTAATTTTTTAAAATTACCTACAAGATAAAGTATGTATTTAATTACTAAACTGCTTTAATAATTATTATGCTACTTTTTAACGCTTTTTAGCAACCCATTATTCCACAACCATCATTTAATGGAACCACACCTGTCTGCTCTAAAGCATTTTTAGAACCATCACTGTTTACATTTTCTTCTTCCAATAACTTTACAAATTGTTCGTCATTCATTGCATTAACATTATTTTCATCTAATACCTTTTTAACAGCTTTAAATTTATTATTTTCCATCACATTACCTCCTATTATTATCTTACAATATTTAGTACTACTTTTATCTTGTAGGCATTTATTGAGCAATAAATTATGTTCTCTTTTATATTCAATATTATACCATTATTTTTAAATGTGTAGATATAAATAGCTATCTATATTTATTCATTTAGCACTTGATTATAGATTTTTATTGTATATTTGCTTTTTTAATAATATTACTATGTGAACTTGTATATCAAGTAGTTTCCAATACTAATATATTATTTTTATATAAGCAGTCATGTATTATAATACATATAATACAATTTCATAATACATAATGTCGAATAATTATTTCTTGATATCTCATCAAATTAGACTAGACAAGAGCTCTTAATGATATATTTGATAAAAGTAATAAGTAGGAAATAGGTTAACAATGTAGATAACATTAAAAAAAGTATGATTAATATGATTTAGAATCTATCAAACATACTTTTTTATTGCTGTAAATGTTACGTATAAACTGACATTACGTGTTTATCATATAATACTTTATCCTCTTCTTTAACAATTTCTAATAATTCATTCCTTTTGATAAGTCTTATGCATTTTTCATCATGTACTGAAACGTTAATAATTTGCTTCAAAAATAAATCTAAACAAGTATTATATATAATTTGAATTTCCTCTTTTGCTAAGTAAAAAAATGTATTCTTTACATTGATTCCTTCTTTGTTTATTTGTCTTAATAGATTGTCATAAAGCATACTATTTAACTCTTTACTATTTTTCATAATACCACCTCCATTTTTTATATTTTATCATTTTTTTTATTTAGCTTTTGTAATAATATGTCGTGCATTTACGATAAATGCTTTTTTAATAGAAATTATTTTATAGATGGTAATATTTATAGAAATTTTGAAAAGAATAGTTTATATACTTAATTATAAAATATATTCAAAATACAAAAATTTTTAGGATATAAAATCAGTAGTTGAAATACTAATTTTATGTACTTTAAATTCAGATAAGAAGGGAAATATGATTATGTCAAACTTAGTTATAGTAGGAGCTCAATGGGGCGATGAAGGGAAAGGTAAAATCACTGACTATTTAGCTCAAAAAGCTGATTATGTTGTTAGATATTCTGGAGGAGATAATGCTGGTCATACAGTTGAAGTTGATGATGTAAAATACAAGCTTCATTTAGTTCCATCAGGTATATTATTTTCTGACAAGAAATGTATTATTGGCAACGGCGTAGCTTTAAATCCTATGTCTTTATTAAAAGAAATTGAGTATTTAAATGGATTAGGCGTTGAAGTAAAAAATCTTCAAATCAGTGATAGAGCACATATAATTTTTCCCTATCATATAGAAATTGATAAACTTAAGGAAGAAGAAAGAGGAGATAAAAAAATTGGTACTACTATTAAGGGTATAGGACCATGTTATGTTGACAAAGCTGAAAGAAGCGGCTTAAGATTATGTGATTTCAAATATATAGAAAGTTTCATAGAAAAATTAACAAAAAATATAAAGAAAAAGAATAAATTAATTGAATCATATTACAATGCTACTCCATTAGATGTTGAAAAAACTCTTAAAGATAGTATTGAAGCATTAGAAAAATTAGAAAAATATATTGTAAGCACAAGCTCAGTTATCAGAGTACTAAAGGATGCTATTAAGGCAAATAAAAAAATTGTATTTGAAGGTGCTCAAGCTACATTGCTTGATATAGATTTTGGAACTTATCCATTTGTAACCTCATCTCATCCAGGTGCTGCTGGAATTTGCATAGGTACAGGTCTTAGTCCTTATGATTTAGATGCTGCTATGGGAGTTGTAAAAGCATATACAACTAGAGTTGGTATGGGTCCTTTCCCTACTGAGTTGTTTGATAAAACTGGAGATTTTATTAGGGAACAAGGATTTGAATATGGAACCACTACAGGAAGACCTAGAAGATGTGGATGGCTAGACATTGTCATGTTAAATTACTCAATTGATGTAAACGGAATTAGTTCAATTGCATTAACTAAACTAGACACTCTGTCAGATATAGAAAAAATTAAAATATGTACTGCTTACGAAGTAGATGGAAATGAAGTTAAATTATTCCCATCAAGCCTAGAAGAATTAAAAGAGTGCAAACCAGTATTTATCGAAATGGACGGTTGGAGTTTAAAAGAAATTGAAAAAGCTTCTACTTATGAAGAATTACCTGAGAATGCAAAAAAATACGTTAAAAAAATAGAGGAATTAACTGGTGTTAACTGTGACATAGTATCAGTTGGACCACAAAGACAACAAACATTTATGAGAAAAGAAATGTTAAAGTAAAAAAATCGCGAGAAATCGCGATTTTTTTTATTTTATTTAGTTTTCTATTGACATACACATTAATTGTATGTGTATAATAATTATATAAAATATTTTAGAAAGAGGTACTTAAAATAAAATTAGGAATAATTCAATCCAATATATACGAAGATAAAAAACTGAACGTCAATAATGCTATAAAAAGCATCAACTCTTTAGCATTGCAGGGTGCAGATATAATTATACTTCCTGAAATGTTCAACTGTCCTTATAAAAACTATTATTTTAAAAAATATGCTGAATCTATAAATGGATTTACATATAATGCAATGTCTAATTCTGCTAAAAATAATAATGTTTATTTAGTTGCAGGATCTATACCTGAAAAAGAAGGAGAAAAAATATATAACACATCATTTATATTTGACAGACAAGGACATCTTATTAGTAAACACAGAAAAGCACATCTATTTGACATTGATGTGGAGGGTGGTCAGCATTTTAAAGAATCTGACACACTAACAGCAGGAGATTCAAGCACCGTATTTGAAACAGAGTTTTGTAAAATTGGTGTTTGTATTTGCTATGACATAAGATTTCCGGAGCTTTCAAGAAATATGGTATTAGACGGTGCGCGTATAATTATTGTTCCTGCTGCTTTTAACATGACAACAGGCCCTGCACACTGGGAACTTTTATTCAGGCAACGTGCTGCAGATAATCAAGTTTTTACAGTAGGAGTAGCCCCTGCGAGAGACATAAACTCAAGCTATATTTCTTATGGCAACTCTATTATTGCCTCTCCATGGGGAAATATCGTGCATAGATTAGATGAAAAAGAACAATCTGCAGTTGTTGAAATTGATTTAGGTTTTATTGACAAAGTTAGAAATGAGTTACCTTTACTTAAACACAGAAAACCTAAAATATATAAATTGTAAATTAATATATTCCCATTTTATTCCTTTAATAATTCCAAAAATTTCAATGTTGGTGCAGGTAGTGTTCTCCTTTTTAAGTATGAATACCCAATACTTCTTTCTGGTATAGGGTCTTCAATCTTTAACTCGTATACTAAACCTTTTTCAAGATAATCTTTAGAAAATTCTTTAATGACACATGACACTCCAAAATCGAGCTGAGCCATCTTTATTAACAATTCATGTGCACCAAGTTCAACATTGGCATCAAGAAGCAAACCACTTTTTGCAAAATGATTATCTACAAACGTTCTTGAATTTGAGTTTTTTTCTAATAAAATAAGTGGCATCTCAGCAATTTCTTTAGTTTTATATACTCTATCATCTCTCTTAGAGGAAACAAAAATATCATGCACCTTCATGCACTGAGCTATATGAAGTGACTCATCCATTATTGGAAGATTTAAAAAACCTATATCTATCTGTCCCGATTTCAAAAGTTCGATCGTCTGAAAGCTCGTTCTATTTAGCACCTTCATTTTTATATTAGGATATCTTTGATGATATTTCACTAAAAACGGAGGCAAAAAATATTGGCATAGAGTATCCGATGCTCCTATCACAAGCTCTCCTTTTTTCAAATCACAATAGTTTATTATTTCATTTTCTGCATTCGTTATCAAATTTAATGCCTGATTAATATGTTTATAGAGCATCTCGCCTTCTCTTGTTAAGCTTACACTTTTTGACTGCCTTATAAAAAGTGTTGTTTCAAGCTCTTTTTCAATTGCACTTATTGATTGTGAAACAGCTGACTGTGATATATATAGGTTGGATGCTGCCTTTGAAAATGAAAGTGTGCTCGCCGCTTCATTAAAAATTCTATACTGACCTAATTTAATATTCATATAAGCTCTCCTTATACCATTTTACATTTTATTTAATTTTACTTATAATTATATTCATATTATAATAAATATATAAGTTATGTCAAATAATTAATCTAGAAGGGTGATAAATATGGAAAGAAAAGTCGGAACAATTTCAAGAGGCGTTCGTTGTCCAATAATTAGACAAGGAGATAATTTAGCTGATATAGTTGTCAACAGTGTTCTTGATGCAAAAATTTCAGAAGGATTTGAGTTAAGGAATAGAGACGTTGTTGCAGTTACAGAATCAATAGTTGCACGTTCACAAGGTAATTACGCAACAGTTGAAGCAATAGCTAAGGATATTAAAAACAAACTAGGCGGAGAAACTATAGGAGTAATTTTCCCAATTCTTTCTCGTAATCGTTTTGCAATATGTTTAAAAGGAATTGCGATGGGAGCTAAAAAAGTTGTTTTGATGTTGAGCTATCCAAGTGACGAAGTTGGAAATGAGCTAGTTACCTTAGATAATTTGGACAAAGCTGGTATCAATCCATACAGTGATGTTTTAACACTTGAAAGATACAGAGAATTATTTGGTGAGAATAAACATCAATTTACAGGAGTTGATTACGTTCAGTACTACGGCGATATAATTAGAGATGCTGGTGCTGATGTTGAAATAATTTTTGCAAATCAAGCTAAGACAATTGTTAACTATGCAGATAAAATTGTAACTTGTGATATTCATACTCGTGCACGTACAAAACGAATATTAAAAGCTAACGGAGCAAAAATAGTTTTAGGACTTGATGATATATTGAATGAAAGTGTCGATGGAAGTGGTTTCAATAAAGCCTACGGTTTACTTGGCTCTAACAAGTCGACTGAAAATACAATAAAGCTATTTCCACGTGAATGTCAAGATTTTGTAGAAGATATTCAAAGACAAATATTAAATAAAACTGATAAACACATAGAAGTAATGGTTTATGGAGATGGTGCATTCAAAGACCCACAAGGAAAAATATGGGAACTTGCTGATCCATGCGTATCTCCTGCATATACTGAAGGCTTAGAAGGCACTCCTAACGAGCTAAAGCTTAAATATTTAGCAGATAATGATTTTAAAGATTTAAAGGGCGAAGAATTAAAGCAAGCTATTTCTAACAGTATAAAAGCTAAAAAAGAAAACTTAGTTGGTAACATGGCTTCACAAGGAACTACTCCAAGACGTTTAACTGATTTAATCGGTTCATTATGTGACTTAACTAGTGGTTCTGGCGATAAAGGAACACCAGTTGTACTTGTTCAAGGATACTTTGACAATTTTACAAATTAATTTATATAAAAATTAAATAATTGGCGAAAATAAAAATAAGACTAATGTATAGCATTGCTATATGTTAGTCTTATTTTTACATTTTTTTTATATAGAGATAAAATTTCTATAATAATAATATACAATTGCTTGACAAAACAACAAATATGCTTTAACATAGTTACATTAACTACCTATAGTAGTTTTATGTTTTAGGAGGCATTATGAATAATAATAGTATAGCTATAGTTATTGATTCTTGTACTGATGTACCAAGAAAATATATTGAAAGATACAACATGTTTGTACTACCAATTTTAATTAATTTTAAAAATAACTCTTATAGAGATGGCATAGACATATCAAATGAAGAGGTATACAAACGATTAAATGAAGAAATTCCAAAAACTTCACTACCTTGCTTAGACTTAATAGAAAAAACTTTTCAAAAAATCGAAAATGAAGGTTACAAAAAAGTTATTGTTGTTACAATGTCAAGTAGACTTAGTGGAACAGGTAATGCTATAAGACTTATCGCAAGTCGATTTACTACTTTAAATACTTTTGTTTTAGATACAAAGAATATTGGTATAGGTGCGGGTTTTTCAGCTATTAGTGCAGCTGAACTTGTTGAAAAAGAAAATAGCTTTGAAGAAATAAAAAACAAATTATTAAATAATATAAAAAACACAAAAGTATTCTTCTGCTTAAAAACTTTGGAATATTTAAAAAAAGGTGGAAGAATTGGTCTTGTAAGTGGTGTGATAGGTTCACTGCTAGATGTAAAACCTATAATATCATGTAATGAAGACGGGGTATACTACAGTCTAAATAAATGTATCGGAAGAAAACAATCAATAAATAAGACTTTATCATTTGCACGTAAATTTGCAGATAAATTTTCTAAATATAACATTGCATTAGTACATGGAAATGCTTTAGAGGAAATAAACACTCTTGAAATATCTGTAAAAAACACGTTAAAAAGTTTTGGAACGCTTTTAAAAGGAACAGTAAGTCCTGCACTTGGTGTTCATACAGGACCTGGTCTTATAGGTATAGGAATTCAAAAAGTTATTGAATAATAACTTTTTGAATTTTTTTTATACTAGGAGTTGCGTAGCAACTTTTTTAAAATATTTCTTCTTCAGTATCAATTAAAATGTCAGATAAATTATAAAAAACATCAATATTAAATCGAACTATGTCATTATCCCTTAGAACCTCTAAAATAGCAGCTTTTTCTTCTTCGTCAATTTTACATTCTTCTACACTTTTTATTACGTTTTTAATTTTATAAACACAAATACCTTCAGTAAACACGTTTAATAATTCTTTTATTCTATTTGTTTGCATATCTTCAATATCTTCAGTATAATTTTCTTCTAATTCGTCTAATGCTTCAACATTCATATTTCTGCATATTTCGTATAAACTCTGAATATCTCTTACTTTATCGATTTTAGTATCATTTTCATATGTGACAAGATACATATTTTCACTTCCTTATTTTTTGTATATTTTATTTAAACTAGAATATATATATGCTTGCCTATTTTGATTTTTTTATTCTTTCAAATACTATATATACTTTTTTGATAGAATGTTAAAACACCAATAATGCACTCTACACTTATACTTTTATGGTGTTAAAAAGTTTTTACACAAATTAGAGTTTTTAATACTAATAGTAAAACTTCTTAGTAAAAAAAATGCCCTAATTATTAATTAGAGCATTTATTATTATTATAAATATTTTTTCAAAGCTTCTACTTTGTCCAATTTTTCCCATGGTAAGTCTAAATCATTTCTACCAAAGTGTCCATATGCAGCAACTTGTTTGTAAATTGGTCTTCTTAAATCTAAACTATTAATTATTGCAGATGGTCTTAAATCAAAGTTTTTACTAACAGCCTCTTCAATTATTTCTTCTGCTATTTTATTAGTATTAAATGTATCAACCATAATCGAAACAGGTTTAGCTACACCAATAGCATATGCTAATTGAACTTCACATTTATCAGCAAGTCCTGCTGCGACAATATTTTTAGCTATATGTCTTGCTGCATATGCTGCTGAACGGTCAACCTTTGTTGAATCTTTTCCAGAGAATGCTCCACCACCATGTCTTGCATACCCACCATAAGTATCAACTATAATTTTTCTTCCTGTTAATCCTGAATCTCCTTGTGGCCCACCTATTACAAATCTTCCTGTTGGATTAATATAGTATTTAGTATTTTCATCTAGTAATTCTTGTGGTACTATTTCATTAATAACATATTTAATTAAGTCTTCTCTTATTTTAGACGTTTCTACATCCGCACTATGTTGAGTTGATATAACTATCGTATCCACTCTAACAGGTTTATTTCCAAGGTACTCAATTGTTACTTGTGTTTTACCATCAGGTCTAAGGTAATCTAATGCACCATTTTTTCTTACCTCTGTTAATCTTCTTGATAACTTATGTGCTAAATATATTGGCATAGGCATATATTCATCAGTTTCATTACATGCAAAGCCAAACATCAATCCTTGATCTCCAGCACCAATCAAGTCATTTTCATCATTCATATTTTCTTTGAATTCTACTGCTGCATCAACTCCCATAGCAATATCTGTCGATTGTTCATCTATAGCAGATATTACAGCACAAGTTTTACAGTCAAATCCATACTCTGCGTTAGTATAGCCTATTTCTTCAACAATTTTTCTAACTGTTTTAGGTATATCTATATAACAATTTGTTGAAATTTCGCCTGTCACTAGCACCAACCCTGTTGTTGTTGTTGTTTCACAAGCAACTCTTCCATTTGGATCATTTCTCAATATTTCATCTAAAATACCATCTGAGATTTGGTCGCACATCTTATCAGGATGTCCTTCTGTTACTGACTCAGAAGTAAATAACCATTTTTTCATTTTTTCCTCCATTTTCATTAGTATTTTTATAATAACCTTAATTATTAGTCGATTTTTTTAAAAGCAAAAAAAATCTTCCTCATGATGAGAAAGATAACGTAGTCTTGTTATAATTTCTCCTCATCTTTCGTAATTACGTAGGATTTAGCACCTTGATTTAACAGGCTGCCGGGTTTCTAAGGGCCTATTCCCTCCACCACTCTTGATAAGGTTTACAACGTAATGGTATCATGATTTTCACTTAATGTCAATATTCATTTTTTATAAAATAATTAGTATAATTTATTAAACTATACTAATAATATGTTCACTAATCAAAACTATTAAACATAAAAAAACATTAGTATATTTTGAACAAATTTATGTATTTTTCGTCTAATTAACTATAAATGTTTTTTATTTTAGAAATTGTAAAATATTAAAATATTAAAATATTAAAATGTTATGTAAATGTAATGTTTATTTTCTCAAAATGGTGTATCATTATATATATTAATTATTTAGGAGAATTTATGAAACAAATACTAGGCGCAATGAGAAAGGCAATAAAAGATTTTGATATGATACAAGAAGGAGATAAAATAGTTGTAGGTATTTCTGGTGGCAAGGATAGCATGGCATTACTTTATGCACTTAGCCTATATAGGAGATTTAGTCCAGTTAAGTATGAACTAACTGCTGTTACATTATCAATGGGATTTGAAAATTTTGATGTTACACCTGTTAGAGGATTTTGTGAAGAAATTGATGTTCCTTATAAAGTAATTGAAACTGAAATAGCTAAAATTGTTTTTGATATTAGAAAGGAATCAAATCCTTGTGCCTTATGTGCTAAAATGAGACGTGGTGCATTGCACGATGAAGTAAATAACCTTGGATATAATAAAATCGCACTGGGTCATCATGCTGATGATGCAATAGAAACAATGTTTTTAAGTATGTTGTATGAAGGTAGAGTTAACACGTTTAAACCAGTAACTCATTTGACTAGAAAAAATATTTATAGTATTAGACCTCTTATTTATGTTAAAGAACAGCAGATAACAAATGCTATCGAAAAACATAATATTCCTGTTATAAAAAGTCCATGTCCCATGGATAAGAACACTAAACGTGAAGAGGTTAAACAGCTACTTAACGAAATATACAAAACTGTTCCAATGGGCAGAGATAGATTGTTAAAAGCAATAAAAAATAAAGATAATTTCTGCCTATGGTGGTAAATTAGAAGGAGTGATTAGAATTAAATATAAATTAATAATAAAAAAAATTATAGCTACTGCATTATTATGTACATTCGCACTTAGCCAAAATGTTTTTGCATCAAGCTTGACTTCACTATATGATTTAACGGAGGTTACTAAATTATCAAGTGGTGTAACTCATGAAAGCATAAAAAAACTTACGACTAATGGATGGATGAATATAAACGTAGTTAGAGCTGATTTAACTGATGAAAATACTAAAACTGGTCCCTTGTACAATACAAATGGAACTTCTATTAAAGCTCCACTTTCATCAATAATGTCAAATTTAAATGCCATCGCAGGCATTAATGGTGATTTTTTTATAATGGATAATATTACCCAATCATATGGGCCAATTATCAATAATGGAGAAATTATCAGTTCACCATATCCATCATCTGAAAAATATCCTACACTTTCTTTTTTTAAGGATGGGACAATAGATGTTTCAGTTTGGAATCCAACAGTTTACGTAAAGAATTCTGAAGGCAAAGCAATTTACACACCACTTATTAATAAAGGTGCATCTATCAAATATAATGCTGTTTTGCTTAATGAATATTATGGTGCTAAAACTCCTGGAAATACTATTAAAAATATTGTTGAAGTAGTAATAAAAGATAATAAAGTAATAGACATTAGGGAAAATCTTCCCCCAACTACAATACCCAAAGGCGGTTATGTTATATCTTGCGCATCCAATCAAAAAGACCTTATAAAAAACACCTTTAAAGTTGGTGAACAGGTTGAATTAACATTTAGCTTTGATTTTGACTTGAATAAAATGAACTGGGCAGTTGGTGGTGTTAACTACCTTGTAAAAGACGGTAAACTAAACGATATACATAATGGCGTATTAGGAAGTCATCCAAGAACAGCAGTAGGATTTAACAAGGATAATACAGAAATAATGTTTGTAACAATTGATGGTAGAAATAAAAATTATATAGGTATTACTCAAACTGAATTAGCATCAATAATGGTAAGTTTAGGTGCTTATAATGTTATAAATCTAGATGGTGGCGGTTCTACAACTATGGGTATCGATTTTTTAAAAAATGGAAATATAGAGGTTGTCAATTTCCCTTCTGATGGCAGAGAACGATCAATTGCATCAGGTTTGGGTATTTTCAGCATTGCGCCAAATGATAATATTACTGCTAGTATAGAGCTTGTTTTAGAACATGATAAAATATTTAACAATACAGAAGTTTCACTAGACCTAAAAGCTTTTAATAAATACTACTCTGAAGTTAGTTTAGAAAATCAAAAAGTAGAGTACAGTGTTGACAGTTCTCAAGGTAAAATAGTTGATAATAAATTTATACCATCTAATCCTGGAGTAGCTACAATAACAGCACGTGTTGGCGATTTAGTGTCTACTGCTGAAATTAATGTTTTAGATAAGCCTGTTACCTTAAGCTTCGAAGATAATTCTATCATGCTTAATAGTGGTGAAACATACCTGCTAAATAATATTTTAGGTGTTGATAAAGATGGGAACTCAGCCTATATATCTCCTAATAGTATTGATTTCTATATACGGAATGCAGTTGGTAAAATTGAAAATGGAGTATTTACTGCAAATGATACGACTAATACAGGTGCAATAACAGCAATTTGTGGTGATGCTATTAGTAATATAATTGTAAAAGTTGGCTACAAAGCTAACACAATATTTAGCTTTGAAAATACAAATGACTTAACATTTTCAACATATCCTATTAAATCTAATGGTGGAATAGAAGCATCTAGCCATTTTTATAAAGAAATGTATGGTTCTGTAAAGCTTTCTTATGACTTTACCAATATGACAGACCAAAGTATTGCATTTGTAAACTTTGACAATAACTCAGATGGATTAGTTATAAAAGATAAACCATTAGCACTTGGCATGTGGGTATATGGTGACAATAGCAAACACTGGTTAAGAACAAGAGTACAGGATTCAAAGGGCAATACTCATAAAATTGATTTCGCGGAAGAAATCGATTGGGAAGGTTGGAAATATGTAACTGCAAAGCTTCCAGCAGATATATCCTATCCTGTAACAGTTAAGAATGTATATATAGCTGAAATAAATGAAACTAGAAAAGATTGCGGCGAAATTTATATAGATAGTTTAAGAGCATTATATAAACCTAATGATAAAAACTTAAAGCTTAGAAAAGAATCGGTATTTACTGATAAATTTAATGTTGATAGCATGAAATCATATGAACAAAAACTTACGATTAAAAACGGTGCTATTACCCTTGAAAATGTGGATAATCTAACAATAGAAAATCCTATTTACCTTAATGTCGATATAACAAATGGAACTATTGGTTATAAAAATGTTTCATTATGGGATAGTTTGAAATCACTTTCAAACTACAATGGTAAAAATATTGTTTTATCATTAAATAAAAACATTAATAGTATTGTCGATATTAGAGAGCGTACTGCTATCAACAATATAATTGAAGAAACATCAATTAATAATAAAGTTTTTATTGTATGGAAAGACTCTAATGAACACTCAATTATAAACAGTGGTATTAGATATATTCAGTATGATGATACTTTTGAATTATATCTTACAAGTGATGAAACATACTATAAAAATTAGCAAAAACTTATTTCTTACCCCTTGATTAATTCAAGGGGTTTTTATGTATTATTTATACATTTATGTATTATAATGTTGTATTATACACTTTTTTATGATATTATTAATTTATAAATTAAATTTAGTGAGGAAATCAAATGAGTAAAAGCAAAGAATCAAATAAATTGCTTAAATACTTTATTGTCGGACTTATTTTAACAATAATTTTTATTACTTATATAATTCATGTATTTTCTCATCCATATATGAATGATAATTCAGTGATTTTAAACTCAAATTGGTCATATAGTCTTAATGATAATAAAAGCTATGCCTATGCTAAAAATTTATCTGATATAAAAAAAATAAAGGCTAACACTACAATTAACTTAAAAAGAAAATATGATGAAAGTATTGCAAATCCGGTCCTTATCATAAAAAGTAATCATCAGTATTTAACAGTATCTATAAATGATAGCGTAATTTATAAATCAGATACTTTTTCAAAAAATCCAGGTATATCACTACACATTGTGCCTTTAAATAAAAAATATAAAGGTAGCTACTTAAAAATATCCTTGTCTTCACCTTTTTCAACATATGCAAATAACATAGAAAATATTTATTTATGTAATACTAATACTGTTGTACCAAAATTATTATGTTTATCTATAAGCAATCTAATTATGGGAATCGTTTTTATTGTTATTGGCCTTATTGAAATTTATCTTTTTATATATACTATGAATAAGCAAAATTCAAGTCGTTTTATAAAGTTTTTTAGTTTTTTCACCATAATACTAGGTATTTATTTATGCTTCAATCAAATAATAATGAGTGTATTTTTCAATCCACAAACAGTCTCTAACATAAAACATATGGCTTTATATCTTATGCCACTTTTAATTTTACTTATATTTTATGATCTTGTTAAAATTCAAAAAAAGTTTATTTTATATTCAATTGTAGGTAACGCAATTTTTAATGTTGTAGCATTGCTTAGTATGATTACTAGAATTTTACCTCTACCTTCTTTTTTGAGTTTTTACAGAATTATATTAATAATTGATTTTTTAATATCTTTATCTATATTTTACAAAGAATATAAAAATGGTAATAAATTTATTATTATACCGTTATTTTTATTTATTTCTTTATTAATTTTGTATTTTACAAGCATTATTAATTGCAATATAAATGTTAAGGTATCCTTATTATATAAATACTTTATACTTTATGTCATATTGTATTGTTTTTTCTCCTATTTTACTACATTTTTATCAAAATTTACGAATGTAAATACAATAATACAACATAACAATACATTAAAATCCATAGCATTTACGGATAATCTTACAAACTTTAAAAATCGTTATGCGTTTGAAAAAGCTCTAAATAATTTATCTAAAATACAACTAGGACCTAGTAAAACAGCTGTTTTTGTATTTGATTTGAATAGATTAAAATCAATAAATGACCATTATGGGCACAGTTTCGGTGATAAATACATTCAACTATGTGCTAATTGTATTATGACTACTTTTGAAAAACCAGAACATATATTTAGAATAGGTGGCGACGAATTTGTTGTTATTTTAATAGAGACAAGTCTCCAAGAAGCAGATACTTTAATTAATAAATTATATGATAACTTTGATAAAGAAAGATTCATGACTATACGTCCTAGTGTAGCATACGGATGCGCATTTTATGACAGTTACCTAGATAAAAATTTGTATAATACATTTAATAGAGCAGATAGAAAAATGTATTTATTTAAATCTAAACAAAAATCGCAATAAAAATAGCCCTTTGCCACGCCAAAACAAGATTTTATTATCTCGCACATTCGACTGACAAAGAGCCTTTTTTTAATTATTTAATAAATCAAATAATTTTGACATTACTGATGCAGTTGCACCTCTACTTACTTTTCCGGAATATTCAAATTCATTTTCTGTAGCCCCGCTAATTAAACCATTGCTATACAAAATTTTAATATTATCTACTTGCCACTGCTCTAGATTTTCTATATCCTTAAAAGACAATTCTATTTCTTCCAAATTAAAGGCTTCGCTAATATTAAACTCTCTTTCTTCATCCATATCATCATAATCTAAGTCAAATTTTATTTTTTCTAAATTGATTAGATGTTTTGCTATGATATAAGTTATTTCTCCACGAGTTATGTCTAGTTCAGCATTCATTTTGTCAGCATAAAGATTTAATATTTTTTCCTTATCTAAAGCAACTATGCTTGGAGCTGCCCAAGCACAAATACTATCTTTATCTTCAAATCTCAAATCATCTTGTACAAAATTCGAACTTTCTAATTGTAAAACTTTTGTTAATAAAACGCAAAATTCTTCTCTAGACAAATTCTCATCAGGATGAAACTTATTATCAAGTTTTCCATTTATTATCCCTTTGTTAAAAAGTTTCATCACTGGTTCTGCTGACCAATGATATATAATATCTTCAAACGGATAAATCCCGTAATCGGCATCACCTATTTTTTTAATCCAATTTCTTTCTATCCAACCACTTGTATTATCATTAATGAGAATTTTGTACCAATAGTTTCCGTCTTGAAGTATCGGACCTTCTGTTACTTTTGCTATCTGTCCACTACTAACGCTTAAAAGATATTGTCCGTCTGGCTCATCACACAAATATTTATCGTCTATTATACTATTTATAACAATGATATCATCTTTTTCAAACTGAAAAGTGTTGGCATAACTAACTTGAGATGGAGTTTCAATATTTAACCCTCTACTTGGATTCCCATATGAAGGTAAACATGAAAGTTCAATATTATTTATAGGTTGTTCATACTCTTCATCACATATTTTGTATATTCTATTTTGATACGCTTTTGAATTATAATTTGGATTATTTCTTGAAATCCATCCATTGTAAGCCCACAAAGCAAAATACCAATTTTCCAACACGTTTGGATCCATATTGCCTATACTTGATACACTTTTATTTAAAACACTTGCGTTCCACTTAATAAGAAGAACATCGATACCAGCATTTATGTTATATTCAATATCGTATTTTAATTTTTCTGCATCAAACATATTCTTGTAATTGCCTACTTGCATGAGTCCAATGTTGTTTCTTGAAGATATTTTTGGTGTTCCATCCTTGTTAAACTGTTGCATTCCTGATTCTAAAGTGGCAATTGCTTTAACAAATACAGATGGTACACCTCTTTCTAAACAAACCTTGTCTATTAAAGCCTCTATTTCTTCCTCATTATATTCATAGTCATTGCCATACCCTAATGTTGTAAACAACATCATAAAAATTAATGTTAATGTAACTACCTTTTTGGCATGGGTTGTAAATATATTCATACTTATAACCTACCTTTCTTTTATTTGACGCTGGTTGCAAACTCTAAACTATGCAATTCATAATTGCGAAAACTTCAGTTTTTACATTATTAAGTCTTTCTCTTGTTTCCTGTTCAGATTTTCCATTCAACGAAAAGTATACTTTTATTTTTGGTTCAGTACCAGATGGCCTTATAACAAACCATGATTCATCCTCAAAACAGAATTTCAAAACATTTGATTTAGGCAATTGTAACTT
This sequence comes from Sedimentibacter sp. zth1, assembly GCF_017352195.1. Taxonomy (NCBI): domain Bacteria; kingdom Bacillati; phylum Bacillota; class Tissierellia; genus Sedimentibacter; species Sedimentibacter sp. zth1. Next base: position 2,501,772 of record NZ_CP071445.1, on the reverse strand, counting down.
ATCAAAATCTCCTGTTATCAAATCATAATGTATACCTAATTTATAATCAAATAGATTCGTTATACTATTACCATTTATTATATTTGGCTTATTATCTCTAAAATATTCAATAATTTTAGAAATTTTATTATGTCCAGATACACCTTCAACAGTAAATGATACAACTTCATCTATAAAGATTCCATGTCTTTCGTATAAACTGTTTAAAACATCTATTAATGTTTTACCCCTCTTCTTATAGTAGGCACTCATTTCAGCAATTAGCATTGATGCAATAACCGCATCCTTATCTCTAACAAAATCACCATATAAATAACCATAGCTTTCTTCATATCCAAATATAAAGGTATTTGGATTGCTTAATTCTAATTCATTTATTTTATCTGCTATATACTTAAACCCCGTTAGAGTTTTACACGTTTGAACATCATAACTCTTTGCAATTTTACATCCTAAATCACTAGTTACAATTGAATTTATAATGATAGAATTATCAAGCAATTCATTGTTTAAGCTTTTTATTTTTAATATATAATCAACTAAAAGTGCCCCAACTTGATTACCAGTTAATGCAGAATATTCATGTGTATTATTATCTTTTACGACAACGCCTACTCTATCACAATCAGGGTCTGTAGCAAGTATAATATCAGCATCATTCTCTTTTGCTAATTTGATACCAAGTTTGAATGCATCAATATCTTCTGGATTAGGATATTTGACTGTGCTAAATTTTGAGTCTGGTTTTTCTTGTTCTTTTACAACAAAAACATTTTTATATCCTATTTCATCTAATACTCTTCTTACTGGAATATTTCCTGTTCCATGCAATGGAGTGTATATTATTTTTATATTATTATCAACATCTTTACATAAACTTAATTCTTTTACAAGTTTTATATAACTATCATCAATTTCCTTGTCTACTGTTATTATATTTGAATTATCAATATTTTGTGTAAATTTAATTTGCTCGTAATTTAGATTTGCAATTTCTTCAGTTATTTTATTAGCTTCACTTTCAATTATTTGTCCACCGTTACTGTTATAAACTTTGTAGCCATTATACTGGCATGGATTATGACTAGCTGTAATTACAATACCAGCTTGACACTTTAAATACCTAACAGCATAAGATAATTGTGGTGTGCTTTTAATTTCATCAAATAGATAAGCCTTTATACCATTAGAAATTAGTACATCTGCTGCTGTCTTAGCAAATTCTTTAGACATTAATCTAGAGTCATATGCAATTACAACGCTTATATCGTTAATATACTCTTTTATTAAATAATTTGCCAATCCCTGTGTTGCTCTTCCAACCGTAAGTATATTCATTCTATTGGTACCTGCTCCTATAACTCCTCTTAACCCTGCAGTACCAAACTCTAAGTTTTTATAAAACCTATCCTCTATTTCATTTGTATTATCTTCAATTTGTCGTAATTCTTCTTTGATTTTATCGTCAGCAAAGCTTCCTTCTAACCATAATCTAAACTGTTCTAAAAAATTCATAATATTTCCTCTATTTTATAACTGATTTTAAATTCATCAAAAAATCTTCTCTTATATCTTCTCTTTTTAAAGCATAATCGACAACAGCTTCAAGATATCCTTTTGTATTGCCTGTATCATATCTTTTACCATCAAACAAATATGCATATAAGCTTTGATTTTTCAACAACTTTAACAAACCATCTGTTAGTTGTATTTCTCCACCAACACCAACCTGTAAGTTTTCTAGAATATCAAAAATTTCTGGTGTGATTATATATCTGCCAACTATTGCAACATTAGATGGAGCATTTTCTACATTTGGTTTTTCTACAAGATTATCAACCTCAAATATTTTTTCAGATAATTGTTTTCCTGAAATAATTCCGTACTTATTAACTTTATCTTCATCAACTCTTTGAACACCAAGTATTGTACTTTGATATTTATTAAATTGATCAATCATTTGTTTTAAGCAAGGAGTATCCGAGTAAATCAAATCATCAGGTAAGATTACTGCGAATGGTTCGTTGCCAATAAAAGTCTTGGCTAACCAAATAGCATGACCTAAGCCCTTAGCTTCTTTTTGTCTAATAAAATGTATATTAGCTAAATTCGTTATCTCTTTTAGTTTTTCTACTACTTCATGTTTGTTTTTTGAATCAAGTAGTATGTCTAATTCTACCTCGTTATCAAAATAATCTTCTATGGATTTTTTATGTCTACTTGTAATTATCAATATATCTTCTATTCCAGCCTCTACAGCTTCCTCAATAACATACTGAATAGCCGGTTTATCTACTATTGGCATCATTTCCTTAGGAACAGATTTTGTTGCAGGCAAAAATCTAGTGCCAAATCCAGCAGCAGGTATTACCGCTTTTTTTATATTCATACAAACACATCCTTTTATTATACTCGCCTATAATCTTTTCTTATATCATCTGTTAATAATGAATCACTTAATGAATCTAAATTTTCTAAAGATTTTCCGGTTCCCTTTGCTACACAAGAAACAGCATCATCAGCTATGTGTGTGATAACACCAGTTCTTTTTGCAATTAATTTATCTAATCCATCAATTAGACATCCTCCACCAGTCATAACTATACCCCTTTCACTTATATCTGAAGCTAACTCAGGAGGAGTTTTTTCAAATACAGAATGAACAGCATCAGCTATGCTCGTAACTGTTTCTTCCATAGCTTCCAACATATCAGATGAAGAAATTGTTATGTTTTTAGGTAAACCAGTAACTAAGTTCCTACCTCTAACTTCCATAGTCTTTTCTTCTTCTACAGGAAAAGCTGTACCTATACTAATTTTTAAATCTTCAGCACTTCTAGTTCCAACCATAACATTATATTTCTTTCTTATATATCTAACTATAGCTTCATCGCACTTATCTCCAGCTATTTTAATTGATTTGCTAACAACTATTCCCCCTAATGAAATTACAGCAATATCTGTAGTTCCACCACCAATATCAATAATCATGTGTCCAGCAGGTTTGGAAATATCAAGTCCGGCTCCTATAGCTGCGGCAACAGGCTCTTCTATCAAAAAAGTTCTCTTTGCTCCTGCATTGTTGCTTGCATCTAATACCGCTCTTTTTTCAACTTCTGTAACTCCACTAGGAACACATATAATTACTCTGGGTCTAATAAAAGATGATCCTATAGCCTTTTTAATAAAATACTTTAACATTTTTTCTGTTATGTCAAAATCAGAAATAACACCATCTCTCAATGGTCTTATAGCTACTATATTGCCAGGAGTTCTACCAAGCATTTTTCTAGCTTCTTCTCCTACTTCCAAAATTCTATTTGTGTTTTTGTCTATTGCGACAACAGAAGGTTCTTGCATAACAATTCCTTTGCCTCTTATATAAACTAACACACTAGCTGTGCCAAGATCTATGCCTACATCTGCTCGTATACCCATATTTATTCCTCCAATTTATCTAAATGTATTTATAAAAATTTTAAATTTCGTTTTATTAAAAGTCATACTAACTAATTATACAAAAAAAACAAAAAAATATCAAATTGTTTTTTGTCAACATATTTTACTAGCTGAAATCATAACATATATTATTATAACTTATGGGTGGTATGTGGTATTATGATATTAAAAATAAAAATAAGAAATTTAATAATATTAATATTAATTATAGCTTTAGCTATTTCTTCTATATTAATATATCAAAACAATAAAATTTATTCAGTTTCAACAACAGAAAAAAAATTCATAAAATATGTCGAATTTAATGTTCCATATTCTCTTTTAGATTGTGCATTAAAATATGATATAAAATTTCATAATACAGAAAAACCAATTAATTGGATAGAATTAATTGCGTATTTGGGCGCAAAGTATGGCGGTGAATATAAAAGATATAAACGTTCTCATTTAGATAAACTTGTAAAAAAATTGACCGATGGAGAATCCATGGAAAAATTAACTGAAGGCATGAAATACTACGATTATTATTTAGAAGCTTATACTGCGGTACTTGATGGATTTGTTGGAGAATATGAAATTGAGCAACAAAAAAAAGACACTGAAGAAGAAACCGAGTGGGTTAAGAAATATGGACTTATTGCTTTTTCTCCAATTGCAAAAGGTTACGAGTATTGGCATTATGATGATTTTGGTGTTTCTAGAACATATGGCTACAAGAGAGTTCATCTTGGTAATGATTTGATGGGTCAGGTTGGAACACCTATAATTGCAGTTGAAGGAGGAATCATCGAAGCTTTGGGATGGAACAGATATGGAGGGTGGCGAATAGGAATAAGAAGCTTTGATAACAAAAGATATTATTACTACGCACATCTTAGAAAGAACTTTCCTTTTAAAAAAGCACTAAAAGTGGGAGATACCGTTAAGGCTGGTGATGTTATCGGCTACATGGGTAGAACTGGTTACAGCAATACTGAAAACACCAATAACATAACTAAATCTCACTTGCATTTTGGTATAGAATTAATATTTGATGAATCCCAAAAAGAAAGCAACAATGAAATTTGGATTAATGTATATAATATAGTTAGATTACTTAATAGAAATAAATCTAAAACTGTTAAAAATCTAGAAACTAAAGAATACCATAGAGTCTATGATATTAAATATTAACATTTGCTTGATTTTTTTAATATTCTTGCTATAATACATATATTATACAAATGTTTTTTTACGAACTAAGGAGAAAATAATGCAAAACAACTCGCAGAATAAAATGGGTACTACACCTATGTTAAAACTAATTATATCAATGTCATTACCCGCAATGTTTTCTATGCTAATTCAATCTTTATACAATATTGTTGATAGTATGTTTGTTGCTAAGCTTGGGGAAAATGCACTTACAGCAGTTTCCCTAGCTTTTCCTATTCAAATACTTATCATTGCGGTTGCAGTTGGTACAGGTATAGGTATAAATTCTTTGGTTTCCAGAAGATTAGGGGAAAAGAAACAAGATGAAGCTAATAGTGCCGCTACACATGGAATTATATTAGGTATATTTAATGGTTTAATATTTGCTATACTTGGAATACTATTTACTAAATTATTTTTCACTTCATTCACAGATGATAAAACCATTGTAGATATGGGATATAACTATATAATTATAATAACAACTTTTTCAATTGGTTCATTTGTGCAAATAAATCTTGAAAAAACTTTACAAGCTACTGGCAATATGATTTATCCGATGCTATTTCAGTTAACAGGAGCTATCACAAATATAATTTTAGACCCTATTATGATTTTTGGCTTATTTGGATTCCCCAAATTAGGAATCAAAGGCGCTGCAATTGCTACTATTACAGGACAAATTATAGCTATGATTTTTTCTCTATATATCGTTTTGAAAAAGAAACATGAAGTTAAAATATCTTTTAGAAATTTTAAATTTAACATTAAAACTATAAAAGATATATATGCCGTTGGTTTTCCATCAATGATTATGCAAGCAATAGCTTCACTACTTGTTATAGGACTTAATTCTATATTAATTGCATTTTCAGATGCAGCAGTAGATGTTTTAGGTGTTTACTATAAATTACAATCGTTTATATTTATGCCAGTATTTGGATTAACACAAGGTGTTATGCCTATTATGGGATACAATTTCGGTGCAAAAAACAAAAATAGGCTTATTTCAGCTTTAAAAATTGGAATTGCAATTGCTTCTATTATTATGCTTTTTGGAACTATTTTGTTTATGAGCATACCAAATAAACTATTGATGTTGTTTAATGCGACAAATGAAATACTAGAAATAGGTATACCAGCTTTGAGAATTATCTCTATATGTTTTATTTGTGCCGCAGGTGGAATTGTATTTTCTACATTTTTTCAGGCTGTTGGACATGGAAGAAAAAGCTTATACATTTCAATACTAAGACAGCTAGTTATAATTTTACCATCCGCATTTTTTTTGTCAAAGTTAGGTATTAACTATGTATGGTATGCTTTCCCTATTTCGGAGATAGTAGCATTGGTAGTTAGTATTTGGTTATTTTTCATGCTTTATAATAAAACTATAAAAACTATTTAAATATACCTACAATTAGCTGCTAAAATTATATTTGCTTGACAAAGATAATTTTACATAATATACTATTTTTTGTACAATGTTTTTTTTTCGTATAATCTTTAAAACAAAGGAGATTTAAAACTATGGAACCGGACGGGATATGGGTCTATATTATCCTACTACTCTTTCTTATTTTTACAAATGCATTTTTCGCAATGTGCGAAATAGCAGTAATTTCATTAAATGATAGCAAAATTAAAAAGATGGCAACCTCTGGAGATAAAAGAGCTAAGCTTTTATTGAACATGGTAATTGAACCATCAAAATTTTTAGCAACTATACAGGTTGGAGTTACAATTTCAGGATTTCTAGCATCAGCTATAGCTGCAGATACTTTTGTAGAACATATTATATATTTCTTTAGAGATTATAATATTAATGCAACTTTACTAAAAACGATTTCACTTATCGTAATTACTATTATACTATCGTATTTCACATTGGTTTTAGGAGAACTTGTACCAAAGAGACTTGCACTTAAAAACTATGAACGCATTTCTTTCAAATCTGCTAAAGCACTTTCTATCATATACAAATTTGAAAGACCAATGGTAGCTTTGTTATCAGCATCAACTAATGGTGTTTTACGATTATTGGGAATGGACCCTAACGAAAAGAATGGGGATGTAACTGAAGAAGAAATCCGTATGATGATTGATGCGGGTAATGAGAATGGTGCTATCGAACAAAGTGAAAAAGATATGATACATAATGTCTTCGATTTTGATGATAGAATTGTAGACGAAATTATGACACATAGAACAGAAATAACTGCTTTAGAAATTAATACACCGCTAAGCGAAATAATCAATGTAGCACAAAGCGAAGGATATTCTAGAATACCAGTTTTTGATGATGACTTAGACAACATCGTTGGTATTTTGTATGTTAAGGATTTACTAAATCTTGTATTAGAAAGCTCGGTTGAAAATTTTAAAGTTTCTGATTACATGCGTTCCGCACTATATATTCCTGAAACTAACCGTTGCAAAGATTTATTTCAAGAGTTTCAAAAAACTAAAATACAAATGGCTATCATCGTTGATGAATATGGTGGAACATCTGGTATAGTAACTATGGAAGATTTACTTGAATCTATAGTTGGCAATATTCAAGATGAATATGACGATGAAGAAGAAGAGATTACATTAATTTCTGATAATTTATATAAAATTGATGGTATGTTTGCTCTAGACAAAATAGAAAGATTATTTAATATCACATTCCCTGATGAAGAGGAATATGATTATGACACTATAAGCGGATACATAACAGGCGTATTAGGTAGAATACCTAATGATAATGAACATCCAGTTATATCAGTTGAAAATGTAGATTTTAAAGTTTTAAGTGTTGAAGAACATAGAATCACAAAAGTTCAAGCACTCGTTAATAAAATTATAGAAGATGAAAATAACGAGAATGATGAGAACGTAGATAAAAAAGTTAAAAAAAATAAAGAAGATTAAAATACATTAAACTACGTCTTTTCATTTAGCGATTCTATTTGAAAAGATGTAGTTATTTTTTTATATACTAAGAAAGTTCTACTCCTATCGGAGTTGTGTAGCAACTTGCTTATATTTTTATTGTTTTTCTCCATTTTTATATACTTCTAACAATTTAAAGTTTTTGTTACATATTAAAAAATCAGCTCTATAGCCTATATCTAAAATTCCTACTTTATCATCAATACCAACAGCTTTTGCTGGTAAAATGGTAGCACTATTGATTGCATCTCTTATATTTATTCCTATGTCAACTAAATGCTTTATATTATCAAACATAGTATTATTCGATCCAGCAATAGTACCATCTCTAAGAGTAGCTTTATTTTCTTTAACCACTACATCCAACTTTCCTAGACTATAGTTACCATCACCAAGCCCACATGATGCTAATGAATCTGATATTATAACTAATTCTTCACTATAGTTTTTAAACATCATTTCAAGAATTACATCATCAATGTGGAGCCCATCACATATTAGTTCTTTTGTAATTGGATATTTCAGAGCTGCTCCAACCAATGATGGCTCTCTATGATGCATTTGGTTCATAGCATTAAATATATGTGTAATATGAGTTGCTCCAATTTCTATGGCATTTTTAGCAGTTTGCAAATCACAAGCTGTATGTCCCAATGATAGCTTGAATTTATCTTTTGAATACTCCATTAGCTTATCAAAATTGCTTTTTTCAGGTGCTACTGTCATTAACTTTATGGAATCTTGAGAATCTTGCCACAAATTCTCCACTAATTGCATATCGATTTCAATTATATTTTTTTCATTGTGAGATCCCTTTTTTATTTTACTTATGAATGGTCCTTCTAAGTTTATCCCCATAAAAGGTGATTTTTCACTGTAATTGTCAACAATATTAACTATTTGTTGTTTATATAATGTCTTATCTAATGTAACAATGGTTGGTAAAAGACTCGTTGTTCCATTTTTTATATACCAACTTGCCATTTGTTGCATTTGCTCTTTAGTAGCATCACCAAAATCATACCCGATACATCCATGTGTATGTATATCAACAAGACCTGGTATTACAAGTTTATCCTCTAAATCTATATAGTCCTTAACATCTATATCGTGTTCTAACTTTGATATTACACCATTTTTAATCTCAAAATCAATTGCGTTAAATCCTTCTCTTGAAAAAACTATTCCATTCTTAAATATCATTTTCTACTCTCTCCAAAGCAAATTGTACTGCTCCCATCAAGCCTGCCTTATTAGCAAACGAGGCACTAATTACCTTAACATTTCTATATCCAAGCATTACTTTTTCTTTCAGCCTAGTATTAATTTCATTTATTATATATTCTTCCTTCATTATCCCACCGCCAAGAATTATTGCTGGAGGATTAAAAATGTGTGTTACGGTTATCAAACCATAAACTACCTCATCTATCCACTCGTCAATTTCTTTCTTGACTTGTGAATTACCATTGTTGAAAGCTTCAAAAACTTTTTTACCATTGTCATAATTTATATTTATCTTCATACAACTTTCAACCAAAGTCCTTGTACAAGCATGCTCATTGTAACAACCATATGCACCACATGCACATTTTTTCCCATTTGGATGAGTTACTATGTGCCCTATTTCTCCTGCTAGGCCATTGCTACCAGTATAAACTTGTTTGTTTATAACTATTGCTCCTCCAACTCCTGTTCCATAAGTCAGACATATGAAATCATTGTATCCTCTACCAGCTCCAAAGTGCGCTTCGCAAAGTGCTGCAGCATTTACATCATTTGTAACCCATACAGGTTTTTTATACTTTTCTTCAAATATTTCTTTTAATTTAGTACCTGTATAATCGCATATAGCACTGCTACTAAATATAATACTACCCTTTTTTTCATCAACTAAACCTGCTGTACAAATTCCAATGCAATCAAACTCATATATATCTGCTTGACTTGAAATAATCTCTAAAATGCCATCTCTACCCTTTTTAGGATATTCAAATTCCTTGAAATCTATCAAACCTTTTTCTTTATCATATACTGCAAACTTAATTAAAGTTCCACCTATATCGAATGTTAATACTTTCATCTACAAATTTCCCCCATATTCAACAATCTCTTTAATAATCTTTGAATTTGCCTTTTTATATTCTCCTTGCAATGGTAGGGTTGTACTTGTAAAATGTATACTATCATGATTTGCTGAATAATCTATAGATTTTTCAAAAGCTGAGGTGTGAACCCAAGTACAATTAATTTTATCATGTAGTTCTTTTATATTATGTATTCTAATATTTCCAGCGGGTAAAATTTCTATTCCACCTATCTCGATTATTTTTTTTATATTATTTGAGCCCTCTAAAGCAGTTTTCTCTTTGCCTGCTGTCAAAATTCTTGTTATACCTATTTGTTTAAGTTTTATTGCTGATTCTATAAGTGGTGATTTTGAAACATCAAATGCTTTATGAAATACTGTTTTACATCTACCATTTACTACACTACAAAACTTTTCACACTTATCATAGTCTATAGTTTTATCCTCTTTCAAAAATCCAAAAACTATTGCATCAGCACCATTTTGTATAAATATTTCTGCATCTCGTAGCATTAACTCAAACTCATCATCGTTGTAGCAAAACCCACCTTCACGTGGTCTAATCATAACAGCTATTTCCAGTTTAGTGTTTTCTCTTGTCATCAAAAAAGCTCCTAATGATGGTGTTAATCCACCAAAGAACAAGTCAGAACATAGCTCAACTCTATCTGCTCCACCTTTATAAGCCTCCAGAGCATCAATATACGAGCCACAGCAAACCTCAATTTTCATTTTTTCCTCCCAGTATAACTTATATGTATAATCTTTTTATTTAATTGTAACGTAAATATTATAACATCCAAATGCAACAATAAATAGTATAAAATATTTTTAGTTGACATATTTATCCAAAGGTGTATAATAAGTATTAAAATATTAAGGAGAACTATATGATACAAGATAAAATAATTGATGTAACAGATCAAAATTTTATAAATTATATTTCAATGTTTGAAAAAAGAAAAAATGATATATTAGAAATTGTCGATAATCTTGTGCCAGAATTGCAATTTTATTATAAAAAGGCAATAACTCAAATGTCGGCTACTGCTATAATATCTATCAATCTGAAAGATTTAGTATCTCATGTAAATCATATCTATAATGTTGTAAATAGTATAGAATATTGTAAAAGTTTGCCACTAAACATAATTTTTGATTATATACTACCTTATCGTATAAATGATGAAGATTTCAAATTATATAGTCCCTTACTTTATAAAGAACTTGAAAATGAAATTGATGAAAAGAGCATAGTTAATACAGCTATAAATACTAATTATTGGTGTTACTCAAAGGCTACATATCATCAAGCAGATGATAGAACTCAAAATGCATTGACAACTATTAAATCCGGATTTGGTCGTTGTGGTGAAGAAAGTGTATTGTTAGTTAGTGCTCTTAGAAGTATTGGCATTCCGTCAAGACAATGTTATAGTCCATTTTGGGCTCATTGCGATGATAATCACGCATGGGTTGAAATTTTTACAGGCAACAAGTGGGAATTTTTAGGAGCATGCGAGCCAGAGGAAAAACTAAACATAGGATGGTTCAACAATGCAGCTTCTCGTGCTGGAATAATAAGACATAGGGTTTTTGGCTTTAATAATTGTAGTTTAAACTCAGATGAAAATCATATTTTCACTACTAAAACGTCAACTGATATATATATACATACAAAAAAGGTAACAATTAAAGTTCTTGACGGCACTAATGTTGCTTCATACGCTAAAGTTGGTATGTATACCATAAACTATTGCATACCATCATTGATACTAGAAAAGACAGCAAATGATAAAGGAATTGTCGAATTTGAAGTAGGCATGGGAGAGTATTTATTCTTTTCATCAGTTAAAAACAAATATGATATAAAAGCATTAAATGAAAATGATATAGAATTAATATTGGATTTATCAAAATGTCCTAATTCACTTGAATTTAACCTGATTCCATTTGAAGGAACATTCTCTAGCGTAAATGATATAGTATCAGATAATCACATAAAAAGGCTCAAAAATTTGCTTTTAAAAAGAGAATCTTTGCATAATTCGTCAAATCATAGCACTAATAAATACATAAATCTAGCACAATTAAACAGTGAAGAACTAGAAAAATTTTTAAACTGTACTAGTTTAACTACACAGATTAAAAACAATATCTTAGACACATTAACACAAAAAGACTTTACAGATATTACATATGAAGTATTAATGGATATGTCGTTATCATATGTCTATAAAGACAAATTTAGTAGCAACATATTTTTAAAATATATTTTACCTCTTAGAGTAGGAAACGAACCACTGTATGTTCAAAGAGCATTTATAAGAGCATTTTTTAAAGATAAGAAAATAAATTCACCTATACAAGTATATAATTACTTAATAAGTAAATGTACATTTATGGATAGCTATAATTATGTAGGACTTATAGGGGATATAAAAGCTGTATTAAAGTATAATATTGTCACTAAGAATAGTTTACCTATTCATGTTGTACAAATATGCAGGGCTTTGGGAATACCAGCAAGGCTAAATTCAAGTGATGGCAGTATGGAATATTTTGATGGTGATTATTTTAAAAAAATAATACAAGAAAATTTAAGTAAATCATCTTTAGTTATCACTAATACTTCTGCTGAACAGCTAACAAATGGAGTTAATTTTACCATTTGCAAACTAGAAGATGGGTATTTTAGTCAACTTAAATTTGATACAATTTCAAATTATGAAACTAATTATTCACTGTCTAGCGGATTATATGCTGTTTCGCAATCTGCTAGACAAATAGATGGCTCAAATATTGGTAGTATCAAATTTATCAATCTGACTCATAATGATACCAATCATGTAAGTCTAAATTCACCTATAAATAATACAAAGCAGAAGCTTAAAAGTGTCCCTATTCCTAAAAATCTTGACATAACAAATAGTAGAACAATACTTGCCTATATAGAAAACGAATCTGAACCTACTGAACATTTTTTGAATGAGCTTTTAGAAAATGAGCAACGTTTAAAACAATTTGATATTAAAGTAATTTTGTTTAGTAACTGTAATGATAAAAATGAAACTATACTAAAAGTTTTAGAAAATGGCTTAGCAAGTTACAACCAAAGTATTTTCAATAAGGAATGGGAAGAATTTAGATATAACATGTGTATTGGGGATTTAAGATTACCATTTATAACAGCAGTTAAAGACAATGTAGCACTATATTCATTTGCAAATTATAATGTTGGCACTGTTGATATGCTCGTAAAAATATTTGAAACAGTAAATTTACATAACAACTAGAAAAAGGAACTAATAATTAAAAATACCAGACTAGTAACAATTCATTGTTACTTAGGCTGGTATTTTTTAATTAGATTTTGTTAACTCGTTAGCTTCTACTTATATTTTTCAAGGATTTTCTAAACTGAATTATAAACAAAATTGATGTCACTGTAACAGCAATAAAATCAGCAAATGGCTCTGCCATAAATACTGCAGTCGTTTTATTCTCCATAATTAATGGCATAATATAAATTAGTGGTATCAATACTATTATTTTTCTAAACAAAGCTAGGAAAATTGAACTTTTAGCATTACCAATAGCAATAAATGTTTGCTGGCAAGCAATTTGAATTCCAAATATACATGAAACAGCCATATATACTCGTAGTGCATGTACTGTAAATTCTACTAACACTGGATCATTGTTAAATATTTTTACGAATACTTGCGGTGCTAGCATAATTCCAATCCAAAGTGTAGTTGAATAAACAATAGATGATACTAACAGCAGTTTGAATGCTTTCTTAACCCTATCAGTATTTTTAGCACCAAAATTGTAACTTGTTATCGGCTGTGCTCCTTGGGTTAAGCCCATAAGCGGCAACATTGAAAATTGCGTTACACTTGTTAATATTGTCATAGCACCTACTGCAATATCCCCTCCATACCTTAAAAGAGACTGATTGAAGCATACTGCAATTAAACTTTCTGTTGATTGCATAATAAATGGAGATAGTCCAAGAGTTAAACACGGCAATATTATTTTTGACGATATCTTTAAATACTCTTTTTTTATTCTTAAGTTAGTTTTTTTGCCTGTTAAAAACTTAATAACCCAGATAGCTGATATAGCTTGGGAAGTAATTGTTGCTAACGCAGCACCCGAAACTCCCATATTAAGACCATATATTAGAATTGGATCTAAAATAATATTGCATATTGCTCCAATTAAAACTGTATACATGCTCATTTTAGCAAAACCCTGTGCTGTTATAAACGCATTTAATCCAAGAGTTAATTGAACAAATATTGTTCCAATACTATAAATACGCATATATGATAATGCATATTCTATTGTATTTTCACTTGCACCAAATACTAATAATATTTTCTCTGCAAACATTATAAATAGAAATGTTAAAATTAATGATATAATTACAAGAAGGGAACTACAATTTCCCAATGTTTTTTCAGCATTATCTTTATCATTTTTACCAAGAAAAATAGATGCTCTTGATGCTCCACCTATGCTAACCAACGAAGCAAAAGCTGTAATAATCATAATTAACGGTAAGCAAACGCCCGTTCCAGTTAATGCCAATTTTCCTACCTCTGCTATATGACCAATATACATACGGTCAACTAAATTGTAAAGTAAGTTTATAAGCTGTGCAACTATTGCTGGAAGTGCCAAGTTAAATAACAATTTTCCAACTTTTTCTTTCCCCAATGATTCTGTCTTATTTTGATACATTTATGCTCTCCTTTATGTTATAATTTTATATGTTGTTTATAAGAATTGACATATTTAATTCTCAATTATATAATAGTATACAATGAAACAGTTGAATAGTAAACTACTTTTATTTTAGGAGAAAATAATGGATAACATAAATTTTATGAAAAAACACGCTTTTACAACTAGTAAATTAAATAGCCTCTATAATAATGTATTTACAAAAGCTGCTGCAAATGCTGGTTTATCGAAACCAGAAGCTGATGTATTAATTTTTATTGCCAATAATCCGCAATACAAAACTGCTAGGGACATAGTTATTCATCGTGGTTTATCAAAATCATGTGTATCAAAAGCTATTGAACCACTTATTAACAAAGGTCTATTATGTATAAAAACTAACAAGAAAGATAGAAGATTTCAGTATTTAAGTATAACAGATAAAGCAAATTCGACAATTGAAATTCTTCACAAAGCACAAAATGACTATTTTCGACTAATTACAAAATCAATATCTTCTGAGGATATTGAAAAGTATTTATATGTAATTGACAAGTTTGCAGAAAACGCAGTTAATGAGCTTACTAAATAAATATTCTATACTTTGAAAGCAGAGATGTTCCATACTTTGCAATCTACATTTCCTAATATATAAAAAAAGAGATGCAAATACTACCAATTAGTATTTAACATCTCTAATATCTATTTTAATTAATAATTTAAACTTATTATTTTTCTATCTTTCTATATGTTTCAAGACCTTTAGCCAATATCATCATTGCATCTTCTAAATCTTCCTTCTTAAGTACATATGACAATCTAACTTCATCTACACCTAATCCTTTAGTAGCATAGAAGCCTTCCGCCGGTGCCATCATAACTGTTTTACCATCAACATCAAAATCTGTTAGCATCCATTTTACAAAGTTTTCAGCATTCTTAATAGGCAATTTAGCTATAATATAAAATGCTCCTTTAGGCTGTTCACATATTACACCATCCATTTTTTCAAGTGCACTATATACGACGTCACGTCTTAGTTGGTATTCTGCAATTGCATTTTTCATATATTCAGGTGATACATCTACTAAAGCTGCAGCTCCAACCTGTTCAATTGTTGGAACACATAGTCTTGCTTGACAAAGCTTCATTATTTGTCCCATTAACTCTTTGTTTTTGCACACTATACAACCAATTCTCGCACCACATGCACTATATCTTTTTGATATACTATCTGTTAGAATTAATCTATCATCAATTCCTTCTAACTGAGAAAAACTTACATAATCCATGCCATCATAAACGAACTCTCTATATACTTCATCCGCTATAATATACAAGTTATTTTCAATAGCTATCTGCTTAACCATTTCAACTTGTTCTTTGGAATAAATTGCACCTGTTGGATTTCCAGGATTAGACAACATTATAGCTTTTGTTTTATTTGTTATTTTTGAAACGATTTCTTCCTTAGATGGAAGTTTAAATCCGTTCTCAGCTTTTGTTGTTATTGGAACAACTTTAACTCCTGCGTATTTGCCGAAACTATTATAATTAGTATAGAATGGCTCTGGTACCAATATTTCATCCCCGTTATCACATGTAGCTACTAATGTAAATTGAATTGCTTCACTACCACCATTTGTAATTAGTATTTCATCCTTATCATACTCAACACCAAATGATTTATAATATTTTATGAAGCTATCTATCAAGACTGGTAAACCTTGTGAAAAAGCATATGCCAAAACTTTTTGGTCATAATTTTTTATTGCTTCAAAAAACTCTTTTGGAGTTTCTATATCAGGTTGACCTATATTTAGATGATATACCTTCTTGCCTTGTTTTTTTGCTGACTCTGCAATCGGAACTAACTTTCTTATTGGGGATAATTGCATTTCATTAATTCTGTTTGAGTATTTCATTTTTTAATACCTTCCTTAAATTAATATTATAATACATTATTATTCTATTTTTATTATAAATTGAATCCTTATTTATTATACATCTTTATTGTATTTTTTCAAGATGTATTTTCAATAAATAAGACCACTTCAATAACTTTGTGTAATTTTTTCCATTTGTGTTTTTATATAATAAAAAACGGTGATATGGCTGATTCAATTATCTTTATAAGGCTAAATTATATATATAATTTATATTTTATCAAAAAATAATTTTAATAATACTAAATTTATTTAAATCATAATTATTTCAATTAAATTATGTATTTTAAATTTATTATATTTATATTCATAATTCATCCATTCGAATTTTGAAATTTTAAAAAGCTCTTTTTATAATAATAGCCTGATTTTAAAACTATAAACTATAAAAAGAGCACATTAAAATGTATTATTTTATTTTTAATTAATATTAATCTTCGTCTACACTGTTTGATAAAATAGCTTTTATTTTTTGTACTGGATCTAATAACTCACTTAATGATTTATCCGAATTTAATACATCTATGATACTTGCAACATATTTAGACATATCAACTTCATGATACCAAGAACGTGTTTTTAATTCCGGTGTTCTATAAATTAAATTTGTAGTATAAACTCTTTCTATTATACCGTCCTTTTGAGCTTTATCAAATCTATCAAGTCCCTCATTGAATAAGCCAAATGCTGCAAACACAAATACTTTCTTTGCGCCTCTTTCTTTAAGCTTTGTAGCAGCATCAATCATTGAATCACCTGAAGAAATCATATCATCTATAATTATAACATTTTTATCTTTTAAGTCTGTTCCTAAAAATTCGTGGCTCAAAACAGGATTTTTACCTTTTACTACTCTTGTATAATCTCTTCTTTTATAAAACATACCTAAATCAACACCCATAACAGAAGAATAATATATACATCTACCCATCCCGCCAGCATCAGGAGATACTATAATTAAGTTATCTTTGATACTTTCAAAATCTTTTTCTGTACTAACAAAAGACTTAATCATTTGATATGTTGGATGGAAATTTTCAAATCCACTTAATGGTATTGCATTTTGTATTTTAGGATCATGTACGTCAAAAGAAATAATATTTTCTACTCCCATATGAACTAATTCTTGTAATGCTAAAGAACAATCAAGCGATTCTCTCATTTGTCTACCATGCTGTCTTCCTTCATAAAGCATTGGCATTATAACTGTAATTCTCCTAGCTTTACCACCAATAGCAGCAATAATTCTTTTAAGATCTTGGAAATGATCGTCCGGACTCATCATAGTTTCTTTACCATACATTTTGTATGTAACACCATAGTTGAAAACATCTGATATAATAAAGATGTCATTTCCTCTTACAGATTCAAATATAATACCTTTTCCTTCGCCAGTTCCAAATCTAGGACACTTAGTTTTAATTTTAAATGTGTCTATATTTCTTGATTTAGCCTCTTCTGAACGCCAATTTAATAAATAACGATCTATCGCATCAGTTATTTCCTCAACTCCGTTCATTCCTATAATTGACAAATCAGCTATAGGTGTATATTTATTAGTATATTCTTTTAACATATACTCCTCCATATTTTATTTATTTTTACTATTTTTTAAATAGATTTTTTCATTATAGTAACAAATTCATTTTAACTAAATTTATAATTAATATTCATAAATTTACCACAATAATTTTACACAATAATTCTACACAATAATTTAACATTTTACAATACAAAAAACAACAAATTATTTAAATTATTTAAATTAATATAAATATACGGTCAAATCATCTCATATTTGTTTTTTATAATAATAATTGTTAGTTACGATATAAAGCAGCACTATACATTTTCTTCAATATATTTTTAAAATATAAATTTTTCTATAACATTTGCAACTCCATCATTTTCATTGCTTAAAGTTATATAATCAGAAATGTCCTTTATATCTTCTTTACCGTTTTCCATACATACCCCAAGACCTGCATACCCAATCATTGTTAAATCATTAAAGCTATCACCTATTGCAATGACTTCTTCTTTTTTTATGTTAAACATTTTTGCATATCTTTCTAAAGCATGTCCCTTAGAAGCATTTGCTAATGTTATTTCCAAAAAATTTGGTTTAGATGTAAATATGTTTATATTTTCTATATTTAACTTTTCAACCTCATGTCTTATTTTTTCTATGTTTTCAACTTCATCTATCAATATCATTTTAGGTGTTGACTTCAAGCCTGAATCCAAAAGATTACCAACAGCCTTCAAATTAGAACCTTTTGATAGTGTTCTGTAATAATCCGACCATTTATTTTCTTTTGCAACATATATACAGCTATTGTCATATAAATTACAATGAATATTATTTAATTGTGCAAAATCAATAATTTTATATACATCTTCTACCATTAAATACTCTTCAATAATATTTTTAGAAGTCATATGATTATGTATTGTTGCTCCTTGAAAAGTAATTATCGGTACCTGTAAATTCAGTTCTTTAGCAATATTTACTGCTGATTTTGTTACTCTACCAGTTGCTAAAGTAAAAATCACACCCTTATCTATTGCTTTTTTTATTGCCTTCTTATTATTATCACTTATTGTCAAATCATCTTTTAATAAAGTATCATCTAAATCAACTGCTATTAGCTTGTACATTTTTACCTCCAAAGTTTGATTATGCGACTTTTACACAAATTTACTTGTTCGCTTCATTTTTATACAAAAGAATGATTTTTCTAATATTAAAAACCATTAACGTTCCATTCGCTTCAATTGGTTGAACTTAGAAAAGTGTTTTAAGTGCTTGTCTGAGCGTTAGCGAGTTTGCACTTTTACTTTTCTGAGTGAAACTACAATTGTCGAAAGGTTTAGCTTGTTTTTAATATGAAAAATTATTCTCCTTTGGTAACGCTGCATCTGACCTACCAGCCGTTTTTTTCAAAAACGGGGTTAGTGTCATAAAAAAAAACAACAATCAACGTCACATAGAGCGTCAAATGTTGTTTGCTTGGTGATCCATCCGCGATTCGAACGCGGGACACCCTGATTAAAAGTCAGGTGCTCTGCCGGCTGAGCTAATGGACCATGTTTATTTTGGTGGGTCATTTTTACGACTTTTATATAATACTACAAACTATTATAGTTGTCAACAATTTTTTTAATATTATAAGTACAATTTATAATATTAATATAATGTCTTTTGTTTTTTATATATACTATTATTTTTTTACCACAGCTAAATATTTGTTTGCTTATATTTTTAGGTAATTACCTATTTTTATTTAATTTATTATAACTTTGCATACTTCTACCTTTAATAATAAGCTGATTTATTGTATACGCTTATATATAGTTAGAATTCCAACAATTCTGTTCTATCAATTTTGATTTTTGTATATTTTGTTTAGATCTTACATTGATTGACATTTCAATACCTGTATGTTAATATCTAATTGATATTTAAAAAATAACACTATGAGGTGATAATATGAGTATTAATATGGTAGCTGACCATGCTAGATGGCCAATAGCTAATGACCCTATATTTGAAATATCAGGAAAAGCTAAAAAAGCTATTGCTGAACATGGAAAAGAAAATGTTATAGACGCAACACTTGGAGCTTTGTATGATGATAACGGAAATCTACTTTGTATGAATTCTGTATACTCTACATTAAAAGGACTTCCAAATGAAAAAATAGCAGCTTATGCTCCTTTAGCCGGAACACCTGACTATTTAAAATCCGTTGAAAAAGCTTGTTTTGGAGATTACAAGCCTAATGCATACATAAGAGCAATTGCAACTCCAGGTGGTACAGGCAGTATTAAACATGGTATTTGCAATTACACAAACGAAGGTGACACAATATTGATAGCAGATTGGTTTTGGTCACCATACAACACTATTTCTGAAGAAATAGGTAGAAAAGTTGAATGTTTCACTATGTTCAATGAAGAAGGAAACTTTAACATTGTTTCATTCAAAGAACACTTTGAAGCTTTAATGGCAAAACAAGGAAGAGTTGTAACAATATTAAACACTCCCGCTCACAACCCAACAGGATATAGTGTTTCTGATGAAGAATGGGATGAAATATTAAATATTTTAAAAAATGCAGCTAAGAATACTGATAACAGAGTAATATTATTAGTAGATACAGCATATATAGATTATGCAGGTCAAGGACAAGAAAGAAGAAAATTCTTTAAAAAATTCTCTAATTTACCTGAAAACTTGTTTGTAATTATAGGTTACAGTATGTCAAAAGGATATACAATGTACGGAATGCGTTCAGGAGCTGCTATAGGAATTTCTTCTAATGAAGATTTAGTTATTGAATTCCAATATTCTTGTATGCACTCTGGACGTGCTAACTGGTCAAATGGTACTAGAGGTGCTATGGAAACTATGTCAACTATTTATGCAGATCCAGAAAAATTAACTGCTTACCAAAATGAAGTAGTAACAAATAAAAAAATGCTTCAAGAAAGAGCTAAAATATTTGTTGAAGAAGCCAAAAAAATTGGGCTTAAAACTTTACCATATAGGGATGGTTTCTTTATAACAATAGCTCATCCAGAACCAAAAAAAGTTATGAATGAGTTAACTAAGTACAATTTATTCTTAGTATCACTTAAAAAAGGTATTAGATTTGCAATATGTGCAGTTTCATCAGAAAAATGTAGAAAAGCACCTGCAATAATTAAAAAAGTTATAGATGATTTAGGCTCTGTTAGATAAAATAACTAAGTTGCTTCACTATCTTATGAAATATTGAACTAAGAATTATTTATATTTGAGAAGGTGATTGTGATGAAGAAAGCAGTGGTAATCGCTGTGTCAGGCGTTACTGCAGGTGGTAAAACAACCACAATAAATGAGCTTAAACTAAAATTCAAAAATGCTAAATCACTTCATTTTGACGATTATGATTTTGAAGGTGAAGTTGATAATTTTCATCAATGGGTAATAGATGGAGCAAATTATAATGTGTGGAAATTAGAACCACTAAAAAAGGACATTTTGAAACTTAAGGAAGATAATGAAGTTCAATATATTTTATTGGATTACCCATTTGCATATAAGAATGATTTGATTAAACCACTTATAGACTGTGCTATTTTTATTGATACTCCTTTAGATATAGCAATGGCGAGACGTGTGTTACGTGATATGAGCAATGCTACTGGACACGAAATCAGAGAAGAAATGAGTGTTTATTTAAAATATGCAAGAATTGCATATGAAGAAATGCTTAATACTATTTTACCAAATTCAGATTATGTTATTAATGGTAATATGGATTTGGATAAAATTGTTAATCAAATTGTGAATATAGTAAAAACCAAATTATAAGTATATACCACTATTATTATCAAGCAAAACTATGATTTAAAATAGCATATAAAAAAAAAGTAGACGTTGCAAAAGCAAAATAAATAATTGCGCAACATCTACTTTTTTTAATTAAACTAATAATGCAAGACAAAAATGCTTACTATATATGAATTCTTCTTTTTATTTCTTCTTTTAAAGTTTTCCCTTCGAACAAAGATAAAAATGTCAATGAGATTATACTGCCCGCTACGCATACCATTGATGGATAAACAACCTTTACTGCATCAATTATCAATAAAATAAACGGGATTAAACCAAAAATAATATCTATAATTAAATATACTAAATACTCTTGAATTCTCAAATTTTTTACAATTGCCACTATTGCCATAAATATCATAGCAAAACAACAAATTATTGGAATTATATAATCTATTGACCATCCGTGAAAATCAGTCCATAAATCCCATAACACAGATGCAATCGAAATTATAGCTGTCAGCCATATGGTATTTTTAGCAATATTACCATGCATTTTCATTGTAATTATTATTATACTCCAAGCAGTTATAAGACCTGCTACGACATACAAGGACCAGGAACCTCCGCCAAATTTCAAGTTAAACAAAACACATATTGCAGTCAATGATATTGTAACTAGAGCAGCAATTTTTAATATCAAATTTACTAAATGCTTTTGCTTTGATACAATAGGAAATACACTATTTTGACTTTTTTCACCTACCAAATCGCCTTGACACAGTGGGCACACATTAGTTTCACAGTTTACGCTTACTTTGCATTTTTTACAAAACAGCATTTATTAATCCTCCGTTCCTAAGTTTGAAGTTACTTCCACATCTACCCCAAGTGATGTTAATTTTCTGAAGAAACTTCTTTGCACATCTGTATTAATATATGGTGAAGTAAAACTTATAACGCAATTATCGTTATAAGAACACATTACAATTTGAGTTTTATTTGCAGATGTGAAAACATCAAACATATTGATATAGGGTTTAAATTCATCTGGCATTTTAATTTTACCAACATTTGAAAGTGATGTAGTTACATACTTTTCTGTTACTTTATATGCTATTTTCATTATTGGATTTTTTAAAACAAGCGGTATTATTTTTGTAGCTATTTTGTTTTCCAAAGCACCAAGCCTAATCATCCGCTGATTTAGCTTTTCAACTGTTATTTCACTCTTTATCTGTTCCTCAACTTTTTTTATTATAGTATTAAACTCTAGTCCCCATTCTTCAACATTATATGAAATGCTTGTAACACAGAAAAAGTTTCTTGCCGAGTTTGATTCAAAAAAAGTTCTTAAATTTACAGGCACCGATACTACAATGGGCTTGTTGTATTCTCTTTTAGGCATCTTTTTTGCGAATGCTTCTATCAAATTTGCTGTCAAAAACGTTGTAATCGTGACATTATATTGATGTGCTAATGATAACAGGTGTTTTACGGAAGCTTTTCCCTCTATAACACTAAGCGTACCTACCTCAAGTTTTTCCTCCTTAAGATGAAATGCTTTTTCTTTCTTTTGTTTTGAAGGAACCTTTGTTTTTTTATAATACTTAAAAAAACTATCATCCATCTTTTGAAACTCAGAGGCATCATAATTCATTAATATGTTTTTGCTTTTCAACTCATCGCCATGTATATTTGTTAAATAATAATAAATAAGTGTCTGAAAGAACTGAATTGCTCCTGCCCCGTCTGACAATGCGTGATATACCTCAAGATTTATTCTTTTATTATAATATGTTACTTCAAACAATAAATTTTTTTTTATACTATTATAGAGAGGAGCACATACCATTTTATATTCTTGTTTAACTACTGGATTTATCAACGTTTCTTCTAAATAGTACCAGAACAAACCTTTTTTCATAACTGATTTATATAAAGGAAACTTTTCAATTGTTTGGTTAACAGAACACTGTAAAGTTTCTTCATCTATGTCTTCATATAATTCACAACTACATCTAAACACCTTAGTATCTCTATTAGTAGCTGTTGGTGGAAATATCTTAGCTGCATTGTCAAGCTTTCTCCATCTAGTTTGTTTCATCCTATTTGCCAACTTATCGCCTCCTTAAAAACTCATTAACAAGCACGTATGTATTTTTTACAGCTTTAAATTTAGGTGATAATGAAAAATATCCATGCAATGCATCAGGCATACGATGTATTTCAACATTATTTCCATTTTCCTTTAATAACTGACCATAAAATTCTCCCTCATCTCTAAGAGGACAAAATTCTGCTGTTATTATTAATGTTCTTGGCTGGTCTGACAAATCGGTTTCCATTAAAGGTGAAAAATATGGATTTTTTCTATCATCCTCATTATTCATATACAAATTCATATATCCCAAAACTCTGTTAGATGTTAGCAAATAATCTTTACCATTTGTTCTAACTGAATCAAATATAGAGCTTTCTGTGTAGTTATTGCCTGTCGCAGGATATATCATTATCTGATTAAACACTTTAAATTCTTTTCTATCTCTTGCCATCAATGAAATTGCCGCAGTAAAATTCCCACCAGCACTATCACCCATAATTGTTATATTTTCAGCTTTTATTCCGTCAAATATACCCTTAACATAAATTTCTTTTGCAACAGCATAACAATCCTCTAATCCAATTGGGAATTTATACTCTGGTGCTAATCTATAATCAACAGAAACAACAATATGATTTGTTTCTTTTGCTAAATTTGCACACACTCTAGTATAGCTGTCTATATTACCTATAACCCAGCCTCCACCATGAAAATATATTATAAGTTTATCTTGTTCACTGTCCTTTGGATAAAAAATTCTTACAGGTACATCGTAATCATTATTTTTAACAGTTCTATCCCATATTTGATATTTATCACCATCTAAAACACTTCGAATTTTTAAATTCTCGATTTGTCTTTTTATCTTATATGTTTTTTTAATATCTATATCCGGATAAGATAAAGTTTTTAGTGCTGCTAGCATCGCTTTACTTATTGGCATAAACTATTCCACCTTTATTTAAAACTTCTATTTTTGCTTTATATTAAAATGGCATTTTGACATATGCGAATCATTTATATTTCTGCTTTCAGGTTTTTTATCTCTGCATATTGGCTGAACATAGGGACATCTATCAGCAAATACACAGCTATTGCTGTTTTCATTTATTATTTTTGTTATTTCCTTTGTATCTAAACTATCTATATTTTTATTAAGCTCTAAAACTGAAGAAAGTAATAGCTTTGTATATGGATGTGATGGATTTTCATATACTTCTTCACAATCACCGCTTTCCACTATTTCTCCCATATACATAACTATAATTCTATCAGAAATATAGTGTATTATGCTTAAATCATGAGATATAAAAAGCATAGATAATTTTAATTCTTTTTGTAATGATTTCAATAAATTAAGTATCTGCGCTTGAACTGATAAATCAAGTGCTGATACAACCTCATCTGCTACTACAAAATTAGGATTAGTTAATAAGGCCAATAATATACATATTCTTTGCTTTTGACCACCGCTTAGCTCATGTGGATATCTATCTAAATATGCATCGGTTAATCCAACCTTGCCTATATATGACTCTATAATATTAGTTTGTTCTCTCTTATCCTTTATGTTAATACTATATAAAGCTTCTCTAAGTATTTTATCTATTTTAAGTTGAGGGTTAAGTGCTGTGCTTGGATCCTGAAATATCATTTGAATTTTACTTCTATATTGCTTAAATTCCTTATGCTTCATATTAGTTATGTCTTTACCGTCAAATAATATCTTTCCACTATCAGCATTTAATAATTTAGCTATAATTCTGCCTATTGTTGTTTTCCCGCAACCTGATTCACCTATAAGTCCAACTATTTCTCCCTTTTTAACTCCAAAAGAAACATCGTTAACAGCTATAAACTTATTATCTCTTTTAAAGCTAAAATTTATTGTATCTTTAGTATATGTTTTTATAAGGTTTTCTACTTCTAATATATAATCTTCCATGTTATCCTCAATAATATAGCGTACAAGCTACTTTTCGGTTATTTTCTAAATCTATAGTCTTGATATCCTCTTTACATTTATCATTTCTAAATTTACACCTATCATAAAATATACAACCTTGGTTATTTCTTTGATCAAGTGCCGGCACATACCCTTTAATAACATTTAATTCTTTATTCTTGTTTTTAGTGTTGGGTATAGATGCAATCAATGCTTTTGTATATGGATGCTTTGGATTTTCAACAATTTCATTTGCATAACCATATTCAACAATTTTACCAGAATACATAACACAAACATGCGTACACATTTGGTTTATAACAGTTATGTCATGTGATATCAAAATTACACCCATATCATTTTTATTCTGAATATTTTTTATAAGTGATAATATTTTGTTTTGTGTCGTAACATCCAAAGCTGTTGTAGGTTCATCAGCTATTAGAAATGTCGGATCGCATGCTATTGCCATAGCAATCATTACTCTTTGCCTTTGCCCTCCACTTAAATTATGAGGGTACTTGTTTATAGTATCTAATGGATTTGTAAAACCTACATTTTCTAAAGCCATAATTACTTTTTCTTTTAATTCGTGTTTAGATAACTTGTAGTGTATTTTATATGCTTCCCCAATTTGCTTTCCTATCTTCATAAGTGGATTAAGTGAAGCAATAGAATCTTGAAATATCATCGATATTTTTGTTCCACGAATGTTTTCATAGTCTTTTTCTGTATATTTAGCTAAGTCAATATCATTAAGCATAATTGAGCCTGACGTAATTTTAATATTATTTCTCAAATATCCCATAATAGCATTTGCAGTCATGCTCTTGCCACAACCCGACTCACCTACAAGTCCAAGAATATGCCTTTTATCTACACTAAATGATATATCGTTTAATACATCATAAGAGTTGCCATTTATGTCTATACATACATTTAAATTATTAACATTTAGCATTTTAAACCTCCCTGTTATTAGACCTAGCATCTAATAAGTCACTTAAACCATCACCTAAAAGATTAAAACCCAAAACAAGCATTGTTATCATTAAGCCAGGAAATATTACAAGCCACGGTGCAGTCATAAAATATCCCTGACCTTCGCTAAGCATTTGTCCCCAGCTTGGATTTGGAGGCTGTATGCCTAAGCCTAAATAACTAAGTGATGCTTCTATCAATACTGCATCAGCAAATCCCATGGAAGCTGTAATTATAATTGGTGATATGATATTTGGTAATATATGTACTATCATAACTCTAAATGATTTAAGTCCTATCAGTGATGTCCATTGAATATACTCATTTGACTTTATTTTCAACACGCTTGCACGAGTTATTCTAACAAATGTTGGTATAAGTATAATTGATATTGCAATAGTAGTAGCTACAAAACTTTTTCCAAAAACAGCTGCTATCATCATGGCAAATAAGAGACCTGGTATAGCTTTAAATGCATCCGTAAGTCTCATTATTATATTGCCTAATACTCCTTGATAAAATCCAGCTACTAGACCTAAAACAACTCCTAGAATCAATGAAGCCGTTACAGAAATCAAACTTATCTTAAAAGCAGTTTTCCCTGCCACCATTGTTCTTGAAAGTACATCTCTCCCAAGTCTATCAGTACCGCACAAATGTTGTAAGGATGGCGCGACAGTCTGTGCATTTGCATCTATTTTGGTAGGTGAATACGGAGTATATATTAAGCTTACAGCTGTAAGTAAAATAAGTAGCATAACCAATATGAAACCAATTGTAAAGTTTTTATTTTTAAAAAGTTTAAGCTTTTTCATTCTTTACTCCTTCACCCTAATTCTTGGGTCAATGATTCGGTATAGTATGTCCAATATCAAAAACACAAATACTACGACAAATGATATATAAACACATATACCCTGTGTCAATGGTAAATCCTTAGATTTAATTGCCGCAGTTAAAAGAGAACCTATTCCAGGAATTGAAAAAACAGCTTCTACAACTATACTACCAGTAATAATATTCACAAAAAGCATTCCAAGAATTGTAACTATAGGTATCATAGAATTTCTCAAAACATGTTTAAATAATATGCGATTTTCTTTTACCCCTTTATTTTTAGCTGATAAAACATAATCAGAACTTAATTGTTCAACAACTGAGTTTCTTACATATCTAATAGTTATTGAAATAGCAGATACACTAATTGCAATTGACGGAAGTACTAAACCTTTTATAAAGACTCCAAAGCCCTGTGATATAGGTCTAAATGCTGATACTTCAAATATTTTTAATTTTATACAAAATATAATAATCAGTATCATAGCAAAGAAAAATGATGGTATTGCAATGCCTAACTGAGTTAATATGTTAAATACTACTCCTCTATTGCTATTAGATTTATTATACTTTGCTATGAATATTCCAAGAGGTATACCAATTAATATCACAAATACAAACGACATAATTGTTAGTCCAAGTGTATTTGGTAGTCTATCTAATATAAGTTTGTTTACCGGCAAATTGTATTTGATTGATTTACCCATATCAAAGTGCAACAAGCCATTAATCCAAGAAAAATATCTTTCAACAACTGGCTTATCTAGTCCAAATTCTTCTCTTAATACAGCTTCCAAGGTAGGATCATACTCCTCACCTAACTTTGAAAGTATTGGATCACCAGGTATACATTGAAAAATTGTAAATATTATTAATGATACTAAAAGTAAAGTTAACAATGAATAAAGTATACGTTTTAACATAATATTTTCCTTTAAAAACTAAAATTCTAAGGGGGTGGTGTATAACAACATCCCCTTAGTTATTTTAGGTATTTTATTAGTAATTTCAGCTAAAATTTTCCTGCCTATTTACTTGAATTGCAATGTTCTTAAATCTATAAAGTTTATCGGATAAAATACATATCCTTCTAATCTGTTGTCTATAACGAACTGATATGATGGGTCCATGATGTAAACTGATGATGCTTCTTCTGCTAAAATTGTCTCCGCCTGTTTATAGTATTCAGCTCTTTTGTCGTTATTAACCTCTACTGCAGCTTTATTTATTAAATTATCATAATCATTATTTTTAAAGTTTATAAAATTTTTCCTGTAATCTGAAACATATCTTTTCAAGATTCCATCCGGATCTAGTTTGCCTGTGAAGCCAATAACTGTAGCCTCGTGATTTCTGTTTGTATAAACATCCTCTAGCCATGTACCCCAATCAATTGTTTCTATCTGCATATCAACTCCAACTTCTAATAATTGTTGTTGAATAATTTGTGCAGCTTCTGTGTTTAATTTGTATTCACTTGCTACTTTACAAGTAAATTTTAAATCAGAATATCCTGCTTCGTTTAAAAGCTGTCTAGCTTTTTCAATATCATACTTGTAATAATCCTCTAATCCATCTTGATAATAATATGGCATAACTGGAGAAAAGTTTGTTCCAAGCTTTTTAGCTCCCTTTGAAAGCATATTAATTATAGTGTCTTTGTCAATCGCATAGTTTAGCGCCTGTCTAACTCTAATATCTTTAAATGGTTCAAAATCATTGTTTAATCCTAATAATTGAACTGTATTCATTGGATATGTTTCTATTATGAATTTGTCCGTCGATATCTGTGAAATATAATCTTCAGTCATATTCATATAGTTAATTTCTCCATTACTAAGTGCAAAAACAGCTGCATTCATATCGCTATAAATCTTAAATTCTGCGTTTTGTATTTTTGGCTGTCCTTC
This sequence comes from Sedimentibacter sp. zth1, assembly GCF_017352195.1. NCBI lineage: Bacteria > Bacillati > Bacillota > Tissierellia > Sedimentibacter > Sedimentibacter sp. zth1. Next base: position 2,472,313 of record NZ_CP071445.1, on the reverse strand, counting down.
TATATAATAATCATCGTTTTTTTCTAATGTCAAACTCATACCTGGTGTATAGCTTATAAATTTATACGGACCTGCTCCGATAGGTTTTTCAGCCTGTGTTGCTCCGCTGTTTTCAGGTATGATAGCAAGCGTCATCTTAGATAAAAACGATGCATCTGTACTAGTTAAATTGATTTTTACTGTGTAATCGTCTTCTGCTATAACATTGTCAATAACATTAGCATATGCGCTTGATAGTGGTTCCTTTTGATCCTCTGTCTTTCCACATACTCTGTCTAATGAATATTTTACATCAGAAGCAGTTAAATCACTACCATCATGAAATTTAACATTTTTTCTTAATTTAAATGTATAGGTAGTCATATCTTGATTTGTTGTATAGCTTTCTGCTATTTCCGAAATTATCTCGCCATTTGATGAAGGTGAAACAAGCCCAGTAAATACATTAAACATAACCTCTTGTGTACCTGTTGCGTTAGAAAGATGTGGATCAAGAGAGTCAAAATCTTGTGGTATTCCAACTACAATCTTATCTTGTTTTTCTTGTTGTGCATTATTATCATTTGGCTTGTTTGCATCAGATGCTGAACATCCAGTAAACAAAAATGCACATGCTGTTAAACAGCATAGTAACTTCTTAAGTCTTCCTAGTTTCATTATACTATCCTCTTCATTTGTTAAATTTTTAATTTGCTCTTGTATTTTATCCTGAAATCTTTCGAATATTTAAGAAAAGATTATGTACATATTGTACGAGAAATTCAAAATGATATTCATAGCTTCCATATTGGTAAACTTGATTTTACATTAGAAGTGTTACAGACATATTTACTGTTCTCGTTCCATATTATTAGATACAAGACAAATTCAAGGTTATTATAGCACATATACAGAAAATTACAATATTTTTTTTAAAAATAAAATCCGATTTTTCAATCGGATTTTATTTTAACTATTTATTTTTCATATGCCCTAATCTTTCTGTTACAGCATTCATCATTTCTTGGTATTTTGTTAACTTTGCTCTTTCCTGAGCTACTACATTTTCTGGTGCTTTACTCATAAATTTCTCATTTGAAAGCTTTCCATTAACTCTATCAAGCTCTGATTGCAATTTTACCTTTTCTTTTTCAAGTCTTTCTATTTCTTTTTCAAAATCTATTAAATCTGCTAAAGGTAACGCTATCTGAGTTCCTTCTATAACTCCTGTTGCTGTTTCTTCTGTTATATCAGCTTTGTCATGAGCTACAGATGTTTCAGTTATGTTTGCCAATGTTGCAAAGTATACTTCTGAACCAACTAAATATTCTTTTACAGTATCATTAGTTGGAATAAATATAGCTCTTGCTTTTCTTGATGGAGCAACATTCATTTCAGCTCTAATGTTTCTGATTTTTGTTACTGCTTCCATTATAAACTGCATTTGTTTTTCAGCAATTTCAAAGTTTTCAGCTTCGTTATATTTAGGCCACTCTGCTTTTATAAGTCTTGATGAAGTTTCAGGTAAATTAGTCCAAATTTCTTCTGTTATAAATGGCATAAATGGATGTAATAATTTTAAACACTCCTTCAATACCTTTATAAGTGTATATTTAGCAACATTTTTAGTTAATTTATCTTCTCCATAAAGTCTAGGTTTAACTATTTCAATATACCAGTCACAGTACTCATTCCATATAAAATCATATACGCTTTGAGCTGCAACTCCCAACTCAAATTTATCTAAGTTTTGAGTAACTTCTTTTACCACTGTGTTAATTCTTGAAATAATCCATTTATCTTCAAGTCTGAAATTTTCCTGAGCAGCTTTTTCATCTGCCAATTCACCATCTAAATTCATTAGTACAAATCTTGATGCATTCCATAGCTTATTTGCAAAGTTTCTGCATGCTTCAAGTTTTTCTACCTTGTATCTTGTATCATTTCCCGGTGAAATACCTGTCATTAGCATAAATCTAAGTGCATCAGCACCATATTGATCTATCACTTCAATTGGATCTACCCCATTGCCTAACGATTTAGACATTTTTCTTCCTTCTGCATCTCTAACTAAACCATGCATAAATACGTATTTAAATGGAACCTCTCCCATTTGCTCTATGCTTGAAAATATCATTCTAGCTACCCAGAAGAATATTATGTCATAGCCTGTTATCAAAACATCTGTTGGGAAGAAATAATCCAATTCTTTAGTTTTATTCGGCCATCCTAAAGTTGAAAAAGGCCATAAAGCTGAACTAAACCAAGTATCTAGTACATCTTCATCTTGTTTAATATTTGTACTACCACATTTTGTACATTTATCAGGGTGATGTTTTGAAACCATTATTTCTCCACAATCCTGACAGTAATATGCAGGAATTCTGTGTCCCCACCATAATTGTCTTGAAATACACCAGTCTCTAATTCCTTCTAACCAGTTATTATAGATTTTTGTGAATCTCTCAGGTATAAATTCTACCTCTTTTTTTGCTGCTGCTTCTAAAGCTGGTTTTGCAAGCTCTTCCATTTTAACAAACCATTGGTCTGAAACTCTTGGTTCAACTATATTGTGACATCTATAACATGTTCCTACATTGTGTGATGTATCTTCTATTTTTTCTATAAATCCTTTTTCTTCTAGTTCCTTTACAAATGCTTTTCTACATTCATATCTATCCATACTCTCGTATTTGCCTGATACTTTATTCATAGTACCGTTTTCGTTCATGCAAGAGATTGATTCAAGGTTGTGTCTTTGACCGATTTCAAAGTCATTAGGGTCATGACATGGTGTAATTTTAAGTGCTCCAGTTCCTTTAGATATATCAGGATACTCATCACCTATAATTTCTATTTCTCTACCTACTAACGGAACTATAACTTTTCTTCCAATTAGGTGTTTATATCTTTCATCATCATAATGACATGCTATAGCAGTATCTCCGAATATAGTTTCAGGTCTTGTTGTAGCAACTACAAAGTATTCATCTTTATTGTCTACATACGGATATTTAACATAATAGTATTTACCTGGTTTGTCTTCATGTTCAACCTCTGCATCCGACAATGTAGTCATACAATCAGGACACCAATTTATCATTCTGTTTCCTTTATATATAAGTCCTTTTTCATATAATTTACAAAATACTTCTGTTACTGCTTTATTGCAACCTTCGTCCATTGTAAATCTTAATTTTGACCAATCGCATGAATCACCAAGTTTTTCCATCTGCTCAATAATTCTTCCGCCAAACTCTTCTTTCCAATCCCAAGCTCTTTTTAAAAATTCTTCTCTTCCTAAATCTTCTTTTGACTTGCCTTCTTCTTTTCTAATTTTTTCTACTACCTTTACTTCTGTTGCTATACTTGCGTGATCTGTTCCTGGTAACCATAAAGTTTCAAAACCTTGCATTCTTTTCCATCTAATTAAAACATCTTGTAATGTATGGTCAAGAGCATGACCCATGTGAAGCTGACCTGTAATATTTGGTGGTGGAAGCACTATTGTAAATGGCTCTTTTTCTTCATTTACATCCGCCTTGAAGCAACCTTCTTCAAGCCATGTGTTATAAATTTTTTCTTCAAAATCTTTTGGATTATATTTTGTATTCATAATTTATCTCCTACTTTTTAATCTATCTAAAAATATTTTAATTTCTAATTATTCATATATATAGCTATAACAAGCCCGACTGCTGAAACTAGCAAGCTTAATGACTTAATCTTGACGAGGTCCTTTATATTTTTAATTTTTCCTTTTTTAAAAAATCTGTCTGAGCTGAAATTAACCACTGCACCAGCAATTACTATTATTAATCCAATTTCCAACCTAAATAACCTCCTTAAAAATTGCGACTCCAGCATAAAAAAACGCGCGCTTTCTCTCCTGTATAGGACGAGAAAACCCGCGGTACCACCTAAATTCCAATTACGGCTCTTAATTTTTTATCGGTTTTTATCCGTTTAATCCTACTACTATTTCAGATTAAATGCTCCAAAGCTACATTCAACATTAATTTCCTACAAAATCTTTCAGCTTATAAATTTTGCTCTCTAAAAGGTTTTAATATTTACTCCTCTTTTTCATCACATAAATTATTTATCTATTATCTTTATATGATATACAACTTCTAAAATATTGTCAATAGTTTTTTAGTTAGTTTTTATCAAATATAATCAGTCATTTTTTACTAAACACTAATATAAAACCAAAATAACATACAATTTGCTAAATTATTATTTTTTTCAACAAATATAGTGACTTTTTATTGTGTTTTTGATACTATAATTACTGTTATTATTTACTTTAGAAATATTATATAACTAAGGGGATATTCAATGAATAATCTAAGGAAAAATTATAAAAACAATATTATAGGCAGTTTATTGGGAGCATTTGTTTTGTCAAGTGGTGGCTATTTAGCTGCATATCTTAGAGATGTTGGTGGTACAGATTTTCATTTTGCTATGTTAAATGCACTTCCTTCAATGTTTGCGGTACTTACTCTTATTCCAGGTGCAATAATTATTGATAGTACAAAGCATAAATTGAAGATTACATTATTGATATGTTTTTTATCGAGATCATTTTTCTTATTATATGCTTTGGTTCCTTTCCTACCAAAAGAATTTCAAGCAATTTCTTTAGTTATACTTTTAGGACTTAGAAATGCTCCCGAAGCAGTTTGGAACATTGGTTATCAATCGCTTATGGCAGATGTTTTTCCTATAGATAAACTAAATGAAATTATTGGTAAGAGGAACAAATACAACAATATATTAACCATAGGTTCAACATTTTTACTTGGAACATTTTTATCGCTTGATGAAACATTTCCTATAGATAATTTATTGCTTTTTCAAATATTATTTGTTTTTACCTTCTTTATAGGTATAATTGAAATTTTACAGTATAAAAAATTTGATTTTGAATCGAAACCAGTAGAAAAAAATGGTAGCTATGTTAAAAGACTATTTCACGTAATCAAAACACTACCTCAACATCCAAAATACATAAAATATTGTGCAACAGTTATGATATTTTATCTTGGTTGGCAAATGGCTTGGCCACTATATAACTTATATCAATTAAATGTTTTAAATGCTAATGCAGCTTGGGTAGGATATTTTGGAATTACTTCTACTCTATCACAAATTATAACAATCGGGCTATGGATTAAGCTAAGTCAAAAAATCGGTAGTAAGCCTGTTCTTGGAATAGGAATGTTCTTAATGGCTTTATCACCTTGTGTTTATGCAATTAGCAAAACTTTGCCAATGTTGCTTGCAATGCAATTGATAGTAGGATGTGGTATGTCTGCCGTTCTAACTTTATTATTTAATGAACTTATATATGTTTGTCCAGATGAAAACAGAACATTGTACATATCACTATTTACATGTCTAACTCAAATAACAAGCTCATTTATGCCTTTTGTTGGAATATATGTAAAGGAAGCCATATCAATTCAAGCAGCACTTTATATAAGTGGCGGAATTAGATTTTTAGGCTCAATAATATTTTTGTTAGCATGTAGAAACAATAAAAAAGCTGAAAATTTATAGCTATTATATATTTAATTAAAAAGAACCTATACAAAACGCTTGTTACTTTGTATAGGTTTCTAAATTTACTACATATTCAACTCACCTAACTATATTTGTAAATTAATTTTGAATTGTTACAATATATATAGGATTTTGTCCCATCATCATATTATAGTTTCCTACATTTTTAGATTTTGCTATACTTAGATTTATTATTTCCTTTGTTTCAAAATCAAACTTTTCTATACATTTTAGAGTTTCACTTATGGTTTCAAGTGTTATTGAGTTTATAACAATTCTTATATTCTTATTTTTCTCTAAAAGTATCTTTATTATTTCTACTAAGTTTCCCGAAGAACCACCTATAAATGCATGCGTTGGCGTTGGCAAACCTTCCAATGCTTCTGGTGCAAAGCCTTCAACCACTTTAATATTCGGCGTTCCGAATTTAATTTTGTTCTTCTCTATAAGTTCAACAGCTTCATGTTTTTTCTCAATGGCATAAACCATACCTTCTGTTGATATAAGCGCCGCTTCTATAGAAACTGAGCCTGAACCTGCCCCTATATCATAAACTACCGAATCTGAAGATAAATTAAGCTTAGCTATTGAAACAGCTCTTACCTCGCTTTTGGTCATTGGTACTTTTTTTTCACGTATGAATTTCTCATCACTTATACCTATATTTAATTTTGTAGAGTAGTTTCGATTTTCTATTATAACTGATGATAATACCTCGAAGTTTTGGTTTAACAACTCACTCGGAGTACCAACTGATATTTTTTCGTCTATGTATGATAATCTTTCACCTACATATAGCTTAACATCACTTAAATTGTATTTTATTAATTCTTCACACAATTTTTTTACATCAATATCTCCGCCAACAAGTGTAAACACTCTGTAATTTGTTTTAACAGCCTGTACTATATTATTATATCTTCCATGTAAACTACATAACTTTATGTCCTGCCAAGATATTTTTAATTTACTGCACATATATATTGGTGAACTGATACCACATATTAATTTAACACTATAATTTTCAAGTGTTTTTAACAATTTTTTTGCGCCACTATAAAATCCTACATCACCTGACATTACAATTACAATATTTTTATACTTCGTATTTACTTGTAAAAACTCTTGTATATCTTTAGGCAAAAACGCACAATATATATTTTTATTTAGTTCAACACAACTTTCAAGTATTCTTTTAGCACCTATTACAATATCAGCGTTTTTTATTGCATTGTAAGCTTCATTGGTCATCAATTCTTTACATCCTACACCAATTCCAACTATATTGATATTTACTAATCTATCAACAGGCTCTTCTCTTTTTTTACTAATTTGTTCACAATTTAGTTGTTTACTGTTAATAATACTAATTACCTCTTCATAATTGTAACCCTCTTGCTGTTTAGGTCTTTTTACAATTAAGCACTCAATTTCTAAATCATCACAAGCATTAATTTTTTCTAAAAAGCCACCTTTGTTACCAGATTCCTTAGTCACCAATATCTTTATATCAAATGATTTTATTAATGCTTTATTTAAATCTTTTGTAAATGGACCTTGCATTGCAATAATATGGCTTGAATCGTATCCATTTTTTCTGCATAGCTCAAGTGAAGCATCTAACGGCAATACTCTTGGATAGATTCTTTCTTTATAGTTTGGAATTTCCGTAAATTTATCGAGTTCTTTACTACCCGTAGTTAACAATATATTTCCTTCAACTAATTTTAAATATTCAACTATTTCTTCTAATGCATCAAAACACTTAATATATTTAGAATCAACCTTATTTATATCCGACTCTCTGTTAAGTCTAATATACTGTAAATTAGTAGTTTTAGCTGCATTAATTATATTGTTAGTTACTACACTTGCATATGGATGAGTTGCATCAATGACTAGACTAAATTTGTTGAATACAAAAAAATCTATCATCTGCTCATAGTCAAGTCTTCCAACATGAATGTTTTTAGTTTGAAGCATTAACTCCTCACCATATTCCGTTGCAACACATACTATAAATGATAAATTTTTAGTATTTAAGTATTCTACCAATTTTCTACCCTCTGTTGTTCCTGCAAATACACAAATATTTAGCATACTAAAAATTCACCTCCTGATTTTCTATACATATTGCTATCGTAACGCCATCATGCGCTATCTTTTTGACAATAAATTTTCCACAACCAGATGATTTGAACGCAGCCCTTTCACACACATTGTCAACACCTGTGATACTTTTTACAAAATCAGATGGTGTAAATTCTCCATCTAATAAATTTAATTCTTCCGAATTGTAAAAGTTTATTGGAATATCATATTTATCTGCAAATTGTAATAATCCTTTTTCATCACTTTTTAAATCAATTGATGATATTGACTTTATAGCCCTTAAATTTATATTGTATTGCTGCAATGTAGTATGGAACAAGCTATTTATTTTTTCAACTGATATATTTCTTCTACACCCTATTCCTACACACAAAGACTTTGGTATAATATGTAGAGTGCTATCAAAAAGTTTATCAGTTTTATATGATACGTATATTCCAAGTTCTCCGTTATCCTTATAAGTTAAACCACTTGGTAAATTTCCTTGTATTTTTATATCTGTTTTAAATGGTACATCTTCATCAAGTATCCTAGCTGAAATGTCCTTTGCTATTCTCATACTACCAATTTGCAAATTATTTTTTACAGCCCATGCATCCACTGAAAATTTATTATTTATATCCGTTGCTGTAGTTATAATTGGTGTAGCATTTATTCCTTTTGCTATCTTCAAGGTTAAGTCATTTGCACCGCCTATATGACCCGATAAAAGCGATATAACATTAATTCCACAGTCATCAATAACAATAACAGCTGGATCAACAGATTTATTTTTTAAAAATGGAGCTATTGCCCTTACTGCAATGCCACAAGCGCCTATAAATATTAATGCTTCTGCCTCGTCAAACACCTCTCCAACCTTAGTACAAATTGATCTTTCACCTATAAATTCATAATCAGTCGCTAATTTAGTTGTAGTATAACATGCAACATCATCAAAATAGTTTGCAATCTTTTTTGCCAATTGACATCCTTTATTTGAATATGCAAAAATACACGTTTTCATTATTTTTTAGCCTCTCTAAATTCAGTTGTAAATGTTGGATCATAAAGTTTTGAACGATCAAAATTATCTCCCAAAAATCCACCTACAGTAATCAAAGCTGTTTTAGTTATGTTATTTTTGCTTGCAGTTTCCGCTAATGTGCTTACTGTGCATCTAAATATTTTTTCGTCATCCCACGTAGCTTTGTATACAATAGCCGCCGGTGTTTCTTCTGAATATCCACCTTTTATCAATTCAGCCTGCAATTCTTCAAGCAATCCAGTGCTTAAAAACAATATCATTGTAGCTTGATGTTTAGCTAATGATGCTATTCTTTCTTTCTCAGGAACTGGAGTTCTTCCAGCCATTCTTGTTATTATTACTGTCTGTGATACATCGGGTAATGTATATTCAGCTTTCAATGAAGATGCTGCTCCACAAAATGCACTAACTCCCGGTACTACATCATACTCAATGTTTAGTTTATCAAGCTCTATCATTTGCTCTTTTATAGCTCCATATATGCTTGAATCTCCAGTATGAAGGCGTACAATCATTTTTCCTTCTTTATCTGCTCTCATAATAACATCTGAAACTTCTTCAAGTGTCATTAAAGCACTATTATGTATTTCACAATTATTTTTTGCATAATTCAGTAATTCTCTATTAACAAGTGAACCAGCATAAATTATTACATCTGCTTTTTCGAGATAATTTTTACCCCTAACTGTTATCAAATCTACTGCTCCTGAACCAGCTCCTACAAAATGAACCATTAGCCTAATTCTCCTTTAATTTGTTTTATAATTTCATCTGTATTTTTTGTACTACCTAAATATCCGAGTTTCTGAGAAAATGTAACAACTGCAATATCACATTCTTCAAAAACACGTCTGTTTACATTAAAATATATTTTATCCAACAAGCTTTCTATAACTTTATTCTTTAAACCTACTCTATCTAAAATCTGCAACATATCATCAGTAGTTACTGAACTCAAAATTTGCTTTACTGTATCTGTATTCGCTCCACACAAAACACTATGTGCACCAATCAACTCCGCTCTGCAATCACCATATTTTGAATGTGTATTAAATATTCCTCCAGCAAGTTTAACTATTTTACCAATATGACCAACCAATAAAACTCCGTTGTACCCCAAGGAATACGCATAATCTATTGCTTCGCCTATATAGTTGCTACATTTTACAGATTCATCACTTAAAAGGCTAAAATTATCATTCAAAAAATCTTGTCCATAATTTCCGGGTGTCAATACTGCATATTTTCTATTTTGTGCTTTTTTTACATTCAATTCTGCTTTTATAGTATCAATTATTGCAATTTCACTCATCGGCTCAACAATACCACTTGTTCCAAGTATAGATATTCCACCAACAATTCCCAATCTTGAATTAAAGGTTCTTTTTGCAATATTTTCGCCTTCTGGCGCTGAGATGATAACTGAAAATCCACCTTCATAATTGTATTCATCACATATAGTATTTAACTCTTGCTCTATCATTCTTCTTGGAACTGAATTAATTGCTGCTTGCCCTACCGGTTGGTTTAATCCACTCATTGTTACTCTACCTATACCAATCCCACCATCAATAACTATTGCTTTTTTAGGTATGGTTGATACTTTTGCATAAATGAGCATATCTCTTGTAGCATCTATGTCATCACCACTATCTTTACGAACTGCACAGCTTACATATTTATCATAAATTTCAACTTCATGTATCTCAACATCTATATCTATACCCTTTGGTGTATGTAATTTTACTCTTTCAACTTTTTCATTTGTTAGTAGCATTATAGCTGCTGCCTTTGATGCTGCAGTTGCACAAGAACCAGTTGTGTAACCAAGCCTAAGCTTTTTTCCATCCTTGGTTATATATTCTCTAAGCATTTTATCTTTTTAATTGATAAATTAAAGCATTGCATATAGCAGCAGCTACATTGCTTCCACCCTTTCTACCTTTGGCAACTATATATGGTACATTTGTAGTCATAATTAATTCTTTAGATTCAACTACGTTTACAAATCCAACTGGTACACCAATAATCAATACTGGATTTATTTTATTTTCATCTATAAGTTTTTTTAATTTAATAAGTGCTGTTGGTGCATTGCCAACTGCTATAATACACGGTTTCTTTAGATTACATGCTTTTTCCATAGATACTGAAGCTCTTGTAATTTCACGTTTTTTTGCCTCTTTTGCAACATCTTCATCACTCATAAAGCAGTGTGCTTCCCCTCCTAATGAAGAGAGAATTGTTTTATTTATACCTGCTTTAGCCATCTGAGTATCTGTTACAATATCACAACCATTTTTCAGTGCTTCTAAAGCTTGTTTACATGCATTATCAGAGAACACTAGGTTATCTACATAATCAAAATCAGCACTCGTATGTATAACACGTTTAATGACAAGTTCATTTTCAGCAAGTAAATTTATATCTCCTAATTCTTCTGTTATAATTTCAAAGCTTCTTTTTTCTATCTCATTTGGTTTTATACTATACATAATTTTCTCCTAAGCATTTTTTATAAAAATTTTCTGCAAAATGTAAATTTGAATAAAAGTTAAGATGTGGATATCCAGCGTATAAAAAATCATTTGATACTACACATTTCCATGTTTTTTTGTTGGTTTTTTTAGCAGTGAAACTATCTCCACATTCTGTCAAATCATAATAATGAAATTCATGTGCTTTAATTTTTTCACCTTTTTTGCATAACATATTATTTTTATTAGCTGTAAGTGTAACATATCCAAATCTCATAAGTTTCCCAGTGTTTTCTGATTGCCCTTCAAGATATGATACCATTTTGTATGTATCTATACTATTTGCTAGATACATAAATCCACCACATTCAGCTATACATGGAATATTATCAGAAAGAGCATCTCTTATAGATTTTAGCATAGTTAAGTTTTGTGATAACTCTTTTACGTATAGTTCTGGATATCCTCCACCTATATACAAGCCATCTATATTTTTTGGTAACTCAACATCATTTAGAGGACTAAAATATAATAAATTTGCTCCCATTTCTTGTAACAATTCTAAATTATCTCTATAATAAAAACAAAACGCTTTATCTTTTGCAACTGCAATATTAATACTATGATTAAATTTTTTAATAACTGGGCTTTTAAAAACATTTTCTTTTGCATAAGAAGCAAGCTTTATTAAATTATCAATATCAATTGTATCTTCTACTACTTCAGCTAATTTATTTAACTTAATTTTTATATCTTCAATTTCTTCACTTGTAACTAATCCTAAATGTCTGCTACCAAAAATCAAATCTTTAGATAGCTTAGGAATATAACCAAGCACTGTAATATTTCCTTCAAATTCTTCCTCTATAAGCTGTTTTATGGCGCTAAATGTTGTTTTTGTTATATTATTAAGTATTACTCCCTTAATATTGTTATTTTTCTTGTATTCAACAAATCCCTTCAGCGTTGCTGCTATAGATGTTGCCATTCCTTTACAATTAATAATCAATATAACTGGAGTATTGGTTATGTTTGAAACCTCATATGTAGATGATTTTGTTGTATTAAGCCCAGCTCCATCATAAAAACCCATAACCCCTTCTATCACGGCTATTTCAGAATCATTGCTATTCTTTGCCAATAAATATTTTATTGAGTTTTCATCACAAAAGAACGAGTCCAGATTTGAACTTTTTGCTCCAATTATTTCTCCATGAAACATAGGGTCTATATAATCAGGCCCACATTTAAAAGATGACACCTTTAGTTTTCGATTTACAAGTGCTTGCAATAATGCAACAGTTACAGTAGTTTTACCGCAATTACTTGATGTACCGGCAATCATAATTCTTGGTATATTATTATTTTTCATTAAGATATTCTACCACCTTTTCAACATCATAAAATATTGGGATTCTATTTTGTTTAGCAATTTCAATAAGCTCTTGATTAAATTGATTATATAGACCAATATGTGCCCCAACGTCTACTAATACTGTGCTCTTAACAACAGCTTGTTTCGCCTCATTTATCAATTCTTTTGATACTGGTTCAAATGCCTTTGAAGAATATATTTTTTTAGCTAAAGATTTTGCTACTTGAAAATCCACATCGTTTTCGTAAAGTATACCTGTATTAAACGATATACGTTTTTTTTGTAATTCTCTATAATATAATATACCCTTACCCTCTCCACCTACAATAAAAACGTTTTTATCACTTGTTATTTTAGGTAATTCAACACTTCCAAACAACATATTATATGAACTATTATCTAATCCATACAATTCATTTATTATTTCTTCTTTAAATATATCTTTGGGTGTACCAAATCTAGATATTTTATCACCTTTTACACACGCTACTTTATCCGATATTTTCGGTGCTAAATCTATTTCATGCAATGACATTATAATGGTAATATTTTTTTCGCGCGACATATTTCTTAATATATCTAGCAAATCTATTTTATGCTTTATATCCAAATATGATGTAGGTTCATCAAGAACTATAATTTCAGGTTCTTGACATATTGCTCTAGCAAGCATAATACGCTGTCTCTGACCATCACTTATTGATAAAAAATCTCTATCTTTTAAATCAAGCGCATGCACCTTTTTCAATGAATCACATACAATTTCATCATCTTGTTTTGTTAATTTACCAAAATAATTCGTATACGGATAACGTCCTGACGCAACAATATCTTCACATGTCATCATTTCAGGTCTTATTTTATCTGTTAAAACTACAGCCACTTTTGTAGCTAAGTCTTTATTAGTCATATTATTTAAGCTATTTTTATCTATGTATACAATTCCTTTTATTGTTGACAAATGCTTTGTTATACTTTTTAAAATAGTAGATTTTCCAGAACCATTAGGTCCTATAAGTGTTAATATCTCGCCTTTTTTTATTTTTATATTAATATTATTAATTAAAGGTATATTATTATAACCAACACATAAATCTTCTGTCCTAAAAAAATAATTTTCAGTCATATATTACACTCTCCTTTGTCTACTAAGCATTAGCCATATAACTACTGGTGCTCCAAAAACTGCTGTAACTGTACCTATTGCTAAATCCACCGGTGCAAATGCACTTCTTGCTATTAAATCACAAAACATACAAAATACTGCACCGCATAAAAAAGATGCTGGTATGATAACAATTGGCTTAGTAGTTTTACACATCATTTTGGTTATATGTGGAACTGCTATTCCTACAAATGATATAGGACCGGCAAATGCTGTAACACATGCTGACATAATACTTGATAATATAATTAGTATAACCCTTAAACTTTTTATGTTAATACCTATGCTTTGAGCATAGCCCTCTCCTAATTGGAACGCACCAATTGGCTTTGAATATATCATTGCTAATATCAATGATATTGCTACTACTATAGATGCTACTTTTAAATTGTCCCAATTCATTCCCGAAAAGCTACCCATAGCCCAATGAGTTAAATTAGCTATATCTGATTCTACTGCAAACGTTATAAAAAAATTAGTTACAGCAGAACAAATATATCCAATCATTATTCCAACAACTAAAAGCATTGACATGTTCCGAACCTTTTTAGAAAAAAGTAGTACAAAAAGCATTGACAGCATAGAACCAGCAAATGATGCTACTACTGTCATTGTAAGAGAAATACTATTTACATACTGAAGCATTATAAGCATAACAAAACCTACAAACATTTTTGCTCCCGAAGAAATTCCAAGCACAAATGGTCCTGCAATTGGATTTCTGAAAAATGTTTGTAGCATAAATCCTGAAACAGATAAAGCACCCCCAAGAACTGCTGCTCCGAGCAGTCTTGGGAGTCTTATACTCCATATTATTTTACTTTCAATTGAACCTTCATTAGCACGAAACAATATAATTTTAACTATTTCTGATGGTGATATATTTACACTTCCTGTGTTAACATTCATAACTATTGCAACAAAAAATAATATAGCTAAAAGTATAAATACTATCTGATAACGTACAACTGATTTCATATTGTCAACCTATTGCAATCTAAATAAATATGTTAATTCATTTACAGAATTATCATCTATTGATAGCATTTCATTTATATCTTTAATCATATAACCTAACACATTTGAAATTTGGAAGTAATTTGGTGTTGTACACCATACGTTTCCTTCTTTTACAGCTTTAAAGTCACTAAACAATTCATTTTTTGCTATAAAATCATCTACTGTTTCTGGTTTTCCGCCTAAACTCCAAATATATATAATATTGTCTGCATCTTTTGCTGTTGCATAAAATTCTTCAAATTCCATCTTTTGAGCTCCAGTTTTATCTGGTTCCATATCAGCAAATATATATTTACCTCCTGCTAACTCAACCATTTTTGCCATATAATCTCCACCCCTACGAGCATAAAGAGTTCCCTTTGAAGTTATATAGAAAACTGCTGTTGTTTCAGGATCTTCTGTTTCTAAATCTAAATTTTCAACATATGCAACTTGTTCTTTGAAATGTTTTTCAGCTATTTCTTCGCAATCTAATAATGCACCATATAATTTTACCCATTCTACTCTTGCCATTGGATGCTCTTCATATGTAGCTTGGTCTAGTAAATATGGTATTTTTAATTCATCTAATTTTTCTGCAACCTCTGGCACTCTTAAAAGCATTGTTGAAAATACTGCAAATGGAGGTTGTTTAGCTGTTATCATTTCATAGTCTGGTGCTTTATACGAACCAATGTATTCAATTTTGCCATCATCAATTGCTTTTCCAATTTCATCTATGTACCAAGACGATCTTTTTGTAGTAACTAAAGATACTTTGTCTAATTTATCAAGACCATTTATAAGTGACATAGTTGGTGTAGATGATATCAACATATTATCTAAAGGCATTTGTAATGTTACAACACCTTCTTCTATATCTGCTGGCACATTCATACCCTCTGGTATAGTTAAAAACTGTCTTCCATCACAAACCTTTATAAGCTTGTAACCACCCTTATAGTAATCTACTGAAAAGTTTTTAGCATAAACTAGTTCCATCGAATGATCAAAAACTAATTTTCCATTATAATCTTCTTCTTTTCCATCATTATTAGTTTTAGAATTATTGTTTTCATTACTTACATTATTTGATGCATCGTTATTTGCATCCTCATTTTTAGTGCATCCTGTAAATGCTACCAATAGTAGTGTTATTAACAAAAATACTACTGCTAATTTTAAACTTTTTTTCTTCATTTTAATCTCCTTATGTATTATAGTTTAATATTATCAGTTTAAATTCCCATTGAGTAAGGATAAAAATAAAAAAACTTCTATTTCAAAAGAAATGGAAGTTCAAATGTATCTGTTATATTTTGTACATACTAAAAAATATTAATATTTACAATAACGGACCTTTCTTCCCTCTTCCCGGAATACTTAAAACCGACAAAACATGGTAGGTCTCCTGACTTATGATATAGATACTAATGTATCACTAAAGAGTGCCTTCTCAGGTTTTTAACCCAATGACTTATTACTCTTTTTTCGTCAATTACAGTAGTGGAAGCTGCTTCGGAATCTAACCGAATTCCCTTAAATATTAAAGATGTCGTTCTTTAAAAAACCATATTTTATTTTTTATTTATTTACTGAATGAATATACCACAAAAACATTTTTATGTCAATATATCTATCTTTTGTTTGAGTTATACCCCCTTGGAGTAACCATTTTACCATTAATTACTTTAGTTTGACTATTTCCTACAAAAACAGTTGTAAACATATCTACATTAACATTTCTTAGCTCTTTCAATGATACAATTGTGCTTTTCTCTCCATCTCTACCAATATTTTTAACAAATCCACACACTGTTTCTTCCGATTTATATTTTAACATAATATCACATGCCTCTTGCAAGTAGCTTGATCTTTTTTTGCTTGATGGATTATAAATACAAATAACAAAATCAGCAATTGAAGCACATTCTATTCTTTTATATATTAGTTGTTTAGGAGTAAGTAAATCGCTCAGGCTAATTACAGCAAAATCATGCGTCAAAGGTGCTCCCAAAACAGCTCCTCCACTTAGCGCAGCTGTTACTCCTGATATAACTTCTATATCAATATCACCCTTTTCTCCTACAAGCTCATATATCAAGCTTGCCATACCATAAACACCACTATCACCACTACATACCATGGAAACTATGTTGTTTTCTTCAGCCTTTTCTATAGCCCACCTACATCTATCTATTTCCTTCATCATTGGAGTTTCATAAAATTGTTTATGACCAAAATATGGTTTCAATAAACCTGTATAAACAGTATATCCAACTATAATATCACTATTTTCCAATGCATCTTTTGCCTGAATAGTCATGTTTTCATAACCACCCGCTCCAAAACCTACAACATATAATTTCATTGCTTATCTCCTATTTTATTAAAATAAAAAAAGCTATAACCTAAAAGTTATAGCTTGTATATTTACGGTAAATATTAGCATATTGTTTATACAAAGTCAACATTAGTGGAAAGCTAGATACCTCTTTTGTCAAAAGCTGCAAAATATATAGATGCTAAAAGTCCACCCATTACATCTGTTATTAAGTCACTCATAGTATCATTAACTAATGTCGTAGCAACACGTTGAGTATCAATAGAAAGTATATTGTCTACTGCAAATTCATATATCTCCCAAACTACCCCTCCAATACATGCGAATCCAAGTAAAAAGAAAAATCTAATAGTAGGATTTGTTTTTTTACCTTTTAAGAGACTGTTTAATAATGAATTACCTACAATAGCAAGTATAATTCCTGAAAATACATGCATCAATAAATCCCACCATGAAATAACATCATAAAAATTAAACATTACTCCAATAACCACTGCAAATATACAGAAAATGCTATATAGGGAAACTAAGTCATCACTAATAACTTTTCTATTTCTATTTATGTAATCTATGATATATGTAGATAAAAATATTGCAAGACCACCCGCTATGCCAATCCAATTTCTAATAATCAAGCTATAGATAAAAGCAATTCCAATTCCTATCCTTAAAGCCCACTTTGAATAATAAGCAAAATTTTTCATACGCCCTCCTAAATATTGTTATTTTATCTTTAGTATTACATTTTTGTTCTTATTTTATTCATATTTATATTATGCAATAATTAATAATATAAATATATTATAATTTTATTAAATTTATATTAATATTAAATTACTCTTGACTAATTTGTTTACTTTTGCTATTCTAAATGAGTGTTTGATGGGAATGAAGTTCTCCCTTGGAATATCCAAAACTGCTTAACCGCTGATGACTTCTGCAATTATTATTGTAGAAATTATCAGCTTTTTTTATATACTAGGAGTTGCGTAGCAACTTTTTTATATAATTTCACAATAAAACATATACTATATTAGACAAAGGAGAATTTAAATGCTTTACAGTTTAGCTTTGATTTTTTTACTCGGTTTAATTTTTTCAGCTTTATTTAAGAAAATTAATCTTCCTAGTTTGCTTGGAATGATTTTGGTAGGTATACTGATTGGTCCTTATGGCTTTAACTTGTTGGATAATTCTATACTTTCTATATCTGCACAACTTAGAAAATTTGCTTTGATAATTATTCTTACTCGTGCAGGTTTAACCTTAAATATCTCAGATTTAAAAAAGGTAGGTAGGCCAGCAATTCTAATGTCTTTTTTACCTGCTTCTTTTGAAATTTTAGGTATAATTATAATTGCCCCTATACTCTTGGGCGTAGAGTTAAAAGAGGCAGCCCTGATAGGTACTGTTGTTGCTGCAGTTTCTCCAGCAGTTGTTGTTCCAAGGATGATAAAATTTATTGACACCCGTTGGGGAACAAATAAAAGTATACCTCAACTAATCATTGCTAGTTCTTCAATGGATGATGTGTTTGTTATTGTTTTATTTACTGCTCTTTCTTCAATAGTAGGAGGCAAAGCTGTTAGTGCTAGTGTCCTTTTTCAAATACCTATCTCAATAGCACTTGGCATAGTATTAGGAATAGTAGCAGGATTTATTCTTTATTCATTGTTCAAAAAAATAAATATGAACGAAATAGTGAAAGTGCTTATTGTACTAAGCGTTTCATTTCTACTTGTAGAGTTAGAAAACAGATTAAATGGTATTGTTCCAGTTTCAGGACTATTAGCTATAATGAGTATGGGTATAACAATTAATTACAAGCAACCAATACTCTCAAAAAAACTATGCTCACAATACAATAACCTATGGATAGCTGGTCAAATACTTCTATTTGTCCTTGTAGGCGCATGTGTAAATGTAAAATATGCTATGTCAGCAAGCTTTTATGGAATAATCATCGTATTATTTGCACTTGTATTTAGGATTGTTGGAGTTTCTTTATGTCTAATTAAAACTAATTTAACTTTTAAAGAACGTGTATTTTGTATGATTGCATATACACCTAAAGCTACAGTGCAAGCTGCAATTGGTGCTGTTCCACTAGCTATGGGACTAGATTGTGGGCAAATTGTATTAACTATGGCTGTAATTTCTATTCTAATAACAGCGCCACTTGGTGCAATAGCTATTGATAAGAGCTATAAAAAACTACTTACCAAGTAAAAGATAAATACAAAAAAGCAAACTAAGTAGTTAAGTTAGTTTGCTTTTTAGAATATCTATTTCAAAAATATTTACTATACATAATACTGTGCCTGTGCCATATACATTTCTTCATAAAGTCCATGCTCATTAACTAATTCATCATGATTGCCGTATTCAACTATTTCTCCGTTCTTAAATACTGCTATGTTATCACAAAACTTACAGCTAGATAATCTGTGAGAAATATATATTGCTGTCTTTCCACCAACTAGCTCATTAAACTTGCTATATATCTCAAATTCTGCAAATGGATCTAAAGCTGCTGTCGGTTCATCCAGTACAACAATTGGAGCATTTTTATATATTGCTCTTGCTATAGCAAGCTTCTGTGACTGTCCGCCTGAGAGCTCTATTCCAGACTTATCAAATATCTTATAAACAGTAGTGTATATACCTTTGCTCAATTTATTTAAGTCATTGCCCAAACCAGCTTTTTCTATAACGCCTTTTATTTCTTTATCATCTATGTTATCCCAACCTAATAATCCTACATTTTCCTTCAATGTAAAAGCAAAAAGCTTAAAATCTTGAAATACAACAGATAATAGGTCCATGTATTCATCGTAATCATATTTTTGTATATTTACGCCATTTAGTAAAATTTCTCCTTCAGTTACTTCATATAATCTGCATAGAAGCTTAATAAATGTTGTTTTACCAGCTCCATTTAGACCTACAACTGAAAGTTTTTCTTCTGGTTTTATTGTAATATTGATGTTTTTTAATGTATAATTTTTACTCCTTGGATATTTAAAACCAACATTTTTAAATTCTATAGTAAAATCACTTATACTTTTTGTTGCTTCTTCACCTATGCTTTTTTTTGATTTCAAACCTTCAAATTCTAAATATAGCTCCAGATATCTACACTTTTGAGATATACCAACATAACAGCTTAAACAATCAGCAATGGCTGTACTAAAATTTAAAGTTGTATTTGCATACATTGTAAAGTTGCCTATTCCTAATCCTGTTAATAGCCTGTATACCAAATAGCCATATGTTCCAAATGTCTGTAACTGAAAATTCACTTTATTCATTCCTTCGTACTTACCTATTTTTATATTGCCTTTATTAAATACATTAAGTAGTTTATCATTATATTTTAATAATTTATTGACTATTAAAGGGCTCATATTATATAGTCTGACATCTTTTCCTAAAGCAAAATCATCTCCTATGTTATAAAGGTACACATATTCTCTATTAAATATTATAATATCCTGATTCATTTTGTATTGAGTCTTCTGAATTCTGTTAAAAATATATGTATTAAATAAAACCATAACTATTATAAATATAACTAAAATTGGACTTAATGTAATAAGAACAGCACCTAACGTAATAATACTTATACACTGAGTAAAAAGTTTCATAATATCCTGAACCATAAATTGAATAGTACCCTGATCTCTTACAGGAAATACTGCTAATTCTTTTAGGTTCAAAACTTCCGGATCTTCAATCTGCTCAAAATCTAAGTTCATTACCTTTTTACCAATCAACAAATCAAATCCATTAGATATCTCTAAATCCTTTACAGCAATAAACTTTGCAAAACATCTATTTATAATATTTAAAATAAGATTACTAACCACCGTAATAGCAACAAGCATAACAAGAAAATCTATTCTCATATCCATCAATAACTCATCTATAATAAACTTAGGCATTATTATATTGACAAGAGGAGTAAGTGCCTTAAATAAAGCTGCTGTAATCAATGTCGGAACATAGCTCTTATTAATTTTTTGTGTTAGCTTTAAAAAATGTATTATTATTTTGAGATCTTTTCTAAAGCTTTTTGAACTATCTTTTTTCATTATGCTTCCTCCTTTGCAACATCTTCTCTATAATATCGTGCTTGTATATCAAACATTTCTCTATAACGTCCATTCTTTTCTAATAGTTCCTCGTGAGTACCATATTCTTTAACCTCACCATTTTCAAAGAACGCAATTACATCGCAAAATCTAGTACTTGCAAGTCTATGAGATACATATATAGCTGTTTTATCTCCAACAAAATCATTGAATCTCATATAAGTCTTATACTCAGAAATTGCATCTAATGCTGCAGTTGGTTCATCTAATACAACAATTCCACCATTCTTGTATAGGGCTCTTGCAAGAGCAAGCTTTTGATTTTCTCCCCCTGATAGTTCAATACCTTCACTGTCCAAAAATTTTAATAGACTTGTATCTATACCTTTTTCTAAAGAATTAACTTTCTCTAAAACATCCGCTCTATCAATAGATTCTACAACCTTTTTTCTGTCAATTTTTTCTTTACTTGTTAAGGCTACATTCTCGCTTATAGAAAAAGCAAACATTTTAATGTCTTGAAACACAGGTGAAAACAACTTATAATACTCTTCCTTATTAAATTTTTGTATGTTTATTCCGTTAAGTAATATTTCACCCTCTGTTGGCTCATAAAGTCTGCATAGCAATTTAACAAAGGTTGTCTTTCCTGCTCCATTAACACCTACAATTGCAAGTCTTTGACCTTCTCTTATTTTTAAGGACAAATTCTTATATATATACCTGTCGCTATTAGGATATTTAAAAGCCACATTTTTGAATTCAATTTCATACGATCCCTGCATTGGAACTTCTTCATAAGATTTACCATTGCTATCATCACCTAAACTCATAAAATGCAAATAATTGCTAACATACATATTATGCTCTTTTATAAATGCTATATCATTCATTATACTTTGCATCCAAACAGCAAATCCTGCTATAGTAGTAAAATACATAATAAAATTATCAATTGACATATCTTTAACGACTATAACTCTATAAATCAGATATGCATAAATAATTCCCTCTCTAATAAGTAACAAAAATGCATCAACCAATGATACTTTCAAATGCTTATTAGCAATTTCTTTACTTATAATCACATTTTTATTTGTAAAACGCACAAATTTTTCTACAAGCCATTTTTGAATTTTATATATTCTGATATCTTTTCCATACGCAAAGTCAGACATAGCTTTGTAAATATATTCCTGTTTTCTACGATTATCTGTTTTTTCATCAAGCCTGCTATACTCATACTTCCTAGCCAAAACTGTAAGCTTGTACACAACAAGTACATTCGCCAATAAATATAATAATACCCAAGGACTTAAAGTCAATACTATAGCAATGTATCCACCAAATGCCAAAATACGTCCCAACAAATTAAAGACCTTAGTATATACAGCTGTAAATCCTCTCTCTGAACTTCCAACAGCATAATCTGCATTGTGATATTCAGTTAATACATCTCTATCTTCAGTAAATTTAAAATCCATTTTCATGCACTTTTCTTGTATTTTTACGCATAATCCCTGCTTTATCTTTAATAATTTATTTATTTTAATAGCATTAAGATATGATGAAACATAATAACCTGTTGCAGACAATAATATAAACGCCCCAAGAATATACATAAAAGTTTCTGTTCTTTTTAATCCTAAATACTCTTTTACCAAAAGCTTAGGTGTAAATATACCTAAGAAAGGTAAAATTGAGGTAATAACAGTATAGATAATAAAACATAATATTAGTTTTCTATCACTGTTCCACACTTCCATAAAATAATACTTAAAATTCGAAGTATTATTTTTCTTACTTTTACATTTCATTTGTTACCCCCTAAACTAGTATAATATTTTATACTTTACTTAGAATACTGTTTATTTAACATACTCTTTTTCAGTTTCAAATAATGTATTTTTAAACGTTATTATACCAGCAAACATTATTATAGCTGAGATTGTTACACACAACCACACCGGTATAGTATCATATAAAAAACCAAAAAACATCATACCCATAGGAATTATACTCATAGTACCCGTAGTCATAACAGTATTAACTCTTCCAAGCTTATCTAAAGAAACATTTTTCTGTACTACCACTCCTACTGATATATTTATGATTCCAAGAATAACACCTACTACAAAGCATATTGACAAAATCAATATAAAAGGAACCATATTACTACAAAACATACTTCTAAAACTTTCTGTAGAAATAATGGCTATAAATAAACTTAAAATGCAAATAAAAAATATATTATAGAACACTATTTTCCCAATAGAAATCTTCTTAGAAATATAGCCACACAATATTGGAGCTATAAACATAGAAACAACAAGAACTGTCTGCATAACTCCATATTGAAAGTCACTTATTTTTAGAACCTCTTTGCATATAAACACTATTCCTATATTAAACAAAGGATTAAATGCAAAATTAACAATTATTACAATTGAAATAAATACCACAATTATTTTAGTATTTTTAATATACCGTATTCCCTCTACAAAATCTCTTTTAAAAGCCTTAAAGCTTATTTTATTAGGCATTTTATTATAATTAGGAATGCGAATAAATACTTCACTTGTTGCTGATAACATAAAACTAATTGAATTTACCCAAAAAATAATTAACATGCCATTCATACCCATTAGAATTCCCGCTATCATTGGAGCAACTAAAGATCCAATACTCATTACAATAGAATTAATACCATTTGCATCTATCAAGTGATCCTTTTTAACTATACTAGGAATAACAGTTGATATCGCAGGTTGAAATACTACAGATGTTAACGATAATATAAATACTAAAAAATATATACTAGTCATAGTTAATTCTCCAGTGAAATTAAATAATATCGCATATATACCTATAATTACTCCATTTAAAAAATCAAAGCATACAATAATCTTCTTACGATCTAGCCAATCTGTAAACACTCCCGCTATTGGACCTAATATTAGCTTAGGAATAATTGTAATTGATAGGACGGAAGCAAATTTAGTTGCCGAACCTGTGATTTTGAGTACATATAGAGACAAAGCAAAACTTTGCATATCACTTCCTATTAATGAAACTAATTTTCCTAACATTAAAAGCAGAAAATCTTTATCCTTTAATAAAACAATTTTCATTTTGCACTCCTCTGTAAAAAATCATATGGTTTTTAATTATAATATACACTCTTTATCAATTAAATTATTTTTCATATTTGAATATATTTCTAATTTAAGCAACTCACTAATTGTTATACCTAATTTATCTTTTTTAGCACATTTCTTATTTCCCTTAAATCTGGATACCGGACATCCTCCCAAGCATAATGGTAAATCATCACATTCTAAACATTCATCATCATCTAGAGGACTTGATTGTCGAAAATTATAGTAATCACTTTTATTGGTTACATTAATGTTTCCATTTTTTGTAATTTCACCGAACTTTATATTTGAATCATATCCAATCTGACACGGTCCTATTTCACCATTTGGCTGAATTGTAAACGAATTTATAAAACCAGCTTCACAAAATTGTAATTGTTTATGAAAATATTTAAATATGTAACCTTTATCTATTGCCATTTTATACATTTCAAATAGCTTTATTGGTTCTACTGTTTGAAACAAGTTAGATATATGAACCATAACTTTTTTTCTTTTTTCATATGGAATAGCATCCAGTAATGCATAAACAGAATCCTTATTGTCCTCATCAATATTTATTCGCAATACAATATTGATATTTTTATCTAGTGCATTTATTATATTGCTTAAAATAGTTTTGTATGTACCAGAACCATTTGCTAATATTCTTTTTTTATCGTGGTGCTCTTCATCACCATCAACGGTAATTTGCAATCTTTTTATGTTATATTTATTTAATTCATCTAAAACATTATCGGACAATAGAAATCCATTTGTTGTTATTGTAATTGTATATTCACAGCCATTAGCATTACAAATTTCTTTTAATTTTCTATTTATTTTATTAATTGTTTTTAAAGCAATTGTTGGCTCTCCACCAAACCATGAAACTTGTACACAACCAATTAGTTTACTCATCTTTTCTACGAATTTAATTATGTTATCTTCAGTTTCTTCACTCATATATGTATTTTTATGTTCTTCTATACAATATGGACATCTAAAATTACAATCCATAGTTGGAGAAATAACTAATAACAACTTTCGATCCTGATATTTAGTTTTATTAATTAAGTATGATAACTTATTAGTTTCATCTTCCTTATCACCAATAATTATTCCAGCTTTTCCTAACTTTAATAAAATATTTGCATTTTCAATTTCAAAGTTACTGCTACTAATATTAGTTATAATATTAGTTACTAGCTCTTCCTTATCACTTGAATATATAACATATTTTTTCGATAACTTGTTAAAAATTATAATATGATTATCAAAGTTTACTTTTAAATTATAATTAGATATTTTCATAGTAAATTTCTCCTTAATTTTTATAATAATTACTAGTGCTATAATTTTATATTTAGTATTGTATTACTAATACAAATATCAGGAATATGCATTCCTGATATTTGCTTGGATATTAGTTTGTTCTGCTGTCTCCTATTGGTTCTAATTGTGAAGTACAGCATTGCAATGCTGATCCATTACTTGCTGCAAATTCTTCATCCACAAATAAATCCAAATTCTCTTCCTGTATTGCTTTTGCCAATTCATCAGATGTAATAACAAGCTTTCCATCTTCAACGCAATACATTTTTTTCTCTAATGCAACCAATTTCTTTTCGTTTCCCATAACTAACTCCTCCTAAAAATTAATATAATTCACACATAATAAATATGTAGAATTTTATAAGAAATAATTTTGAAAATATATTAGCCACCACTACTTCCATTACCTGTTATTTCCCAACCTATTCCCGGTCGCTCATCCTCATCAGTTACATTAAATGATTCTTCAGTTACCTCTATTTTTAGGCTTTTATCTTGTTCTTCAAGTCTCTTTTCATTTTTCTTATTTTTATCGTTCAATATTATCCCCCCCTTCCTAATATTATTCTATTTTATATGGTGCCAAGACACTAATAAATCCATATGTGTCATCAACACTCAAATCCTCTAAAGATTGATATTTTTCAAATAATGCATCCAACTCTTTTTTAAATTCAGCTATTTTTTCCTCATCTGCCTTGATAAAGTAAGCTTTTATCTTATGAGGTTTATCTTGAAATTTATTTATATTCTTTATTACATCTTTAGTCAATGATGAGAATTGCAAAGCTAAAAGTTCTATGTCTTTTTTATCATCTATAATTGCATTGCTTTCTTTCAAATAATTTATTATTTGAATATCTGTTGATACAAGTTCATAGCATTTTTCTATTTTCCCCTCAACTACTTTTGAATTCTTAACTTTAACTAATTTAGCATCAATTAACCTTTTGATATATAACTGTACAGAAAAACTTGGTACATTAAGCTCTTTCGAAATATCTTTTATAGATTTAGAACCAGCTAGTAAAGAAAGTAGTATATCAAAGGCTTTTCCTTTTAACAAATCTTCTTTTAAAACATCTTTTTCATCCACTAAATCCATTTTATATATACAAGGAATATCAGGCATTTTTAAACCTCCTTTACCTAAATTTTTAACAGTTCAATTGATTTATCTATACTAAAATTACCTATACCAGCAAACCCCATTTTTTCATTTAGAAATATTTCATTTGCTAAATTATTTAGGTCTTCTTTATTTATTTTTTTTATGTTTCTAACTTCTTGCTCTAAAGAAAATAAATGGTTATAAGATGTACATCTACCCAAAAACTTTAATTGAGAAAGAATATTATCTAAATCCAGCATTGTCCTAGTCTCTAATATTTTTTTTGCTCTGTCTATTTCTTCATCATTAAAACCGTTTTGCTTTATATTAATAATTTCATCAGATATTATTGAAACAACTTCATATACTAAGTCATGAGCACATACAACTGTAAAACCTAATGCACCTCTATGTTCGTAGCTGTTTGTAAATGCTCCCAAATTATATGCAAGACCTCTTTTTGTCCTAATTTCCTTTACAAGTCTAGATTCAAAACCTGGCTCACCTATAATTTTAGATATTATATCAATTTTTTTTCTATCTTTACTGTTAAAAGCACCTGTTCTAAATCCTACTGAAATTACTGAACTTTGACCACCTGCTATTTCATTAAAAAATATACCAGGCTCACTATCAACAACTTCACTATAGTCACGAGTGTATTCATCATCCCATGAAGAAAAATATTTTTCGACTATACGCAAGACTGCATCATATTCAATTCCTCCAATTATAACTATAGTAGAATTTTCAGGTGTATAGCTATTTTTCATAATATAATTTAATTGATCACTATTAGCCTGTTTAATGTTATCTATAACTCCTACTATAGTTCTTCCTACGTCCATATTTCCATAAAGTGCTTGACTCGTTCTTTCCCTTATCTGGTTAAACGAAGAGTAAAACGATATAGTTTCTTGTGCAACAACTTTCTTTTCATTTTCTAATAATTCTTCTGAAAAATTTTTATTATGCATTACCATCTCAGCTAATGTAGCAATACATTTTTCTAGGTTTTTATTTAAACCTGTAAAATAAAAATTAGTATTTTCTTTAGTAGTACCCGCATTATGTACTACTCCTTCATCATTTAATTCTCTTATTAATTTTTGGAATTCTGGATTATTATGATTGTTTACATTTATTATCAAATGTTCTACTAGATGAGATAGTCCATTTGTCTGGTCGTCTTCGTGCTTGCTGCCCTGTTTGACCCAAACGCCACAAGCAACTGTTTTAGAATAGGGAATTTTATGCATTACTACTCTTAATCCATTTTCCAAGTAAACGTTTAATATATCATACATATTTTCACCTACTTGTATTTTTAAGAATTAGTTTGCTAAATAGTAGCTTAATCTACACTAAGTGTCAACTGATTGTACTTACTTAATTATTTATATATTCATCTTCACCATCAGGATCAGTACTCTCTGTCTGTATTAAATCATTTGAATTATTATCTAGTATATTTGCTATTTTGCTATTAGCAGTCAATATTACCATACACATTAAAATTACAATAACTTTTTTAAATTTTATCATAAACTACATCTCCTTATATTTTTATTTACATTTATATGTAAGTTTGTTATATTATATATGTTAAATTAAATAAAATTAAATGTCAATACTTTTCATTTACCTTTTTTCGAATATTTATTTAGTAAGTAAAATTTTGTCATTTTATAGAATTTCAAGGGAGATAATTTATGAATATAGAAGTAATGACCTCTGGAGACAAATTAAAAAAAATAAGAAAAAAATATGGTATAAAACAATATGAAATTAGCAGAAATGATATATCTAGAAATATGATATCAATGATTGAAACCAATAAAGCTAATCTTATAGAAAGCACAGCAAAAAAAATAATTAAAAACATTAGAAAAGTATGTAAAGAAAAATCTATTGAATGTGATGTATCATTAGATTATTTACTTGAAAGTGTCAATACACAAGTTGAAAGAATCGCAAATAATTTTATAACCTTAATAGATGCAAATCCAAAAAAAATTTCAGAAGAAAATTTTCAAAATTATTTATCTAAAGTAATATGTATTTTAAATAAATACAACTATAAAAAGTTTAAATCAACCATATATAAAAAGCTTGGAGATTACTACAAGAAAAGCAATGATTATTATATGGCATACTCTTATTATTTAATGTCTTTTGAAAATTTTACTGAAATGCTTAACAATATTAATCTAGTAAACTTAATTATTAGTATTAATTATTGCAGTGCAAAAATTAATAAGATGAAAGAAAGTTTAGAATTTAGCAATCTAGCTAGAATATACATGCCATCCATGCCATTAGAGCAAAACTACAAAATTTATTATAATGATGTAATAGCTTTTAAGCAGTTGAAAAACTACGATAAGTGTTTAGAAAATATTTATTGCATTGAAAATAAATTCATAGATATTTTAAATTCAAATATAACTAGAAAAACTAATGTAATGATTTTAAAAGCAAACTGCTATTGTGAACTCAAATCATATAAAAAGGCATTGCAAATTCATAAACAAACTTTATTTTTAGCAAAAGATAATATAGAAATCAAATTGCTTACGCTTGTAAATATTTTAGATATTTACAAAAAATTAAATGATACAAAAGGCCTAATAAAGAATTTAGAAATAGCAATATTATATTTAGAGAATTATTTAAAAACAGATAGCAATAAATATATTTGTGAATTTTACAATGATATTGGAGAAGCATTCTATTTTCTAAAAGAATATGATAAAAGTAAGTTTTATCTTAACAAATCACTTTTTCAGAGTATTAGATGCAATAAAATAAATATTATAAAAAATTGCTTTCATAATCTTCTAAATATATATATTTTAGAAAATAATGAAAATGAAATCAACTCACTCAAAAATCAGTTATTAGAGTTAATTTCAACAGAAATTCTACCTTACAATAGTGATTTATTATTTATTTTTATTAACCATTATAGTAATATAAAAGACGTAAATGCCGTTAATGATATAACTACTTTTATTATATCAAAAATCCCATCAAAATAATTTTCGATGGGATTTTACATATTTGTTAAAAATATTTTTAAAGTTAACTACAATTTTAAAATGATTGTTCTGTTCTCTCAATTATTTCATCCTGTAATGCTTTTTCAAGATTATTGAAATGGTCACTATAACCAGCTACTCTAACTATTAAATCCTTGTATTCATCAGGATTTTTTTGTGCTTCCAAAAGAGTTTTTTTATCTATAACATTAAATTGGATATGGTGTCCTCCCAACTTAAAATATGACCTTATAAGTGCTGCCATATTATTTAATCCTATTTCTCCAACAATAGAAGAAGGCGTAAATTTTTGATTCAACAATGTTCCACCAGTTTTAGAATGATCCATTTTTGATGCAGATTTGATAACTGCAGTTGGACCATTAATATCAGCACCTTTTTCTGGTGAAATACCATCTGTTAATGGTTTGCCTGATAATCTACCATTTGGCAAAGCACCAGTCATTGAACCAAAATATATATGACAAGTAGTTGGAAGCATATCAATGTGATATGTTCCTCCACACATAGTAGGTTTACCTGTGATATGTTTATTGACTGAATTAAATGTCTGTACCATTATTTCATCAGCATATTCATCATCATTACCATATTTAGGTGTTCTATTAATCACAATATTTTTCACAAACTCTTGCGTTTCAAAATTGTTGTTAAGAGCATTTATTAACTCTTTCATGCTAAATATTTTATCATCATATATATTTTTCTTTATAGAAGCTAAACTATCAGTTATAGTTCCAATTCCCACTATTTGAATATATCTAGTATTATACTTAGAACCACCAGAATTATAGTCCTTACCACTTTCTTTGCATCCTGTTGTCAAAACAGACATAAAAGTTGAAGGCATATGTGTAGCAAATATTTTTTCAATAATGTTATTACCCTTCATCTTAACATCTATAAAATACTGCATTTGTTTTATAAAAGCATTCCATAAACCATTATAAGATTTAAAATCATTTGGATTACCCGTTTTTAAACCTATTTGTTTATTGGTATATTTATCAAAACCATTGTTTAATGTAATTTCCAAAACTTTAGGTAAATTAAAATATCCAGTTAATATGTATGCTTCTCTTCCATGCGCTCCTGTTTCAACACATCCGCTTGAGCCACCATATCTAGCATCTACTAAATCTTTGCCTGCATTCAATAACTCATTTATTAATTCCTCTGTATTGTAAAAAGCTGGTTGCCCCCAACCCTTACGAGATATTGCACATGCTCTTTTCAAAAATTCATTAGGAGATTTCTCGCTTATTTGAACATTTGAGCTTGGTTGTACAAGCTTCATTTCATCCATTACATCTAAAATCATATATGATACATCATTTACACCATTTTCTCCAGTTTCAGGGTTTATTCCACCTGTATTCAAATTTGAAAAATCAGTATATGTAGCACTTTCCTTCATTGTAATTCCAACTTTAGGAGGAGCTGGTTGATTGTTAAACTTAATCCATAAGCATTCTAACAGCTCAACACCTTGTTCTCTTGTAATTAATCGTTTTTCCACTTCGTTTTTATAGAATGGATATAAGTATTGATCAAATCTACCTGGAGAAAAAGCATCCCATGTGTTTAATTCGGTTGTTACACCAATATGTACAAACCAATACATTTGTATTGCCTGCGCAAATGTTTCAGGCTTGTGCGCTGGTACTACATCACAGTTACCTGCAATCCACAGTAACTCTTCTTTTCTTGTTGAATTTTTTTCTTCTTTAGCAAGCTGTCTTGCATACTCTGCATATCTTTTTCCATAAATCATGATTGCATCGCAAGAAATTGCCATTCCTTCTAATTGTGCTTTTTTACTATATGCATCTTTATCATGTAGAAAGTCTAGTTTATCTATTTCTTCTTCTATTTCTTTTTTTAAATCTATAAACCCTTTTTTATAAAATTTGTCATCTGCAACTGTGTGTCCAGGTGCCCTTTGCTCCATAAATTCTGTGAACATACCCGCACTGTAACAATCTTTCCATTCCTGTGACATGCTCTCAATTATTTTATCTCTAGTTGCTTTACCCTTCCAGTATGGTATAATACTTTCTTGATGTATCTTTTTATCTTCATTTGAAACTTTAAAATTTATGTATTTTCTTTCGTCAAGCACACGCAAATCGTCCATTGTGTGACAGCAAAGTTCGGGAAATGTTGGTGCTGCCTGCGGTCTTTCTGTTTTCTCTCCTACTATTAATTCACCTTCACCTATGTAAAGTTTTCTGTTTTCCATTAAATATTTGAAGTTCAAAGCTCTTAATACTGGTATTTCAACCTTACCAAAGTAATCTTCATAAACTTTAGTTTCTAATAAAGCTCTCTCCATACTAAGAGTATGTGGTGTTGATAAACTAATTTCTCTTAGATTTCTTGTTCTTTGTGTGCTACCTCTCATAAGTACTCCTTTCATTATCCACCTATTTTTACGTTCAATCCACTCTTTTGAAACATTTCTTTAAACTTGTCCATCGTATTGTCAGATGGTACCGACATATTGCATTCATCATAGTTAATGTTAAGCTGTCTGTATTTATGTCTTGAAATATCATGATAAGGCAATAGGTTAACTTCTTCAATATTTAAATCTTTTAAATATTTTATAGTAGTTGATATATGCTCAAAGTTCGCGTTTATATTATTTATTATTGGCATTCTAATAATAATATGTTTATGTATTTTAGATAATTTTTTTAAATTTTCTAGTATAACCTTGTTTGTAGTTCCTACAAAAATCTTATGCTTTTCATCATCCATAATCTTTAAATCATACAGAAAAACATCTGTATATTTATATATTCGTTCATAGCAATCAAATGTCATTGCTCCACTGGTATCTACTGCTGTATGAATATTATTTTCTTTCAATTTTTTCAATAACTCTTCAACAAAATCAATCTGCATAACAGGTTCACCACCTGATAGCGTGACCCCACCACCAGACTCTTCATAAAACACCTTATCCTTTAGTACTTCTTTTAAAACCTCTTCAACCGTATATTCTTTGCCAACAATTTCTCTTACATTGTATACACAATTAAATACACACTTACCACAATATTTACATAGTAAATTATCTGTTAAAATATTATTATTTTGTATACTAATTGCATTTGATGGACAATTGTCAATACATACCCTGCAAAGTGTACATTTCGCATTATCATGCATTATTTCCTTAGCAATATTTATTCCCTCA
This sequence comes from Sedimentibacter sp. zth1, assembly GCF_017352195.1. Classification (NCBI taxonomy): domain Bacteria; kingdom Bacillati; phylum Bacillota; class Tissierellia; genus Sedimentibacter; species Sedimentibacter sp. zth1. Next base: position 2,439,320 of record NZ_CP071445.1, on the reverse strand, counting down.
GGATTATGACACCATTTACAATTAAGTGGACATCCTTTAAAAAATATGGTTGTTCTAATACCCTGACCATCATGTAATGAAAATTTTTGAATGTTAAATATCAATGCTTTATTCATATTTACTCCACACACGTTTTTACATACATTATATCATAAACTTATTATTCTTCAATCAGTTTACTCGTAAAATACATAGAGATAAATAGAATAACAACCAAGAAACTTGCTATTATTAGACTATTTACGCTGAATTTACGCAAATATAAGTAAAATTTGCTTAATCCAAAACTAATGAAAACAAAACCTGATATAATCTTTACAAATGTATTCGAAATATTAAGTTTTAGTTTCTTTACGATAAATATTCCTATACAAGCTACAAATATCATCGCACTGACAGTTCCTGTCAAAATAATTATTGGATATTCACTTTCTATGGCAAGTGTCATTGCAGTTAATTGAGTTTTATCACCCAACTCCCCAATAAAAAAAGCAAGTGATATTGTAAATATAACACCTATATTTATAATCTTTTTTTTACCACTTACACTTTTCCCTTTTCTCAATGTAATAAACCCAAAACATAAAAATAAAGCACCCGATATTAGCTGTAAATACTTAACTGGAAAAATAGTTGCTATGTATATTCCTATTAGGACTGCAAGACAATGATTTGTAAAAACACCTATAAAAATACCCAAGATTACCTGTTTTGCTTTATACCTAGTAGCAAAAGCCATTGCAAGTATTTGTGATTTATCACCAAATTCAGCTATAAATACTAGAATAAATGCTTTAATAAAATCTTGTATCATTACTTCTCCTTAATTTTAATAATATTTTAATATTTTCTTACTTTCTTATTTCACTTTCATGTATTATAATATAGTGTGCTTATAAATATACACATAAAAAAAGTATATGTACAACTGTACAATAGTTTTGAATTTTCGAAAAAACATTGTACATAATAATATAATATGCTTGTTACATATACTTTATAATTAAATTAATATTATGAGCGCTCATTTTTATAGGTATAAGAATAATTTTAAATCCGAAATTTATATTACATTATTCTTACCTGTAGAAATATAATACCCAATATTATAGAAATTATTAATTCGATTTATGGAGGTATATATTTTGGATAAAAATATAAATATATTAATAACAACAGCTCCTTTTGGCAATGGACACAAAATGGTCGCAACAGCATTGAAAAATGCTTTTATGAATAAAGGGTACCAAAATGTCTTTATTATAGATTTATTTACAGAAGCACATCCTTTTATAACTAAAAAAATTAAAAAAGCCTACTTAAAAAGTTACAACTATGGTTATGCTTATTCGTTTATGTTTTATGGAGTAGAAAAACTTGTTGGGAAAAAAATAATGGATGTTTATAAATCTTTTGGTTATAAACAATTAAAGGAAATCGTAAATAATATAAAGCCAAATTTAATAATTAATACTTTCCCAATTTTAGCTACAGATAAAATTAAAAGCAACTTAAATATTGATATACCCATATTTACAATAGTTACAGATTTTTATGTTCATAAACTATGGATAAGTGAAGAAATTGATAAATTTTACATTGCAACTGAGGAAGTAAAAAAAGAGCTTGAAAAAATGAATATTCCTATTGAAAAAGCTGTTGTAACAGGAATACCAATTAGAGAATCATTTGAAGAGTATGAAAATACTACCTTAATATATGATAAATATGGTTTTGATCATACAAAAAAAATTGTACTTATAAGTGCTGGTGCTTTTGGTGTCTTGAAAGACATATCGAAAATTTGCACACAATTATGTTCAAATAAAAATATAGAAATTGCTGTTGTTTGTGGTAATAACAAAGAATTGAAGGATGAATTAGATATACTGGAATACGATAATTTAAAAGTATTTGGTTTTACTGAACAAATACACGAATTATATAAAATATCAACATGTATGATTACAAAATCTGGTGGTATAACACTTAGTGAAGCATTGGCAGTTCAATTACCTCTAATATTATTTAAGCCTGTACCAGGTCAAGAAAAAGAAAACGCATTATACTTTGAAAGCAAGGGTACTGCTTTTATAGCTAACAATACAGAAGAATTGCTTGAACATACAAGATATATTGTAGAAAATCAAAGTGTTGCATTAGCAATGCAAAATAACATGAAAAAAATTTACAATAAAGCATCATCTGAGACAATTGTTGAAGACGTGATGTGCAGTGTAAATGCAAATGCAACTAATAAATAAAATTCTCTATTACTGAGAATTTTATTTAAAACTTTTATGAAGTTATAATTTTTACCAATACTTTTTCAAATTTTGCATCCTGAATTTTAGTTCTTTTTGATGGACCTTTTGTCCTTCCACCAGTCTTTCTTATTCTTTGTCCTATATATCTTGATTGAAGTAATGTATCTATATTACTTGAATCTATTTCAAATCCTGCAGTATGGGCAATGCCTTTTGCCTTAGGTAATACAATACTAGCCAAACCATAATCTTGAGTTACTAATATGTCGTTTTTTAGAAATAATTGAACTATTCTAAAATCTACAGCATCTCTGCCCTTTTCAACAATTATTACCTCGTATTCACTTTCTATTGCATGCTCCATATCTACAACTATTTTTAAATTCAAATCATATTTTTTTGCATTTTTTTCACATATTTTTTTTACACTTTGGGGACATGCATCACCATCAATTATTATTCTCATATTATTTACCCACTTATTTTAATATAATACATATATTATATATTATGAGTATATAAGTCAATAGTGATTATAAAAACAAAATATAGGATATACTCCATTTTATATCAAAAATCTATATCCTTCAGTATATAAGTATTTTCATTGTTTTCAGCAACCATATTTTCTGCAACTTCTGTATTTTTTATTATTTCTATATCTTTATATATACTTTTTTTATAATAAACCTCTACTTTAATAGTATTGGAATCTATTACAATTATTATAAATGGCATTTTGTATCCCACAGTTTTCCCAATTTTCATAATCTTATACATAAAGGCGAAATCCACTAAGGGAATGTTATATGTTTTGCTATTTACCATGTTTTTATATACATGAACTAAAGTAAAAATATTATTGTTTTCTGAAAAATCTTTTAGATTTAATTTTATAACTTCTTGATTTATTTTAATATCTTGATTATTTAAAAAAGAGACATAATTATTCAGACAAGTAGTTTCTAACAGTTTTATTATGTTGTTTTGCAACAAATTTGCTCTAATAAGAAATATATTATTTTTACTATTGGAGTTTATAAAAAAAGTTTTCAATTTTTCAATTAAATTATAATTGTCACATATTTTATAAAACATAATTTACACCTCCTTTTTTCTAACCCGTATAATTATAAAATAACTTAAAATTACTAAAAAAGCCATGACGTTTTTGGAAAAATTATTTTAAAAAAAATTTTCCAAAAACGTCATGTTCATATAACTAAAAATGTGTTATTGTTTATGTACAATAAAGAACGCAAAAAAAAAAAGAAAGAAGGATATGTAATGAAAAAATTCAAAGTATTATTAATTACTTTCACACTATTGATGTTGTCATTCGTTTGTGCGGAAGCTTGTAATTTACCTCCTCAAGAAGTTGATCAGAGCATAGCATCTATTGGCAGTCCTGTTATCAGCCCAGACTGTAATTTACCTCCTCAAGAAGTTGATCAATAAAAGTACTCCTCTTTTAAAAATAAACAATTTTCAAGTCCAAATTTTTTAATTGTTAAGGCAGTACTATTTTGTCCAGTTGCTGTTGCAATATAATAAGCTTGCAACAGCAATTTGCGACAGTCTTCCTGCAAGGTTAAATCCTGCATTTTCATCATACACCATGCTTTGTTATAGAGAAGTTTGCTTAATAATTGCATTTTACTACTCTCTGCAGCTATTACAATACCAATATCACAAATTTCTATACATTCTTCGAATCTATTGTCCAACCCTAGCCATTTTGATAAGTTATATAAAACCATAGGATATGTTCTTACCTTTTCTTCTGAATTTATATATTTTTTATCCATAAACTTTTTTAATTCATATAAAGTTTTAATGCTTTTTTTTGTTTTTCCAATTAATCCATATGCATTTCCTATATTATTTAAAATAGTTATTTCATCAAAAGTTAATAAACGTTCATAGATTTTGGTTTTACCATATGACGGCATAGTTAATCTAATTGCATCTTCCAACACTTTGAGTGAATATTTATCATATACACCTTTTGCTTTCAATATTACTTCTATATACATGATAAACTGTTTTGATATATTATCATTATTATCATTTTCATTATTCAATTTTTTAAGCTTTATAAGCAATTCACTGGCTAATTCATAATTACAAGCAATTATTGCCGATCTTATTTTAAATTTTGTTTCATGTATTTCAAAATCCTGCGTACCAATATAAGCATCATACATTTCACCACTTTGTCCCATACGTTGCATCAATGCATCAAAGTGTGATTTACTTGGAACACGAACTCCATTTTCTATTCTAGAAAGCGTAGGAACAGAACATATTCCAGTACATAAATCTTCTTGACTTATCCCTAATTCAACTCTATGTTTCCTTAATACTTCACCAATTGAAAAAACAGACATATCCTACCTCCAGTAATATATTTATTGAAATTATATCACGTTTAACCATTTTGTGTCAATTTTATCGGTTTCATGATTTTACTTTTTTAGAAATATTTTATAACAATTTATAATAAAACCTCAAATTTACATTTGAGGCCTTTATATTTACTTATTGAATTACTGTACCGCTTTTTCCTTCTAGTGCATCAACTGCTTTATACAATGAAGTAATGATTGCTTTTCTTCCTGGTTTTGATTCAGCAAATTTTAAAGCTGCTTGGATTTTTGGTAACATACTTCCAGGCGCAAAATGTCCTTCTTCAATATATTTTTTTGATTCTTCTATAGAAAGTGATGATAAATTTTGCTGATTTGGCTTATTAAAGTTTATAGCTACTTGTTCAACTTCAGTTAATATTAACAATACATCAGCATTCATATCTTCAGCTAATCTTTCAGATGCTAAGTCTTTATCTATAACTGCTGCAACACCTTCTAGCGAACCGTCTGCTCTTTCAACTACTGGTATTCCACCACCACCACAAGTTACAACGATTGTAGAATCCCATAGTTTTTTAACTGTATCAAGTTCAACTATTTTAATAGGCATTGGTGATGGAACTACTCTTCTCCAACCTCTTCCAGCATCTTCTTTAACTGTATATCCTTTTTCACCTTGCAATATTTTTGCTTCTTGTTCTGAATAAAATGGTCCTATTGGTTTTGTAGGATTTTTGAAAGCCCTATCATTTTCATCTACTACTACTTGAGTAACAACTGAAACAACTGGTACTTCTCTACCTTGCTGTCTCAATGTTTGCTTTAAAGCTTGTTGTATATGATATCCTATATATCCTTGGCTCATTGCACCACATACATCAAAAGGCATTGAAGGTGTTACATCTTTTGCTGTTTCAGACGACAACAAAATTCTTCCCACTTGAGGTCCATTTCCGTGAACAATTGCAATTTCATATCCTTTTAAGCTAATCTCAGCTAATTTTTCGCTAGTTCTTTTAACAACAATTAATTGAGATTCTGCTGTTGATGGTAAACTTTTATCTTCTAACGCATTTCCGCCTAGAGCCACTACTACTTTTTGTGCCATATTATATTTTCTCCTTTAAAAAAGGAATAGCTTTTACAAGCTATTCCCAAGTTTTTTGTTTTTTTATTTTACTTGTTATATAGTTGCAACCATTACTGCTTTTATAGTATGCATTCTATTTTCTGCTTCATCAAATACTACTGAATATCTGCTTCTAAATACTTCGTCAGTTACTTCTCTTATGTCTATTCCTTTTTCATGCCATTCTTTTGCCATTTTAGTTTCAAAATTGTAGAATGATGGTAAGCAGTGTAAAAATTTAATATCTGGGTTACCAGTAGCTTTTAATAAATCCATAGTTACTTTATAAGGAGTTAATAATTTTACTCTTTCTGGTATTTGTGCTTCTTCTCCCATTGATGCCCAAACGTCTGTGTAAATAACATCAGCGCCTTTAACAGCTTCAATATCATGTGCTACTTCTATGATAGCACCTGTTTCTTTTGCTACTTCATTAGCTCTTCTTAATACTTCTTTATCAACTTCCAATTCTTTCGGTCCAAATGCTACAAAGTGCATTCCCATTTTTGCACATCCATACATCCAAGCATATGACATGTTGTTTCTTATATCGCCTGCAAATACAACTTTAACTTTATTTAAAGGTTTTGCTACGTGTTCTTCTATTGTTAACATATCAGCAAGAATTTGAGTTGGGTGATCAACATCAGTTAAACCGTTGAATACTGGTACTCCTGAATATTTAGATAAATCTTCAACAACTTTTTGACTGTATCCTCTATACTCAATACCATCATAAAATCTTCCTAATACTTTTGCTGTATCTTCTATTGATTCTTTTTTACCAACTTGTGAGCTTCCTGAATCTAAGAAAGTAACATTTGCTCCTTCTTCCATAGCTCCAACCTCAAAAGCACATCTTGTTCTAGTTGAAGTTTTTTCAAATAATAAAACAATATTTTTACCTTCAAGCACGTTACCTTTAATACCTGCTCTTTTTTTAGCTTTTAAATCATGTGCTAAATCTAACATGTATCTAATTTCTAATGGAGAAAAATCCATCAATGTTAAAAAACTTCTTCCTTTTAAATTAACTGCCATTATAAATATCCTCCTAAAATTTTAATAATATTGTTATTTTTTTAATGGTTCTCTTACTAGTGGCATACTCATACATCTTGGACCTCCACGTCCTCTTGATAATTCGGCGCTTGGCATAACATGTACTTTTATTCCACTTTCTTCTAATACTTTATTTGAAACATAATTTCTTGCATATACTACCACATTTCCAGGTGATATTGCAAGAGTATTTGAACCATCATTCCATTGTTCTCTAGCTGCATCTATAACATTTCCACCACCACAAGTTATAAGTGACACCTTGTCCAAATTCAAATGTCTTTTTAGTATTTCATCTACTGAACCATGCTCTTCTTCTATTGATAATTCGCCATTATCTTTCTTTGTTATAGCAAATAAGTTCATATTTTTTTTGATATTTGGATGTATAGTAAATTTATCATAATCAACCATTGTAAATACTGTGTCTAAATGCATAAAAGCTCTATGTTTTGGTATATCTATTGCTAATATTTTATTAAAGCTGTCATTTCCTAATAAATTCTTTGCATATTTTTCTATTGCACTTGGTTGAGTTCTTTGAGAAATACCTATTGCTACAGTATCTTCATTTAAAATAAGAACATCTCCACCTTCAACTGAAAAATCTTCAGTTCTATCATACCATAGAGGTGTTTTATTGTACTCTTTATGATATTTGAAAACATATTTTCCAAACAATGTCTCTCTTCCACGAGTCACTGTATGCATCTTATGTAAAGAAACGCCACGACCTACAGTAGAGAAATTATCTCTTGTAAAATATAAGTTTGGCATTGGATCAATTAGAAATGGATAATCGTCATCTAAAAAATCTACTAAATTTCTTTTTTCATAACCTTTTATTTCACTTTTTCTAACTCCAGCTATCATTTTCATAACCATATCCTTATTTTCATATGATTTGAAAAAATCTGTCAATACTTCTGTTTTTCTAGTTTCTTTTATGCCCGCTTCAATGATATATTCACTTATAAAATTATTTTTTACATCATTATCTGTGATTGCTTCAGTTACTAAATCTTCCAAATAGACTACTTCCGAGCCATTCTTCCTAAGAATATCAGCAAAAGCATCATGCTCTTCCTGTGCAACCTTCAAGTATGGTATGTCATCAAACAATAATCTTTCTAGATAATCTGGCATTAAATTTTCCAGTTCGTAACCAGGCCTATGTAGTAAAACCTTTTTTAATTTTCCAATTTCAGAATAAATCTGAATAGCATCATTATTCATAATTACCACCATATCCTTTTATAATTTATTTAAGTTTAACATTTCATTAATGCTAAGTCAATAGTAATTAATATTTATACTTATGTATTATAATTATGCATTAATAAATATACAGAATGTTTTCATTAATTATCTACTTTATGAAAACATTTTCCTGCGCTTTTACACCTCAAATTCGTTTGTTTTACAATTATTATCACAACGAAAATATCTTTTAAATTCACTTTCTCTCTAAAATATTTTGTATGCAAATGTTTTGAATATTTATAAAGTTATTACCTCATTGTAATAATTGATTTTTTTGAATAAATCACTTATTAATTATCTGTTAAGCCATACAACTCGTACACCATTTTTAGAATTTTTTCATAATTTGGCTTAACAAACGATAGATTTTGAATTGATGTAACTTCACCTGGCAATAATTCACACTTTAAATCATCTGTTGAAAACTGTACCAAGTCACCCGTTAAATCTATTAACTCTGTAAAAGAAAAATTAGTATCTATATGCTTATACATCTCCTCTAAAATTGAACCTAACTTATAGCTAATAGTTTTCTTAATAGCATTTTTGATAAACTCTTGTTGTAATTTTATTCTCCCAATGTCTCCTATAGACCTGCTACCATCATCATTTTTTCTGAATCTTAAGAACTCTAATGCTTTTTGTCCATTTAATAACTGTTTACCCGGTTGAAATTCTATTGATAAAGGAGATGTGTCATATTCATCATGGTAACTCATTTCAAATGGTATATTTACTTCTACTCCGCCCAAAATATCCACACATTTTTTTACAGCGTCATAATCTACTGTAACATATCTATGTATTGGTATTGACATAATTTCTTCTACTGCATCAATTAATCCATCTATACTTTCTGACTGGTATATTGCATTAATTTTTTGCGAACCTATATCTTTGTATCCATCTCTTTTATAATATGTATCTCTAGGAACTGCTATAATATTAGCTTTCTCAGTCTTCCTATCAAAGCTTACAACCATTATTGCATCTGTTCGATTATGTTCAAAACCTACTACTAAAACATTTAACCTTTTACTATTTTTTATAGCTTCTTTAAACGGCGTCAACTTTTCTTCGTCTATTTTAGCATTACTATCTGTCGTCAAATTAATTGGATTTTTAGTGTTTGAAATTACATCGTCAATGGGATTAGAGATTTTAATATATCCATAAATAATGCCGCCAAGAGTTAACAATGCAATAAAAAATGTAATAAAAAAAACTTTAAAAAAATGCCCTATCATATGTTTTTTCACCTTTCTTTTTCTTTGATTAGATAAATAAAAACGGTTATATAACTATAACCGTACTTTCATTAATTGTCATCTTCATTATTTAAATTTTCCACTTCAGGTTCATCATCAATCAAACCATACAATTTATACGTTAGATTTAATGCTTCTTCATAGTTAGGTATATAATAAGAAACATTCCCTATATACTTTCCTACACCTGGCAATAAATTAGTATTTAATCCATCCATTGTAAATCCAATAGCATCTCCACCTAATGCAATTAATTCAGAAATTGAGAAATTAGTTTTTACATAAGGATAAACTTCTCGTATAAATGTTGGCAATTTAAAACTTATTAATTTTTTTACTGTTTGTTTTACAAATTCTTGTTGAGCTTTTATTCTTCCTATATCACCTTGTTTATAACCATGCCTATATCTAAGAAACTTTAAAGAGTTCTCTCCGTCTAACAATTGCAAACCTGCCGGTATATTAATATATAATGGAGGTGTATCATAAGGATCGCTATAAACCATCTTGAATGGTACATTTACTTCAACTCCCCCTAAGGAATCTACACCTTTTACTACGGCTTGATAATCAACTGTAACATATTTGTGTATTGGAATTCCCAATAAATTTTCAACTGCATCAATTAAACCATCAATATTTTCACTTTGATAAACTGCATTTATCTTTTTACTTGCTGGATTTGTATATCCTTCTCTTTCATAAAATGTATCTCTAGGTACAGAAATAATATCTGCCTTCTTATTTTCTCTATCATAACTAGCTACCATTATAGTGTCTGTCCTTACATGCTCTAAGCCAACTATCAAGACATTTATCCTTTTACTCTTAAGTATTGCTTTTTCTAGAGGTGTAAGATTTGGATCGTTGTCAATCTCTTTATCACTAATATTCGAATTTTGTCCATTATCTATTATATTATCCAAAGGATTGAAAAATTTAAAATATGAAAATAAACCTATTCCTAATACTACACACGATATAAGAAATGTTGTTAAAAAAACTTTTAAAAAACGCATTATTCATTATATCCACCTTTCATTTTTAAAACACGTTAGATTATATCATTAACGAGTAGCATTTTCAAACATTTTATTAATTATTTTGACCATTTCCATTATTTACTTCAATATCACTATTGCTATCTGTATCATTAATTATTTGAATAAAACCGGTATTATCTTCTTCTTGAACTCCATACAATGTATAAAGATAATTATTTATACCATCTTCATTTGGAACTACATATGATAAACCATCCATTGTTTTAGTATAATAATCTATAATATTTGTTTGTAAACTATCCGTTTTAAATCCGCCTAGTCCCGTAGCTAATGTTAAAATTTCTGTCAATGTAAAATCTGTGTCTATGTATTTAAATGATTCGTTTATTACTGCTGGCAATTTAAAACTTAACGTTTTTCGAATCGCTGTTTTTATAAACTCCTGCTGAGTTTTTATTCTTCCAATATCTCCATTAGGATAACCTGTGCCATCTGTATTCTGTCTGAATCTTAAAAATTTTAAAGCATTTTCACCATCTAGAACCTGTAGTCCTTGAGAAATATTAATTTCTAATGGTGGTGTATCCATTGGATCAGTATATACCATATTAAACGGAACATCAACTTCTATCCCTTCAAGTATATCTACTACCTTTATAACCGCATTATAATCTACAGAAACATATTTTTGTATTGGCAATTTTGTTATACTTTCTACTGCACTTTTCAACCCAACTATTCCTTCATCTTGATATATAGCATTTATTTTTTTCTGTTGCCTATTATCATACCCTTCTCTCACATAATAAGTATCTCTAGGAACAGAAAGTACATTAGCTTTTTTTAATTTCTTATCATAGCTAACAACCATTATAGTATCTGTACGCACATTTTCTTTTCCCACTACTAAAATATTCATTATAGAGCTTTTCTTCATAGCTTTTTCCAAAGCAGATAAATTGTTATTATCCTCTTCTGTAAAATTATCTACTACTTGCTTAAATGTTGGAAATACAATTATATCTCTATTAACAATTAAAAATCCAACTATAAAGATTACAGCTATACATACGTATAATACCATAGTCGAAAAATAAACCTTAAAAAATCGTCTCATATTATCACCTTTGTAATTAAGTTACAATTATATTATAACATTTTTCTTTTATTTTTAGAATAGTTTTTTAATATTTTTACTATATATATTATCCAAATATTTAATATAAAAACGTAATCATTTCCTTTTTTTAAGAAAACATATTGCTATTTTAGAAACTTAGGATTATAATATACTTATATTTTTATATTTGGAGGATTTTTAATGAAAACAGGTACAGTTAAATGGTTTGATTCTAAAAAAGGTTTTGGTTTTATCTCTTGTGATGATGGAAATGACGTATTCGTACATTTTTCAGCTATCACTTCTGACGGATTCAAAACATTAGAAGAAGGACAAAAAGTAAACTTTGATATCATTGATGGTCAAAAAGGACCTCAAGCTAGCAATGTAACTCTTGCTTAGTTTTGAATAATTTTTTACCAATTTAATATATAATAATCTATATTAATTAAGGTATTTCAAAGAACAATAAAAGGAGGTATATTTTATACACTCCTTTTTGTTTTGCCTTATTTATTTACCGCTTTTTCGATTCCTATAAGTCTTCTTATTTTTTCCAAAATCATTATAACCATCTTTTGATTTATCGTATCTATCATTTGTTTTTTTATAACCATCTTTTGGCTTATCATATCTGTTGTTTGACTTCTTATAATTGTTGTTTGATTTATTATATCTTCCTGATGATTTTTTAAAATCATTATTACTTTTAGTATTTTTTTCATTAGCAAGTTCAATACCATTTCTAGTTATAACTATAAGTTTTCTTTTCATCAAATTACCAATAGCTTTTTTAAATGAACTTTTACTCATATTAAATGTATTTCTAATTTCTTCCGGATTGCTATTGTCATTAAATGCCAATGAACCCTTGTTTTTAATTAACTTGCTATATATTTTTTCTCCATCTTTGTCAATTTGAAGTCTTGGTGCATCTCTTAAACTCAAGCCAAGTTTACCATCTTCTTTTACTTGGTTGACTCTAACTTCAACTTCTTCGCCAGCATGCAATGGTTTTAACAATTCTTTTTCGTGTATCATACCTAAGTATTTGCCATCAACGGCTATCATTGCTCCCAGACCTCTTCTTAGACTAAAAACAGTTCCAGTTACTTTATCATTTACTTTGTATGGTGAATCTGTTTTTAAAACATTGTATAAATTCATAGTTGCACATAATCTGTTGGATTTATCTATGTAAATGCCAACCATATATTCTCCATTTGTTCTTAACTCGCTAATTTGTTCCTTATATGGCAAGAACAAATCTTTTTCCAATCCCCAGTTTAAAAATGCTCCTATTTTAGATATTTCAACTACTTTCAAATATCCAATTTCTCCTATAACAAGTTTAGGCCTTCTTGTAGTTGCAATAATTCTATCATTTGAATCTCTGTAAACAAATACTTCTATTTTATCGCCTTGCTTTGTACCTTCTGGGACTTGCTTTATAGGCAATAACACATCATCTTCTTTTCTATCATCCGCATTTTCTCTTAAGTACACTCCAAAGTCTACTTCTTTTGCAACCACAAGTGTTTGCATCTCTCCAAGTTTAATCATTATTTTCCTCGCTTTTAAATGTTTATCTTATTTATATTAACCTAATAATCTTATTAATCTACAACCTCAACTATCATCAAGGCACAATCGTCTTTTAGGCTTCCTACACTAAATTTTTTAACAGAATAATATATATCTATTAGAATATTTTTACTATCCTTAATTATATCTATTATTCTATCTTCTCCAAATTCTTCTGAGTTATTATTTTTTGCTTCAATTATACCATCAGTATAGAATAGTAATTTGTCATTAATTTGTAATTTTATAGTTGATACATCATACTCAACATCTTCAAATAAATTGCAAATAGGATAACCCTTTGATTCTAAAAAAGTAATGCCTCTATTTGAATATAATATTGGTTTTGTATTATGTCCAGCATTGATATAGCTGAATTCTCTTTTATTTTTATCATATATCCCAAAAAATATAGAAAAGTACTTATCAGAATCTAAGTTTAGAGAAAGGAACATTTTATGAAGTTCTTTCATCATTTTAACAATATCATGTTGATTTCTAATTAATGTTCTAACCGACTGTCTAACAAACATAGTCAGTAGTGAGGCAGAAACACCATGTCCAACAACATCACAAATATACAATCCAGTTTTTTCATCGTTGATTTTAAATGCATCAAACATATCTCCACTTAACATATCTGAGGGTTCGTATAGATGGTCTATCTTAAGTCCATTATATATTTCCTTTGGTGGCAACATTCTCTTTTGCATATTCTTTGCAAAATTAATATCATTTGTCATAACTTTGTTTTTATAATTTAACTCCTCTGTTAATCGCTTAGCATATGTTATATCCCTAAACACTTCAACAGCAGCTAAAACTTCACCATTATCACCAGTAAATGGTGATGATGTAACATTATAAGTTTTATCACTTAACTTTATTTCTTTTTCATTGGCCTCCCCAGTTCTAATGGTATAGTTAGAAATACACTCACCACACTTAGCCTTCCTATCTAAAAGATTATAGCACTTTTCTCCCCTAAGATCTCGATTAAAATCACTGCACATCTTTTTGTTAGCATACAATACGTCTCCGCTCTTATCTACTATTCGCACCCAGTCCATCATTTCATCAAGCATGTATATATGATTATTAATTATATCATCTAAATACTGTTTCATGCTACACCTCCATAGTTAATCTTAAAGCTTAAAATGTCCTTTTTTTAAAACATACTTTTCAATTAATCCTCCAATTTTATATGAATTATGTCTTACATAGTCCTTTTTTATATCAACAAAATCACTTGAAATAACCTTTATATTTTTATCCTCTAGTTTCTTTATTTGGTTACCGTCTATTAAAACTTGTGCAGAACCCTGTTGATTATACTTTTTCATAATACTCTCACATAGCACTTGGTCATTTGCAATTACAAAATCTATGATATTTATTCCTGTATGTTTTTGTATAGCCTTAACATGGTCAACAACATTAAAAGAATCCGTCTCTCCTGGCTGAGTCATCAAATTGCAAATATAAAAAGTTTTACACTTAGAGTTATATATTTTTTGAGAAATGTTATTTATCATTAAGTTTGGTATAACACTTGTGTAAAGACTACCAGGTCCAAGTATTACAATATCTGCTTTTTCTATATCACTAATCGTTTCTTCCAACGGTTCGCAATGGCTTGGAACTAGATAAATTCTATCTATTTGGCTTTGCAAGTTTTTTGAATATATAGGTATTTCCTTTTCTCCAAAAATGACAACCCCATTTTCAAGTTGACCCTTTAAATGAGTATCTGTCAATGTCATAGGTAAAACTTTACCTGAAAGTCTAAATATACTTCCTATTTCTTTTAAAGCATGCTCGTAGTCGCCAAATATCTCGTACATAGCTGCAATCAATAGATTCCCAAAGCTTTGCCCCTGTAAATACCCATCTTTAAATCTATGTTGTAATAATTTTAGCATAGACGGTTCTACATCTGCAAGAGCAGTAATACAGTTTCTCATATCACCAGGAGGCAGCATTCCTAAATCTTCCCTTAATATACCTGAACCTCCGCCATTATCAGCAACTGTAACTACTGCAGTTATATCCTTGGTATATTTTTTTAAACCTCTCAAAAGTACAGATAACCCTGTTCCACCGCCAAACACCATTATTTTCATATATACCTC
The DNA here is from genome assembly GCF_017352195.1 of Sedimentibacter sp. zth1. Taxonomy (NCBI): domain Bacteria; kingdom Bacillati; phylum Bacillota; class Tissierellia; genus Sedimentibacter; species Sedimentibacter sp. zth1. The sequence continues at coordinate 2,424,116 of NZ_CP071445.1, read as the reverse complement.
ATTTAAACGTTATTTTTCTCATCCCTATGTGTTAATGATATTCTGTAATTTTCGTTTCCAAAGTGTTTAGCAATTCTATTGGCTATTGTTATAGATCTATGTCTTCCTCCAGTACAACCAATAGCAATAACAATATTTGATTTACCTTCTCTAATATAATTAGGCAATAAAAATTCTAGCATGTCTATTAGCTTTTCTAAAAAATTTTTACTTATTTCATACTTCATTACATAATCTTGTACTTCTTTATCATTACCAGTAAGTTGTTTTAATTCTTCTATATAGTATGGGTTAGGTAAAAACCTTACATCAAATACTAAATCAGAATCATAAGGTATGCCATACTTATATCCAAACGACATTACTGTAATAGTCATATTATGTGTAGTTTTTCCCTTAACAAATATACCTTGTATTTCTTCCTTTAATTTAGCTAGTTTCAAACCTGTTGTGTCAATTATATAATTAGATTTCTGCTTTACCTCTTTAAGAAAATTTCTTTCCTCTTTGATACCATCAATAATTCTTCTAGTAGGACTCAACGGATGCGGTCTTCTTAGTTCTTTATATCTTTTAACAAGCTCTTCATCAGAAGCTTCTAAATATAATATACTGTACTTTATACCATTTTGACTTAATACATTCAAACTAGTAAATAAATCATTGAAGAAGACTCCTCCCCTTATGTCAACAACTACTGCAACTTTATCAACTTTTTTTGTTGATGCCTTGCATAATTCGAAAAAATTAGGCAGAAGCATCGGGGGCAAGTTATCCATACAATAAAAATTTATATCCTCTAATACATTTATAGCCTGACTTTTTCCAGCACCAGACATTCCTGTTATTATAACAAACTCCATATTTTCACCCCACAAATTAAATTTCTAAATTGATTACTTCCTTCAAGTTAATATTAGATTCAACTGCTCTATCAATACCTGATTTATAGTCTCCAATAGTATCTATACTGTGAGAATCACTATTTATAATATACTTTATATCATAAAGTTTACAAACTTTTAATTCTTCAGTACTTAAATGCTTATGACTTGAGTTTATTTCTAATATTATACTATTTTTTTCGGCACTTTTGGCTATTTTTTCAATATCTACTATTAACTTTTCACCAGGATGTGTTAAAATATTTATTTTCTTGCTTTCCATCGCCTTTACGATTGCTTGTGTATTACTTTTTCTTTGCTTTTCCACAAACCATCCAAATTTTTTTGCTAATTTATTTAGAACCATAAAGCTCCAAAAGTCCTTAAATGTTTTATATCCAACAAAAGTATGGTATCCACAAAGCACAATATCACAATTATCTATGATATCTTGGGTAACATCTATATCACCATTTAAGCTCAGTATATTTGCTTCCACACCTAACAATATTTTAATATTTGGATATTTCATTTGCAACTCATTGATTTCTTTTCTTAGGCTAAGCAAATGTCTCTTTCTAATTCCGTAAGTAATATGTGAAAGTCCATGATTTGTTATAGCTATTTCTTTTAAACCTACTTCTATAGCTTTATTAACAATTTCCTCAACTGTATTTTTAGCATGTCTCACATGAGAAAATTTAGAGTGGACATGATAATCTTTAGTAACTCTCATATTAAAACTCCCCTATTATCCTAACTTCTGGTTCTAATTTTATAGACGAATCCTCGTATACCTTTTCAACAATAATATCCATTAGCTCCAATATCTCTACACAACTTGCATTATTATAATTTATAACGAAACCGCTGTGTTTATCAGATACCATTGCTCCACCATGAGAAAATCCTTTCATTCCTGCCTTTTCTATAAGTCTAGCTGCAAAATCTCCTTCAGGTCTTTTAAACGTACTACCAGCGCTTGGATAATTTAATGGCTGGCTCTTAGTTCTTTTTTCATTAAGCAACTTGATTCTATTCAAAATTTCTGTTTTATTTCCTTTTTCTAAAGTAAATTCAACTTCCAGCACTATCATATTATCTGTCAAAGCAACACTATTTCTGTAACCAAATTTCATTTCCTCTTTGCTTAATCTTTTTATATCTCCATATGTATCCATGCAAACTACACTTGTTACAACATCTTTTATTTCACCATTATAGGCTCCTGCATTCATCGCTACTCCGCCACCTATAAATCCTGGTATCCCACATGCAAATTCCAATCCTTTTAAACCAACTGCAGCGGTATTCTTAGCAACCATTGACAACAAAGCACCAGATTGAACTTTAACAACATTATCCTCTATAGAAAAATCACAAAAACTACCACCTATTTTTATTATACTACCTCTAAACCCTTTGTCAGAAACGAGTAAATTAGTACCATTCCCAATTATATAATAATTTACATCGTATTTTTTAACCAGTTTTAAAACCTTACTTAAATCCTCATAACTTTTAGGTTCTATGAAAAAATCAGCATTACCTCCGACTTTAAAGAAAATATGCTTCTTTAATTCTTCATTTTTTATTATTTTACTATCTATGATTAATGATAACTCTTTATAAAAGTCTTCATAATTTTCATATAAACCCATAAAAAAACCCTTCCTTAACTTTATTTCTTATTATAATCATATTAAAATTAAAACATTTCATTCTTATTATAATAATAACATTTTTTTAGTAAATATAAAAGAAATAATTGCCTAATAAGCAAATAAAGATTTCTGTTTTTGCAAATAATTTAACAGTATTAAACATTTGTTTAATTTTTAGTTAAATATGCTATAATAGTATTATTATAAAGTAAAATTTGGAGAAAGAAATGTACAAACAAATATTAAATTTACTTATACAACCTATCTTAGGTGGTGCTGCAGGCTACATAACAAATGAATATGCTATAAATATGCTTTTTAAATCATATACACCCTTGCACATAGGCGGTGTTATACCTAAAACTAGAGATGAATTTATAGCAAATATAACAAAATTAGTAGAAGAAGATATAGTCAACAAAGATAAAATACAATCAATCATTGGAGACAGTTCTTTTATTGATAATTTTAATACACTGGTCGAAGATTTTTTTAATAAAGGTATATTTGACGTTACAGATAATATACAAGTTTGTAACATACCTGGTTTTGATGAATTTAATAAATCATTGCAAAGTTTAATCAAAACTGAAATACCGCCTTTAGTTGATAAAACAATTTCGTATATATCTTTAAACACAAAAATTGAAGATATAATTACTGCTAAACAAATTTCAACCATTACTTCAAATCTATATGACAATTTGCTTTTTATTATGAAAAATTCTTTATTGGTTGATAATTTGTTCGCAAATTACAATGATAATTCTAAAGAAACTTCAATTTGCGACTTAATTGGTACTACATCAAGCAATGTAATATCAAACAATATAGAAAGCATTATATTTGATAAAACAAATTTGTCAAATACTATTAATAATAAAATTGATAGCTTTATTAACAATGTATTAGTAAAAACAAACTCCTATAAATCTATTAATGAACTAATAAACAGAATATTAATTAAGAACAAAGATAATATAAATTTACAAATTAATAATTTGATAAATAATTTTTTAACATCAGACAAATCCAATGAATTATTGTATAATTTAGCCAATTGTATAATTAATTATGGTAAAAATTTAAATATATGCTTATACGAATTAATCGATGTTGAAACATTAAACAACATTAAAAGTTATATTAAAAATAACTCTTCTGAGATAATAACATTTATATTAGAATTTGTTGATAAAAATGACAAGGATTTACTAAATATAATAAACGAATCTATAAGCGAGACAATAAACGAGCAAGATACAAGTAAAAAAGCAATGCTTAGTATGGCAAAAGGTACAATTCAAAATAAAATAAACCAATTTAACTTAAAGGAATTTTTATCGAACATCTTAAGTGATGACGCTAAATTAGACTCCTTGCTTGATACTTTGATAAGTAAAATAGCAGAGCGTTTAAAGAGCACCTCTGTTTCACAATTAATAAATGCATTAATTGAACACGATGTATTGAATGAGAGTAAATTCAGCGAATTCATAACCAAATATATAAAAAGTATTATATTAAATTTATCTAATACAGCTTCATTCAGCTTTAAGTCATTAATCAACAATGAAACTGTAAACAGTATAATCACTAAAAAAATTTCTACACTTATAAGAGAAAAAATACTATTATCAAACAAAATGCTAAGCAATTGTAAGGATAAATTCAGCAATATAATTTCTGAAACTTTAAATAAAAGTCTAGAAGAATTAATTGCTAATTTTTATACGTCGAATGTTAATATAAATGATAAACTTATTGAAATTTTGACAAACAAAAAAGAATTCATCTTGAATACACTTAACTCAAACATTGCAAATTATATTTGCAATAAAAACATAAGCCAAGTTATTGATGTTAATAATATTGAATTTATAAACACTGAAATATCTAATTCTACAAAAAATGCTTTAAATAGTTATATTAAAAATTCTTCAAATTTAACTATGCATGAATTATTTACAAAGCTAAACTCATTCAATAAATTGCATGACAATGTTGCCTTAGAATTAAGAAATCAAATAACATTAAATCTTAGTCCTATTCTTCAAAAATTTATACGAAGTTTGTCTGAAACAAATTTAAACAAACTAAGTGATGAAGAATTATGTGAAATGGCAAAAAGCTTTATAGGAAACAATCTAAAACCAATAATGTATTTTGGTGGAATGCTTGGTATTGTAGCTGGTATTATAATAGCCATTGTTAATCCCAATGCAACTATTGTTGAACCTTTATCATTAGTTAACGCTTTAACATATTCTTTAGTTGGATTTTCAACAAATGCAATTGCAATAAACATGTTGTTCAAGCCTTATAATGAAATTAAATTTCTAAAAAAAGTACCGTTCTTTAGACATTTTTCATTAGGCTATATTGCTAAAAACAAAGCTATATTAGCTGATAGCATGTCATATGGTATAAACAAATATCTATTATCAAAAGACAGTATAAACGAGTTATTTGACATATATGAAACCTCTATCAAAGATAATATAAAAGCTAATGTTTCAGAAAACAATTATGAAAAAATAAACAACATTATTTCAAATAATAGTGATAATATAGTTAATTATCTTAGCAAAAAAAGTTATGACTATTTAATTTCAAACTCTAGCAACATGACAAATATATTTGTTAATCGTGTTAATAAAATTAGTGTTTCAGAAGCATTATATAGAAATAAAACAGCTGTAACTAAAGCTGTTATAAATTATAAAACCAAATTTAAAAACTATATAGATAACAAAGCATCAGAATATATATACAAAAATGATAAAATATCTACTGTAATAAACACAAAAGCTTTAAATTATGTAGAAAATTTGTTCTCAGATTATTTAAACAGTAATTATGATAAAATACTTGATGTCATAGATTATGAAAAAATACACAACTTATTTTGTCAGAAAAATGTTGAATACAAAAACATGTTAGATAAAAATTTAACTGATATATTAACAAATTTTGATGCTGAGTCTATTAGTTTATTGCTAAAAGACAAAGCAAAAAATTTATCATCAGACAACGAAATTAAAGATAAAACAAGAAAAATATTAATAAATAAAATTAATACAGCATTGCAAAGTGACAATAATATTGGTAGCTTATTTGAAGGTAACGCGTCTAAAATAGCTAACTCATATCTTCTAGATATATGCACCAACATTGAAAAAAGCTCTGCCAAATTGTTTGTTAAAGCAAAGACACCAATATCGATAGCAATACAGAATATGATTACAAAAAATTTAAATTTTTTAACAAAAGGTGTTTATGCAATGGTTGGTGGTCCTAGCATAATAGATACCACAGTAGAAAAAGCTATTGTAAAAAAATTACCAATATATTTGCAAACAAAAACCGATTATTTATATAAATCTTTATCAAATATATTGAATCAAAAAATTCTGAAATCAAAAGTTGTTGATTTAGGCATAACTGTAAATAGTGACTTGAATTTTAATTCATCTGACGATTTCAGTCAAAAAAGTAATATTAACATAGAAGAATTCATCAGCAGCTCAGTTGATTTTGTCAAAGAAAAAGCTAATGACTTTACAATCAAAGATTTACTAAAACCATTTGGTTTAGATAGCATAGACAGCATTTTCAACAATTATGGTACTGATATAAGCAAAGAAATAAATATTATAAAACAAAATTGCAAGTTATCTAGAAACGACCTACTTATATCTACAAAACAGATAATTAATAGCATTTTTGAAAATACTATACAATCAAATGATATAAGGAAAGTTTTTGAAGGTATATCTGAAAAAGAAATTAATTATTTCAGTAACAACATATCCAATTTTATATTTAATGATAAATGTATAAACAATAGTTTAAGCTATTTGTTTGAAACAATAGATACAGATGATTACTCATTAAATTTTGAGAGTGTTGCTGATATAAGTGATTTATCAATTAGTTTGAGAACTATATTAAGTAAATTAATTAGCAAAAATGATACTAAAACGTTGATTAAAGATTGCATACAAAGTTTATTTGATGAGGTAGAAAAAGATAAATTTAATATCTTAGATACAAAATCAAGAGATTATTTACTTGAAATTGTAACTGACGCAAGCATTTTATCTCTTAAAAGCAATCTAGATACAATTTTAAAAGATATTGAATTTGACAAAATAGTAAAAGAGCAAATAAATGATATGAGCCCTAAAAAGATTCATAAAATGTTTAACTCCTTTGCAGGAAAATATTTTAGAACACTTATGTTCTATGGTTTATTTGGCGCCACTTTCGGCATAAATACATTGTCAGGCCTTATTTTATCTGGAGTATATGGTGTAAAAAATTTAGCTAATTCAAAAGCGAAAAAACATAAAAGTAATTAATTAATAAAAATCTCTAATCTGGAGGATATTATGGATGATTTAATATTTAATTTAAAGTCTATTCTAAAAAATTCAAAAAATCTTGTATTTTTTGGTGGTGCTGGTGTTTCAACAGAAAGCAACATTCCAGACTTTCGTTCTAAAAATGGTCTTTACAATGCTGTTTCAAAATACGGATTTCCACCAGAAGAAATACTTAGCAGAACATTTTTTGAAAAACATACAAATATTTTTTACAAATATTACAGAGAAAATATGCTTAATCTTGATGCCTTACCTAACAAAGCCCATGAAGCATTGGCAAAGCTTGAACATATGGGTATTTTGAAAGCTATAATAACTCAAAATATTGATGGACTACATCAGTTGGCTGGCAGTACAAATGTTATTGAACTTCACGGTTCTGTTCACAGAAATTATTGTAGGAGATGCAGTAAATTTTTCGAAGCAGCGCACGTCAAAAATACTACTAATATACCAACTTGCGATGATTGTGGTGGAATAATCAAACCCGATGTTGTTTTGTATGAGGAGAGTCTAAACTTTGAAAATATAGATAGTGCAATAAAATATATAGAAAATGCCGATACTCTTATTATTGGTGGAACATCACTAGCAGTTTACCCAGCCGCTTCATTTATCAATTATTTTAGAGGCAACACCCTTGTCTTAATAAACAAAAGTTCAACCCCTTATGATAAATTAGCCGATCTTGTAATCAATGGTGCAATAGGTGATGTTTTATCAAAGGCAACAAACTTTGAAGTAGAATAGAAAAATAAAAAAATGCTTCACTTATTAGTTTAAGTGAAGCATTTTTTTTTAGCTTAAAATTGTGAACATATCCTTAGCATCATCTTTTAATGCGTGCTCAAGTATTTTTTCTACTTTTATTTTCATTGGATTAGTACCAAATTCTATTTCTATTGTGTCCCCAACCTCAACCTCGGTACCTGGCTTTGCTAATTTTGCGTTAACAAGTACTCTGCCTTGGTCACAAGCATCTTTAGCAACCGTTCTTCTTTTTATAACTCTTGCAATTTTCAAAAATTTATCTATTCTCATAACTACCTCCGTTTAAAGTTTATAACTTAAACAATAATGTGTTATATTAGAAATTTAAATATTTAATCATTTAAATTTTTTAGTTTTTCTGCTTGGTCAGATGTTATCAAACCCTGAATCATTTCTTCTAAATCACCGTCTATAAAGCTATCCAATTTGTATAAAGTCAAGCCTATTCTATGGTCTGTAACTCTACTTTGTGGATAATTATATGTTCTAATTCTTTCACTTCTATCACCAGAACCAACTTGACTTTTTCTAGATGAAGCAATTTCATCATGCTGCTCTTGCTGATATCTATCATATAGCTTTGCTTTTAAAACTTTCATAGCCTTATCTCTGTTTTTAAGCTGTGATTTTTCATCCTGACATGATATAACAATACCAGTAGGGATATGTGTTAATCTAACAGCTGAGTCAGTTGTATTTACACACTGTCCACCATTACCTGACGATCTGAAAACATCTATTTTTATATCATTTTGATTAATTTCTACCTCTACATCATCAACCTCTGGCAAAACAGCAACTGTAGCAGAAGATGTATGAATTCTACCACTTGATTCTGTTTCAGGAACTCTTTGAACTCTGTGAACTCCACTTTCATATTTTAGCTTAGAATATGCGCCTTGACCTTTTATAGCAAATATAGCTTCCTTGTATATACCTACGCCTTGGTCATTTAATGAAATTATTTCAGTTTTCCAACGTTGCCTTTCAGCATATCTAGTGTACATTCTAAATAAATTTCCTGCAAACAATCCAGCCTCATCTCCACCAACACCTGCTCTAACTTCAACTATAACATCTTTATCATCATTAGGGTCAGTAGGCAAAAGTAAAATTTTAAGATCCTCTTCAATTGTTTCAAGATTTGTTGTTAAACCTTTTACTTCTTCCTTAGCCATTTCTCTAAAATCTTCATCTAATGATTTATCATAAATCATTTCTTTAGATTCCTCAAGTTGATTTTTTGTGTCTTTATATTCTTTATATTTATTTACAATTGGTTCAATTTGTGCATGTTCTTTAACTAGCTTTTTCCATTCATTCATGTTAGCAATTATATCTGGATCAGCAATTTTTTCACTTATATCTCTGTATTTTTCTTCAATAAAATCTAATTTATCTAACATTGGTAATCACCTCTACTTGTATTAACACAGTATTATATCATGAAAATGCATTAGTATGCAAACATTATTTTACCCTGTATTTACTACATTGTCATTTAAAGTACCATAATTCGTCAAAAAAAGAAGCTAATATACTCATTAGCTTCTAGCATTTATTATATATCTTTAATTATGCTTTTATTCAGCCTTTGTTCCACATGATGGACAAAACATTGCTCCATCCTCAAGCTCTTGACCACAGCTAGCACAGAATTCTTTTGTTTTATCTTCTACTTGCTCTTCTACTAATTCTTCTTCTTTTTCTATCTCAGGCATTTTTTGTCCACACATGCTACAGAATACAGTTTCTACCTCTAGCTCAGCTCCACATTTAGGACAAGTTCTCTTTCCTTTTAATAATTTCACTTCTTCTTTTGCCGTTTCTATTTTTTCTAAGCCTTCTTTTACGTTATTAATGTACTCAGCGAATTCACTGCATTCTTCATTCTTATACTTATCAAAGTATAGTTTCCCTATGTTTTGGTATATTGTTATAATATTTCTTTCTTCTGCAGAAATTTCAGAATTCAACCTTGAAACCTCAGCCAATTCTTTTGTTTTTTTAACTGCTTCTTGGCTAGTTTTAGATATTTTGTTTCCAATGCCCTTAAAAAATTCCATATCATTTTCTCCTATCCCTATATATTATTTTAAATTTTTTTACTCTAATTTATACCCCTAAAAATATAAACAAAGCTAATATATTTATATTATATTATATTAACGACAGTTTATGATGTCAACATGTCCATAAATATTATTGTGCAAATATTACCCTATCGTTTTTGTATAAATCCTTTATTACGTCAATATTTTTAAAAATATTTTTATCTTTTAATATTTTGCTTACCGTTTCTGCTTGATTGTTGCCTATTTCAAAGAATAATTTACCTTTTTTATCTAAATAAACTTCTAACAACTCTGCTATTCTTTCATAGTATATAAGTCCGCTATGCCCTCCATCGAGTGCTAATCGAGGTTCATACTTAGAAACTTCAACTTGCAATTTATCAATTTCTTCTTTTTCAATATAAGGAGGATTGGACACTATTATGTCAAATTTTTTATTTATATTTAAACTACCAAACAAATCGCCCTTAATAATCTCCGCGTTTTGAATGTTAAGATTTTTCATATTTATGTTAGCAACCTTTATAGCAATATCACTAATATCAATTGCAGTTACACATGCATTTTGTAGATAATGCGCCAAACTCAGTGATATTGCACCACTTCCAGTACCTATATCCAAAATATTTATTCTTCTATCATTTAAATCTGTACTATTAACAATCTCTATAACCTTTTCTACCAATATCTCAGTATCTGGTCTCGGTATTAGAACACCATCCTCAACATAAAAATCAAGCCCCATAAACTCTTGGCAATTTAACATGTATTGAAGAGGGTAGCCTTCGTTTCTTCTTCTTACCATTTTATAAAATTTGTCTACTATTTCATTCTCAACTATTTCGTCTCCATGAATTAATAGATATATTTTGTCTTTATTTAAAAGCTTCATCAAAATAAGTTGCAAATCAAGAAAGGGATTATTATAATCCCTTTTCTCTAATATATTCATTCCATCCTTTAAAAGATGTTCAATTGAATTTTTTACCATAAATCATCTGCTCCATTTTCAGGTATAACAGCTTCCATTGCTACTATAGCAACCTCCATCATTGAATCATCTGGTTCACTAGTAGTAATCTTTTGAATCATCAATCCAGGATAGGCTAAAATTTTTGTTAAAACATTTTGTTTATCCTTACCACCTATATATCTGTTTATCTCATAAGAGAGACCCGCAATAACTGGTAACATTAATATTCTTGTTATAACTCTCATAAATGGATTAGGCCATCCGAAAAATGAAAATACTATAATACTTATGATTAGCACATTTACTATAAAGCTTGTTCCGCATCTAGGATGTAATGTTGAATATTTTCTAACATTTTCAACTATTAATTCCTCTCCATTTTCATAACAATAAATCGTTTTATGCTCAGCACCATGATACCTAAATACCCTTTTAATATCATCAAGTTTTGAAATAAGAAAAATGTATATTACAAATAAAGCTACTCTTATTATACCCTCTACAAGATTTAATATTAAACTACTATCAGTAACATGCTTTAATACGTTTGTTAGAAGTGAAGGGGCAATAATAAATACTCCAATACTAAATATTAAAGCTAATATCAATGATACATAGATTATAGCATTCTCTGCTTTATCTTTAAAAACTTTTTTCAAAAACTTATCTACAGCATCTTCTTCAATAGAATCCTCAAAAAAACTTGCGGAATACATAAGCTCTCTAACACCTGAAATCATAGCTTCAATAAGTGCAAATGTCCCTCTAATAATAGGCAATTTAAAAAATTTTTTCTTAAATACTGAGCTTAGTTCGGAAGTTTTTAACTCAATTTCGCCATCTGGTTTTCTAACAGCAGTAGCCAGTTTATGAGGACCTTTCATCATTATACCCTCGATAAGCGCTTGACCACCGATACTAGTCTTTTTTTTCTGTGCCAATATAATTCTTCCTTTCACAAATATTATTTAACTTTAACTATCCATCCTTCTGGAGCCTTAACATCTCCTAGTTGAATCCCCATTAAAGTATCATATAATTTTCTAGTTATAGGTCCAACCTCAGTTTGACTATAGAAAGTATGCATATTACCCTTATGTTGAATTCCACCTATAGGACTGATAACAGCAGCTGTACCACATGCTCCAGCTTCTGCAAATTTGTCTAATTCATCTATTTTAACTTCTTCTTCAGATGCTTCCATTCCTAGATATTCTTTAGCAACATGCAACAAAGAATATTTAGTGATACTTGGAAGAATAGAAGATGAAATAGGTGTTATAAATCTATTGTCTTTAGTAATACCAAAGAAATTTGCAGCTCCAACCTCATCTATTTTAGTATGAGTTTTTGGATCTAAATATATACTATCTGCAAAACCAGCATCTACAGCTTGTTTATGAGCTAATAAGCTTGCTGCATAGTTTCCACCAACTTTGTCTTTACCTGTACCTATAGGTGCAGCTCTATCAAAATCTGTAGTAACAAAGTTAACTGGAGCCATTCCACCTTTAAAGTATGGTCCAACTGGTGTACAGAATATGCAGAATATGTATTCAGAAGCAGGTCTTACACCAACATTATCTCCAACCCCAATAAGGAAAGGTCTTAAGTATAAAGTAGCACCTGAACCGTATGGAGGAACCCATGCTTCATTAGCTAAAACCACTTTTTTACAAGCATCAACAAATTTTTCTACGGGTACTTTTGGCATTAGAAGTCTATCACAACTTCTTTGCATTCTCAATGCATTTTGATCAGGTCTAAATAATTGAATTCCACCATCTTTATTAGAATATGCTTTTAAACCTTCAAAACATTGTTGTCCGTAATGTAATGATGTAGAACCTTCACTAATTGTTAATCTATTATCTTCAACAAGTTGTCCATCATCCCATTTTCCATCTTTAAAATAAGATACATATCTTTTGTCAGTTTTAACATAACTAAATCCTAACTCTGACCATTTTATATCTTTCTTCTTAATCATAACTTAAATCCTCCTAAATTAATTGATTATTTGTAATTTAATTATAATTGTAATATACTTTAAAGTCAATTCATCTTTTAATATTATACGTCTACTGAGAACAATTTAAATCAAAACCATATAAAAAAAATTCAAAGGCACTATTTTAAAATTTAATTAGGTTTTACTAAATTATATATAATATAATTTTTTATATAATTTTTAATTATATATTACTTGAAAGAGGAAAAATAATGTTATATAATATAACATATTGATAATTAATGTAACATAAATAATATAATAGTTCTTAGAGAGGATATTAAATATGAATAATAACACAAGTAAATTCACTAAAAACAAGTATGTTCTAAATTGGATTGATGAAGTTGTTGCATTGACAAATCCAAAAGAAGTAATATTAATAGATGGTGGCGAAAGTCAAATAAAACAATTAAGAAAAGAAGGTTGCTCTACAGGCGAAATGATAGAGCTTAACCAGAAAAAAATGCCAGGTTGTTACTATCACCGTACTAAACCTAATGATGTTGCTAGAATGGAAGACAGAACTTTTATTTGTTCAAAAGATGAAATCAATGCTGGTCCAACAAATAATTGGAAATCACCAGAAGAAGCATATAAATTAGGTAAAGAAATTTTTAAAAACTCTATGACTGGTAGAACAATGTATGTTATACCATATTGTATGGGACCTATTGGTTCACCATTTTCAAAGATTGGTATAGAAGTAACTGATTCTATATATGTTGTACTAAATATGCACATCATGACAAGAACAGGTAAACAAGCTTTAAACATGTTAGGATTTACTAATGATTTTGTTCGTGGACTACATGGTAAATGTACTTTGGACGAAACTAAAAGATACATATTCCACTTCCCTGAGGATAACACTATATGGTCACTAAACTCAGCATACGGTGGAAATGTTTTATTAGGTAAAAAATGCTTTGCACTTAGAATTGCTACTTATATGGGTAAGCAAGAAGGCTGGATGGCAGAACATATGCTTATATTAGGAATTGAAAATCCAAAGGGAGAAATCAAATACATAGCTGCTGCATTCCCTTCTGCATGTGGCAAAACAAATTTAGCAATGCTAATACCACCAGAAATATTCAGAAACAAAGGATATAAAATTTGGACTGTTGGTGATGATATTGCTTGGATAAGAATAGGCGATGATGGAAGACTTTATGCTGTTAACCCAGAAGCAGGTTTCTTTGGAGTTGCACCTGGAACTAACGTTAAGTCAAATCCAAATGCATTAGCCGCAACAGCAAGAAATACAATATTTACTAATGTTGCAATAAATAAAGATGATATGACAGTTTGGTGGGAAAAATTAACTAATACTCCTCCAACTGAAAACATGGAAGATTGGATAGGAAGACCTTGGAACTACAAAACTTCTACAGAAAAAGGAGCTAATCCAAACTCAAGATTTACAGCACCTGCTAAAAACTGTCCTTGCATTTCAAGTGAATGGGAAAGTTCAAACGGTGTTCCACTTTCAGCAATTATATTTGGTGGAAGACGTGCTAAAACTGCTCCACTTGTTTATCAATCAAGAGACTGGAACCATGGTATATTTATAGGTTCAGCAATGGCAAGTGAAACAACAGCAGCAGCAAATGGACAAGTTGGTGTTATAAGACGTGATCCAATGGCTATGTTACCATTCTGTGGTTATAATATGGCTGATTATTTTGGACACTGGATTGAAATGGGACAAAAAACTGATAAGTTACCAAAAATATTCCATGTTAACTGGTTTAGAACTAACGAAAACGGAGATTTTATTTGGCCAGGATACGGTGAAAACTTTAGAGTTCTTGAGTGGATGCTTAAGAGATGTGAAAATAAAGTTGATGCTAAAGAAGTTGAAATTGGTTATGTTCCAAATATTGATGATTTAAACCTTGAAGGTTTAGATATGGATAAAGAAACTTTAAATAACCTATTGTCAATAGATAAAAATTTATGGTTAGAAGATGCCAATGGTATAGAAGAATTCTACAACAAGTTCAACGGAAGAATTCCTACTGAACTTCAAAACGAACTAGAAACTTTGAAAAATAATTTAAAATAGCATATTAAAACAGCATTTAAATTAATCAAATGCTCAGCTTATCGAAAAAGTCTGCTTCAAAAAGCAGACTTTTTCGATTTTAATAAATAAAGCTATCCTATGAAGCAAAAAGAAAACTACATTAATTTTGTAATCACATTGCGTGTAGGAAATTGTAACTTCAGTACACTCCATATTGGTCAAATGCGTGGGACAGGGTACGGGTCAGTCTACCTTGACCAAAGGACATTACGTTTAACTTCGTACAATTTCAGCTACACTACATGAATGTTACAAAATTAAATCCGTTTTCTTTTATAAATAGCTATACTGAAAGCATTGAAAAATCAGAAAAAGCTTGTATCTAATTCAGCTAAAATATGGTAAGACCAAGTGTTGATCCAGTAGTTCTTTTTAAAATGGTTTTAATATAATATATTTATTTTTTACTTAATACTTCTTCTATACTTGTCCATGTAAAACTTGTTACCATGCCATTTTCATCAAAATTATATTTATATAGCTCAAAAGTTTTTTCTCTATCAAAAAACAAACTTACCATATATTCTGCAAAATTATAGTACACTGGTTCTTCAAATGTATACGTTCCAGTTTTTGAGTTTATATTTTCACCTAAAAATTTATAGAATTTTTTATAATCATCTAAAAATTGGTTGTATATTCTTTCAAAACCTTCATCACTTATCTTTTGTTCAACATACTTTGCATAGAATTGGTATGCAGGTTCAGTTGAACCTATGAATATACCTACTAGATCCAAATCATAAATATTTTTAACTAATTCTCGTACATTACGACATTCTTGCAACTTTGCTTGACCATAATAAAATTTATAATTTAATTTCAATTTATACTCTTCATTAAATAGATTAGCAAAATAGTGTTTTTCATAATCTGTAAGCTCATTAAACCCTTCTATATCATTGTACATTTTATTTAATGTATCTATATACAATTTCTCTCTCTTGTCTATTTGTTCTTGAGTAAAATGTACCCATTCTATATTTGAATATTTTTTTTCATCCTTATTCTCTTCAGGTACTTTTATAATACCTGCATAACCTGTTTTTTTACCTTTATACCACATACCTTGTGTTGCTAAAGTATATTTAGATGTATTTAATAATTCTACTCCTAATTGTTTTATTACATCTAGTTCATCATAGGATATTGGTACTTGTAAATATAAATAATCATAATACCTATAGTTATCGTTAACTAAAAAGTTTAATACTTGTTTTTGCTGAGTGTTAAATTTATTATAGCTTTCAACTATTTCCGTTTGCCTTTCAGTTAAATTATAAATCTTTTCTGCTTTATTATTTATTTTATCGGCTTTATTACATGCACTTTGACATATTAGCATCACTAGCATTAAAACTATTAATATTTTTCTTTTCATCACAACTTCCCCCTTATAAACTTAATTTGATTTTTTTTATAAAATTATCTAAATTTATGTCTATAAATTCTTCTGTTTTTTCTTCTCCTCTATTTATATTGAATAATTGTGCATTCATAATAAAACATTCCATTAAACTATTCATACCTAACGTTTTATATGATAATTCATTTATAAACTCTTCACTTATATTTCCGTTTAATATATTTCTTTCTATTATTTCATTTATACACTTAAGCTCTGTCTCATTTTCCTTGTAATATTCTTCTATTTCCACATTATTATTTACTATGTTCATATACATATTATCAGCACAATCATTTTTTAATGTGAAACATGAAAATCTTATATTTTCACCTAACAATTCACTGTCAAGCATATAATTAGCTAACTTATATGTACTTTCATTTGTGATTTTATCATTTATGTATATTGCATATCTTATCATGTCAGGTTCAAACAATACTATTGTATCCTTTAAACTTTTAAGCAATGTGTTTTTGTTAAAATCAGTATAATAACAATTATCTTCTCTACAATCCGAACCATAACCTATGTCCAGAGTAAGGTTAGTTTTATTGTCTATAATAGTTTTGCTACACCCTAAGGCAATATTTGTTCTATCTTTACTTTTTTCAACGAATTTTCTAATTGCATTAGCTAAATTATTTCTATATTCTTCATCTATTTCACTTTCCTTGGTAGTATTATTTAAATTTAAATTGTATTCATACATTAAATTAGTTACACATGCATTGTTAATTGCGCTATCATTACTTAAATCTGCCCCATTCTCTAATAGTCTAAATATAATATTTCTATAGTCTGTAGGTGACATTATATCTTTATCAAAATTAATATCATAAACATCTAATAAATTTTTGTTAATTAATCTAATGTTGTAAGTATATGCTACTAGCATGTATGGTAGATTTTTGCATGATTTTACTATATTTTTATAGTTTTCTATATTTTCATAGTTCGCGTGTTCACTATTTAAATTTCTCATTTCGTTATAGTTACCGCAGACTATAGTATTATTTTTTTCAAGATTTATATTTCTTTTCAATATATAATCATCATATGACATCTCTGATTCATAATAGCAATGTATTTGAAGCGGTATTTCATTATTTTCACAATATCTCTCTATGTCAGGTATTAACATTGCTATTTGATCGTTTTGGTCTCTTTGGTACATCCACAAATGAACTGTATTTGGATCTGCTTTTTTGCATGATGTAGTAATACTAATAATTAGTATAAATATTAAGAATAATAAAATATATCTTTTCTTATTTTTCATCCCATCCTCCGTTTTTGAATTATACTTGTGCCCATATTCTTACATTATATACCTTTATAATAAAACATGATATAACAATTTTGTTATATTTATATTTTTTATATTATTTTACCATTTTACTTAATTTTCTACATTATTCGACTTTAGTAATACATTTGTTTTTTTCCTACAAAAAAAGATAGCATAGTTTTATACGCTATCTTTTTTCGATATTAACAATAATATTTACTAGTTATTTATTCCACATTTACGCTGAATGTTTTAGAAACTAATAGTTTCCCATTTGAATCAAATGCATTTACTGTTATATTTATATGCTGTCCTTTATATTTTGAAAAATCACAGTTTACTCTGTAAGGCACACTCTCGGTTGTGCCTATTGTTACTCCATTTATCATATATTCTACTTTTTTTACATTGTCTGTTGCACACTTGACATATGAACATAATGCTATCTCCTCTGAAGAAACCGTATTGCCTGCTAACTGATAGTAGTATTCATTGATACTATCACTATCAGTTGCACTTGATAGATAATACTCATCATTTATTGCATCCTTGTACGCATCTAGTACTGTTTTATTTTGTGACAAGCAGTAGTTAGTTACATCCTTTTTCTGATTGAAATAAAATACTGCTTTTAAATTTGGATATCTAAGTGGTATATATGCATAAAAATCATCTAATTGCCTAGCAGCATAATTTGTTAAGTCTTTGCCCGATGATGCCTGTTTAAACGAACATCCACCCTCTGATACTATAATAGGCTTTTTATCGCCATACAATGAGTAAATTAAATCTAACTGATTACTCCATCTGCTTCTGTCTATACCTTGATTTAAAGGGTCAAGCTGTGGATTATTATTCTTGTATGATGAAATACCTACATAATCAACATACTCATCTCCTGGGTAATAATATGTTATATTATCAGGAGGATAAAAGTTTGGTGCCCACACTATTGCTACTGATGGTGCATGTTCTTTGAATATACCTGAAACTATTCTAAATTTTTCTATATATTTATTGTAATCTGTTGTATACCATGGATTTGTTGGATCATTCATTTCATTTGCAAACCTTAGCATGAATTTTGCACCGCTTTTTTCCATATCCTTTGCTAGCTTAACAAGGTATCCGTCTGTATCATTTACCATGTCTAGTCCATCAAGTGGTTGTAATGCTAATTCTATAATTTTATCTAACTGAACAGCTTTTCTTATATGTGTACTATATGTTGATAAATCCATACCGTATGAAAAATACAAAAGATATGCTGCATGGTCTTTACCAACCAAATCAGGGAAGTCATTCATATAGAATTTTTTATTGCTTGATGAATCATGAACATTTGAATCACCCTCTGCATATGCTCCTAATAAAATTCCTTTTTTAGGTTCCAATGGAGCATCAAAATAATCAATTTGAGACCTTTCTTCATTTGTACTTACTGCGTAAAGTTTGACCTCGGAACCAAGCAAATCTGCTTTTCTATTTGCAGCTGTTGTTTCTTGTACTTTACCTGCTTTATCCCAATATATAGCTTCTGCCAACCAACATTGCTTTGCCTTATCATAATTTGCTAGTTTTGAGTAACAGTCACCCATTCTATTGTACATTAATGCAACGTTTGTAAAGTTGCCTTCTTTTTTTATAGCTGAAATTATGCTTTCAAATTTTAATATAGCATTTGAATAGTTTTTATTAGTTTTTAGAGATGTTGCTTCTTCTATAATGGGCCAGTAGTTATCAATTATAGGCATATTTTCTATAAGTGTAACAAAATTTACATCTTCCTGAGTGTTAACCAAAACTGTTTTTGTTTTTCCATCCCAGTTTATAGTAGCTCCAAAACATTCGAGAACCGCTCTAATAGGGAGATATGTTTTTTTATTTTTTATAATTGCTGCTGTGTCATTTTTTAATTTCTCTCTATTTTTATAAATGTAGCTTTCCCCAATTTTAACCTTTACTTCTGTTTCCCCTTTTGTTACTATTGCTGTTTTATTTGCACTATCCCAATCTACCTTTGCTCCAATGCTTTCCATTGTTAACCTTAGTGGAACCATAGTTCTGTTGTTGGCATCTACAAATGGATAACCTGAGTGTTTTGTAAAATTAACTTTTAGTCCATCAATGCTTATATCTACTGCAAATACTGTTATGATAAACATTGAAGAGATTAATACTGTTAATAATAGTGTCCTTAACATTTTAATGCTTGTTTTTTTTATCATATTTTCCTCCGTTAAAAAATAAGTGTGTTTTTATAATATAACAATATATTGTTTTTTGCAATAATTTGTTATATTTTGTTTTTTTTAATATTTCTTTACTTTTGTTATGTTAAATTATGTTATATAGTATAATAAAACCATTTACTAAAAAGATAGTGACTTTTTATTATATTTTTGTTATTATCTTTATAGTTAAAATAAACAGAGTGGATAAGATGCGTTAAGTGTTAAGAGATGGGAGGTCGCTCTTAAACGAAAGACTTAGTCTGCGGTATCTTGTCGCTTCCGCTGTACAAACATAGTATTTTTGACTATAATTATGTTTCTTAATTGCGGAAGTATTACTTTGTACCTATAAGGAGGTTCAAATGAAAGGTAATACTTTTTTAGTTTCAAAAAAAATTACAACACGCAAATTGACAACGGCTAGTATTTTGATAGCCATGAGCTTAGTGCTCAATTTATTATTTTTATTTTATATACCAGTCGCAGGATTTCAAGCTGTTAAAATAACATTTTCTACAGCTATCACAATGATCACAGGTATCATTTGCGGTCCTATGGTTGGATTTATATCTGGTTCTTTAGTGGACATACTTACATGCCTAATTAAACCAGTAGGTCCATATTTTCCAGGATTTACTATAGCTGCGGGGTTGTCAGGACTGATACCAGGATTATTTTTTAAGTATTTTAAGAGTGACAAATTAAATTATAACCTTATCAATACTATTTTTATTTCAATATTATCAGCAAGCTGTGTTGGTGGGTTTATATTTAAAGGACTATTAACAATTGAAGGTAACTCATTATATTATAATGGCGAGCCACTTCACATTGCTCTTATAATAGGATACATAGTATTAACTTTAGCATATATAGTATTCCCTATAATAGTTACTAAAAAATTTCATTCTAAATACAAAACGAACAAAATTTTATTTATGGTAAGTGTATCACAATTTATAACTTCTATTATACTAAACACTTACTTTTTATCAATTATTATGGGTAAAGGATTTATAGTATTTTTGCCAGCAAGAATACTCTCTAATTTCTTTTTAATACCAATTTACGCTATTGTAATTTCAACAGTCTTAGAAACAGTAAACAAAACTTTTAAATTAAAATTTTAATTATTTAATACAAAAAAGCAAGCTAGAGAATTCTCTAATGCTTGCTTTTTTTAAAATGTTACTATTATTCCACCATCATCTGCATATAATGTGCTTAATCCACCAGCTTCTAATATCAATACATCTTTAAAATTATACTTAGAAAGTATATCATCTTTTAGTTTCTTTGCTTTTTCTAATGCATTAACATGTGTTATACCAAGCACCCTATCTTTATAATCATTACATGACTCTCCTATAAATTCAACAAGCTTCATGAATGCTTTTTTGTTCCCTCTAATTTGATCTTTTAAATCAATCTCTCCAACTTCATTGCCACATAATATAGGAACAATATGAAGTATTGATGCAAGTTTTGCTTTTACCATACTTATTCTTCCGTTTTTAGCAAGATTGTCAAGTGTATTGAGAATAAATAGTGTATTTAGTTTCTCAATATATTTTTCTATATTTTCGATAATTTGTTCAAAATTTAATTTTTCTTCTATCAAAGTTTTAATTTGCAAAGCAATAAGTGCTTGACCAGATGCTGCAGATTTGCTATCAAATATATGTATTTTACTATTAGGTGATTTTTCTAAAAACATTTTCTTTGCCAATTCTGCACTATTATGTGAACCACTCAACTTTGATGAAATTGTAACAACATATGACTCTCCATTATCTTCAAAAGAATTGTAAAAATCATTTGGTGACGGACAAGCTGACTTAACTACTGTCTTTTTCTGTTTCATTTTATCCAATAACATATCTGTGTCTATGTTATCATCAATTATTTCTTCCTCATCAACTATCAATTTAAAAGGTATTCTTTCTATTTCGTTTAACCATGCTATATTATCATCATAGTCTAAACAGCTATCTACAATTATTTTACTATTCACTCTATATACTCCTATTCTTGTGTAACGTTGAGATCCTCAAATGTATCTATCAATTTTAGTTTTTCTTTCTTTGTTAACTTCTTAATGCTACATTCTCTTTTTAAGGCATCTTCTTTCCTGTCAAACTCTTCGTAATATTTTAATACGACCGGTGTTCTTCCTCTAGTATATTTTGCACCTTTTCCTAAATTATGCACTAAAATTCTTTTTTTTATATTCGTAGTATATCCTGTATATAGGGTATTATCATTACATTCAACTATATATGTATAGTACATCAAATAATTTCCTCAGCAATTCTACACAGTATATCATATGTTTGAAATTCGGTATTTCTTCTTTTTGCGATTTTGTTTAACTCAATCTCTATCTCTTTTATTAAAGAAACAGTATGCAAGCTAAAATTAAGCATAAATATATGAATAAAATCATTTGCAAATTTAAATTTCCAGTCTGTTGCTATCGGCTCATAGGTTATCAAATATGCAACGAATTTTCCAATGTCAGTTTCAATACAGCCTTCCTTACATGATTCAAAATTCATACCATAAATCATATCATCTTTCAAAATAAAGTTATGCAAATTTATATCACCCATAATATATTGTTTACCAAATTTATCTTTTGTTACTTTATAAAATTCTTGAAAAAAAGCTAATAATTTTATAATAGTTTTATGATAATTTATACTACCTCTTTTTTCTTCATCTATAAGCCAATCCAATAATGTTACTTTCCCCAAATCTTCTAATTTTACCGAATTCCTTTTATTACAAATTTCAACTATTTCCATTTCCCTCTCCAATTAAAACAATCTATGCACAGCTTACTTTTCTACAGTAATACTAATTATTTTTTTCATATTAGTTCTTTTACTTAAGCTTTCAAATTTTACAGCATAATTGCCCTCATCGTCAATATATAATATTCCACTTTGTAAATCTTCTTTAGTTACACCTATACTGCTATTGCTTACAGAAGTTATTATATAAGATTTTGAATCTATAAGTTTTTCATTTTCTATTATATCTACTAATAGTATCCCCTCTGTACCATTAATTTCTTTTGCTTCATAAATATTAAATGCCTCGTCAGCACTAAAGAACTTTAGCTCATTTAAAGCAGCCTTATCAATATATTCATTAATCACCTGTTTATTATCAATGAATTTTTTAAATGTTTCTGCAATTATTAATTCTTCAATACTTTTTTGTTCCTTTTGCTCATCATCTTCTATTTGAGTTTGGTCTTTGTCATTGTCATTGTCATTGTCATTGTCATTGTCATTTTCATTGTCATTTTCATTATCTATAAGATTGTCATCATCTTTTTTATCATCTGCAATACTACTATTGCCGTTAGTATTATTGTTATTGTCATCTACAACATTAATATTATCTGCATTTTGCTTTGTACATGCAGTTATAATCAACAAAAGCACTATTGCTAACATAATTAATTTATTCTTCTTCATTTTAACCTCTCACCTTATAAGATAACATCTGCACCCAAACATTTTGCTTTTTCTAATTTACTTTCTAATTCAGTCATTAACTCTGTTTTTGTTTGACCTGAATAATCTAACGCAGCACCGTTTATAAATATTTCTATAATATGTAATACTCTTATGTTTTTTTTGATACTTATTTTTAACTTTTCTATCAGAACTTGTGCTAAATCAGTATTTACATTGTTGTAAATAACAAAAAACTTTCCTCCACTATATCTACAAGGGATGTCTATCTTTCGAGTATTTGATAATAACATATCTGCAATCTCTATAAGTGTTTTATCTCCAACCTCATAACCATAATCTTGGTTTATGGTTCTAAGTCCGATTAAATCCAGCAATAACACAGTAAAGTTTGTACCCAATTCATTGTAGTCACTTATACTTAAATCCACACTATCTAACCCAAATTGATAGTCATAAAGCTTAGTTAGGTTATCATTATTATTTTTAATTCTAACCTCCTCTATGAGATAATCTATTTGCTTATTTTTTTCAAATAAAATTCTTTTATTTTCTTTCTTCTCAGTTTCGTCTTTTATTATAACATGAAATACTCCCATGTTGTATCCAAAAACAAACATTTTCAAAAATTTATTACAAGAATCAAAATAGTCTTCTATGACTTTATAGCTATTGGTCATTGCTGCCTCAGCAATAATCCTTGTCCAATCAAAAATTGTTGTTGATTTTTGGAAAAAAATTTCTGTTAATCTCTTATTTAGTATTTCATCATTTGGTACTCCAGTAATACAAGGGAAATGTTTGTTTGCGTATATTACATATATTTCATTTTTATTTGTC